>NZ_JBBYAF010000007.1:0-129615 GCF_038405515.1 Rossellomorea oryzaecorticis | reverse complement strand
AGAAATGTACGAATACATCTTCTCCACCTTCGATTTCGATGAAACCGAAACCTTTTTCTGCGTTAAACCATTTTACTGTACCTTGTTGCATAATTGTTTCCTCCTGTGTGGAGTCCGAGTCCACATGTTATTACTATTGTTGCTCAAGTTAGATATCAAAGGCGAAAAGTTTAAATACTTTCATTCCTTACAGACCGAACAAAAATAATTCTTCCTAACCTTAACAGGTAATGAAGCGAAAAGCAAATCTTTTTGAAAATAGTTTGCTGCAGCCGGATGTTCGAGACGCACTTATTTGTCTGAATCCGATTTATTTCCATGCTTGACACCTTTACTCTTATAAGGTTTATTGCTCTTTGCCTTATTGGCTCCCGCCTGCCAGCGATTCCAGCCCTTCTTGCCTGTCCCTTGACCCGTGCCGCTTTTTTTCTTCGGTTTGCTCATACGTTCCCTCCTCCTTATCTGCTACATGTCTTTAAGTTCATCATCATACCATAAGAACCATTGAAAAAACAGGCCCGTCCCGCGGCGCACTAATGCGTCAGCGCAGCGAGGGACAGGCCTTTAGCGTGGTGAAGGACTGTCCTGGATAGGGTCACTCCTTCACATTCAACCCCCATCTGAGGTATTCGATCAGCAATTCGGTTTGTTCTTTCAATTTGATGCTTTCGGAACCCACGATCGCATGATCCACAGCCAAGCCGTCAACGTAAGAAATGATGTACCTGGCAATGACATCCGGATCAAACCGGGGTGCAAATTCCCCCGCCTCAATGCCTGCTATGATGATTTTTTCGGTGACTCCATAGGCATGATCATACCTTTCTTTCGCATGCTCCCGCCTTCTCGTATCGTTTCTTCCTGTTATGAAGTACTCGAGCTTCGACGGTGCGAGCGGATCCATGTGATCGGTCGGTTTTTTTGATTCCCCCAGAAAGGTCAACAAAAGCGCATCCCAATGTGAACCTTGCTTCTCGATCATCGCCTTCAGCGACTCATCGATGATTTCCTGCTGCTGTTCCCCGATCAGCGCTTCAAAGAGATCTTCCTTGTTATCAAAATATTGATACAGACCGCCTCTGCTCACGCCCGCTTTATTCATCACGTGTTTCATCGTGGTATTTTCATAGCCATGCTCAATAAAGACTTCCTCAGCAGCCTGCAATAGTTGATTACGGCGCTGCTCCTTGTGTTCCTGGCTGACTTTCGGTGACATGATTCTCCTCCTCTATAACTTTTTTGCGAATGGCAATCGATATGGCGAACAGTACAATCATTAGCGCACTCGTCACGATGAAGGAAGGGATGATGCCAATGACCGTGGCAAGCGCACCTCCGGCTAAAGGTCCGATGATCGTGGCTGTCGTGGTGGTACTGTTGATGACCCCGAACACCCTTCCCGTCATATGCACAGGCGTTTTTTCCTGCACTGCTGCCTGGAATGGAATGAACACGAGGGCAGCGGTACCGCCAGCAAACAATCCCAGTGCAGGAAACCAAACCACTGAAAGACTCACATCATAGTAAGTAAGGACACCCATCAATCCAAATCCAAGCCCGATCCCCAATACGCCAATACACATATAGATAAACGCATTATACTCCGTTTTCTTTGAAAGATAAAACCCTGTCAAAAGCATCCCCACACCCGAGCCGGTCACGGTATAACCGAACAGATCCGGTGAGGCATCCGTCAGCTGCCGCAGCAGGACGATAATCTGCGAATCGGATAATTGGAGTATCAATAAGCAGACACCCAGCAAGAATAACCCATACATCAAGAACATGCTCTTCTTGATGAACTGAAACCCAACCTTTAACTCCTCTTTAAAAGAGGCACCTTCCTTCTCCCCGTTTTCGACAGGAGGTTCAGCGGCCTTCACTGCTTTAGGCAAAAAGAAAATCAAAAGGGCTGAAACAAAAAATGTGGCTGAATCGATATAGAAGACATTATACGTTCCTACCGTTGAAACAAGGACCCCGCTTACAAGCGGACCGATGACTTTCGTGCTGGAATCGATCATGGAGGTCAGGGACATCGCTCCCTTGATTTGATCATCAGGAATCAGTTCCTTTAACTTCCCATTTTTCGCCGGCACGAAGACCGATGAAAAGATTCCAATGAGGAACAGACAGGCGTAAACCATCCAAACGTTCGAAGCGATGGTCAAGAGCAGTATGAGCCCCCCTCGCACCACATCCGATAAAATCATCAGCGTCTTCCGCTCCAACCTGTCTGCCACGGTTCCTGAAATCGGTCCTAACAGCGCCATCGGAAGTGCCAGGCTGAGGATGATGAATGACATCTGCATCGGCGTCGCTTCCCATTTCAACCCTACCAGCGTAATGATCGCCACAATACTCAACCAGTCCCCCAGACTCGAAATGGCCTGTGCCGTCATCAATGTAATGAAGTGTTTATTCTTTCTTAATGATAATGAACTCATATATCTTTGCCCCCCTTTTCCCTAAAACAGACAACAATGTCGTTTTCTTATTTTAATTATATCGACACTATTGTCACTTTTCAAGATGTTTTTTAAAAAATCTAAAAATTAGGCTTAGGCAACGAATATATCCTAAAGAACGACAGTTCCAGTCTATGCAAGCAGCTTCTTATCAAGTAAGGAACTTTTATAAAGAGGGAAAAATTAATTATCTTTGGCATTTTCCTTTTTATAAGTGATCGTTGTTTTTACTAGTTCCAGCAGGTGATTGGAGCGCAAGACGAAGACTCCTGCGGGAGAAGTGGCCAATGAGAAAAGCGGAAGGGCTTTGCTCAGAGGCGGTTGGCATAAGACGAATTGGCCTTGAATGCGCTCTTTGCCTTCTTGGAAGGTTTGGCTTATGCCATGTGCCTCTAAGCCCTGCAGCTAGACAAGTGAGACCCCGCAGGAGCTTTAGCGACGAGGAGGCTCACGGGTCACCCGCGGAAAGCGAAGTCTTGCACGGAAATCAACTGCGGTGTTCAAAGTGATAAACAAGTATATTAACCTTCACTAAAAAAGTTAGAAACTTCTAATAAAGAGGGAAAAATACCTTAATTTTCTTTAGGTATTTGCCTTTTTTTGAAAAAATTTTAAAAAAGGGTTCTAAAAGACATGAATGTCGTTTATAATAACGACATAGGTGTCACTATTATTAAACCACCTGCATAAGATTTAAAAAACACCAAAACTTCAGTCACTCGAAGAAAGGAGAATTCACATGCTCGTCATCCTTTTCAGTTACATCTTCACAACTGATCATGAAACAAAATTGATTCACGATCAGATTCTTGACCGCCGCGCCGAGTTTAAAAACCGCTTGTTTTAACCACAATGATCGAAAGGAGGTGTTCTTATGCTAGCCATCATTAAACTGTTTTTCTTTAACAGCCAGGATTCTGAAGTGAAACGGATCCATGACGAGATTCTTGACCGCCGTGCGAATTTCAAGAACCGCTTGTTTTAAAAAATCAATAAATGAAAGGAGGAAATCTCATGTCAGCCATCATCAAATTGTTCTTCTTCAGCAGTCCCGATCCTGAATTGAAACGGATCAGCGAAAGAAACCTGGACCTGCGTGCCCGCCTGCAGAACCTGCTATTTTAAGAACAAGATACCCCAAGAATATAAGGAGACTTGTATGACGAAGTTCAGTTATTTATCCACTTAGCGTGCTCGTAATCTTTGTTTAATAGGATGGCGGGCACACAAAAAAATTCTTCACCTACATTTCCTCACGATGAGTCCCCACACGTATAGACGCAAAAAAATAAGGCCCCGGGTTCATTTTGAACCGCGAAGCCTCTCTGCTTATTTCAAATTAATCTTCCCTTACTTTAATGACAATTTTCCCTTTAGCATGATGTGTTTCACTTAAGGCGTGAGCATCTTTCAATCCTTGTTCGTTGAATGGGAAGGTTTCCCCTACGATTGGTTTTAATTCACCGTTTTCATAGAGGTCGGCAAGTTTCTTCAGTTGCTCTCCTTTTGGCTCGAGCCACAGGAATCCCGCTTCCACTCCGTACTCTTTTGCTTCTTCTTCAGATGGGGGCTGTGCGATAGAAACAAGTTTTCCGCCTTTTTTCAACACTTTATAGCTTTTGGACTGGACTTCTCCCCCCATCGAATCAAGTACGATATCAAAGTCTTCAAGCACTTCGCTGAAGTCTTCCTCTTTGTAGTTGATGAACTGATCTGCACCTAATGATTTCACAAATTCCTCGTTCTTCCCGCTCGCCGTTGTAGCTACATACGCACCGAAGCTTTTGGCGATCTGGATCGCGAAATTCCCGACACCGCCTGATCCTGCATGAATGAGAACCTTATCTCCTTTTTTTATCTTCGAAAAATCAACCAGACACTGCCAGGCGGTCAATCCGGCCAAAGGAATGGCGGCGGCTTCTTCAAAACTCATCGAGTCAGGCATCGGCGCGAGCAGATTCTCATCTACGACCACATATTCCGCATATGTTCCGCGGTTCGTCGTATCGGGTCTTGCGAATACCCTGTCTCCGATTTCAAAGCCTTCTACATTCTTCCCTTTACTCGCCACAACACCAGCTGCATCCCAGCCGAGGATGATTGGGAAATCAAACGGGAGCATGTCCTTGAGATACCCTTCACGCACTTTCCAATCAATTGGGTTGATCGAAGTGGCATGGTTAGATAAAAGGACTTGATTGTCCCCTATATCCGGCTGCTCAACCTCACGTTCATTCAGTACTTCTTTTCCTCCATATTGATCGATTACAATCGCTCTCATACTCATTTCCTCCTTGGATTTAGTAATGTCCATTTCCGATGACTCTCTTCCAAATCCCGGATATTCACATAAATGTATCATTCCCTAATTCTTTCATTTTCTAAACCATTAAACTCTTCAAAAGCAAAAAGGCCCGTCCCTCGTTCTGATACCGCATTAAAGCAGCGAGGGACGGGCCTTGGTTTAGTTACACCCAATTTTATTTAGTTTTAATGTATTCTTTCAGGACCTCTAAGACATAGGCCTGATTAGCTTCGGCAGTTTTTGGATTGTACTCCCCGCCGTTCACTTTATTGTTGGATAACACTCTTATCCCGAGGTAAGGTACATCATAAGCTGCGGCAATCTGTGCTCCCGCCGCGCCTTCCATTTCCTCCACCGAGGTGCCGAACTTTTCATGGAACCAATTGATCCGGTCCACTTCATTGTTCCATACATCAGCAGAACCGATCGTGCCCTCTACTACTTTGCCTTTCTCGTATTCATCTTTTACAGCTGTCGCTGCTGCCAGCAGTTGTTCGTCACCTTTGAAATAACGGATATTCTCCGCATCCGGATCTTCTCCCGCACTTCCTTCAGACGCCATCAAGTCCATCGGGATCCAGTTCTTCGGCTCGATTCCTTCATTCTCATTTAAAGAGCCTGTCTTTAATGAGCCCAAATTGACCGTTCTCTTTCCGAGCACTATATCAAAGACGTGTAAGCCGGGATCATGCCCGCCTGATGTTCCCTGATTGATGATGGCCGCCGGGTTGTATTTTTCGATGGCCACTGCCGTTGCAGCTGCCGTATTTTCCATTCCCTTCCCTGTTTTCGCAATGATCACCGGATAACCATCCAGTTTCCCTTTATAAAAGACGAATGATCCTGATTTCTCTTCTTTTACATCTTCTAAACGATCTGCCAATTTTTCAGCCTCGATCGGCATCGGTCCCTGTACGATGATCGGCTGTTGTTCCTTTGCTTCGGCAGCCCCTTGCTCCTGTGATGTGCTGCATCCTGTCAAAACAACGGCTGCCAGAACAGCCAGGGTGATGAAAGCTGATAGTTTCTTTAACATGTTGGTCCCTCCTGTTGAATGGTGTACCCGTAAAAGACAATAGAAAAAGGCCCGGAAAAGGAGAGATTCCTACCTTCCAGACCTGTGAAGTCAAAGTATCTTCAAGGGTACATACACATTATGCTGGTTCCACCCGATTCGAATTCCATCAAAAACCCGAACGATACTTTAACCCGTAGTCTGGTTCTTTCAATGGGAACCAGGTAGAGACTCTCAGACCATATTACTGAATTTATACGAGTATCATATGTAGTTGATTACTAGGCAAGTCTAACAGAGCGAATAGATGCATTCAACCATAAATACGAATTTATTTCAATTTATTTAAAATAATGTTCGTGTTTATTCCATCACGTTGTAAGTGATTGCTCTCTTTTCCATACCATCATGAGAGCTTGGGATAATGATATTTCCCACAATTAGAAAGCACATTCAAAATTGAATGTGCTTTTATAAGACCCCTCACTTTATTACTTTAAATCTCCATCTCCCAGCGTTCCTTCTGCGTTTCCTTCAGCTGTTTCTCCGTTTCTTCAGGATAGACGGTTCGGAATTTATGGGTCTCGGCTGGGATGATTTCAATCATCTTCTTAATCATATCCTCAGGATCGAACTGATCCTTCAGCCCTTCCTGCTGCTCCTCGATATCTTCCCTGCGGGTAAAATTCTTCTCATCATCGAACCATTTCCAAATTTCTTCCCCGCTTCGTTTGTTGAAGCCGGTCTCGAAGGCTCCCGGGTTGATGGTCGCGACCTTCACGCCGAACTCTTCCAGTTCCGATTTCATCGTTTGGGCGATTCCTTCGACTGCATGCTTTGTAGCAGTATAAGGGCCGACATATGGCGTCGCAGAAATTCCCGCCATCGAGCTCATGAAGATGATTTTCCCGCTTCTCTTCTCCACGAGTTTCTTTGCCGCGATCTGTGCGGTTTCAAGCGTCGCAAATACATTCACTTCAAAAAGGGCCCGGAACCGGTCCATCGGCACTTCCGCGAGCGGTCCGCCTTCATTGATCGCTGCATTCGCCACGAACACATCGAAATCATACTTTGCAATTTGTTCCTGGTCGCGTGGATTGGTGATGTCGAGCTTGAATACTTCCATCTCCAGCCCTTTATCTTCCGCTTCCCGCATGAGATCCGTCTTCTGGGAAGTAAGTTCCGTCGTCGCGATCACCCGGTGGCCTTCCTTTGCCAAACCGAGCGCAGCGCCTCTTCCAAGTCCGCTTCCCGCGCCCGTGATAAATATCGTCTTCGCCATTTCATATTCCTCCTGTCAAGTTGCTTCTAGTCGCATTTTCCCTGTAACTTGAAATATGAAACATAGTGAAGGCCCGTCCCTCGAACTGGTAACGCGTTAACGTGTCGAGGGACGGGCCTTAATCATTATCATGTGCCGCAGAACGTTCGGTAAGGACGCTCGGACGGAGGCGCAGGTGCACAGTATTTTTCCTGTTCCGGGGAATGTGCATAAGGGTTGGAAAGAACCCTAAGCAAGTTTTTCAAAACAGTGAAATCCCCTTGATCAACGGCAGCGGAAAGTGCTTCTTCCACCCGGTGATTCCGGGGGATGACGGCCTGGTTGCTGTTTCTCATTAATTGATGGGCATCGGCTTTCGTTTCCCGCTGTCCATCCAGTCTTTCCTGCCAGCGACCCTGCCACTGAGCAAATTCCTGAGACTGAAACAGCTCAGAATCCGCCTGCTTATCCGCGAACGTCAAAGCACGGAAAGTATTCGTATAATCAGCTTCTTGCTTATGCATCATGCCGAGGAGTTCTTCGATAAGAGCTTTATCCTGTTCCTCCTCATTGAAGAGTCCCAGTTTTGCTCGCATTCCTTTCAGCCAGTCAGCATGATACAACTTAGGAAATTCTGATATTGCATCCTGGGCGAGTTGAAGGGATTTCTTCTCTTCTTCATTCAGCAGCGGCAGCAGGGTTTCTGCAAAACGGGCAAGGTTCCAGCCTGCAATCGGCGGCTGATTGCCATACGCGTAGCGGCCCTGCCGATCAATGGAACTGAATACCGTCGCCGGATCAAATGTGTCCATGAATGCGCAAGGTCCGTAATCAATCGTTTCCCCGCTGATCGTCATATTGTCGGTGTTCATCACTCCGTGGATGAAGCCGGACAGCTGCCATTTGGCAACCAGGGATGCCTGCCGCTTGATCACTTCCTGCAATAAAGCCAGATAGCGGTTCTCTGCCTTGACCGCTTCCGGATAATGGCGGTCGATCGCATAATCGGCCAATGCGCGGACATCATCTTCAGTCCCAAATCTTGAAGCATATTCAAACGTACCGACACGCAGATGGCTGGCTGCCACACGTGTAAGGATGGCCCCCGCCTGCGCGGTTTCACGGATGATCGATTCCCCCGTCGTAACAACCGCCAGGCTTCTGGTAGTAGGGATACCCAGGGCATGCATCGCTTCACTGATGATGTACTCGCGGAGCATCGGCCCTAAGCCTGCGCGGCCGTCACCCCCGCGGGAATAAGGTGTCCGGCCCGGTCCTTTAAGTTGAATATCAAACCGTTCACCTGAATGGGTGATCTGCTCACCAAGCAGGATCGCCCGCCCGTCGCCGAGCATGGTGAAATGCCCAAATTGATGACCTGCATAGGCTTGTGCCAAAGGCTCGGCACCCTCAGGAGGCTCGTTGCCCGCAAACACCTCCACCCCGGATTCAGTTTGAAGGATCTTTGCGTCGAGTCCCAATGAGTCAGCCAGCGAACCGTTAAGGATGACCAGCTCCGGAGAACGTACGGGAGACGGCATCTGTTTTTTGAAGAATGACTGCGGAAGTTCCGCATAGCTATTGTCAAAATTCCAGCCGGCTTCCGTTTGATTATTTTCCTGCATCATCATATCCCCTTCTTTACTTTTGACTTTTATCGTAAGGCCAATTCAGTTGCCGTTGTTATCTTATCTATCCCCATACTAACATAAGTCATACCACGTTATAGTCTCCTCTGCCTGAGGATTGTTATACCTTGAGAAGAAACGGTCACGCATCATTTTACGCTGCTAAGGACTGTCCACGATAGGAAAAATGATTTACTATATGGATAGAAAAAGCAAACGAGGTGCCACTATGAAAGTTATTGAAACAGACCGGCTCATTCTACGCTGGGTGGAAGAACAGGATGCCGGGTTCATTTTTGCATTATTGAATGAGCCTGGATGGCTGAAGTATATAGGCGACAAAGGGATCCATACGCCTGAGGACGCAGTGACCTATATTCAAACAGGGCCGCGTGCAATGTATGAAAAGGAAGGGTTTGGCCTTTTCCTAACCGAATTGAAGGAAAATCATACTCCGATCGGGCTGTGCGGATTGATCAAACGGGAGGGGCTTGAAGACGTGGACATCGGCTTTGCGTTTCTCTCTGATTATCAATCACAAGGCTATGCATATGAGGCAGCGACTGGTACATTAGAGTTTGCGAAGGAGCACGGGTTAAAGCGGATTGTGGCGATAACAACAAAGGATAACCACTCATCTTCAAGACTCCTTGAAAAGCTCGGGATGAAGCATGAAGGATTCGTGGCTCTGCCTAATGACAGAGAGGAATTAAAGAAATACACAATGACATTGTAGTACAATATGTGCGGCAAAAATAAAAGCCCGTCCCAGACTGCTTTAACGTGTTCACGCAGTGAGGGACGGGCTTTTATTATTTAGCTTGAAGTCTCTCGATTCGGTCATCGAGATCCGGGTGAGTCGAGAAAATGGCTGATTTTCTGCGCCCGTTGATTTTCAACGTGGAAATCGCCGTATCGTCCCCGCCTCTCATCCGGCTGGAATAGTCTTTAAGCATGCGCAGGGCATGGACCATTTTATCCTTCCCGGCAAGGTCCGCTCCGCCTCTGTCGGCATGGAATTCCCTGTGGCGGGAGTATGCGAAGACCACTAAACTGCCAAGGATCGAGAAGATGATCTGGAAAAGGATGATGGCAATGAAATGGACGATCGGTGCCATTTCTTCTTTTACAAAACGGGAGGCAATCCATGCTGCAATCCTTGAAAGGAAGACAACGAATGTATTAACCACACCTTGCAGAAGCGTCATGGTCACCATGTCGCCGTTTGCCACGTGGGCAACCTCATGGGCAATGACACCTTCCACTGCATCGTCGTCCATCTCGCGAAGAAGCCCGGTCGATACAGCAACAAGCGATCGTTTTTTCGAAGGGCCTGTTGCGAACGCATTCACTTCCGGAGAATCA
This sequence comes from Rossellomorea oryzaecorticis, assembly GCF_038405515.1. Lineage (GTDB taxonomy): Bacteria > Bacillota > Bacilli > Bacillales > Bacillaceae_B > Rossellomorea > Rossellomorea oryzaecorticis_A. Next base: position 119,573 of record NZ_JBBYAF010000007.1, on the reverse strand, counting down.
TAAATTCCAACCTCAGGCATATGCATAAGTCCCGCCGCCCTTGACAAGCGGTGGACCTTCTCCACAATCCCCTGTTCGGCTGCCGACAATGGACCATTCGGATCAAGCACACGGACATTCATCATTTTCTTGGCCATCCAGCGCGACATCGCCAGTGAAATGAATGATCCGGAAAAGCCGATGATGGCACTAAAGATCAATAATGCCCCGAAATCAATTCCGCCCGTTTCATTAATATAGTTTCCGGCTCCAGTCACCGAAAAAATGATGGAGATGGTGAGCAGGACCAGGACGTTGGTTAAAAGGAAATAAAAAATACGTTTACCCATCTTCATGTTCACTCCTGTTTTTAAGTTCATATGAACTTATATTTGAACCTATTATAGAACTTTTATAGGTAAACTTCAATCCATTTTTACTGGGGGTGGAATTGACGGGGCTGAGGGGAAGTCTTACTATTAAGGAAGAATATATAGAACGAAGGGGGTTGGATTGTGGAACGGTTTACTTTGTCACGAAAGGAAATGGCCGATTTGCTGCATTCTTTGAACGGCCAGCACGTCAACACCCCTATCCAGATATTGAAGAATTCCTGGTCCTTTAAGAATCAAGAAGATATAGTCAATCTACTTTCATCAGGCGTCCCTACCATCTTTGAAAAGATCATCAAGCACTCCAAAAGTGAAATCGGATTCTCAATCAATGAAATTGTGTCCCTCGGTAATCAGATCGAATATACCCACCTTTCACCTAGTGCTGTTCAGAACTGGGTGAAACGGGATATCAAAGAACTGGTGGGAAGCCCACAAATCGGGAAGAAATACAATGTAGACCAGGCAACCATGCTCTTGATTGTCGAGGATTTAAAGTCGTCACTTGACTTTGATTCCATCCGGAAGATCCTGACGCTTATCTTTAATAATCCTGAAGACCGGTCAGACGACATCATCCATCCCATCGACCTGTATTCAGCCTATGCATCCATATTTGAAAAACTCCATCACCGTCCGATCCCTCACATGGAGGGGGATGGGCCCATGAACGAGTGGATCGAACAATTCATCCATGATGAATGCCGAAACATCCTGCCAACGTTCAAACACCTGAATGAAGGACAAGTGAACTCGGTACTGAATGTGCTCATTGTCTCTTCCTTAAGTGTACAAGCCGCTTATTATCAATCAGCCGCCAAACGATATGTATATGCGGCCCTGTTCCTGCAGGAATAATAGTGGGTGCCTTCCACGGCAAAGGCCCGTCCCAGACCACGTTAACGCATTAATGCAGTGAAGGACGGGCCTATTTTATTTATCGGTTCTGACCATTTTGGTTACCAGTTACGTTTTTAACAGCTTTTGCCGTTCCGTCAACCACGCTCATTGCTGCATCTTCCGTAGTTTCGAGTGCACTGTGAACGGTATGGAATGCAGCACCTGCGGTATTCTTGATGCCCTGTGCCACTTTTCCTTGGTTTTGATTGTTTTGATTTTGGTTTGCCATCGTGAATCACCCCCTAGAGAGTAGGATATACAGTTTGAGGTGGTTGATTCAGGTTTCTGCTGGATATATAAAGGAAGATATCCCCTTCATTTAAACCCATGCCTAAGCGGTATAGCTAAAAAGAAAAAGGGAGATGACCTGTCTCTTAATCCCTTTTACTATTCAGCTCTTACATAGTTGGTGTGCCCGTCTACCTCCACGTCTTCCGGCACTTTCAGCAGTATGAAATCGTGGCCGAACCCCATACTAGGACGTTCTCCGAAAAACCAGTTTTTCTCACCGGTAAATTGCTGAAATGGAAAGCCTGACGAAAACTTGGTAACATTCACGGAAACCATTTCGGGGGCTTTGATAGAAAGAATTTTGCCCCTCAATTCCAATTCCGCAGATGATTTCTTGTCTGTCATATCCATCCCATCGACGAATACATTCCCTGTGTAGTGTATGGCTTCGATGACATCATCATTTGTGTCCTTCTCTTGTACAAAGACCATCACGGAAGCTGTTTCATCATCTAAATAGGTGATATCCAGTTGCTGATCGTCATAAGGAAATGACCAGCTATTTTTGTTGGTATAGCCGCCCTCAACATTTTGAAGCTTTCCGGAATGTGCGGCATCCATCACTCTCATTTGCTCACTCTCAATCAGTTTCAACTCTTCAGCCGTCAATGTCTTGAACTCTTCCCCTTTGTCAGAGAGTACACTGACCGATAGAACGGCAGCAGCGAGCAAGATAAGTGTATAGCCGCCGATCATCCATCTGGACTTCTTTGAGCCGACCCTTTTTCTGCGGCTCGCCCTGACCATAAACGTCGCCACCCCCGCTACAAGGACGAGAATGATAAAGATAGGCAAAAACATCAGCAGCATACTCATTTTCTAACCTCCATTCGGTTGGAAACTCCCATGCTTGCAAGAAGCAAGATGAACGACACTCCTAGAATTTTTATTAGAAAGACAAAGAATGAGGTTTCCGCTCCAAAGAATGTCGATGTATTTACGAGCAAAGCAGGCTCCCTGGTTAACCCATCCAGGATCAAAGTTCCAAAAAACGCAGCCGGCAATAAGAAGGAGAAAACCCTGTTAAACTGCACCAGCATCCCCACAAAATATCCCGCGCTCGCAAAGAGAAAAATGTATAGGATCGAGGCAGCCGTGCCTGTCAACAATTCCCCTGTCGTCAAAGAATCCACCATAATGGAAGATGGGTCTTTTGAAAAATAGGTGATCAGTTTGAACACGTGGCCCGACAGAATAACGGTGATGCCTGCAAACACGCTTGCTGAAAAGAGAATCAGAACATTGGAATAATGGCTGATCCTGCGATTCGTAACGAAAGCATAATCATCGTACCGGTAAGCCTTCGTCGTAATGATGATTGCGGAAATGAATGCCCAGAGCATCATGAACATCTGGATGAGATCATTTGTCATATAATGAACTTCATAATCAAGGGTCCCCGACGATCCTCCGCTCATCCCCGTCCCGTTAAAAGAGAAAAAGATCGCGAGAAGCTGAATGGCCATCAATGAAGTGAACACGCCAAAATAGGATTTCAGTTTGTAACGGTATTGCTTTTTTACAAGGTGCCACGCATTAACCTCTGCTAAATACATCGTCGATTCCCCCCTTCGATTGACTGGTTAAGTAACTGCAGACGTCCTCAGCGGAAACAGAGGTCAGTTCAAGTCCCAGCGCACTGGCTTCTTCAAGTGCTGTTTGCGGCCGGTCATTTTTCATAACGGCATAAGTCATCCCTGCTCCCATATCCTGCACATGAATCGGCTCGATTTCTCCCATCCAGCCGGTGACCACATCCGTCTTTCCCCGGACACCAATCGCAAATTCCTTTAGCTCATCAATCCCCATATGAAGAAACTTTTCTCCTGTTTTGATCAGCAGGATTTCTTCTAAAATATCCTCCACTTCCCCCAGCAGATGGCTGGAAAGAATGATCGTTCTCGGATGGGCGATATATTCTTTTAAAAGCGCCCGGTAGAAATCTTTCCTCGTGGCTGCGTCCATCCCGCTCGTCGGCTCATCGAAAATCGTAAGCGGGCAGCGGGCAGCAAGACCAATGATCATATTGAACGTACTTCTCATTCCCTTGGAGAGGTTGCCATGATATTGATTCGGATTGAAGGAAAAATATGAAAAAAAGCGGTGAGCAAGCTCGCTGTCCCAGTTCGGGTAGAAGCTTCCCGCGGTTTCAAGTAATTCAAACAGCGTCAATCCATTGGAAAAACTCATTTCATTATCGATGAAGATGGTATTTGCGGATACTTTCAGGTTATTAAAAGGACTTTCTCCAAATACGCGTATTTCCCCTGAAGTATGATGAAGAAACCCTGCGACTATTTTAAGCAGCGTCGTTTTTCCCGCTCCGTTCCTGCCGATCAGCCCGGTAATCTTATTTTCCGATAGTGTAAAGTTCAAATCGTTCAGTGCCTTATGACTGCCATATTGCTTTGATAAACCATTGCATTCCACAACATTCATGACCCTTCCCCCTTTTCCTTCCGGTGCATTTCCCTGATCATGGCGACCAGTTCCTCCTCATCGACCTTCAGCTGAACGGCCTCTCTGGCAAGATCGGTGACCATCCCGCTAAGCTTCGTATTCTTTCTCTTTTTCAAAATGATGTCTCTTGCCTCTGCTGCGACAAACATCCCCAGCCCCCTCTTTTTATAAAGGATTTGTTCGTCCGCCAGCAGGTTGATCCCTTTTGCAGCCGTTGCCGGATTGATGTTAAACATCTCTGCCAATTGATATTGTGAATAGACTTTTTGATCGCGTTCAATGATCCCGTTCAGTATTTCTGTTTCGAGCCACTCCGCGATTTGCACATAAATCGGCTTCATACTATCAGGATTTAACACCAGAATCCCACCACCTCTTTTACTAACTAACCACATTAGTACATTACTCATGTAATGCACTATATATTACCATTATATACAAAAATTACTTTTTGTCACTGAAAAAGACAATTTCCTCCAGCGGAAATTGTCTTTTGGGATGGATTGCACAACAAAAAAGCACGCCCCTCACATTCTTCAGGATTCTTCAGTCCCTATATGATGGCTTATTTCTTCCTTTCTTCACAAACATTGTCATGATCAACAAAGCAATTCCTGACATTCCCCCGGCAAATTCAGCTATGTAGAAATCCCCGTCTCTTACAAGCCGGATCAGGAAACCACCTCCGAAGATGACAATCATGGCCATGCTGAATAACAATAGTCATTGCTTCATATAATCATCTCCCTTATAAAAAGGAGGCTCACTCGCCTCCCCCTCCTCCGCAGCCTCCGTCTCCACCGCTGAAACCTCCATCATTTCCTCCGCAGTAATCGGAGCTCCCGGTTTCGCCTCCGTAATAAGTTGTATGTCCTCCGCCTCCAGTATAGGTACCTTTGGATGAGTTGGTCACGAAGATCGCTATGAATGTGATAAGAAAGGGCACTAAAATGATAAAGAATATTCCTGACATTTGAATCACCTCTTACTCTTATTTACGAAATCAAGATGGTAAAGTTTCAATTTTTTGTAAAATTAAAAAGCTCCCTGATAATAAGGAGCTTTCAAATAAACCTATTCAAAAATGATCGAAATGATTTCATCCATGCTCATTCCGCTTTCGATTTGGAATGTACCTGGTCTTAGTTCATTTTCTAGACCGCGATTTTCCACTTCTTTGTAGAACTTCATGCCGTCATCGATGATTTTTGCTTCTTCCAATGCATTCCCGATGTCGATGCTCGTCATTCCCATCGATACATTCAGGATGGTGCGGTAGACAACACCGTCATCATTTTTCTTCTCTGATTTCTTTTTGGTCTTTTCTTCTTTTTTCTCATTTACAGCGGCGATCTGCTTGTTCCATTCGTCTTCTGTCTGTACAACGAAACCATTGGATGTCAGTTGTTCGATCATGTCGTCTTCTGTAAGTTTTTCTGTTTTAACTGTTTGATCCGCTTTCTCCGTGCTCTTCGCTTCTGAAGGTCCGAAGAAATAGAACCCTCCAGTAACAGTCGCTGCAAGTAAAAGGCCTAATGCAAAACTGCGCAGGGAATTAGGTGTCATTGTGCAACCATGCCCCTTTCAGCCTTTCTTGACATGTATGGAGCAAGCATGTGCGCGACCTCGGTTGAAGGCAGCTGTTTTTTTGATGCTATGCTTTCAATTGAATACCCGCGTTTATGCATATCAAGCATGTCACGAAGCATGAGGCGCTCTTCAGAGGAAGCTTCCATTGCCCCTGACTGCTGTGCCGTAATTTCTGCATCTAATTGCATGTTCCGTATTTGTTTCTCAAGTTCATGGACTTCATTCAATACTGAAATCGAAACATGCTCCATTTGCTGTTCCAGTTGTGATTTGGATTGCGTCGTTTTGATAAACGATAAAATGAGCAGCACGACGGCTGTACCAAACAAAATGGCGATTACCCATCCCATCATGTTTTCCTCCCTTATGTATGAATCTATCATCAGTACTAAATTATACCTTGATATCCAACAGAATTCGATTTAAAACGACAAAACCCCACGATAGTCCTGTGTTTATGACAGAATATCGGATACTTGTTTGTTACATAGGGGCTATTTCAGATATAAATGATGGTTCCCTTGAACACCGCTGTTGATTTCCGTGGAAGACTTCGCTTTCCGCGGTAGCCCGTGAGCCTCCTAGTCGCCTCGTAAGGAGATTTAACTGTCCAGCTTCAGGGCTTAGAGGCACATGTCATAAGCCTCTGAGCAAAGCCCTTCCGCTTTTCTGATAGGAGTCTTCGTCTTCCACTCCAATCAACAGCTGGAACCGGTTTAAACCTTATTAAATGTATCTAAATAAGAATAAGTTATACCATAAAACCAATACTAAGAAAGAAATAGCACGAATGAGGGAGGAATGGAACATGTCAAAGCCTACTCAAGAACAGCAGCATGAAGCAGCGAAGAAGCTGGCTGAAAAGCAGATGAGTGATAAAGTTGAAATCTCGTCTGTACAAACGGATGGAAGTCAAAAGAACCGTAAATAATGGACGTACGACAAGGAACTTGAATGAATGGGTTCCTTTTTCCTTTAATCAAAAACAGAAAAGAGGCTGGGACGAAACTAAAAAACCACCATATAAAGACGAACAATTTCAGTATAGAATGTTAATGCCGCTAATGATTTCCGTGCAAGACTTCGCTTTCCGCGGGTAGCCCGTGAGCCTCCTCGTCACTTCGTTCCTGCGGGGTCTCACATGTCTAGCTGCAGGGCTTAGAGGCACATGTCATAAGCCAAACCGACCAAGAAGGCAAAGAACGCCTTCGTGGCCGATTCGTCTTATGCCACACGCCTCTGAGCAAAGCCCTTCCGCTTTTCTAATAAGCTACTCTTCCCGCAGGAGTCTTCGTCTTGCACTCCAATCAACCGCTGGAAAGTGCTACTATCTCATTTTAAATTAAAACAAACTAAAAACCCGAACTTACTTGCCTCCTGAAAGGCAAATTAGTTCGGGTTTTACTTAGACTAACACACTTTTGTCCCAGTCTCTTTCCAGTATCGATTATTTCATCAAGTAAACCCGAGCCTCATAAGGCCGTAGTTCCACTTCATGAATGTCTTCGTCTCCATTTACATCATAGTTACTGATCAACAGCTCACCTTTGCTTTCAAAGTCAGAAGGCAGTTGGAATACCGGTGTGCCGCTTGAGAAGTTCAGCATGATGATCATGGTCTGGCCTTCATATTTCCTAGTGTACGCGTAGATCTGGTCGTGGTCCGGCATGATGAGGTCATACGAGCCGTAGACCATGATCGGGTTTTCTTTGCGGAGCCCGATCAGCTTGCGGTAGTAATGGAAAACGGAATCGGGGTCAGCCATTGCGTGTTTGACGTTGATTTCCTTGTAGTTCGGATTCACTTTCAGCCACGGTGTCCCGGTTGTGAAGCCGCCGTGCTCACTGTCATCCCACTGGATCGGGGTGCGGGCGTTGTCGCGGCCTTTCACATAGATGGAATGCATGACTTTATCGTGGTCCTCCCCGTTTTCAATCACTTTTTCTCGGTACATGTTCAGCGTTTCGATGTCTTGATAGTCATCGATCGAATTGAATTCCACATTGGTCATCCCGAGCTCTTCACCTTGATAGATGTACGGCGTTCCTTTTAACGTGTGAAGGAACGTCGCGAGCATTTTCGCAGATTCGATCCGGTACTCTTTGTCGTTCCCGAAACGCGATACCATGCGCGGCTGGTCGTGATTGTTGAGATAGAGACTGTTCCAGCCTTCGTGTTCAAGACCTTTTTGCCATTTCGTGAAACTGTCGCGCAGCGCGATCATTCTCATCGGACGGAGATCCCATTTGCCCCCCGGACCTGAGTCGAGATCCACATGTTCGAATTGGAAGACCATGTTCACTTCTTTGCGATCCTCGGCTGTATAGAGCTTCGCTTCTTCCACGTTCACACCCGGCATTTCGCCGACCGTCATGACGTCGTACCCGGAAAGTGCCTTTTCATGCATTTCCTGTAGATAGTCATGGATTTTCGGGCCGTTCATAAAGTAGTCTCCACCCGGTGCGTACTTGCGGTCTTCAGGTTTCTCGGCATCAGGGAGGCCGTCCACTTTGGAAATGAAGTTGATGACATCCATGCGGAAGCCGTCGATTCCTTTCTCGAGCCAGAATTTCATCATGTTGTACACTTCTTCGCGGAGCTTCGGGTTTTCCCAGTTCAAGTCAGGCTGCTTCTGGCTGAAGAGGTGAAGGAAATATTGGTCCGTTGCTTCATCGTATTTCCAGGCTGAACCGCTGAAGCAGGATTCCCAGTTATTCGGCTCCCCTCCGTCTTTTCCGTCCCTCCATATATAGTAATCCCGGTAAGGATTGTCCTTCGATTTACGGGACTCGACGAACCAGGCATGTTCATCCGAGCTGTGGTTTACGACCAGGTCCATGATCAGCTTCAAGCCGCGCTTGTGCATTTCATCCAGGAGGCGTTCCCAGTCGGCCATCGTCCCGAACTCATCCATGATGCCGCGGTAGTCACTGATATCATACCCGTTATCGTCGTTTGGTGAATCATAGACCGGTGACAGCCAGATCACATCAATCCCAAGCTCCTTCAGATAATCGAGCTTCGAAATGATCCCATTGATGTCGCCGATTCCATCGCCGTTCGAATCCTTGAAACTGCGGGGATAGATTTGATAGACAACCGCTTCTTTCCACCATTGCTTAGACATATAATCGCTCCTTTTTGTTGTTGAATCTAGTTGATCTTCAATCATTCTACAATAAAGTTAGTATACTATGAAACCGGTTGCATTAACAGAGATAAATCAGAAGGCCCGTCCCTCGTTGCATTAAAGCGGCAATGCAGTGAGGGACGGGCCTTTAGAAAAGTAAATGGTATGCCTTATTCTGTTCCTATCGTATAGGTATTGGTATACTTTTACTAATAGATTTATAAATTCTTAATCAGAAAGTAGGCGACGAAGTGCAAAAGAAGACGATAGGATTTATCGGTACAGGGGTCATGGGTAAAAGCATGGTCCGCAATCTCATGAAAGCTGGTTTTGAACTGAATGTGTATACCCGGACGAAAGAAAAGGCATCCGATCTTTTGGAAGAAGGTGCCCGCTGGCAGGAAAGCGTGGCAGCGCTTGCGGAACAGTCTGACATCATCATCACGATTGTAGGCTATCCAACAGATGTGGAAGAAGTATACTTCGGCGAGAATGGTATTTTGGCGAACGCGAAGACGGGTTCGTATGTGATCGATATGACCACCTCTTCCCCCGTCTTGGCAGAATCCATCTTTAAGAAAGCAAAGGAAGCGGGCATTCATGCTTATGACGCTCCAGTATCCGGCGGCGATGTTGGCGCCCGAAACGCTGCCCTCACCATCATGGTCGCCGGTGAAAAAGACAACTTCGAAGGAATCCTTCCGGCACTTGAAGCAATGGGGAAAAATATCGTACTGCAAGGAAGCGCGGGTGCCGGCCAGCATACGAAAATGTGCAACCAGATCGCGATTGCTTCCGGGATGATGGGCGTCTGCGAAGCAATCCTCTATGCTGAAAAAGCAGGGCTTGATCCGAAAACCGTGCTGCAGAGCATCGAAGCAGGTGCAGCCGGAAGCTGGTCCCTATCCAACCTGGGAACACGCATGATCGACGGCAATTTCGATCCGGGCTTTTATGTGAAACACTTTATCAAGGACATGAAAATCGCGATCGAGTCTGCTGAAAACATGGGGGTCCCTGTGCCCGGACTGAAGCTTGCGAAAGAATTATATGAGCAGCTGAGTCAATCCGGCGGTGAAAATAAGGGGACACAGGCGTTGTATCAGTATTATGAGATGATGAGCAAGAGCATGGGAAATGAATGACCGGCAAGCATAGTGAATACCTTTCCACCATTTGCTCATAGACGGATGTGGCTTTAGAAGTGAATTTGAAGGCCTTGAGTGATTTCCTTTATGCTCTCGGCCTTTTTTTGCCAGCCTCCTCAGACCATCAGCGAACCGCGAAATCCTCTGGCAGCATAGTAGGATTCAGCTCCATTGTGGTACACGAAGACGTGGCCGAAGCGGTAATCGCAAAATAGTGCACCGCCCAGTTTTCTGATATCATCGGGGGTTTGCACCCAGCTTGAGGTTTTCTTATCGAAATGTTCAAGTTTCTGCAGTGCACGATATTGTTCCTCCGTCAATAGTTCGATGCCCATGGAAGCTGCCATATCAATCGCGTTATTTTCTGGTTTATGTTTTTTCCTTGACTCCAGCGCTTCACGGTCGTAGCACACACTTCTCCGGCCTTTAGGACTTTCCGGTGAACAATCACAAAACATGTATGCGTCCTTCTTTTTGTTAAACCCGATCACATCCGGTTCACCGCCGGTTCTTTCCATTTCATTGAGCGACCACAGCTTTTCTGCATCAGCCTCGAGCTTAGCTTGGACTTCTGCCCATTTAAGATTCTCATGGCGGTTCATATTTTTCTCAAAACGTGCTTTCAATACGTGGAGCAACTCTTCACTCTGTTCTTGTGACAATTTTTTCTCGCTGATTTCATTTGTCATGTTCGATCCCTCCATTATCTTAGTCGTTTATGGCTAACGGTCTATTTTTTTAATTCAAGACGTGTATCCCAGAACCCTTCAACGACCGCAATTTCCCTAAAAAAATATCATTATCGCAATTGAGTGCAGACCCAGGTTATGAAGCTTTTCAACACCATTATGTCCTTTGTCACGATTTCCAAATCCTGTGTTGAACACCGCTGTTGATTTCCGTGCAAGTCTTCGCTTTCCGCGGGCGGTTGGTGAGCTCCTCGGTCGTACCTCCCTGCAGGACCTGACCGGGAAGCCACACAGATCGACGGGCCTTTACAGTGATGAAACCCTTTCATCTCCGACCTCTTCAAACGAGAGGGATAGTACTTCCCTGTATTCAAACTCAAGCTTTTTGAAAATGCTGTCCCAGGAGAGGTGTTCTGCTTTTAATCTGGCTTGCCGGCTCATGGATTTATGCAGTTCTTCGTTTCCTGTGATTTCATCTATCGCCTCTATGAAAGATTCATAATGATGAGCTCTCGCAATCCTGCCGTCTTTGCCATCTTCCACGATAGTTGTCACTCCGCCTTTGTCCGCAACTACTGCCGGGAGTCCTGAGGCAAATGCTTCTAATATGACGTTTCCGAACGTTTCGGAGGCGGACGGGAAGACGAAGAGATCGGAGGAAGCATAGATTTTCGCCAGTTCTCCGCCGTTCAGGTATCCGGTACACGTCACGTTTTCCTCCTTTAAATCCCTCTCCATTTCTTTTTTCAAAGGACCGTCTCCGACAATGATCCATTGGACAGTAGCTTTGACAGCCGGGGGCAGGAACTTGATGATCTTCGTTAACGTCTCCAGGTCCTTTTCAGGCGCCAGTCTTCCTACGTATAACAAAGTAAATTTATCATTGAGTCCATTGGTTCGTTTGCTTGGTGAAAAAGCTTCGCAGTCCACTCCCCTGCTCCAAATGGACAGATGCTGAAACCCCTTGGATTCAAGGTGTTTTTTTGTATCAATGGAAGGAACGAAAATCCTCTGGGCACGCGAATGAAACCACTTCATGTATTTCCAAAGCAACGGTGATAACCAGGTCATCTTGTAGTAATCCAGGTAAAAATCAAAGTGAGTATGATAGGAGGCGACTAGCGGGATATTCATTTTCTTTGCACAGTGGACACCGATAAGCCCCATCGAGAGCGGTGTGGTCACGTGGATGAGGTCGGGAGAGAATTCTTTCAGCTGTTTTTCAATCGTGATGGGATTGGCAATGGCCGTCCGGCACTCGGGATAAAAGATAAAAGGAAAACTGGTAAACGAATGAACGTTAGGATATTGTTCTTTCCGGGCATCGGTTTCAGGCACGAACACCTTATATTCAATGCCCTTCTTTTCAAAATAATCGGTCAGCCTTTTCAAGGTTCTCGCCACCCCATTTACCTGGGGGTGGTACGTATCGGAAAACAAAGCGATTCTCATCTTGAATCCTCCCTTTTCTTGATTCCGTTTTTTTCTACTGCCTACTACAAAATGGAAACAAAAACCGCTGTACCCAAAGCCAGGAACGCTCCAGCCATCACATCGGAAGGATAGTGCACGCCGAGCACGACTCTCGAGTAGGCAACGAGTACACTGATGGGAAACAAAATCACAATGGCCGCCGGAAAGTGAAGCATAAACGGGATTGTGATTGAAAAGATCGCCGTTGAGTGGCCTGATGGAAATGAGTGATCCTCAAATGGATGACCGTGGTGCATCACATCAGGCAGCGTTAGATAAGGTCGGATCCTTTTCACTGAACGCTTGATGAAATGCATGACGAAGTGACTGACACTCAAGACGAGGAATGCTTGAATGACGGCAGGTCTGATCGAAGGATAGACACTGCTGAGAAGGGCCAATGCGAGGATGGAAAGAATGGAGATTCTGGCACCTCCCAAGTGCGTGATTACCCCAAAGAAGGTACGGTACAATTTACTTCCGTTTATTTTGTAAAAGAGCTGCTGATCCACCTTATGAAGCCCTGTGATCATTCGATCCATTGATATCACCCCTTTAATTAGTCACCTTCATTATAAATTCGAATTGTTAGGGCTCTTATAAGGAGTGGTAAAAAAGTGTAAATTTCATTGGGGGTAATTGTAAAGGGAGTGGCTGGGCCCAAATTCAACATAAAAAAGGAGAACAAGGCTGACTGCCTCGTTCTCCTTTTTCACCTTTCCCCCTACCTGGAAGCTTTTGAAGCCTCTTTCTCGATCTCCAGCCTGCTGCTCCCCATCCGGTACACAAAGAACAATGCTATAATCAGGGGAATCAATGCGTATGCAAATGTTGTCGTAATCGAATCAGACATGGCCGTCGTGATTTTTTCCAATACAGCATCAGGAATCTGTTCACGCATTTCCGGTTCAAAGATGCTTCTCGGATCTCCTCCGCCCGGGAATGCCTGTCCCCCTCCCTGTCCCTTGAATGCTTCTTCCAAATTAGAAGCGAAGAGCTTTGTCTGGAGAGTTCCATACACCGTGATTCCGATCGTCATCCCCAGTGAACGGAAAAACGCGTTGGTCGAATTTGCGGATCCCCTGAATCTCGGATCAAGCTTATGGATCGTCGCATTAGGAAGAAGCGAAAACGAGAACCCGACACCAAATCCGCTCAGGGTCATATAGAGTGTCAGCAGAAGCCTGCTTGTATTCGGCCCCATCGTTGTAAGCAGCATCATACCCGCGATGAAGGAGATGATTGACACCCACATGATGTTGCGATAACTGGTTTTCGTCATACGGATTCCGGCAATCGCACTTCCGACCACAGATCCAAGCATCAACGGCGTCAGAATCATCCCTGCATTCGTGGCCGAACCGCCATACACAGCCTGAACGAAAATCGGGATCAAGATGGTCAGGATGATGAACGCCGCCCCGTAAAGAAAAGCAAGTGCCTGAGAGGATGCAAACAAGGTACTCTTGAACATCCAGAATGAAATGATCGGCTCTGCTGCTTTCCGTTCAATAATAATAAAGCTTACGATGAAAACGAAAAATGACACCAGCAACCCAATGATTTGCCATGAAGCCCAGGCGAACTCCTTCCCTCCCAGTTCAAGCGCAAACATCAAGCTCACAACCGCGATAACAAGCGTGACCGCACCTCCCCAGTCGATTCGCTGGTCGGACCGCTGCGGCGATTCTTTATACGCAGTGATGATGAAGAATAATGAAAGAAGTCCGATCGGAACATTCACATAAAACACCCAATGCCAGCTAAAGTTATCGGTCAGGAACGCACCGATCAACGGACCGAATACAGAAGCCGATCCGAATACCGCACCTAGTATCCCCGTCATCTTCCCTCTTTTCTCAGGCGGGAAAATATCAAAGACAATCGTAAACGCGATCGGGAGTAACGCTCCACCCCCGATTCCCTGAATCGCCCTGAAAATGCTCAGCTGCACAATATCCTGTGCGATTCCGCAAAGTGCCGAGCCCACCAGGAAAATGGAAAGACCGAAAATATAAAACCGCTTCCTTCCATACATGTCGGAGAGCTTGCCGAAAATCGGCATCCCGGCCATGACTGCCACCATATAAGCAGACGTCACCCAGACAAACTTGTCGAGTCCGCCAAGATCCGAAACGATCGATCCAAGAGCAGTCGCCACAATGGTATTATCCATCGCCGACATCAAGATCCCGAGCAGGAGACCCGCAAGCGCCAGCTTCATATTGCCTTCTTTTGCTACCATATATGTCACCCTTTTTATGTAAAAAATGTGCTATTGTCTTTTTCATTATATTCTTCTGTTTGGGAATGTCTAGTTAAAATCCGGTTTGACGGACAGGCAGTCTTCACCGTTCCGGGGGCAGGCACCAATTCAAGGTTCCCTCTTTTCACTGAGTTAATAAAGCTGGTGCCACAAACTCTACTTTTATCCGGTCAGGATCTTCAAAGTACACAGCATAGTAATCTTCACCGCCTGCAAATGGATGCAGATTTTCGTATAGGATGTTGATCCGCTTCTCCTTTAACTTTACGGTCATCTCATCCACTCTTTCACGGGAAGCAGCATGAAAAGCCAAGTGATTTAAACCGGTCCTGCATCTGTGATAAGGTTCATCCAAATATCTTTCGTCCGCCTGGACAAACACAAGGTAAGTCTCCCCAAGCTTCCAGCTCTCTCCTTTATCCCACTTTTGATAAGAATGATAGCCTAACTCCTGCAGGAACCATCCCCAAAAGGCAGTTGATTTCTTTATGTCGGATACATAGATTTCTACATGATGAAGCAGTCCTTCAGCCAATGTTCAGTCTCCTTTCTGGTTTAAAATAAAAATAAGATTTCAATTCACCATTTTTTCGATAGATCACTAAAGTAATTGAATACAAAGGTCACGATGATGAGGGCTGCTGTAGCATAAGCAATGTCCTAATCCCCTTTTTTGTGTTAGTTATCTCTCAGAAATTCATTTATTTTCTCAATAAATCCTTCTGTTTCCTCCAAGTCAGGAAAGTGAGCGCTCTTCTCGAATAATACCAGACTGCTATTTTTAAGATGTTTATGTATGATTTTTGAAATAGGCAGCCCTGTATTTCGATCGAAGACTCCTGTAATGATCAGAGTGTGGGTTTTTATTTCCTCCAGACGAAAGATTAATGGAGTTTTCGCCGGATTATTTTGAAGGCTATTCATCATCAAACCTGTGTTTATCAACTTACTTTCTTTCCACATTGCTCTATTTTCCTTTGCAATCTCTTGATTCTCAAATAATAGTAAATCCACAGTCTCGGGTTCTACAATGGCCCATATCCTATTATATAAATCCTCAATAGATAATCCCTCTTGTTGCAGCTTCGATATCATACTATAAAGATTTTTATCTGCTATTGTCATAAACCCTGTTATTTGAATCATTTTCTGAATATCTGTATCTATTAAACTAGGAGCAGACAGGATCATCTGATTAATTTCATTAGGAATGGCATACGCAATTTCAAGTGCCAACTCTCCCCCAAATGAATACCCGAGAAGATCAACTTTATCTGCTCCTAACCATTTCTTCAATTCTATAAAGTCTTGAATGAGCAAATCTAGTGTATAATCATTTTCCGATTCTGGCATCGCACTTCTGCCGCACCCTCGCTGTTCATAGTAAACGATTGTCCTGGTCCTGGATAATGAATGCCCAGCTGTCCTTTCAAAAACATAATGATTTCCGCCTGGTCCCCCGTGAAGAATGACGATGGGAATTGTGTTGTTTTCAATGCCTTCAATTTTCACCCAATGACTGATTCCATTTAACTCAACGGTAAACTCTCCATTTGTCAGGTTCATCCTTGCAGCTCCTTTTAATAGTATTCTTGTATTAAGCAAGCATAGGAATTAAAAATCTAAAGTAATAATAATGAAAAAGACTTCTTGATAATTTTACCATATATATTTAAATACTTATCTGTTTTTTACATCCTTAAGTAACCCTTCGAATCAAACCTCGTTTTGAAAAAGGATTCAGTTCATCAAAAAAGATGCCAAATCCAATCTGATCCGGCATCTTTTTTACGATTTTATTTTTACTATATATTATCTTAACGAAATTAATGAACCTTGATCCGTCCCATCTCCGGCGGTGCTACACTCCCGCCCGACTCAATGATATAGGTAATGAATGAGTCCAATGTCGGCGGGCCTTCTACTGGATCGGTTCCTTCTTTGAAAGCTGTAAAGCCGTCCCCTCCGGTTGCAAGGTAATTGGTCAAGGCAACGGTATACGTTTGATCCGGCTGAATGGTGTTTCCGTCCTCATCAGTCATGTCTATGACTTTTCGGCCTGGAGGTGCGTCCTTATCCCATGTATAATGCAGTCCGGATGCCTGCATGACCGTCTGGAAGTTTCCTGTCCATTGCTGTTCCAGCACTTCTTTCAGTTCGGAGCCAGTAAGGGAGACTTTGACCAGGTGTGTACCAAAGGGAAGCATGGTGTACAGTTCTCCCCAGGTAAGTTCTCCTTCATTCAGGTTCGCCCGGATCGATCCGGGATTCATAAAGGCTATGTCGGTACCCATGTTCTGTCTGTGTGAATCAGCAACGAGATTTCCTATCGAGCGCTCGCCGCTATCGGTCTTTTCCTTCGAGATGGAAGCTTCTGCCCTTCCCATCTCTTGGCTCAGCATCATTTCTTTGTCTGCCGAGTAAGCATCGACCATCTCTTTGACCTCTTTATCCGGCTCGATTCCTTCATGATAAGTGGAGATGATTTCAGCTTGTTTATGGACGATTTCCTTCGATTCCGGATCGATGAAAAGATCGACGTCTGAAAAGGCTGTTCCGTACGAATACGATTGAATGATCATCTTCCCGTCGACCATTGTGTTGGCAAAGCCGTGATTGTGGCCGCCGAAGAAGATGTCGACTTCATCGTCGATGCGGGGCGCAAATTCTGCGACGTCTTCAGCCGGGGCCGATCCATCTGTGTTCAAAGAGGCTGAAACATGCCCAAGAACGATGATGGACTGTACCCCTTTTGCCTTCAATTCTTTTACGCTTTGATTGATGGCGGTCACTTCATCCGTGAATTCCACGTCTTCAACCCCGCTTGGAAGGACGATATCCTTCGTTTCGGTTGTGACAACGCCGATAAATCCGATCGGCACGCCATCGACTTCTTTAATCACATAAGGAGGTAAAATGGATTGCCCTGTCTTTTTATCAATGACATTGGCAGCAGTGTAAGGAAAAGCCGCACCTTCAAAATCGCCTGTCTTATCATGTTTGCCTCCCTTAAGGAGCCTGAACATTTCGTCCGTCCCTTCATCGAACTCATGATTTCCCAATGTGCCGATGTCGAAGCCAACGTTGTTCATCCACTCCACGGCAGGTTCATCCTGCATAAGTGATGATACGGGCGAGCTGGCACCGACCATATCGCCGGCATGTACCAAAAGGGTATTTTCGTTCTCTTGACGGTGTTTTTCTAAATAGGCGGCCAGATACTCAGCGCCCCCGACCTGCTTTCCATTCCTTGATCGATATGTTTCCAGCTGTCCATGAAAATCATTGACCCCCAAGAGCTGCACGGAAATATACTCTTCAGGGTCGGTGGAAGACGAAGCAAATGATGATCCAATGAAGTAACCCCCTGTCACGATCGCTGCCAACATCAATCTCTTTACAGACATGGAAAACCTCCCTATGTTTTGTCACCTTCAACGTAGCACACGAGTTTTGAGGCATTTTTAATGGGAGATTATTGTTTTGTAAAGATATTCAATAAACCTTGGATTTCTGATTTTTTTGTAAAAAAATGGTGTTTACTGTCGATTATTGTGGTAAAATTCAAAATTATATAAAGATAACATTGGGGGATGTTTTATGAGAGAGAAGTTAAAGGCCTTTGGAATACCAATCGGGCTTACATTGATATTTATTTCAGCATTATTTGTGCATCAGCTTCTGCTTGTGAAAGAGCTGCCGCACCCTGACTGGAGCAGGTCCGTTCCGCTCCCTGCTTCATTTGAAGAGAAGCCGCAGATGTTTGTCGATTCAGAAGACCGAATTCATATCGCAGCCAATGGTCAAGTTCAATCCATCAGGATGAACGATGAGTTAACAATCGCAGAACAGGAGACAACGAATACGAAGATCACCAGGGGGTTCCCTTTCTGGAGCAATGGAGAGGAACTCATCTATTATAAAGATGGAAATCTCGTTTCGACGAGAGATCAAAAGGATTTCATACTTCAAAAAGAAATCACTGGCTTGGGGGCAGGAAAAAATGATGTCTTCTTTTGGAATGGCCATACGTTAAGTCATTATGATCCTGAAAAGAACGCTTCTGCTGACATACATACGTTCCAAAACGTGATTTCTGACATGCATGTGGCCGACGATGGAAGTGCCATCATTCAGGTGGAGAAAGACAATACCCATGACCTGTTATACTATCTCGATGAAAAGAAGCAAGTCAGCGAGCCTTTCCTGACTGTCGACAGCTCACCTAATAAGAAGATCAATGGACTGACGTTCAAGGTGAACGGCGGGAACCTGATTGTTTTTTATAATCAAAAATCAAGGACCCAAGGGACTCTTGCCTACAAAGTATTTAAAGTACAAGCCCCCGTTGAGGACATTGGCAGCTCCATGCTGGACGGAGAGAAGGTGGAGTTCGTTCATTCCGAAACCGGACAGAAGCTGATGAGCCCCGGCGGTGTCCAAATGATGAATATAGACGGTAAAGAGATGATCCTGCTGACATCGGAAGGGACACGTGTTGGTGACAATAACTCGATTAGCTTGTACGCGGCGCCGTTCAATGAAGATTCAAGCTTCACTGCAGCTCCGGTCAGTACGACAAAACATGTGTCATATCCGCCGATGAGGATTTCCGATGATGCGATGGTCTGGATGAATTATGATGGAGATACCTACAAACTGACAGGGAATTCCCGAAATCCCGAGGTCATTGCAGCCAGCACCGACTGGTCAAAAAGTTCTGTAAAGGAAGCGATCAACAACGGCGTGCTCATGATGTTCAGCAGCCTGGTCACCATCATGACCTCCTTCTACTGGGTACTGCCATCACTCTTCCTGCTGATACTCATGTACATCTTTAAACCAAATGCATTCGAAAAAGATGGAATCAGCTGGGTTGAATATCTGGCCATCATCATCTTTATGTTCATGCCGATTTCCTACACCCAGGATGCGATGAATGCGTACTTCCATCAGATGGCTCCTGGTTACCTCTTATTCCCGGGCAGTGCATATGCTGTAACTCTCTTCCTGAGCGTGATCACACTGATCATCTGGAAATTCGGAAGAGATCCGGACTGGGGTTCCATGAGCGGAGCGTTTTATTATATGGGCATGTATATGATGTTTTATATCACGTTCATCGGTCCTTATATTTTTAATTTGTATTGATTTGAATGGAGTTCGATGCCTGCATCCGGTGGACGGGGTGCGGGCATCTTTTATTTTGGGTGGGTTGATCTGGTTGAAAGAAGGGAAGCGGCCCGCACCTTTGATTGGTTTCTGAAGAAAAATAGGTTATTTTTTGAAAAAAACTGAGGAAAAACTGCCGAAAACATTGAGTTTTGTCTCTCCCCCAACAAAAAAGAAGCTCATTCAGCTCTTTTTCCATAAAAATCAAACAAATATTCACTTCCACTCTGGGGTCCCAACACTTTATTATCGAAAACAAACGATTGATTATCGAAAATCAAGACTTTATTATCGATTACGAGAACTTTATTATCGAATTCTCTAAAAGGGTCTCCTTCTATTATCGAACAGCTGAAGATGTAATCGATTTCCAACAATTATTATTGTTCCTCATCGGTTATGATCAACCAGATAACGGTCCGCAAGCGAGACCACACTCCCAATGGTTCTCAACATAAAAAGAAGCCCATCTCCTATAGATAAGCCCCCGATACCAACTATCGCAGTATTTCCTTTCCTGCATACGTATTCTTGGTTGAAACCCATCGAACACTCTTAACCCTCCCCATAATACTCGGCAAAATGAAGAAAGCCCACCTTCCTCACCAAGTAGTTTCTTAATTGACCCTGAGTCGCTTTTTCGACTGGCGGGTCTGTGAGAGTATAGATATTTGCGTTCAAGGCGGTAATTGCATCTTTATCCCTATCATTATGAAACTCATCATCCACGATGCTCGATGCTAGGGCTGCCGCGGGATACCCCATAAGGAACACTTTCGTCCTCAATGCTAAATGCGGTGTGCTGTGCAGCATGATGAAAATCAGCACCAACACACTGACCAACCCGATCCATTTTTTCATCTCGCTATCCCCTAACTTTTAAAGAAGTCATTCATTAGCGCAGAAACCAGAAACCATCACTTAACCAATCGGCCCGCCGCCTCCATTTTGATTGTTGTTATTCCTCAACTGTACAGCATGCCGGGCGGATTTTTGATACGATTCGTCCCTTTCATTGCTCGAATTCTTCTTGATACTATCTCCATAAAACTCCATTTTCCTTGAACCGATCCACACCCTGATACCGAAATACAGGATGATGACTCCAATGAAAATAAAGAAATACATCTTGAACATCCCTCCAGAAAATCGTCTACCGTTTTCGAAAAAAAAACACATTCAACTAAATTCCCCTTGCTATGAAACGCGTTTCATACTTTACGCTAATGATGGAATGTGAACTTCACATTCCCTGCCATGATTGGCGTAACGCGACTTTTGCGGCGTGACAATCATGGATCTCTCCAAAAGTGTTCATGAGGAAGCCATGAACACTTTTTTCATTATAAAAATTACTGCTACTTCACAAAAAAGCCAGCATCCAACTTTTTCTCAGCCTGCTGGATATTATCCTTTAAATACCTTGCAATCTCTTCTCTCTCCAGAATCTCAGAAGTCGACATCCACAACACTTCATCCACTTCATCCTGACTTTTCGTGTAAGGCTCCCCGGATTCAACGTTGCAGAGAAAGACGATATCGATGACATTGATGCCTGTATCCGTTACAAAAGAGCAGCTATTCACATAGGTAAGGCCGCCAATCTTAATCCCTACTTCTTCATCCACTTCCCGGATCAAGGTCCGCTCCAGAATCTCAGTCGAGACACCTTCAGCATCACACTT
This sequence comes from Rossellomorea oryzaecorticis, assembly GCF_038405515.1. Taxonomy (GTDB): domain Bacteria; phylum Bacillota; class Bacilli; order Bacillales; family Bacillaceae_B; genus Rossellomorea; species Rossellomorea oryzaecorticis_A. The sequence goes on along the minus strand of NZ_JBBYAF010000007.1, from coordinate 98,398 downwards.
CCCGCCGACAAGCGAAAGCATGCCCGGTGCATGATCCTCTTTCTCACTTCTTCTGATCAAAAGCCACTTGCCATCCCGGTGAATGGCAGCTTCTACATTCACGATAAACATTTTACTTCCTCCTTATGTAACGCTTTACCTGTTCCTCTGCCAATCCAGCGCCTTCTTCTCCATCTCCGAAACAAACGCCTTCTTAGCCGGACTGTAGTCCTTGGTCGACTCATACTTATCCGCGAGCTCTTCCTTGAACCGGTTGTATCGCGCTGCCTCGTCAGGATGTGCACGCATATAATCCCTGAAGATCAAATGCCGTTCAATCTGCGGATTGCCGGATTGATAGACATGAATATGATGCGTCCTATTCTCTCCGCCTTTCCGGAACAGCCTCCTGCCCTCGATTCCCCAATCACCCGCTGCATCGTAGCCGAGTTCCTCCATCTGTTCATTGTATGAATCAATCGCCGAGATATCCTTCACGATGCACATCATGTCGATCACAGGCTTCGCCTTCATGCCTTGAATCGCCGTGCTCCCGAAATGCTCAAACGAAACGACTTCATCCCCGAATATTGTCATCAAAAACGCCGCTTCCTCTTTATACATGGATTTCCATTCTTCCCGGTAATCCGTTAATCTCACTTTCACTGCTTCACCCCATTTCACCATCACTTCACTCGAACGAATTCTTCCTCCCAAAACCTTAGCCCTTACTACTTCCATAAAAAAGTTGAAATTTCCTTCTTCCGGAAAAACAACGCCCGTCCCTCGATGCGTTAATGCGGCAGCGCATCGAGGGACGGGCGTTCTAAAATAAAAAATGTTTGAATATTTTGATATTGGTTAGTATAATAGAAAAAAGGTCAAGGAGTTGATTTTACATGAAAAAGTATTTGCTTCAATCCCCACAGACTGATCTGATCAGCATGGACTCCCTATTTGCAGAAATGATATTGGACAAGGCGATGTTAACATTCCGCAAAGAGCAAATTGAACAGAAAATCGACCACTCATTACGTGACAGAAATAAAAAAGAGTTCCTCCGGCTGTCAGAGGAATTAAAACACATCCATGAGGAACTAGACCAAATTGATGCACAAGCACAATAGGTAACGAAGCGGCTTTTATCCATTGGATCGCACGTAACTTTATTGGAATTCTCATTATTATTATAAAGAATATAATTGGACGGTCTTCTTGTTTTATACATGGAGACCGTCCTTTACTGTTTTCGGCGGGTGTTCGATTCCTGTCATTCTATTTTGCGAATAGTGGACCGACAACGAGCAGGCACCTTAGTAAAGATAACCCATTAAATCAACCTCTCCATCTTTCCACTTTCTATTTCCCACTTCTTTTATCATCAGTTCTTTTATTTTTTGATGACCTATACCATATGTAGTTTGATTGACATCGTTTATTTGCAGCCATTTACATTTACTTTCGGCTGATTTGAACCCTGCCTTCATGTACAGTTCTTTTTTATCTGCAAACAGAAGGAGAAAATCAACAGCCCTATTTTTACAAAATGCATCAATTTCAGATAGAAGCAATGAACCTATCCCTTGTGAACGATGTTCTCTCGCCACGCACACGTCAATGAGTCCAAGTACCTTTACCGGCTCCCCGTTTACGTTCATTACTCGATAATCCAATCCCACTTGACCAGCAAGTTGATCCAGATCATCATAGGCGATGAAACGGAAATGCGGTAATTGCTTGTAGTAAATCCTATCCCGTGGATACTCCTCATCAAAACATTCGATTAATAACTGCTGCAGCTTAGCTCTCAATTCATGATCAATGTCGTATTCATATACTTGTTTGATATTCAAAGCGTTTTCTCCTTATCGTTTATTTTCACATGGCCGTACAATTCATACTCACTGGTAAATAGTTTCCATCATACTGGGCAGAATAGGAGAGTACACTTAACACATTAATGCGAAAAGGACTTTTATTATGTTTGGACTGATGATCGCCGTAATTCTTTTTAATTTGGTTGCTTTCAAAACAAATAAAACATTAACTGCCAAGCAAATTGCCCATATTTTTGTTTTCACCATTTCATTACAACTGTCTTTTGATCTTTATGTGGATATGAAGTATCTCGGGTATTGGTATTTTTCTAAAGAAATTGATTGGGCAGCATTACCTGCGCATTCCATTTTGCTTCCACCGGTCAATATGATGTTTTTAAATTGGTATCCTTTTGATCGTACAAGGTGGGTACGGACTCTCTTTGTCTTTTTTTGGACGATTGCTTTATTACTATATGAGGTCATTGCCCTGCTTCCTGCACCATGGGGATATTTTCATTATGGGTGGTGGAGCTTGGGGCACTCTGCATTCTTAGATCCAATCCTATTATTCATTCTACTATTGTATTATAAGCATTTTATAAAAGAAGACTGAAGTAAATGAAATACAAATTGTAAAGGTTTGATTCGCACTTATTATCCCGCCTCAAACATACACTATAAAAGTATGCAAAGGTGGTGTTTGATTTGAACCATATTGTAAAACCCGGTGAGACGCTGAATCAAATTGCACGGGATTACCGCGTCCCGCTCCCGGTCATCATCCGTGCCAACCCATCCATCAATCCAAATCTCATCTACCCAGGCCAGCCCATTGTCATTCCAGGTTTCCCTTCGCCCGACACCCTGCCCTTTCAAATCGACGTGTCTGTAAACAACCGTAGATTAAAACTGCTAAGGAATGGCACCCTGCAAAAGCAGTATCCAATCGCTGTGGGCAGAATGGTATCGGAAACGCCCGTGGGAAACTACATCATCATTAACAAGGCGCCAAACCCCGGCGGACCATACGGCACCATGTGGATGAGTTTATCGAAACAGGGGTACGGCATTCACGGGACCAATAATCCGAGCTCGATCGGCAAAGCCGTTTCACTGGGCTGCATCCGTATGTATAACAAAGATGTGGAAGAATTGGCACGCACCATCCCGATTGGGACTCCTGTCTTCATTCATCAGTAAAAACGTTTTTTTCTTACAAAGAGAGCCTGACCCCCGATACGCTAAAATTTCACGCACCGTGGTCAGGCCCATACCGCTAATTCAGTTTTTCTTTCAACCCTTCTTCTTTTGCGTCCGGATGAAGGGTCTTGATTTTTTTTATAAAATAATAGTGTTTGTACAAGGCGAGTCCAATCAATAGAATTCGAACGAATAAGATGTCGACGACCACGATGGAAATCAGAATAAAGAAATCTGCCGTCACGTTTATTCGAATTTTCTCTTTCAGAGTCATCCCCTTCTTTTGAAGGAAGCCCATTACATACTTTTCATATATGGTTAAGCTTTTAAACCAGTCTTCTATCCGCTTGGAACTTTTTGCAAAGCAATATGCGGCAAATAAGTAAAACGGACCGCCCGGCAGGACAGGCAGCACTGTGCCGGCGAGCCCGAATGCCAAGGAGATCAGTCCAAGCAGCATAAACAGGATACTTTTCATCTTCTTTAGTGTCATGATTCATTTCCCCTAAGATTGCTGTAGAATCGGTGTTCTTATTCTATACCTACCCAACATTCATTGTATTATAACTATAACAGGGATATGCGCTTTCTTGGTTAGGGGATTTCTGTTAATTATGGCGGAAAAGTGAAGACAGAAGGGACTGGTTTCATGTAATGAGTTTTTCTTCAGCACCCCCACCTCACTCCACCACTCCCGTTCTAACAATTTGAAAGTCGATGTTCACGTTTACTTTTACATCTTTATACATGGAATGCCATTTCTTCTTCGTTAATTTTGAATGGGGGACCGCACTGCGGTACACTTCTCCAAACCCAATGAAATCAGAATCGACAGACTTCCCATATCTAATCAATTCTTTGATTTCCTTATTCATTTCTTGACTTATTTTTTCGTCGAGGATTTCAATGTTCTTAGGATTCTTTAAATCAATCTTCTGGTTGATTTCCTGTAATCGTGCGTTCATCGATATGTCCAGATCAAATTCCAACGTCTGCTCATCTAGGAGGTCAATCTTGCTTTTACTTTTAATGGTATCCAATGCGACTGCAATCTTTTTGGAAGAATCCTGTCCTTCCATTAATTCCGGGTCATTTCCGTTCTTAAGCGTCAATTCGAAATTCCCGGCATCGTATTGATCGTTGACCAATTTGACATAGAAGGCTTCTATCGGCGAAATCCTTCCCACCATTTTGTCATCCTTCATAATGGCCATCCCCGTGATCGTGATCATTTCGTCCTCCACTTTGAGGAGCGGCATCAGCGGATCAATGCCAACGGAATAATAATCATGGAGCATTTCGTGGAGAGTCGGTGAGGGAATCGTTTCCCCTTTGATGTTCTGTTCAATCTCTTTATACACATATTGTCCGGCATCAGAAAATTGTTCGTATTTTTTCTCCAGGATCTCACTCGCCTTTCCATCCACTACAGCCAAATAGGTTAAATCACTGATCGCATGATCCCTGCTTAGGGTATCCGCCAAGTTGATGAACCCTTTTTCAGCCACTTCCTTACCATAAAGGGCTACCCTCAATTGACCTGACTCTAATTTTTTCTGTGATTTGAGGCTTCCCTTTATTCTTGCGCCTTTGCTTGTCAGTGCATTACTGGAAATGACATTCGTACTGTCCACGGATTGCGGGTCCGTTTCAAGAATCAGGATGGTTGTTTGAATCTCTTCTCCATCCGCTTTGTCATAGCCTACCGTTGTGATCATCCCGATTTTCTCAAGCGTACTCGGATCTGCGCAGGAACTAAGAAATGAAAGTGCAAAAAGGGCCAATAACAATCGAGTCATATTTTTCACGTTGCATTCCCCTTCCTCACTACTTTTTTCTTTATCAATACAAATATATAAAGGACAATGGGATAACAATAGACTACATAAAAAGATACTTTTCCAAAAAGATCACTGAGGGCGTTGATCTGCTCTCTTGTTACGAAAAACTGGATAGCGGCAAACAGGAAAATGGAAAAAATCCAAATGAACGTTTTTTCTTTCCATTGAAAAATACGGGTGACCCCCCTTGATGCGGACCATATGTACAGCATGAGATTGGGAAGGATAATAAGCATCCAAAACGTGATGGCCACATATTCGAACCGTTCGATGAACGGCAGCCGGACGATTTTAAATAATGACAGGGTGGCCCAGATCGTCCGTTCAAGCTGACCCCCGCTGAAGTAGCCAAGCGATACCAGCATGACGGCTAAATAGAGGAAGGTCGTATACGCTAATCCAATCTGCATATACCGAGTTGTTTTTTGTTTCTCTTTTATATAAGGATAGTAGGAATACATCAGTTCAAACCCGATGACAGTGAATGTCATGGCATATGTACCTTTTAATATATCCATCGTATTCGCTTCAAACATAGGCATAATATTCTGCCAATTGATATATTGGAGAGGATAGCTCAACAGACCCAATAACCAAAGCGCCAAGAACACACTGAAGAAGCTGACTCCGACGATGATCCGGAATCCCCCCAATGCCCCATATAAAACCAAGAGCATAAGGGTAAGGGCAAGGAACCAGGTTGGGACCTCAGGGAAGACCCATGCTTGAAGGACTTCAATATAATTTCGAATGATCACAAGAAAAGCGCCCAGGCAATAGGAAACATACACGAGATTGAGGAAGGTCCCGATCCATTTTCCATAGACGTCCCGCTGAATCCCATATAGATCCGCACTTTCATAGGATTGGAGAGTCTTCACCATAATAAACCCGATGATACTTGCAATGCCCCCGGAGAGAAGGACCGACATCCACGCGTCATGTTTGGCTTCCATATAGATGATTCTCTGAAACCCTTGGACGCCGACTCCCAACTGGGCAGAGTGGATAATGAACATAACAAGAAAAGCATTGACCAGATGGTGTTGTTCAGGGTATATGGATACCTTCATTTGATCCCTCCTCTCCATTGTCTTGAATTATTTCTTTGAATCATACTTTTTAGAATTAAGCGGCCTCGTCTGATATGGACGTTTCGACGTAAGGTTGAGGGGCAGCCGCACCACACTATTCCCCCAATCCCTAAACCGAAGCGGATAAAACGGTGCCAAAAATGGACTCCCAAGACTAGATTGTCTCAAGAGGTGGATGAGCAAGAAGCAAAAGGCAAACATCGTGCCATAAAAGCCCCAGAACCCTGCTAAAATAATAATCGGAAACCGCAGGATCCGAATGACATTCCCCATCATGAAGTTAGGTGTGGTGAATGAGGCTAGTGCTCCAAGAGCTACGATGATGATGAGGATATTACTGGTGAATCCAGCTTCGACCGCAGCCGTCCCGATGACAATCCCCCCTACAATACCCATCGTCTGGCCTACTTTGGTCGGCAGCCTGGCCCCAGCTTCCCTCAGTAATTCAATGATGAATTCCAGAAGAAGCGCCTCGATGATCGGCGGGAAGGGGACCCTCGAACGCGACTCACTCAAAGGAATGAGCAGCGGCTGAGGAATGATTTCATAATGATAGGTCAAAGAGGCCACATAGATTGCTGTAAAAAATACAGACAGCAGCATCGCGATCATGCGTAAGAGCCTAAAAAAAGAGGCGACTTGCCACTTAACGTTTTGATCTTCCATGCTTTGAAAATACTCAATGAAGCTTTGAGGACATCCGATAACCAGGGAGCTCCCATCAACAATGATGATGATTTTTCCATTAAGCAGCCACGAACAGGCACGATCAGGCCGCTCTGTTAACACCATCAACGGAAAGATACTCATCGAATTATCTTCAATCAGCTGCATGAGGACCGAACTGTCCATGATACCGTCTACTGAAATATTGGATATGCGCTGTTTGACCGTTTCCACCATCTCATCTGATGCTATTCCATTTATGTACATGATAGAGATTGCGGTCCTTGTCTGTTCCCCGCGGGTCATAGACACAGTAGTCAAATCTGGATTTACCAAATATCGCCGGACCAGCGAAATATTCGTCGCCATACTTTCATTAAAACCGAGCTGGGGACCGATTACGATGGATTCATTCTCTGGCTTTGCTAAAGAACGCCGGTCCGTGGTGGGGATCATAACGGATACGACAGGTGCGAATCCTTCAACATGAATCAGGACAGCTCCGCCGAGAAGGGAAAAAACAGCTTCCTTCAATGAAGTGATCTGCTGAACATCCCCTGAGTTCATTTGACTCTCCACTGTCGAAGGGGCAACAGACTCTTCATTGAGCTGGCCGATAATATCGCGATTGAGCATTGATGTTTCAATTAACGCTTCTATATAGATGATAGTGAGATCCGGGCGCACCTTGATTACCACCACATCTGAGCTATTGTTTAATCTGTTTTTGATCGCTCTAGTGAATTCCTCAGAGGATTCAGCCATCTGGATATCGCTCTCTTTGGACTTCAATTTCTCTACTCCGGGACTCTTTTCGTTTTTCTTAAAGAACATAATGGTCCCCCTTCTGGTCGTCAATGGTATCAGCTTTGTCTTGGGAGGGAAGAAATATACTTTTTCATTGCGGGTATGTGGAATTTTTGCAGTACGGAGCGGTGTGGACAAAGCGGGACGGTTTGAGTAGCCCAATCCCCGCTGTGTATCGGGGACAAGCACTAACAAAGGGAGCATTGTAAACATATAAAAAACTCTAGAATTTGATGTGAGAGAAATCCTATTTGGTTATTAACTCTAGTAAACATTCTCTCTGTAATGAATCAGCCGTTCTCCCTCTTCCACTCTTTTCATAGAATATACAGAAATGAAAGGGGGTGTTTAGAATGCCAACGATTCATACCAAAGGTTTCATTTACACAGTCAGGCCGGGGGACACACTCTATTCGATTGCTGTAAAATACGGAAGTACCGTCGCAGGAATTGAAAGAGCGAACCATCTGTTTCCACCTGTGACAGACAGAGGGTTGATCTTTTCAGGTGATGTGCTACTCATCCCAACTACAACCCCGACGCCTCTTATGACTCACATTGTTACAACCGGAGACACACTCACAGCCATCGCTCAAACTTTTGAAACACATGTAGATCTTCTGGCTGGAATCAACAATATTGAGAACCCTGGTTTAATTTTCGTAGACCAGCCCTTGCTTGTCCCTGCCTTCTCTTACAAGATTGTCAGCGGCGATACACTGTATTCCATTTCAAGGCTGTATAGTGTTTCAGTATCTGACATTGAAACAGCGAATGCAGGCCGCCCCGGCTTCCAAAGGGATGTCATCTGGCAGGATTATCACTTGATCATTCCGATTCCTACATCAAGAAATATCTTCGTGACCAAACCCATTCCGGGTACTTCGATCAACAGTGGTCAACAAGTGGAAGGCTATGCCAGGGTGTTTGAAGCTACAGTCAACTATCAGCTAAGAGATAACAATGGTGTCATTGTTACAAATGAACGCTTTACCACTGCAAATGAAGGGGCACCGGCTTATGGTTTCTTTACTGCAACCCTTCCCTTTGACCGCCAGCCAACCTCTGATACAGGAGAACTGTGGGTGTACAGCCGAAGTGCAAAGGATGGAAGCATCCAGGACCTTGTTAAAATCAAAGTGGATTTTTAATCGGGAGAAGATACGAGAGCGAGTGAGCGGTAAACATACTATCTATCTCAGGGCGCTGGGCTCTGAGTTTTTTTGTTGGGGAACGATACAAGAATCCCCTCGATACGCTGAAGCTTGAATGCATAAAGGGCTGGCCGGCATGGCGGCAGGGTACCGTACAGTGAAACCCCTTTTCCAAATAAGAATGGATCATATTTATTCACCATTCCGCTCATTCAGCAAGCCCCTTCTCCACTTCTTCCCTTGTCGGCATGCCGCCCTGAGCACCGAATCCGGTGACCGACATGGAAGCGGCACGATTGGCAAAACGCAAGCTTTCTTTCAGGTCTCTCCCTTCGGCAATGGCCGTTCCAAATGCCGCATTGAATGTATCGCCTGCCCCGGTGGTGTCGACGACTTTTACAGGAAATGACGGTACTAGGTGTTCTCCGCTGCCGTCGTGATAACGGACACCGGCCGCCCCTTCGGTAATGAACAGTTTGTTATGATATTTTTCTAGTGCTTTCGAGAGCTCCAGTCCATTGAACAACATGCCTGCCTCATGTTCATTCGGCGTCAGATACGCCGCTTTATCAACAACCTCATTGGAAATCGCCCTTGCAGGAGCCGGGTTCAATAAAAGCGGGACTCCGATCTCATGGCATAAACGGACCGCTTCGAGAACCGTTTCTTCCGGCACTTCCTGCTGGATCATGACAAGGTCGAATTTTTTTAAAAGTGTCAGGGACTGGTTCACATATTCCGGCGTGACGAAATCATTCGCCCCTTTGACGACGACGATGCTGTTATCCCCTTCCGCTAAAATGATGTGAGCCGTGCCGCTGGACTGGTTTGTAATTTGTTTCACATATCCTATGTGAACACCATTATTTTTAAAATTGTCGAGAATATCCTTCCCATAGGTGTCATCCCCGACGCACCCGATCATATGTACTTCCGCTCCAAGGCGTGCTGCTGCCACCGCCTGATTCGCCCCTTTACCGCCGGGAACCATTTCAAAGGACTCTCCGAGGACAGTCTCTCCCGCGAGTGGACGCCTTTTCGATGTGACAACCAAATCCATCGATGAACTTCCGATGACCGCAATCTTTGGTTTTTTCATGATTTTCATTCCTTTCTTTATTGAACCTCCACTTTCTTTATACAGCAAAAAGAAGCATGGGAACAATCACCATGCTTCAAACGATTATTTCAAGCTTCCTTCAAATAAATCAATGATTTCCAAGAATCTTTCGGCTTCTCTAAATGTGTGATCTGCTAATAGCGGATGGATATTACTTTTGATGCGGCATTCCTCTATTAACTCTCTTGCTGTTTTCTTAAAATCTCTTAACGAAGCGACAGAAACCTTATTTTGATTTAAAAATTGACTAAGTATCGGTTTCGTTTCTGATTGTGGACGCATAGAACACAAATCGACGGCCTGAAACATTAATTGGTCGAAGTCATGGCTAAACTCTCTCGCCTGTTCTACCAATTTTCTTTCCGATGGATCTAAAAGATGACCGATAAACTTAGCATGATCCGCCATAATCTTTAAGAAGAATACATTTTCTTCGATGACCGCATCTGGTTCTGGGGCCAATTTCCCCTCATTGAGTTCTTTCAAACGGTTTGCAAAGTAGGCTGCTTCTCGACTAATATGATCGACTAATAAAGGGAAATTGTTTGTACGGATTTCGCACCGTAGAGTCAAACCTAAAACTTTGCGTTTGTAAGTCCAAATTGCCACGGCAGCTTGATAAACCTCGGAATTGAAAGCTTGAACCTGACGTAAATCTGAGTTCACCGAAAATCTTGCTAACTTTTCCTCTATCCTTTCAAATAAAGAGATAAACTGTCGTGCTTCCTCGATTAACTGTTTCTGTTCATACGTAAATCCCAAGCTTAAAAACAGGGCATGTTCTTTCATTATTCTGGACCAAAAAGTAATTTCATCCAATGACCTGGCCACAATAGGATTCGCCAACACCTCACCTCCTCAGTTTCATGTTCCTATAGAATATATTTGCGGCTTCTTGTCCTCATTCCACCCAAATCCATAAGGTGCATGAGTGCTTATATTATCGCTAAAGGGTGAGTCCTTATAGTTTTAGTCAAATCTTCGAGTTTCGGTACAGTAATCATCGAGTTTTACCACTTAATCATCGAGTTTCACTATAAAATCATCGAGTTTCTGTACATAATCATCGAGTTTTGCCTATTAATCTTTCACTTCACCTTTTAGTCCCACTAAAAAAGGTGCCGGCCCCGCTGCCACGCTGAACCTCTAACACGGCCGGGGTAAGACACCCTCTTCAATACAACTATCAAATTAACATATTCCCAATCTCACCCGAATCATATGTGAACACACCCAAATTGTTCTTCGTCTCAATCAACGTACCGTCGTTCAAAGGCAGATACCGGATACTCTCCGTCCATTTTAAATCAGTGTCTCCCCCGCCTTTTCCATCCTTGAGAATGAGGTTGCATTCCTGATCACAGGAACGGTGAATCGTTCGATTGGTTCTATTTCTGGCATTGATCCACATCATCAGTTTCATCAAAGAGCCCCCCATGCCGGTATAGCTCATGTTCTTCATGGGACTGCTTGTAAACTGGTGGATGGTGAGGCTGCTTTCCCGGTCGTGAAAGGTAATGTAGGATTTGACGGCTGATGCTGAGTGCAGGTCGCCGGATAGGATGATGCAGTCACTTGGATTCAAATCCGCCGCCCTTTGGATGAATTCGTTAAAACCTTTCCCGTTGTATTTCCAGGACTCGAGATCAAAGCTGCTTTGTACTGGAAGGCCGAATGTACGGAGGGGAAGCATGTATTTCTGCAGGAAGGTTTCAATCAGCGCAATTCCGTAAAGCGGTGTCGGGGATACCATGATCAATGGTTCGCCCTCCCTCCAGCCCGAAGCACTGAGTTTGGCGGTAACCTTATCCCACGCAGCCTCCTTAATCAAATTGGGACTCTTCCGGACTTCTTCAATTCTTCTGAACAGTTTGACAGGCTGCGGTTCATGCTCATAATCGCGCTGGGTCCTTGTATCAAGAAAAACGGCTGCAGGCGTTGTCGGGGCAGTGAAATGCCAGGAATCATAGTCCCATAGAAGGTTCATCCATCTGGTGTGGGAGGAGGACCCCGGTTGATAAGATTCCAGATATGCGCGCATCGCTTTTGCAAAATGATGGAAGGAATCAGGGTCATTTCCCCAGCCCTGACATAACCAATAGGAAGCAAGTCCGTTACTGACCACATGTTTTCCCAATGGTGCCTCCCGAACGGTTGATTTCCACTCTTCGGACAGATTCCAGTCGTCGGTGATATCATGATCATCGAACATCATATAAGTCGGCGTATTGGCCATCACCCTTCTCACTGCATTGAGCGCATCGACAGTGCCGGCTACCTCCATGCCCTGTTTTTGATAGCGTTCTTCGAGGAGTTCATGCTCACGGTTATATTCCATTGAATCTCTGTCCTTGAAGGCAAAATACACCCCATCCTCTTCCGTCCACTCATGAAAAGACTTGAACATTCCGTAATCGGGGCTTAGTTTCCAAAGCTCCGGGCTCCAGGACAATAAGGTCATCGCCATATATTCCCCCAGCGTGAAGAGGTGGTTGGCGGCTTTTCTTGAGGTGAACCTGCAGAATCGTTTACTGATATACTGTCTGCCGTTGATCTGCCCGATTGCTTTTTTAAAAAGGGGCTGATTTACCCGTGGTTCAACTATACCAAGTTCCTCTTCACGCCCCATCAATTCTTCCCCTAACCGGATGACTGGAAGAATGACGGAGTCCGCAACATCATCCGCATAGATTTGATCACCCAATAAGAAGAGCGAGGACGGCCGATCAGTGGTGGTAGGATTCGCAGCGATCATCCGGTCCGCTTCCAGGAACACATCTTCCCCTTCCCCGTGCAATTTCCGGCATGAACCGTACAGAATCTTGTTCTTAGTTCCTTCATTGATATAAAACGTCGGATATGCAAGCCCTTCATAAACAATCGCTGCTGGATGATCCGAGGACAGCAAGCCGAAGTCCCCAAGTTTCAGCGTTTCTCCCCTGTTGCTGCTGAATGTCAGATTATATCCGAGAAGCGTATTGGCAGGGAAGATTCCAGCTTCAGGAGAAACTTTGATCAAACTGACATATAATCGCTTCCCAACCCTGACCGTCCAGGCTTCCGAAAAACAATCAACTTCCGTATAGGTGAAACCATCAGAATGCTTATCCCTGGTAACCTTAAATATCTCAGCCTCCATGTGATAAGGCTGACTTAAAGCAATCCATATAAAAGCCTGTCTATCCTCGACCCGCCTTAACATAGGTCCGGCCATAATCGTCGGCAGCTCACGAACACCCACTCGATCATCCCCCGTCCATAGAATTATTACCATCTTATTCTCATAAGACGGAGGGGGTGTGGACAGGTGCGGAAAAAGGGGCGTGTCCCTCTGCACGATGAAGCTTTTATGTGGAGGGGGCTGACCCCGCCTTTTGCACAAAAAAGAGGGCAGGGAAAAAATATCCCTGCCCTCTTTTTTTAAATCAGCAAATCAAATGTGTATCCAACCGCAATAAAGATAATGAAGAACCCAAGCCCTAATAGGGTAATCATGTATTCTCGTTGAGCCTTATGATATTTCCATTGCATAAAGGCATGGAATGACCAAATCATGATGAGAATGATGGCGGGCAGCAGTCCCGATCCGCTAAACACAGCAGTCACAAAGAATACAGCCCAACCGATGCGCAGTCCCCAGGTGTGAAGCGTGTTGCCACCATGGATTCCAGGCTCCCGTTGTTTCGGGATGCCCCACGTTCTTCTCGCAATTTTTTCAAAAATGAAGTAGACAGCTGCAAAGGCTGCTAAGTAAATGAAAAAGGTTACCATATACTGTACCTCCGAAGATCAGCCTGGTGCCGGATTGAATCATCATAACTATAACGACCAAATTTCATGAAAACATTGCTCCTTATTCTACAGGGTTTTGCATCACTGCAGTGGAATAACAGATGTGGACTACAGTCCAACTGACTCACCTTTTTTCCATTACCATATCAATATGAGGAATCCCATCATCCAAATAGGTATCCGTTATCGCCTGAAAGCCAAATGAACCATAGAATTCCCTCAAATATTCCTGCGCCTGGATTTTAACAGTCATTTCTCCCACTTCATTGTGGATGAAATCCAACCCTCTTTTTAAAAGTTCTCCTGCCAATCCTTTGCCCCGATGTTCACGCTTGACCAAGACCCTGCCGATCGACGCTTCCTTATAAGAAACACCTGGCGGCAAAAGTCTGGCATAGGCGGTCACTTCACCATTTTCTTCGTGGTAAAGATGATATGATTGAAGATCCTTCCCATCGACTTCCAGGTAAGGACACTCCTGCTCCACCACAAAAACCTGCGTTCTTTCTTGTAAAATCATGTACAGTTCGTTTGTTGATAATTCATTGAAATTCTTTAATTTCCAGCTCATGGACGTGTGCACCTCTTATGTAATGTTTGTTTCAGCATGGGATGTATGTTTTTGTTCCAGATTACCCCTGTTTGATCCACCCTGTAATTCTAACACTTTTAACTATCGCTGCTGTAGAAATTACAACCGGCATACCCATCAAGTCCTCACCAGCACTAATTTGTAAAAAGATAAAAAACAAAAGCCGAAATATAAATCGTATCGGCGACCGCCAGATACATGAGAAGTCTCGATTCCCTCAACTTTTCCAAGCTGTAATTAAATAAGCAATCATACAAGCTGACGATAAATAAAATGACGGAAATGACGAGAACGATCACATTGCCTGTCATCAGTACAGCAAGGATATAAATCAACCATCTGCGGAAAAAGTTAAAGATCAACACCATGATATCCAGGGACATGGAATATGGATTTATTTCAAGTTCATCCACAGAAGAAATTTCATTCAGCCCTCTTTTAATCTTTTTATACTCCCTTAAATAGCCGACATTCAGCCATAAAATAATGAAACAATAAATAATAATAATCATTTCTTCATTATTTCTAATATATTCTTCCAATACTGACTCCTCCTTGGTCGTTGTTTATTGATTTCCAGATTCTAAAAACCACATAATAGGGCTTCCCCACCGGCACGCTTAGCGAACTTGGGGTTGATCCCAGCTCTTTCGCAGATAATCTTTTAGTTTTGACCAAAAATCATCGAGAAATCACTCATAATCATCGAGTTTTGCCTATTAATCTTTCATCTCTATTTCAGCAATCTTCACTTAACGACGGCCAACTCTACTTCAATTACGATAAAAACTTCTCCCCGAGCGTTTTCACGATGGCAAAATACTCCCTTATGAAATAGTTCACTTTGACAAGTAAAGGCGACCTCCCTGCAAGTCCATGACTATCAAGAGCCAGCTCATCGGCGATCATCTTCGCCCTCACCACGTGATAGTCGCTGGTCACGATGAGGACACTCGGTTTCTTCATTCCCATTTCATGCAGGATTTCTTTAGAGTTTCTAAGATTTTCATAAGTGGTGGTGGAAGCTTTCTCGTAGATGATCCTACCCCCGGAAATCCCGTGCTCCCTCAGGTAAAGCCCCATTGCTTCAGCTTCTGAAATCGACTCGCCTTCTCCCTGTCCCCCTGAGACCACCACTGGCAGCTCCTTGTTTTCCAGCAGAAATGCTTTTCCAGCTTCCAGTCTTGAGAGGAGGGTTTTCGATGGGATTTCTCCTTTCAGGCCTGCACCTAGGATGATCACCACATCAATCTCTTCTGCATTGACATCCTTCGACTTCTCCAGCTCATAAAGGATGAACCCTTCGACCGCTATGAAGGATAGCAGGAACACTCCGTAAACAATTATTAAAAACCTGGCCATATAATCGAATCCTTTCTTCATCGATGCCCTGTACCTTTTTAGAAGAAACAAAATAAGGAGAATAAAAACGAGATTGGCTGAGATGAACAGTACACCGAATGTCCTGCCGAAAAGAATCACAAGTAATCCGATGAGCAGAATGGATAGTATGTAAATAGGTTTGACTTTTTTCATAAACGCCCTTTCCTTCCTCTCAGAAACAGCAAAACTTGAATTGTTTTACTTATCTATTCCACAAAAACAATATCCTTATTTTACCACAACCCACCTCCGGCTTCTCATAAAAAAATCCTATCGCTCCACTAGTTTCCATTTATTCACGTCTACCAAAATAGTAAAGAATCTATGATAAGATGAGGGTATCTTCATTCAACTTGGGAGGTTACAACATGGTAGATAGAAGAGTGATTGTATTATCGATCCTGCTGGTCATCCTGTTCATCGGAATCGCTTTGTTAGCTATATAGAATACATAATTCGCACATAAACACGGCCTGTCCCCCGCATCGCTGCTAAATGAACCTGGGGGGGGACTGGCCCAATATTTCCCTACCGTCTAATACTCGGACATTTTTTGATAGACACGCATTTTCAGTTAAACTGAAATAAAAATAGCCCCTTTCGCATTATAGCTCTGATTTGGTCTCACCAGATTAATCTGCTTGATTGCGAATAAGGGGCTATGTTATTTTTCTTTCAAAACCCCCAAAACCTTCCCATATCAGGGTTTCAAAACCACCATCGGTTACCTGCCCATACGGACCCTAAACTACCGCTTTTCAACACAACAAGGAATAACTGACTTTATATGGAATTATATAAAGACGCTTAATATTTCACAAAAGAGGAGTATGTGGTCTTGAGAAACAGGAGCGCGGTTGTAATAGTAGAAAATAATAAACTCGCTTTAATGAAAAGAATAAGAGATGGTGCAGTTTACTATGTGTTTCCCGGCGGTGGAATCGAAGACGGAGAAACACCGGCAGAGGGTGCAAAAAGAGAAGCATTAGAGGAACTGGGAGTGGAAGTAAACGTGAACGAGTGCATTTCAGAGGTAGAATATTACGGTACTCAATACTTCTTTCGCTCTGAAATCATCTCGGGAACTTTCGGGGCCGGGCAGGGTGAAGAATTCACAGACGACAAGAGAGACAGAGGAACCTACCTGCCGGTGTGGGTGAATATCAATGAATTGCAATCGATTGAGATTAGACCGAAAGAAGTTGCTTTAAAAATTCAATCATTATTTAATGATGGCGGTCAATCATAACCTGGAACCGGGCTTGCCCCACTAAAATAACTACTCTAGCAGACTTGCAAAGTGAGGTTTTAAGATGAACATAGTCCCAACAAACACGTTACCTGAAAATAAACTCACTGAGTTCTTCACCCTCCACTGGGGAAGCCCGAAGATGGTGATTTCGACCGGGATATTCGACTGCTCGACGTTAGATGGCTTTGCCATATTAAATGGTGAAAATGAAATCATTGGATTGATCACATACGTCATGGAAAAGAAAGAGTGTGAGATTATTTCATTAGATAGTTTAGAAGAAGGAAAAGGCATCGGTTCTGCCCTTCTCCAAGAAGTTGAACGTGCAGCTATTCTAAACAAATGTGAACGTGTAAAACTGATTACGACAAATGATAACTTGCCAGCATTGAAGTTTTATCAAAAGAGAGGCTTTGACTTAGTAAAGATACATAAGAATGCTGTCCAAAGAGCGAGAGAGATAAAACCGTCAATCCCTTTGATTGGGAAGGATGGGATTCCGCTGAAGGATGAGATTGAGCTTGAGAAGGAATTCAGGTAAAACGGAATTTGTGGCCTGACTTACAGGAGGTGTTATCTTTGAGCAAATTAAACAACGCTCTATTTAAATTGACCGAACTCACTACTCTCCTGGCTGCCGGTTTTCTTGTCACGTTCTACTTAGTAAAACCTGCTTACGAAAATTCCGGCATTGAATTCATGGGAGATGTATGGGTGAATTGGTTTGGCGTGACGTATCTGATTTATGTCTTTTATACGTTGACTGCAGGCTTGCTTATCCTAAAGGGAAGCACGCTTTACAAACATAGAATGTCATCAGTCTTTTTTTGGGTCTTATTCGCAGTTTCGAATTATATCGTGTTTGTGCCATTTGTAAAAGGAGAAAATCCATTTTGATCACATCAAATGAAAGGATGAAAAATTTTGCCTGTCCCCCCCGCCCCGTTAATACGTTCCTCGTTGGGGAACAGGCCCCGCGATACCACCCATATCCCCCTCCCCATCCTAATTCCCCTAACCATCCACATTTTTTTCACGAGCAAACCACTTTACACATCAAAACTTTTATCATATACTCCAATCTATTCAACCAATCAGTTGAATAGATTGGAGTGAACAAGTTGGAACCCAGAGAATTCAAAGATGTTGTTTATAGCCAATTTGCCCGGATCAGTAAGGCTCTCTCCAGCCCAAAACGCTTTGAGCTGGTGGATTATCTTTCTCAAGGTCCCAAGACAGTGGAGAGGTTATCGAATGAAGCGAAGATGTCTGTGGCGAATACGTCTAAGCATCTTCAATCACTGCTGGAGGCTAAGCTGGTTACTTTTCATAAGGAAAAAAACTACGTCTATTACTCCTTGGCAGATGATCATGTCGTTGGCCTCCTGCATTCGATCAAGGGTTTAGCTGAGAAGCAATTCAATGATATGACCCGCGTGAGGAAAGATTATATCGGAAGAAATGAAAAGATTAGACTGGTGGAACTTAAAGATATGCTGCATGAACTGAAAAATGGTAAGGCGATACTGATTGATGTCAGGCCCCAAGATGAGTTCATGAATGAACATATCAAGGGAGCAAGGTCCGTACCTGTGCAGGAATTGGAAAAGCATCTTTCTTCTCTTCCTAAGGATAAAAAGATCATTGCATACTGCCGCGGGCCATACTGTGCGTTTGCCACTCAAGCAGTTGAAACGCTGACTGTCCATGGATTTGAAGCTTACCGTATGGAAGAAGGAGTTCATGAGTGGAAACAAGCGGAGTATATTCATTAAGAAGTGATCCAGGGGCTCATCCTGGCCAAAGTACCTGTCCCCCTGGCTCACCATTTTGAGGTGAAAAGGTTGAGTAAGATAAGAATTGGAATCAAAGAGAATATTTTGAACTTCATACTGCTTGTCGTGACGAACTTCTTTGTCGGGTCGATGGTTGGTCTGGAACGGACCATTCTTCCGATCATCGGGGAAGAAGAGTTTGGATTGGCATCGGCGAGTGCGGCACTCTCTTTTATCATTAGTTTCGGGTTTTCAAAGGCAATTGTGAATTACTTTGCTGGCGCGGTTGCCGACCGGTTTGGCCGAAAGAAAGTCCTTCTCATCGGCTGGGGCTTCGGTTTATTCGTGCCTCTGCTCGTCATCTTTGCAACGTCGTGGTGGATGATCGTCGTTGCAAATATCTTCTTGGGGATCAATCAGGGGCTCGCATGGTCGATGACCGTCAATATGAAAATCGACCTTTCAAAACCTACCCAACGAGGGATGGCTGTAGGGCTGAATGAATTTGCCGGCTATACCGGGGTGGCTGCGATGGCTGCCGTTTCCGGTTTTGTGGCAACGAATTTTTCAAACCGTCCCGAGCCGTTTTACTTAGGGATCGTCATCGTCGTGATCGGATTCATTCTCTCCTTGCTTGTCAAGGATACCAGCGGGCATATTAAGCTTCAATCAAAAGGAGCCGCAAAGAATGGACCGTCTCTGAATGCCAAAGAAGTCTTTAAAACCACGACGTATCAAAATAAAAACCTATCCAGCATCACGTTTGCAGGATTAAGCACAAACCTTAAAGATGGGATGGCGTGGGGACTCTTTCCTTTATTCTTTACCGGCGTCGGCTTGACCGTATCGGAAATCGGTGTCTTGGTCGCGATTTACCCCGCTTCATGGGGATTTTTCCAACTCTTCACAGGGGCATTGAGCGACAAGATTGGACGAAAGTGGCTGATCGCCGGCGGGATGTGGCTGCAGGCCCTTTCCCTATGGATGATCCTTTTCGTCGGTCAATACAGTCTATGGCTGATTGCCGCTATTCTCCTAGGCTTGGGAACCGCAATGGTCTACCCAACCTTGCAGGCATCCATAAGCGATGTCGCCCAGCCGGAATGGAGAGCGTCCTCCATGGGTGTCTATCGTTTTTGGAGAGACAGCGGATATGCCTTCGGAGCCTTATTCGCAGGCTTGCTGACAGATCTCCTGAATGTGGAATGGGCCATCGGATTGGTCGCAATCTTACCACTAAGTGCAGGACTGCTCGCAGCCGTCCGATTGAAAGAAACCCTGCCTAAATAAGCCAGAAGGCCCGTCCCAGAACACGTTAACGCGTTAACGCGCGCTGGGACGGGCCTTCGGTATACTCGTCATTCTATCCATTCAACTCCTCCAGCCTCTTCACAATCACATCCTCCAACCGCTCCCCGTTCCCCCTCAACTCTCCGACTCTCCCTCGGATCAATACCTTCCCTTCATAGAAGAAAAGCATCTCATCTGCAAGGTCCTCGACAAGGCTTAGATCATGGGTGGAAAAGATGATGGTCTTCCCTTCTTGACGTTCCTTTTTCAAGTATGTTTTCAGCCACTTGATCCAATAAGGGTCGAGACCATTGGTCGGTTCATCAAGGATGAGGATGTCATCGTCCGACAGCATCGCCTGAGCGAAGGACAATCGCTGCTTCATTCCCTTTGAAAAGGTGCCGATCTTTTGATGGCGTGCATCATACAGGCCGACTTCCTTCAGTAATTGAAGGCTGCGCTTCCCGTCCACCTTCTTTAATACCCCTAGCATCCCGAGTGCCTCAATGGCAGTCAATTGAAGCGGGAATTCCAGGTCATCCGGCATATAGCTGAAGGAGCGGCCGCCGGGCGTGATCGTCCCTGAGCTCGGCTTGATGATTGTCGCAAGCAGCTTGATGAGTGTGGATTTGCCGGCCCCATTTCCCCCGGTGAGCGCGAGAGCCGTGCCTTGCGGGATTTGATGATCAAAGGGATGGAGCCCCGCCTTACCGGACTTGTATGTTTTTGATAGTGATTGTACCTGTATCATCTCAATCATCCTTCTTTTCGTTGTAAGAAAATGGTTCCGAGTACTAAGGGGAGCAGCACCCAGAGGATTGTCACAATAAGATAGACGGCAATCCCGACTGGGGAAACAAAAAAACCGGTAAAGGAATAATATGCAGGACCCAGCACCGCTCCGTTCCCTGAATACAAGAGGTAGCCGATCCTCAGCCATTCTGCCGGATTTGAGAACGTAAGCACGAGGACGAGCAGCTTTAATAGATTACCAGACACCATGGTTCCGATACTCATCACGATGAAATCATAGATTAGCAGGAAGAACGCCCACATGCCAAGCGCCAGCGACAAGCTGTGGATTCTGTCCTTCGCAAGGCCGCCGGCGACTATCGAAAGCGATGAGAAAATCGCCACACTGAAAAACGATAGAAGTACTAACAGCAGGTCGAAATGGCTTCCCCCTCCAAAAGAGTGAATCATCAACACCAATCCATATCCAATCAACAACATGAGCGTGAACGAACTGATCAATGCCGTGAATTTTCCGAAGAGATAAGTTCTGACCTTGATCGGATAGGTTTTAAGCAAGGAAAACCATTTTGATTCGACATCAGATGCAATCGACAGGGCACCGATCGCCAGTGTGAAAAGGGGCAGGAGAAACAGAATGACGTTCAGGAATGAGGCTGAAAATCTCGTGAATGAAGAGGTGACAGGCATCGCAAGCATCTGGATGCTCGTAATCGTGACGAGCAGCAACACGAATAAGAATCCGAATGCCAAGAGGGAACGTGCCCTCGCCATCTTCTTCATTTCCGTCATCATCATCTCAGCATTACTCTTCATGAGAATGAACACCCCATTCATGCTCCTTTAAATCACCGGCCTTCAGCAATTCGCCCTTTCCTTCCTGCTCGATAAAGGCTTCCGCATCCTCCCTCGTTGTAAATGCCAGGACCCCATAAGACATCGGCGTCCAAAAATCTTTATGATACACATACAATGCCTTGTCTGCATCGATCCACTCATTGGTAGCATGCTCCTTGATGTAGTGCGCCCCGATTTCCTTTGTGCCTTCATATTGCACGAGGCACCCGATGTCATCGAACATGAGGTGATCCCCTTTTTCAGTGACAGCCTGCGCAGCGAATTCGTCGTGGGCAATGCTCATATTGCACACTTCACATGTATCCACTTCCGGCTGTATGGCACGGGGGCTCATATCCGCTGAACCGCACCCTGCCGTCCCGATCGACATGAAGCCCAGTATGATCATCATGATGATGCGATTTTTCTCCATCCTAACACCCCTCCTGTAAAAATCGCGGCCCCAGCCAGGAAGAAAACAAAGTGAAAGCTTCCTTGCTCCTTGTCTTCAGCCGGGTTCACTACCGGCCGTTCATCCCTGACTCCCGTTTCCTCTTCAACCTGCAGCTTTTTCTCCAAACTCGTAAGTGCCACAATGCTCGGCGCCTCGAAGAAAAATTGATAAGGCTTTTCATTGATCATGAGCTGCGAAAACAGATCCTTGACTTGATGCGGGGTGTCCCCGAACCCATCACGATCCAGATCGAATCCGCGGTAATCATCCCATTCATTCCCATCAACCCCGGCACCTCTCACATCGGAAGCAGCCGACAGGATATTGCCGTAGAGCTCATTCCCGCTCATCTGATTACTCTCATCATAATGAATGAATTGCACGCCTGTCTGATTGGCCATGATTTTGTTATCTACGATCTCAGAGTTCTTTATTTTTTGAAGGGACATGCCTGCAGCATTCTCGCTGATCTCATTTCCCTTCACAACAATCGCTTCACCCTCGAACAATACGAGCCCGTACCCGTTGTAGTCGGTATGAAGCAAGATCCGGTTATCTCTGATGGCCGTTTGGTTCGTCATCATTAGCATCAAGCCTGTCACATTCTTCTTGAGGGTATTCCCCGCGGCCGTCACCCCTTTGGAATACATGAGATGGATGCCGTACCTCGATCCTGTTACGAGATTATCGAGCACCCTCGATTTCTCATCCTCCTCGATGTACAAGCCATCCTGAACCTGATCGATCTCGGAGTCCCTCACGGTGATGCCCTCGGTCCCGAACAGGGAGATCCCATTGCCTTTTTTTGAAAAGTGGCCGCGAACCCCTTTAATGGACAGCATATCAAGCGTGCTGTCCTTCACGTTGAACAATTCGACACCCTGATTGAACCTGGTGATCTCGATATTTGAAAGCTCAATGCCCGAGCTGTCTTTGACGGTGATTGCGGTCATTTCATTGCGGTCCTGTTCCGCTTCGACCGACAAGTGATTGATCACGACATGAGATGTATGTTCCACCGTGATGAATGACTCATCGCTTTGACTTGAAAAAATGATCCTGCCTTCCCCCTTGATGACCAAGGGTTTGGAGATCGTTATCGGCTCATTGTAAATGCCAGATTTGATGATCACCGTCGAACCCGGCTCTGCTTGATCGATTTTCTTCTGCAGTGATTCCTGTGCAAAGATCTTCCCTTCCGCTAAGAATCCAGCCGCAGCGAAAACGAAGAGCGCACACAGCATTTTTTTCAGATTTCCCCCATGAGTAAAAGGCTTAATGTGAATGATTGCTATCGCTTTCATCATGTCCATGTGACCCATCATCCTCACCATGGTGTGACTCACCTTCCATCGATTCGCCTTTCTTCATCTCATGATGACCTTCTCCATCCTTCATGCGCTCCATCTTCTTCATATGCCTGTGGCTTGCGACCTCATCGATCGTGTCCAATGCGGCAAAGCTTGCTTTGTCATCCTGCTCCCCGATGAATGCCTCGGCTTCCTCCTTTTTTGCGAAAAACGCATAGCCATAATTCATCGGCGTCTTAATTTCAGCCTTCACAATATGGGCATCATCAAGAGGTATCCACTCTTCCGTCTCGTAATCCCTTACATACTTCTCCGCATACACCGTTTCATCCACGCGCTCCTGATTCAACATACATCCGATATCATCAAAGAACACATTCGAACCATCCTCCTTAACGGCCTGAGCAGAAAACACGCCAAAGTCGGAATCCGATGTATGCACCTTCATATTGCAATACGCACAAACGGTATCATCACCCGGTTCGGCAAGCTTTCCATCAGCATCCTTCTTCGCCTCATGCTGCTGACCAGTCTCCTTCTCCTTACTCTCAACCGGTCCAGTCCCTGCAGAACCGCATGCAGAAACAACAAATATAAATAACAATACAATAATAGCCATCAATAATTTCTTCATCTTCATTTCTCCTTTCGACAGTATTAGAATACAAAGAAATTGTGAAATAAAAATGAAGTTTATTAGATAAAATCGTGACAAAGGCCCGTCCCAGGGTGCGTTAACGCGTTAACGCACCCTGGGACGGGCCTTCAAAAAGAAAAACAGGAACCGCCTCTGCGGTCCCCATTCATCATTCGTTTTAGTTCTCCACTCCTGCATCCTTCACCCGAAGGACAATATTGTCAATTGTAATCTCATGGGCCTCGCCGAATTTCCCCATCAGGAACTTCAATGAAGCAGTATCATTCGCACTCATGACCAAATCAAACGTATAAGTCTTCATTTCTTGACCTACTGAAATCGACTGGCTCAAATAGCGATAATACCCTGCATTTTCCAACGTCACTTCCATGTTCCTCGCCACCGTCGAGCGGGCGTCAAAGGACAATTCATACGTCACACCCTGCACCAGATTAAGATTCCCCTGCTCCGCAAGCACGCTCCATGTTTCGTTCCCGGCGCTCGCTATATTCACGTTCAGTTTCTCATCTGTCACAGACAGATCCGCCTGGGCATCAAAATGTATATACTGACTCCAAAAATCAAATCCCGAAGCAAAATCTCCATTCTTCAACGGCTCCAGTTCAACATCCACCGACGTCTTGATCAGCCTCACATTATCAAGATAAACGTCTCCACTCACACCGCCCATCTTGAACACCAGCTGTCCATACTCATCGCTTTGGCCCTCAGGCATTGTAAAGTTCACCTTTTTCGAAGCCATGTCTCCGCTCACATCCACGCTCACTGAATCAGAATAACTTGTCGTCCCGTCTTCACTCAGAAATTGAACTTCGATCGGACGGTCAGCAGATGCACGTGCATCGAACGTCAACTCATACGATGCACCGTCCGCAAGCTGCAATCCTGTTTGCTTTACTTGGACGTCGTCAGCAGAAGCACCGCCGTCTTTGACCGCAACATGCAGCTCCCTCGCCGCTTCCGGCACATCAGCACTCGCCTCCGCAGGCTCGTTCACTGCGACATCCCAATACTTCATCCGCGACATATCTCCTTGGTCAAAGGTGCCGTTATAAATATGATTCCCGTCAGGAAGCGGCGTTTTCGAAGCACCTTCAGGATCTACAGGCTCCACCTCTTCCACCCGGACATTCCCGATCCAGACGGGCGCATTTCCGTTTGCCCCCATATTGAACTCGAGCCTTGCCGCAATATCCGTATCCTGACGATGTGTGAACGTGTATTCATACGACTGAACCTCATTCGTCAGCGGGATCGTCTGCTCACCCGAATAGTTGGCGTATCCTCTCTCAGCTCCGCCTGACACCTTTGTCATCATGTTCCTCGTGGTATCCGACTTGGCATCAAAGCTGACTTTATACCTACCACCTTCTGCAATCGACACGTTCTGTATCAATTGAAGTGCCCACAAGGCATTTCCAGGGTTCGTCACTTGAGTTTTGGCAAATGGAACGCCGCCAACGTCCTCCTTCGTTATCGTCCCACTGCCCCCGAAATCCGGCAGTGCAACAAAGTTCCAATATAATGGATTCAAAGTTTCTTCAGGAGCATCCACCACCGTAAACGGCTCTGAATAGGCTGCATCATAGATGTAATTCCCATCCTCGAGCGGAAACTTTGCCCCTTCAGGCAGCTCTTCCTTCACCTCTTCAGGCTCGACCGGCTCCATATATTCACGTCCCGTCAGCTCATAAGCACGGACATAATCCACTTCCATCTCACCCGGGAATGGCGTCGTCTCATCCGGGTTGCCGCCGTACCAGCCGCCCACTGCAAGGTTCAGGATCATATAGAATTCCTGGTCGAACGGTGCCGGGAATGCGTACCGATCCGCCTGATTCGTGCCCTTGCTGAACCAGTCATTTAGCGTCTGATATAGCTTCCCGTCTACATACCAGCGGATTTCACCAGGTTCCCACTCAATCCCATATGTGTGGTAGCCGGTCGTATCTTCTCCCTCTGGAAAATGATACTCAGCCCCCGTATACGTATTATTCGGATACTCCTCGCCATAATGGATCGTCCCGCCGATCGTGCCTGTATCTCTCCCGGCCGATTCCATGATGTCAATTTCACCGGATGTCGGCCAGCTTCCATACACACTATCCTCCGGCATCATCCAGAATGCAGGCCAGAATCCCTGTCCTTCAGGAAGCTTCATCCTCGCCTCGAACTTCCCGTACTTTTTAGAAAATAAGCCTTTCGTCTTCAGCTTGGCAGAGGAATAATCATACGAACCGAACTCATCAGTAATCGGCGTCTCCTCCTTCTTCGCCTTGATCACGAGCTTTCCATCCTGGATAAAAGAGTTGTCCGGAGAATCCGTATAATACTCGAGCTCGTTATTTCCCCAGCCCGGAGACACAGGATTTCCCTCTTCATCCACAATCCAGTTCCCGATGTCGTAGGTCCATTTCTCTGGGTCGATTTCATCCGTGATGAACTCATCCGACCACACGAGCGTCCAGTCCGACTTTTCCTTACCTGGTTTGTACACAACCACCTGACCGAGATCCGATTTCACGGAGCGTACAAGATTCTGCACTTCTTCCTCCACATAGACCTTCCCATCGACCGATACATTCTTCAGCGTGACCTTGCCGGGCGCTGCACCGTTCGTAACATAGAGATCCCCCTTGATCCTTACATCCTCAAGCGTCACATCACCATGATTCACAAGCGCATTCCCTTCAATGGTCTCACCGGAAAACACACCCGCCTGATGGTAAAATTCATCCACCTTGTCATCGATCAAACGGACCGCATCCACAAGCTTTAGGGGGCTACTGCCATCTTCCCCTGAAATCAATTCACTCCCTGGCAGTAAATACTCAAGAACCTCCTTAGCTTCCCCTTTCTTCATGGCCGAATTCCCTTCAACCCCTTCACCAAATACCACATTCCAATACCCGGCTTCCTTCGCACGTCTCACAACATCTGCATTTTTCCACGGCATCCCATCCCTGCCGTAGCCAATCACTGAATGAATTAGTGCAGCAAACTCAACCTTCGATAACGCAGCATGAGGCTTCTTCTTCATCTTTTCCAAGCCTTCAAAGATCCCTCTCTCCTCCCAGCGCTTCAGCCTCGCCTCTTCCTCACTGTTAAGCCCCTTTGCTCCAACAGGAAGCACTACAGACAATGCCAGCACCAACACAAGCAAACTCATCACCACTTTGTTTCTCATCCCTTTGTTTCCTCCTTTGTTTGTATATGTGAAGAAGGGCAGGCCCTTCGCAACACCGAATCCACTTCACGAAACCGGTTTCGATTTTGCGGAAAAAATTATTCTTGTGATGCATCGGTGTACATCTCTGGTTCCAGCATGGAATACCCCCTTATACCGAAACCGGTTTCGAAACGGAGTATAAGTTAAACGTTTCTTTTCAAAAAGAAAACGCTTTCTAAAAAACGTATAAAAACCAAGAGTACCCTTTTAATAGTTTCTACACCTGTTTTTTGAATTCCTCTATAAATTTTTTCATTTACTCAATTGATTCTTAGTGCTCAATAATAAGTAAAATTATTCCTTTTATTGCGTTCATGAGGTATAGTTGAAATAGAAAATTTAGATTAGCAGAGGTGTGTATCATGCAATTTTTTGTTCAATTGATTGTCATTCTGCTATGGGTCGTATCCATAGGCTGGATCACAGGAAAGAAAAGTTATCCGATTGGTCCAAATGACGATGAAAGAAAGAGAAGCATTAAGAGTAAATCCATCATTCAAAGCTGGACCACTCTATTGCTGTTTCTTGTAACAAACTACTTATTCGGTGTGTTTAACGTAAATGAATCAGTAGGAAACATAGATTCTACTAACCTAGAATTATTTTATATCATCCTGGCATTACTCACTTATTTCATCTTTTATATCATTAATTCCAGAAAGATGAGTGCTTCATGAACCACCGGGGCAGGCACCGCGGCTCATTTCAAAAAACGGCCAACGTCCCTGCCCCCTTGTCTGGCTCATCCTATCGAAAAAAGGTGCCCGACCCCCACTACGCTAAAGATTTAACGTATCAAGCATCAGGCACCCATATTAATTTCATTTTGCATCCCTCACAAGCTCCCTCATCGAATTCAACTTAGACGTCAACTCCAGGAACCATTCTTCATCTCCTGTAGATAGGGCCAAATCAATCAGGAACTGAATTTGTCCCTTATTTGCTATTCTGAAATCGGGCAGTTTCTTCACATCTTTTGCTAATAAAGGGATGGTGTTGCCTTCGATTTCCCTGTTATCACTTGTGATGACTTTGGCTTTCACAGTGGCTCTATGATGATCGAGGTTTTCGATATACCCGATGATCAATTCGCCGTTACGTGATGTCCCTTTTACCCAATCGCCGGTTGTTAGGATTGTGTTCATCATTTACACCAACTTTCAAACTGAAATATTTTTTATTACATTTAAGGCAGATGGAAGCTTGAAGCCTTCCATGTTATTTCTCTTTTGAAATCAGATCAACGATATCTTTAATGGTATATTGTTTTAAATATTCACCAAGATGCTCTTCCGCACCGAGGAAGATGCTGAACAAGACCTTTTGCATATTCGCCCCCACGACACACGCTTCATTCGAGTCGGGGCACTTCGGCTGCAGCGTGCCCTCTGACGTAATCATGTAGATTTCCCAGAGACTCACTTCATTTAATTCCTTTGCGAAGATGAATCCGCCGCCGGTCCCTTCCTTCGATTTGATGATTCCATGCTTTTTCAACAAGCTCAGGACTTTCCGGATCCGGACGGCATGCACCCCTGCACTCTCTGCAATTTCGTCGCTTTTGGACATCCGGTCAAGCTGAAGGGCAAGATACGTTAAACTGTGAATGGCTAGAGTAAAATCACTATTCATTGACTGCCTCCTACTTTCTATTCTGCACTGTAATGGTAAATGTTACAGATGGGCTAGTCAAGTTTGCCAACCCGACCTAATTTGCCTCTTTCATCATTAACTCCTGATAAGAAAACGTACGAAGCTTGCGCGGCAGGAAACTGCGAATCTCTTCATCGTTATACCCTACATGGATCCTTTTTTCGTCCAGCATGATCGGTCTGCGCAGTATTTTAGGGTTTTCCATGATGAGCTGATACAGCTGCTTGAGCGGCAGTGAATCGATATCCACGTTCAACTCTTTATACGTATTGGAATTCTTCGAGATGATCTCCTCCGTCCCATCCTCGGTCAGGCGCAGTATCGATTTGATCTCATCTACAGTCAGCGGCTCCATTAAGATGTTCCGTTCGGTATATTCAATTCCGTGTTCTTCAAACCACGCTCTGGCCTTTCGGCAAGAAGTACAGCTTGGTGTAAGGTATAGTGTAACCATTTTATTCACTCCTTGAGGCTTTCGCCGTTATATATAGTTCATTTTATGTTAAAACCACCTAAATGTAACAATTATTTTTACAGTTAAGGTTTAAAAAAGGATCCACTTTCTTCAAGATGAAGAATGAAAGTGATATCTCTTATCTGTAATATTAATATTTACAGTTGCGAAAGTCAATACCATCTTTTGTTTCCAACTTTCGATTTCATTTTGAGTTTTTTAAATAAAGGATCCCCCGGGCCATGGGGACAGGTCCATGGCGCATGTTAGAGACCTGGTGAAGTTATAGGATAGGGTTCATTGGGAAACCGGTCAAGGTACCTGTCCACTCGCCACAATAGAATTTAATATTAAAAAGGGTCCATTGTACGAGGCTTACCGGGATCACAATCCGGAGACTCCACTTGGGTTGATTCTGTCAGTTTAATCAAATAATAGCATTCTTCCCTTGCCATGTGGTCAGCCATTAAGCCTGAAAAGGTCCCCAGTACTTCCTCAGAAATCTCCATTTCCTCGAGTTCTTTCAGAAAGGTTCTGAACAAACCCATTTCCATTTCGACATCACGATTGAAACGGTGAAGAGCCGGGAACTCACTCATGTTTGTCCGCAAGTATCCGGTCAACTCCACAGCTTTCAAGTAAAACTGCTCAAAGTGTTTCGTGAATTCATGGCTTTTCTTTCGCAGCCTCTTTTCCACGGCATCCAGTTCATCATGAATGGCACCTGCGTGGCCTCCTGCATCAAGCAGCCAAATCAGATGATGATGAAGCTCATGAAAAATAGGAGGCACCTCCCCTTTACTTAAATAACTGATTACGTTTAGGTACTCATCAAGCTCATTCACCATATGATTGATGAAGGTCGGGGATAAATGGACCCCCACTTTCCCCTGCAGCTGATCCTTCATGATTGAGAGTTTAAATTGGCGCATCTTTTTCACAACTGCTTCCACTTCATTGGAGAACTGCTTGAAATCACGCTCCTTCCCATTACGTACGGTCTCTAAGTATTGATCAAAAACCGTTACAAATTCCTTTGCTATTTTTATCCTGTCGGTTTGAGATGGATACAGAGAATCCCGAATAAATCTTCCATGATCCCCCAGCACTTGCAGCCAAAATGTATGTTCAAACACGGCGCTTTCATTAAAACTCCTCATCCTCTTCCCCCTCTTTTTAAGAACCCTTTACATATATATGGAGGATTTGGTGTAAGAAGAAGTCTAATAATTTGTTAGACATGAAGTTTCAGAGTATTTACATGCGGGACGCATAGGGAGGCCAATGCAGAAGATCCGTGCCCGTACTTCTTTCCCTCACTAAAAAGAGGATTCCTGACGAATCAGAAATCCCCTTTCAGCCTACTTCCCCCCACTAGCAGTCACGCTGCCCTCTATTACCTTACCTGTAGTCCAGTTCCGTGCAAACAACCCAGTATACACAAGAACCGTACCGAGCATGACGATGAATCCGATGTAGACACTCATCATCGTCGGCATCAGGAAGGCACCGATGATGATGGTGGAACGTGCGACGAGGTCCGCCCCGCTGAAGGACAGGTTGGAAAAGGCTGAGTAAGAGCCACGTTTGTCGCTCGGAATCATATTGGCCTGCTCGGCGTTGCGAATCGGGGAGTAGATCAGTTCTCCCATTGTCGCAATCAGGTTGAATGCGATCAGGACATACCATGTGTTGGCGGATGTGACAGTCACATAGCCGATACCGTACAGGATGAGCCCGATCAAGAGGGCATTCTTTTTATTCAGACGATCCGTGAAGCGGTTGATGATGAACGTGAAGCATACGACGAGAAGCATGTTCTCGATATTCAGGATACTAAGCATCCTTACCCCGGCGATTTCGAAATTTCCGATGTTCACCGCTTTGAATGTTTCGGCAAGGCGGATCCCGATATAGCTGTTCAGTGAGAATTCCGCTGCAAAGATGAAGGTGGACCCCGCGACTACTTTTACAAAAGCTGAATCCCGGAAGGCAATCCGGTAATTGTTGACGAGGTCGATGAATACATTGTCGTGTTTTTTCTGAAGCTGGTCCTTGAACTTGTCCTGCAGCCAGATCCCATAAGCAATCGGGATGACCGTTGAAGTGAAGGTCAGCATCATGAACAGTTCTGTCTTATGGTTCAGATACAGAAGTCCCCCGAGGGCTGCGCCGATCGCCATTGAAAGATTGACGAGCCAGTAATCCAGTGCGTAGACGGCTTTCCGATTCTCCGGGGTCGTCGAGTCAATGATGATCGCATGCATCGCCGGACGGCCAAGGCTGCTCGTGATGATGAATCCGATATAAGCACCTGCGAACAGCAGTATCAGATTATCCGCCGGAAGTAAGCTGATGGTCATGATGAGAAAAAATAAGGCATTCAACCAGGACGTAGTCAACAGCACCTTCTTCCTCGGGAAGCGGTCTGATATGTATCCGCCTACCAGGTTGATGAAAAATCCGATCACCACGGTGATGATCAGGAACGCCCCTGCCCAGATCTTATTCATTTCCTGTGCAAAGAACAGTGCCATGAACGGCATGACGGCTGATGAAACGGCGCGGTTAAAAAATGACGTGATCATCCGCACTTTTATATTACGAGGTAATTCCTTCCACTTCATGTTGTTCCCCTCCCCTATTTACTGTATAGTAAACTAGACGTATTATTTTAAAAATAGACACTTTTCAAAACAATGTCCCCTTTTAGGAGGAGAAGCTCGATGGAGAATAAATTACTCACCCTTTGGAGGTACTATCCCTCTGGCAGCATCCGCATGGAGGAAATCTCCGAGACGCTGCAGTTAAGCCATAAGCAGACGACCCGCTACTTGAAAAAATGGAATGAGGAAGGGTGGATTGCCTTTACGCCTGGCCGCGGACGCGGGAATGTATCGACGCTGAAATGGAAAAAAGATGTCGAGGAAGAGTTTGAAGAAGAAGTCGTGAAGCTCATCGATGAGGCACCTGTTGAACGGATCAGCAAGTATTTGATGTACAACTGGTCGACGGACAGCAAGATGAGGCTGATGAACAAATTTCAAACGAAGCTCGGGTTTGTGCAGGAGTCAGAAGATAAACTGATTGTCCCGAAGCGATATCCCTTTTTCTCCATTCATCCTTTAGAGGCAGCGGACGTTCTCAGCGCCCACTTGGTGGCAAACGTATTCAACCGGCTGGTCTCCATAACCGAAGAGGGGGACATCATCCCCGAACTCGCCCACAGCTGGGATATTTCCCCTACTAAACTGCGGATCTATTTAAAAAAGGATATCAAGTTTCATGACGGCTCCATTTTGACTGCCAAGGATGTCGCGGACTGTCTTGAAAGACTTCGGAACTTTCCGCATTACCGGGATCTCTGGGCGCCCGTTGAAACCATCGAGGTGAAGGCACCCCTCATCATCGACATCGGCCACCCCGGAGGCTGCAGCTATATGCTTCCGATGCTCAGCATGATGTGTGCAAGCATTTATAAGGAAAATAAAGACCGTGTCCTTGGGACGGGCTGCTTTTCTCTTGAGGAAAACAGCGATTCAAAGACGACACTCGCTGCATTCAAGGAGCACTTTCATGAAAGGCCGCTCCTCGATGCCGTCGAATTTGTCCAGGTCCCGCAGGACTTTAAGGGCGTCTATCAATCTCACATCGAGAGAAGTCATTCTTCTTCGGTAGAAGTGGAGAGCGACTCGGGATTTGGCATCGTGATCATGAATGCCACACCGGGCAGGGACTCTGCGATTCAGAGGAAGGAAGTCCGCGATTATCTGCACTGGGTCATTGCGAAGAACCGTCACTCTCTTAAGGAGTGTGACCCTCGGATGACACCAAATGAGAAGAGCATCCTGATCGGGCAGGATCATCATATGACCATCACAGAGCCGGAACGCCCTTCGTTCACAGAGCCGATTGTGATTCGCTGTGCCAATCACACAGCCAGGACGACAGATTGGCTCGTTGACATCTTTGAAAAAGAGGACATCCCTGTCGACCGCCAGTGGTTTTCCTTTGCAGATACATTGACGAAGCACCCAAAAACACTGAACGTCGATCTCTTCGTTCACGGGGAAATCTTCGAATCCAACCAGAACTTCTCGTTTTATCACTTTTTGAAAAACGGCTTTTCCCCTCTCTATCAACTATTTGCGAAAAGCGAAAAATGGAAGGATCAACTGGAGGAATATCTGCACACGCCATTCGAGGACTGGACTGCCTTGAATTTAAAAACTGAAAAAATGCTCATCGAAGAATCGATCATGATCCCCCTTTACTACGAGAAACGATACATCCCGTTCTCAACCGACATCATGAATATCAAAATCAAACACTTCGGGTATGTCGACTTCTCAAAACTGTGGGTACGGCCGGATCTATAAGCGAAGGCCCGTCCCAACTTGCGTTAACGCATTAACGCGCGCTGGGACGGGCCTTCAACAGAAATTCACTCTTTACCGAGCCCCCGTTTTCTCACCTTTAAGCCTGGAAACTTCTTCTTCCAATTCAGCTAACCGCTTATGAATCCTATAAATAATCGGTAAATATGCAATGGCTAAAATAATGGCCCACCCCATCATTTACGTCCCCCTTCATGTTCCTAAAGACAGGTCCCATTCTTTCTTAAACTCCGCCAGCGATCGCTGACGTTTCTTTCGCTCATCACTGACCGCTTTAAGTGCCACTCTGTATGACGCTTCACTCAACCGCCACTTTTCAAGTGAACGGTCCTTTTCCCCGCCAAACAAAGCGAAGGCGGTGGCTCCCATTCCATACACATTCGTGATTTCATCGATCGATGCACCATGTGTGAATTCCTCCGGCGACATGAATCGGGATGAACCCCACATTCTTCCCATCGTATTGATATAGGGTATTTTGGAATAGAGATCAATATCACAGATGAGGGTCTTTTTTGCAAGAAAATCATACAGGATACTGCCATCATAAAAATCGATGGCCACATACCCCTGCCTGATCACGTGGATGTGAAAGTCTAGTATGTCACTGAACACGTCCAGTCTTGTGTTATCCGGCATCTGCATGAACTTCTCCCTGGAGAGCGGATACATCCTGCCCATACATTCGCCGTCTGTCCATTCAAAAATGGCGGCAAATCCTCCCCCGACTTCCTCCGTCCGAATCAACCGGATCAAATGAGGGTTCTCTAAATCCTTATAAACCTGAGCGGCGGCCTTAAGCCCCGCAACCGCATCTTCGGGATTTCCGGCATAACGCTCTGTCGGTGCACCGGCATATTTTATGAAATGTCTTTCACCGCCATTCTTTACCCCGAAGCAGATATTTCCTGAGTCCTGATCGTCATACACCTTGAAGACCTCACCATATCGCTCGATGAACGAGAAGTCATAGGGACACTTTAGTTTGTATGGAATCTGATTGATATACTGAACATAAAAATCCTCCAGATACCACGTCGGTACTGGATTATTCATGCCGTCAAACCAGCGCAGCACTTCCTTGGCCTGCTCCTTCATGACGTTGATCTCTTCTTCACCGAAAGAAATCGCCCAGGGAATGGACGACAGCATATTGCTGCTTATGTAAAACGCCAAAAGTTTGAAGAACTCTTCCGGCGGCCTGCCGTTAAAATAGCCGTTGAGCTGCCCCGTCGCAAAATGCGGACTGGCAGAAGCACTCCACACAATGCGATTGAACTCTTCCCACGGATCACCGAAGTCATGTCGGTTGAAATCGATGACGGAGAGTTCCTTCTTTGCAGAAATGACCATATTTCCCACGTGATAATCGCCGTGATGAAAGGATTGCGGCCGTCTCCTCAGGAGATGCCTGTTCGCCTCTATATAGGAAATGACTCGATCGCCGTCTTCTATTTTGATGGGACAGTCATTATATTGTTTGATCTTGCCGTCCACTTTACGATTGAATTTCGTTTCCCAATCCTCTTGATCAACCGGCGCAGGAATCGAGTGGATTTCCCGAAGTATCCTACCCGATTTCAACCCCAGTTCATATTGCTCCGTATCGGTCAATTCAGGCAATACAATGGCGGCGTCTTCACCCTCACACCATGTAAAAAGAGAGTACACACCATTGCCGTTATCAAACAAGCCGAACTCAACAGGCTGCGAGATGGACAGTCCCCTCTCGGCTAACTTCTTCAACATTTCAAACTCGCTCTTCTTCATGTCGTACTCTGAACGATCAGCCGTACGGAGCAGCAGCTTTTCACCAGTATCGGTTTCAATATAGTATTTTTTATCGCTCGACCAGCCCTTGGGGATCGGTTCGATCGTTCTAAATGTATGGTTGGTTTTAATATTTAATATGTCGTCACCTCCAGAGAGTTGTGGGGACGGACCTTGCCCCGGTTATAAAAGGCATAAACCGTTCCTCTGTACACCTGAGTACCGGCAGGATTAGGGAAGAAGGGTTTTACCTTCACAATAAAGAATATTAATTTTAAGCAGTACTATCATTTTTTTAAAAAAGGAGCGGAATTCTATGTTTAGTAAGGTCGGTCAAATCATGTTGTATGTCAATAATCAAGATGACGCAGTGAAATTCTGGACTGAAAAATTAGGCTTTGTGGTCTTAGATGAAGAGAACAACAATCAGGGAATGAGGTGGATTGAGATAGCACCCAAAAAAGGTGCAGAAACAAGCATCATTCTTCATGATAAAGATTTCGTTTCTAAAATGTCTCCTGGTTTAAACCTTGATACTCCTTCTTTAATGTTATTCACGGATAACCTTGATCAATTACACAGTGAGTTATCAAATAAAGAAATGACAGTTGGAGAAATCGTAAATATGCCGCATGGCAGTGTATTTAACTTTGCAGATAATGAAGAAAACTATTTTGCCGTAATGGAGAAAAAGTAACCCTTAATCATGATCATTCAATTGGCCGCCAAATTCAGGCGGCTTTTTTATGTAGGAAAAATAAGTTATGTATGCTTGGGCAAAAGAATAGTAAACATCGTTCCGTTACCCAATTGACTTTCCACCACGATTTCACCCTTCATCCGCTTCACAATCTGATAGCAAACCGTCAATCCAAGCCCCGTCCCTTTTTCTTTTGTGGAATAATAGGGGCTGCCTAGTGATTTGAGCTGCTCTTGCGGCATGCCGGCACCATTATCTTTAATGGTAACCATGATTTTGCCATCTTTATTTTCAGTGGCTGCAGCGGTTATTTCTCCATTCTCTTTAATCGCTTCAATCGCGTTTTTAAGAATATTGATGAAGACTTGCTGAAGCTCCAGTTTCAATCCCTTTAACACCAAGCCGTCTTCAATGTCTTTCTTGATTTCAATGCTGTTCATAGCGGCATAGGTTGACATCACTTCAACGGATTCATTAAAGGCTGAGGTCAGACTGAACTCTTCTAATTCTTCCGTTTGCGGTTTGGCGAGGGAAAGATATTGATTGATGACCTCTTGTGCGCGGTCTAATTCCT
Source organism: Rossellomorea oryzaecorticis (assembly GCF_038405515.1). GTDB lineage: Bacteria > Bacillota > Bacilli > Bacillales > Bacillaceae_B > Rossellomorea > Rossellomorea oryzaecorticis_A. Next base: position 61,844 of record NZ_JBBYAF010000007.1, on the reverse strand, counting down.
TTATGGATATATTGATGAACGTATTTTGTTCCTGTGATAAACGATCTCCCTGCAGAAGCTGCATGAAACCCCTTACCGTTGTCATCGGATTTCGGATTTCATGTGCGACCGATGCCGCCAGCTGACTGACGACATTGAATTTCTCAGCTTTTATCAGCTCTTTTTTAATTCTTGCTTGTTCCATTCTGATTTCAATCAAATAGATGATGAGTACGAGTGTAATCCATATGGCCATAGTGGAACTGACCATTAAAGGAAGCTGATTTGTTTCATTTTTCATTAGTAAAAAAATGGCTCTTGTAGCCGGGACGAAAAAATAAAAAATGGAAACTATGAGAATTTTGTTCTTCCACTTAGACCTTCTGAACCATTTAGATAGAGGAATCAGCAGCAGACAATAGATTGTATAATTTACGGCCAGGCTGATGAATACATGATTGGTAAACCAGCCGGTCAAAAGCAACACGAAAAACGTGGCGAACCCCACCCTCCTGCCGCCATAGATAAAGGCAATGATGATGGGAATCACTTTAAAATCGTACACATATCCGCTTGAATACACCACGGGAAATGTCATGGTAAACACGACGATCACAATATTCGTGAAGAGAAACTTCAAGTTAAACTCTATCGTCCCGTTTTCCGCTTCTCTGGTAAACATCTGAAACAGAAGAATCGTAAACAATATAAATACCACATGCAGAACTAAATGGTGGACGGACTCTATCATACAAAATCTCCTTCATGACAAAAACAGGATTTTTCAGTCATCTTTACTAATTCTTCGACATTCTTTTTAAAAATCCTTTTCACATCCAAAATATGGACTGGAGGAAGCACGGGGGGTTGATTAGTAGAATGGACTATTTTTTATGATAGCAGGGACAGAACAGCCTCCTTTTTTTTCGGAATGTCCGCCTTTCGCCGGGATTGTTTTCTATTATTAGTGTCCAGCACCAGGAAAAATTGGTTTGTTAGTAGATAATCTTTTAGTTTTGACCAAAAATCTTCGAGAAATCAGTCATAATCGTCGACTTTTGGACATTATTCGTCGAGTTTCCTTGAATAATCTTCGAGTTTTGCCTATTAATCATCCATCTCTTCATTTCGTACGTCTTTTATATCATTCGGGTAGCGCACAGGCAAAGCACCGACGCGCTGCCCGACGTACCCCCTCATCATCACTTATGTGCAAGCAGCAGGAATCCAATAAAAAAAGAGGTGCCGAAGCTACCTCGTCTCTACATAAACCAGATTATACTCCTTTAATCCCCTGCCACTGAATTCACCGTTCATTTAGATGAAGCTGATATGCTTTATATGCACGAAAAACGGCTGCAAGCAGGGTACTGAAGAGTATGGTAAAGAAACTGATCAACATAAGAGTTCCTTCAAGAAGCCCAGACAACATCATAAGGAATCCTCCTGCAAAAAGCGGATAAGCAAATGGGCGCAGTATAGTATTCCATACTTGATTAGTTGAGTTCATCGGGGGTGAAGAGCTTTCTTTCGTATCCAGTTGGAACCTTGGAAGTGTATTTGCAGTCGTAATAAGGACTGTCCCTACAAGAATCGGAACTAATCTTAATAGGTCAAACTCCGTACCCATAGTGACAAGAAGCAACCCACTATGCAGGACAAAAAGGATTACAATAAGGGACAGAAAAATGTGATCAATCCCTTTCATAAACCTGGAGGAGGAATCCATCCGTTTAATGAGCCTCGGCAGAATGAAGAGCTGAATGTTTAATAAAACCATTGTTAAAGGAATAGTGAGCAAGATAACTTCACTTGGTCCATACTTTGGTTCCATCATTTCAATGTTCGTAGCATATAGATAGATACTTACGCCGAGAGTAAAAATAGTTAAGAAACTAATCATGAATTTACTGTTCATTCGTTCTCCCCCTTAGAATTAAATTGAATGACCCACTTCATAACATCCTGAAAAACCGTAGAATTCAAAGAATAATAAACATACTGCCCCTTTTTAAAGGCATAAACCAATTCAGCATTTTTCAATACAGATAAGTGTTGCGATATCCCAGGTTTACTGATTTCAAAATGATTGGCAATTTCCCCTGCTGTCAAATCTCCATTCCGGAGCAGGTCCAAAATCTTTCTTCTATTCTCATCAGATAAAGCTTTAAACAGCTCGTTAATTGACAAAAAAGGTACTCCTTTCATTTAAGTGATTACTTAATTACTTAAATTATATACTATTGGAACTAAATGTCAACAATCATCTTCAAGTCGACCACCGGAAAATTATGTTTCATCACTATGAATACCGCCTAACACATCATTTATCACGCTATGTTCCGGGCCAATAGATGGCTTTATAAAGGCTCAGATTAGAGCCCCCCAACATAACCGCCTGTTGAATTTAGTTAGTTACACAGTTCATTATCGTATCGCCAAACGATCTTACATCCGATAAGTAATCATATCCTTCCGGGGAACCAAAACTATTAAACATACGAACTGCAACTAGATCCTCATAGGGAATGACTAACAAGGTTACATTTGTGAAGCCGAGTATTTGATAGGAACCTTCAGGGACGAAATGACCTATCTCTGTCTTTTTGGCAGGTAAATCTTTTACGAACCATAAGAAACCATTTTGAGGCAAATCCTTATGAAGGGTGGATGGACTTTGAAGAGAAGTGGCCATATCTATGATTTCTCTGGGAACAATTTGCTTCCCATTTATTTTTCCTTTTTTCAAATGGAGATACCCCCAATAAGCCAGCTCCCTCGTCGATACATACATATTCATTTTATCGCCTTCAGTGCTTTCACTAGTACTCCAGTCTTCATCCCCTTCGTACCGTAAAATCACATCCACAAGCTGCTTGTGTTTCTTTGAATACCAATTGGATTGTATAAAACCTAGGGGCCTGAAGACTTTTTCATGAAGAATATCTGCAACTGATTTATTTGTTGTTCTTTTAACAATCTCAGTAAGAGCCTCGATCCCAATTTGTTTATAAGACCAGTTTGAGCCGGGAATATACTCACGAACGGTTAGATTCCCCTCTTTTTTCAACCCATGAGTATGTGTAAGTAAATGCCTGATAGTAGTACCTTTCCAGGCACTCTCTTCAAGTTCTGGCAAATATGATCTTACAGGATCATCAATACTGTTTATGTATCCGTAATACAATGCGTAAGAAACTGCAAATCCAATATAACTTTTCCTCACTGAAGCTACATGAAACTGTGTATCAGGCTGAACTGGTCTAGCATCTATTTCACCTGATTGCTTCCCTATGTACCGTTCTAACACGACCGAATCTTTATGAATGATAAGAATGGATGCTCCTGAACAGATTACATGATTAAATGTATTGTTAACATGATCTAGTATGGGGAAGAAAGAAGAATTAATTTTGCTGCCGAGAATCAATATCATACACTCCATTCAATCTAAATTATGTGCCCCTTGATTTAAGAAGAGGTACAAGTTAAAATAAGCCCCCTTTTAACTTGATACCAATTATTTCAAATTCCATCTGCTTACTCAAGCGGAATTTTCAATAAAGGACGGGGGCGATTTCTGCGTTTCCTTCCGGAGCAAGAGAACCGTCCCCAAGCTTCAGCTGCCAGGGATCAGGCTTTATAATAGGTAATTTATGCTAAAATAAATTGTAAGCCGAATTGTTCTTTAGTCATTCCTCAAGGAAAAAAAGAATTTATTGATAGGAGAGCTCATGACAAAACCGATCGTACATTTAAAAGAATATAACCCCGAATGGGAAAACCAATTTGATTATGAAAAAAAGCAGATCATTGAGGCTGTTGGTCAGGGTATTGCCGCAGTAGAACATATTGGAAGCACTGCGATAAAGGGATTAAAAGCGAAGCCGATCATCGATATTATGGTTGGCATCGACGACTTAAACAGGACATCAGCATTAGTTGCCCCCTTAAGCCAAATCGAATTTGAGTATGTTCCGAAACCGGAATTAACTGATAGAAGATTTTTCAGAAAGGGATCATGGGGCAGGGGCACTTGTCATTTACACATCTGGGAGTTTGAAAGTACAGAATGGATGGAAAAATTATTGTTCCGAGATTATCTTAGAAAATATCCTAAAGCAGCTGAAGAATATGCTTCACTGAAGAGTAAACTCGCTGCAGAATATAAGTACGACCGCCCGGCCTACACTCAACATAAAGAACCGTTCATCAAAGATATAATTGAAAAAGCCAGAGGAGAACTTTAATAATGTTCATGCTCCATTTTCCCGCCCCCTTGAATGCAGAGGAAAGCGCAAGATCCGTCCCCGCGCTTTCTAGAATGCAGTTCATTTAGTATTTTAATAGGACCTCACTGGAGAGATAAGCTGCAATTGAAAATCATTTCTTACTGGCAGAACGAGAATGGGCCTCATCGAACCATTGAAACATAGTTTCACTTCATCTTCTTTAATAGCCTTTAGTGCATCCATCATAAAATTCCCATCAAGCGTAATATTCAACTCAGCATCCCCTGAAATATTTTTTATGTATTGCGTTTCTTCAATTTGCCCCATTTCTGATGCTTTCGAGTAAATTTTTATCCTTGATTGATCAGTGACTTGCAGACTGATATTGTTATTTCTCCATTCACTGGCAAATAAGCTTGCTCGATCAATGCCTTTTAACAATTGTATAGTATCTAAAGTAATGACGGTGCTTGATTGTTCCGGAATTAAACCTGAAACATTCGGATAAACACCCTCAATTAACCTTGAATATAAAGAAATGGTATTCGATTTAAAAACGATATTCGTCTCTGTGGCATAGATATCAATTTCGGTTGTATAACTAGCAAATAACCTCATAAATTCAATTAAAGATGAACCAGGCACAATAAATGAACCGCTTAGATTCGTTTCTACCTGATATTTTTTCAACGCTAATCTGTTTGAATTTGTTGCCACACAAGTAAGCACACTTTCTTCAATAGAAAAATTAACCCCAGTCAGTACAGGTCTTGTCTCACTTTTTGAGGCAGCAAAAACCGTTTGTTTAATCATATCTATTAGATCGTCACTATTCATTTTATAATTGTTACTTAAATGAACTTCAGGCAAAGAAGGATATTCTTCTGCATTAAGCCCGTTTAATTTAGTAACGATTTCATCTGATTGTATAACTACCGATTGATTTTCATTAGCTTTTAAATAGATGTCACCAGGCAACTTTTTAGTTATTTCGCTTAGATACTTTGCAGAAATGACTACACTGCCTTTTTTAAAGACCTCTAACATATTTTCCCCATCACTTGAACTGGGAAGATTTCTTTCAATAACAATATCTGAATTGCTTCCTATAAGTGTTAAGCCCTCAGTATCTGCTGTTATTTTAATCCCTGTCAATATCGGCAGTGTCGTTCTAGAAGATACAGCCTTACTAACTTCTGAAATAGCTTTATTGAAATAGTCGTTATTTATTTTAAACTCCATAAAAAAAACCCTCTCATTTTCAGCTTTTAACATTCATCTAAATTATAATTCCAATCATTTATACGAACGTATATTCCTATCATACCATATTCAGAAGGAAAAAATTTCATAATTGATATTTTTCTAACTTTTATGCAACTCCACAAAAAATACATGCCACTTTTGAAAAATACGTGCCAGATTTTAAATTCACAAGCCAAATCTCGAGTATTCAAGCCACTTTTCCAATATTCAAGCCAAAATTCCTAAATACGTGCCACTTGTCGAATAATTTTTACCTGCGCACAAAATTAGGTCCTGGCTCCCGGCACGGTGAAATTTAACAGGTTCGAGCAACCAAAATTAAAGGCCCGTCCCAACATACGTTAACGCATTAACGCCCCCTGGGACGGGCCTTAAAACTTGAATATTACAACGGCAGCCGAATCACAAACTTAGTACCTCTGCCCTTCTCACTAAACACATCAATCGTCCCCTCATGCATCAGCACCAACTGCTTCACAATCGACAGGCCGAGCCCGAATTCACCGTACGGGTTATTGGTACGGGACAGGTCCGCTTTATAAAATCTGCGCCAAATCGATTGGATTTCTTCGGTGTCCATGCCAATTCCAGTGTCTTCGATTTCGATGACGGTTTCGGCTCCGGAAGAGGCACCGCTCAGCGTGATCGTTCCCCCGGAGGTGAATTGGATGCTGTTTTTCGTGATGTTGATCAGGATTTGGATGAGCCGGTCATAGTCGGCGTGCACCAATGCATCAGGATCTGCAAGGATTTTGATTTCGTTCCCCTTTTTTTCAGCCTGAAAATCGAGCTGCTCCTTGATGACTTCGAACACATCCAGTAACGGGACGGTGACTTTCGTGATGGCGATCTGGTTGGAGCGTATTTTTTCATAATCCAGGTTTTCATTGACAAGTCTGATGAGCCGCCTTGTTTCCTGGCTGACGAGACCGAAGCTTTTCTCTTTCTGTTCTTCGGGGATCATGTCGTTTCTGATGCCCTCAATGACACCGCGAATCGTGGTAAGCGGTGTTCTCATCTCGTGTGACACATCCGCCATGAACTGCCTTCTCCGGTTTTCGAGGGTGTCGATTTCCTCTTTGGATGTCCGGAGTTTCGCGACCATTTCATTAAAATCCTCGGCAAGATCGCCTATTTCATCGAAGTTGGAGCTCGGGACGTGCACATCGTAATGACCGGATGACACGAGCGAAGTCGCCTCCCGGATCTTTTGAATTCTTTTTACATGAAGCTTTGACAAAAGCAAGGAGATCAACACTGAAATCGCCAGGGCGAGCAGCACAATATAGAGAAGATATTGATTGATTTCAGTCAGCATTTCCCGCGTGCCGCTGATCGGGGAAATCAAGATCAGCCCGCCGGCCAGTTGTTCATTGACGACCCGCGGCATGATGACGAGCGATACCGCCTGGTCAAAACGGCCGAAGTCTTTTTTCAGCGGGACGGTTTGACCACGTTCAATTTTCTGCCACTCTTCTTGGGAGAGCTCAATCCGCGGGTACACCCCGCCCCTTGAATAGGAAACTTCCCCTTGCCGGTTGAATGTGATCAAGTCGATGTTCCGTGCCTGCAGCAGGTTGCTGTATTCCTCGAGATAAAGAGGCCTCCTGGGACTGGGCCGTTCAAGGTCTGATAAAATTTTCTCCCCGTACGACCTCAGTTCCGTGACCTTATTTTCATAAACAAGATTCTCGACGTAATGGGAAAACAGGGTGCCGAGGATCAGGAAGGCGATGATGAGGACGCTTGTATGGCTGAGAAGCAGCTGATAAAGATATCTAAATTTCATCCCCGGCCGCCGTTTCATCGAATTTATACCCTACTCCCCAGACCGTATGCAGGTACGGCTTTTCCTTGCTGCCGATTTTGTTGCGAAGCCGCTTGATATGTACATCGACCGTCCGTTCATCTCCGTAAAAATCATATCCCCATACGCGTTCAAGAAGCTGTTCCCTCGAGAACACCTGGCGCGGATGCCGTGAAAGATAATAGAGCAATTCAAATTCCTTTGGCGTGAGATTGGTAAGCGGAACGCCTTTCAGAAGGACTTCACGGGTTTCCTTACTGATCTGGAAATCCGCCGTCATGACATCCTGATTTCCGGATCCACTGTTTTTCTCCCCCTGATACCGGCGTGTAACAGCGCGTATCCTTGCCATCAGGGCAAGCGGCGAGAAGGGCTTGGTCACATAATCGTCGGCACCGAGCTCGAGCCCGAGCACCTGATCGGATTCACTGTCCTTCGCCGTCAGCATGATGACGGGGATCTGCGACTCTTCCTCCCTGATCTTCCTGCATATGGTCACCCCGTCCATCCCAGGCAGCATCCAGTCCAGGATGATGAGATCCCAATCCCCTTCTTTATAACGCCGGTACCCTTCAGCCCCGTCGTGGACAAACTCCCCTTTAATGCCTTCTTTTGTAAAAAACATCTCAAGCATCGACGTGACACTTTCATTGTCCTCCACTACCAGCACGTTCATCAACATCCGCTCCTTTCCCTAATTCTCTCTATCTAAATTATAGTCTTTTTTTCCAATCCATTCTATTATTTCCCTCTACCCAAAAATCCCCGCAGCGTGGCGGGGATTTCCTGTGGGGGTGGTCCTATAATGTTTCACTTTTGGATTCGGCTGATGATTCCCCATTCTGCTTTGTATCAGGTGCTGATTCATGAGACCTTTTTCCATGCCCCGGACCGTGATGCCCCTTACCGCCCATCCGGAAAAAGTGGTCCTTTTCCTTGTTGAAAGGGAAGAAATCAAGTTCTTTCGCTTCATCGGCATGATCGGTCATGATCTCATCCATCAGTTCTTTTGTCGTTTTGCCTTCCGTTTCAATACCAAGCTCCTTGGCTGCTTTTAAAATGGATGCTTCGAATATTTCTTTTTTCAATTCTTGATGATCTTTTCCTTCTGTCGAAATCCCCAATGTCTTCGCTTTTTCGGTAAGCTCAACTCCTCGGATTTCTTCCATTACAGCTCGGTGATCTTTTCCTTCCGTTTCAATCCCTAGTTCCTTTGCTCTTTTTTGAAGTTCGGCATCCATGATTTCCTTGGCGAGTTCACGTGAATCCTTATCGGTGCTGTCGATTCCAAGCTCTTCTGCCTTTTCCTGCAGCTGCTCCTCATTCAGGTGGAACTTCCCATGTCCGCCGCCGCGATGGCCCCCAAATGCCGGATCCGTTTCATTCTCGACTACCGCTGAATCATTTGTCTTCGCAATGTCCTTCTCTGCGGCGAAGGCTGGAATCGCCCCGAAGATTCCGACAGATAATGCCCCTGTCAGTACATACGCCAGTGTTCTTTTCTTTGTCATTGTATTGCCTCCTTTTTTGTTGCTCCGGAAGCTGAATCCTTTTTATGTAACTGACCTTGAAGTCGGGATCCGTTTCCGTGCAAACTCATTATTCCCGGAAGTTATTGCCGATTTATGAACAAATAATGACTGGTTCATTAACTTTTCAAGCGATTATCAATGTTGTACTTCTCTTTCTTTTCCTCAAGCCACGTTCCGTACTCCGTTTGAAGTGACTGATCGAACAGAATCTCGTTTATTTCCTCTTTATGCTCTTCTAGAACTGCTTCCTTCGCTTCTTTTTTGTCCGTCACCTTGATGATATGGTAGCCGAATTCTGTTTTGACTGGTTCACTGATTTCATCTGGCTTCATCTCAAAGGCTTTCTCCTCAAATTCCTCAACCATTTCTCCTTTGGCAAAAAATCCGAGCTCCCCTCCAGATTCAGCATTGGACGTATCAGTGGAATATACCTTCGCAAGCTCTGCAAAATCCCCGCCGGCATCCAGCTTGTCCTTCACTTCCTTTGCCGTCTTTTCGTCTTCTACAAGAATATGGCTTGCTTCAACCTGCTCTTCTTGAGCAAACGAATCTTTATTCGCTTCAAAATATTCCTTTATCTGATCATCCGTAATCGACACCCTATCCTTGAGCAGCTTTTCAGTCAATAAATACGTCTCGATATTCTCTTTCAGGCTCGCAGCATCCGCCCCGCTGGAAGCCAGCGCTTCATCGAACGCCTCGTCTCCCCCATAGGAATCTTTAATAGACTGCAGTTCATCCTCTATTTCGCTATCCTTGATCTTGATATTTTTTTCATCACCCTCAAGTTCCACAATCTTTTCCGCAATCAGCGTATCGAGTGCAGCCTCCCCATACTGATCCACCAGCGTCGAATACAAATCCTCTTTACTGATCGACTGGCTTCCCACCTTCGCCACCACTTCCTCTTTAGAAAAACCAAACGCAGCAAGCAGCGCCCCGATGACGACAATACCTCCTAATACACTCCATAATGTGATCGATTTCTTTTTAGTCAATGTTTTCTCTCCTTTTTGCTGGATTTTGGTTGTACCTGGTAACACCCAGTTTTTTGTACCTGGTACAAATCATGCATTTTGTGCCTGGTACAATTTGACCTTTTTGTACCTGGTACAATCCATCCGCTTTGTGCCAGGCACAAATAATGCGTTCTGTACCTGGTACAATTTGACCTATTGGTGCCTGGTAAAATCCATCCATTTTGTACCAGGTACATCAGACTCCATTTGTACCAGGTACAAATCACCCGTTCTGTGCCTGGCACCACTCATCAATAAACCTGCTAATTCACCATCGCATTACTTGTCAGAGTCAAGCTAATCGTTTTCTCTTCATCTCCCCGGAAAACGGTCAGCTCGATTTGATCGCCCACCTTTAAGTCAGCGTACAACAGCCTTCTCAAATCGGCCGGACTCTTCACGGGCTGACCATTGAGTTCTGTAATCACATCGCCCTCTTCTATCCCGGCTTCAGCTGCCGCTGATGTGCCGTCGATGCTTGCGACAATCACACCTGTTTCCACTTCCTCAGGCAGATCCCCCAGGTAGTTGCGCGGCACATCGGCTAGGTTCGTCATTCCGATTCCGATATATGGACGCTCCACTTTTCCCGTTTCAATGATTTCATTCACGATCGGCATGAAGTCCTTACTTGGAATCGCAAAACCAAGCCCTTCTACTCCTGAGTTGGCGATCTTCAAGCTGTTGATCCCGATCAATTCACCCTTTGAGTTCAAGAGCGCACCGCCGCTGTTACCCGGATTGATCGCTGCGTCTGTCTGGATGACATTCAATTGTGACTCACCTGCAGATGTGTCCACTGAAATGGTACGATCGACCGCACTGACGATTCCTTGAGTAACGGTTCTTGATAAATCAAGGCCAAGCGGATTACCGATGGCGATCACCTGTTCACCGGCGCGCAATGCACTGGAATCGCCGACTTCCAACAGGTTGTCCGCATATTTACCATCGATCTTCAACACGGCAAGGTCCGTCAATGGATCTGCACCGATCAACTCGGCTTCCGTTTTTCCACCATCATAAAGGGAAACCTCGATTGTAGAAGCGCCTTCGATGACATGGTTGTTGGTGATGATGTAAGCACTGTCTCCTTCTTTTTTGAAAAGAACGCCTGAACCAGTACCTGCTTGAGCATCTTGTGAAATGCCAGTGGAACGGTTATTTTGCTGCTGGTAATTCACGATTCCGACAATCGATTCAGAGGCATCCTCCACGACATTTGCCACATCGCTCCCAGTCCCGGTTGACACGGTTGTAGGAGTGATCTCCGAATCAGAAGCAGTTTCCGCCTGACCGCTTTCTCCTGCAGATTGTTCAATGCCCGGCTGAGCGAGATTCTGATAGTAATCCGTTTGAGGCAATACCGTCAGTGTCAGGACCGACCCGATGATTCCGGCACTGACTGTGGATAGAAATCCCTTCCCTTTGAATGGCTTTTTGGGCTTATCACGTCTTTGCATTTCCTCTTTGTTCACGGCTTCCGGCTTGTTTGATTCTATATGTGTCAATTCTTCGTTTTGATTGTTATTTTCGAACATGTGATTTCCTCCTCGATTTTTTTGCTCGGTTGAACTTTGCTGTTGATTTCATCTTAGAAGGAAAATATTACGAAACTATTAACAATCTATGTACAGGGTGGGAAGTTTTTATTGATTAAGGTGGGTATGGATGATTTTTTTGTGAAACTCGACGATTATTGGTCAGAACTAAATGATTATTGATGGAAACTCGATGATTTTTGGTAGAAACTCGACGATTTCCAAGCAAAACTAAAAGATTTTCTTCATCATCCGCTTGTAAAGAGTGGATGTTTTTGCAAAAAAAGAACCGCCAATAGAATTTGGCAGTCTGCAAGTTCATTTAAATTGATCTGCCCCTCGGTAAGGGCTGTAAAATACCTATATCTCATCGTTTTCAGCAATTTTATGAATTAATCAAAAAGCACGGGGATGGTTCATGTGTTTCCCCACCATCCCCATGCTTCTCATTCACTCCTCCATCAAGATGCGTAATCATCCCTTCTCACTCTCTCGAAATCTTCCTCTCCCGCTTTAAATACAGGTGTACCAGCGGAAGCTGACCGCTTCTTGCTTCTGCGACTCCTTCTCTTACTATAAGCTTTCTTTGGGGCAAGTCCCTTCTCAATCCCTGCAGACATACTGTTGATGGCAAGGATGGAAATGGTAAAGCATGCAAGCGGCCCGACTGCCAGCCACCACTGGTAGTTGATTTGTTTGATATACATGCCAAGCAGCCCGGACCATTCATTCGCTATCGGCATGGGTGGGTCACAGAAAACATCATAGCAGACGGATGTACCACCGAAATAAATCTGGAAAATGCCTAGATGGGCGATGATCAAGAGAACCTGAACGATGATTCTTGGAAATATGAGAAATAACCTTGGTGTCAGATGCGGCAGTACATGCTTCCTGAAAATATGAAAGGGGGAAGCCCCAAGTGTAACCGCACTCTCAATAAATTCCCGCTTCAGGATTTCCCTGGTTTCATCAGCGATCAGCAGCGCTGTGGTAGGTGCAAGTATGAGGGCGAGCATGATGACTTGATACACCACTCTTTCGGTTAACGTGTAAGCAAAGCCTTCAGGCGGTTCCCATAGTACAGGATACAAGATATTATAGCCAATGATCGATTGCGGCACGAAATAGAACGAAGAGGAAATGCCTTTTAGTAATGCTGCCGATCCTTTCTTCTTCCAAAATGCCAGAAACGTTCCCAGTATGAAAGAAAGCGAGAAACCAAGAATTGAGACGAGAAGAGCAGCTCCAAACGTATACTTCGCACCTTGCAGCAGCCTATAAAACATATGATATCCAAACTTATCCGTGCCGAATGGGTACTCTTTGGCAGGTTCCAACGGGGGTCCCGCAATCACTTTTCCCTCGCTGTCTTTCAGCCACTCTGTATTTGGTATGACCGAATCAAAGTGAGTTGCATGAATGACACTCGCCAATGTGATGATCAGGATGGTTAGAAATCCGATAAGAAATAAAGGCTGCCGAATGACATTCCATATCATAACTCCACCTCATTTCCAGTCATCGAATTCGCCATCCTTTGGACCCCTTTAAGAAACAAAAATATCGGGACGAATAATAAGACAGATGAGACCGCAAATAGAGTCGGCGTGTTATAGGAAAATAAAAACGTGGTGACACCAAGCATATTAAACAAATATTCCAAAATCAGCAGATTGGACAGCATCAGCCACATCACATTCTTCCCGTGGTAGGCCAGGCTGATGATTGTATTTCGGAATACGTGGACAAATAGGATGCGGAAATAGGATAGGCCTTTACTCTTTGCAAGTTCCACGTAGGGCTTCTCAAATTCCTCCCTCATCAACACCGTCAACGTCTTGATAAAATACATGGTCGGAAGAATCGATAAACATAAGACTGGAAGGACATACGCCCTGTCTTCCCCAAGCGCCACAAAATCAAATAGAAAGATCCCGGTCTTCCGGTAGATCCACACCACAAGCAGCTGACTCCCGACAATGATGAAGATGTCCGGGAGCGAGCTGAATAAAAAGGAAAAGGAATCAACCAGGACCTGAAACGGCTTGCCAAGCAGAAAATAAAAAAACAACATGAAGATGGCAGCTGACAAGGACAGGAATAATGCCGAAAAAAAGACGGTCAGGGAATATTCATACGCATTCCAAAAGAATGGAAAAAGCTCTCTTTCCACCCCCAATATTGGATTGACATACACAAGACTGGAAAGGGAAAAGAACCCCGCCAGGATCTTCCACAATTCATTGATGATCGATGGCAGGATGCTGATGGCAAAAATACCAGTAAGGATCATCAACACCTGAATGGCAGAAGCACTCAATTTATTCATACGATACCTCCTCTGGAATGAGTCTTATATACAAGGCATTAACGATGGATGGTTTCAGCTATGCCGGTCAAGTCATCCTCGGATAGCTCGTCGAGTGCGTATGTCATCACTTCATACATCACCTTTTCCCCATCATATTCCTTTATCCAGAGAATCGATTGATACGGGAATTCCCCCTTCGTCTTCTTAAGATAAAAGGCTTCATGGTCCTGAAGGTCGACCTTGGATACAGATAACTCCCCATCATCCAACGGCATATTTTCATAAAGCTCCACATTGGACGAGCTCCGGATGAACAATTCGGTCTTGTCATTGCTGTAGGTGGTGACAGTGACAATTTGGTCACTCTTCTCCTGTACCTTCACAATCTTGGCCACTACTTCTTTTTCACTGTGCGCCGCTTTGGCAAATAGCTCTGACTCCACTCTCTGGAATTGACCCTCCGCCGCATCCACCGTGATCTTGCCGCTTACAAACTTGAAACCGAGGGGAAGCGTTTCACTTGGGGCATAGGAATGTGCAATGGTGTCCCTGTATTTTTGAAAATCTGAGAAAACGGCTGGCTTCCTGTAAACGGTGAATGCCTTCTCTGGATAATCACTCACTTTATAATAGACGAGCGCTTCCCCCTGTTTCACTTTCTCCTTAAGCGCTTCGACCGAATCATCATTCCACTCTTGAACGTCGGCAGGGGACTTTGATATTTCCATCACGACTTCACCTTCTGAATCAAAAAGCTGGAATCCGTTATAAGCGAAAACACCGAAAGCCGGAATGGCGATCATCAGACCACCGATCAGTCCTGCCTTCACTTTCTTACTAATGATAGGGTAAATCATCTTCCATCTGTTCTTTTTACCATCTTCTTCTATCCTGTCATAGGCTTCATTCATGCGCTTCTTCACGATTGGCGGGATTGAATCTTGATCAAACAACCCTTTTACCTTTGCATCAAATTCGTTCTCATTCATTTCCACGCCCCCCTTGTTGAAGGTTTCGATTCAGAAACGAGTTGATCCATCAAAAGCTCCCTTGCTTTCGATAATCTTGATTTCACGGTCCCTTCTGGTATGTTGAGAATTTGTGAGATTTCCTTGATTGTAAGGTCCTCAAAATAGTATAGAGTCGTCACCGTTCGCAGGGCCTCATGCAGAGACGCCACGGCTTCTTGGACCGATAATTTAAAATCCAAGTCCTCTTCTTCCGTTTGTATGAAATCCAATACAGGCACAACCGACTGGCGTTTTTGAAGAATGGAAGTACATTCATTGATCAAGATGCGGATCATCCACGTCTTAAAATACTTGTCCTCTTTCAACGAACTCATCTTCTTATAACAGATCAAGATCGTTTCCTGAATCGCATCTGCGCAATCATGATCTCTCTTTAAAATCCCCTTCGCCACCCGGTACATCGTCGATTCATACTCTTTCATCAACGCAATGAACGAGGGGTGATGTCCCTTTTTGGCTTTCTTGATTAATTTTATATGCGACATGATCAGTACCTCCAGGACATTCATTGGCTCTATATCATTAGATAGAAAAATAGAAGGATAGGTTCAAATAATTTCATAAAATGTTAAATTAATTCCACTTTCCTTTAATCGTAGCATATTAGGATGCTAGTCTAGAAGGCGGGCGGTGACTTGGAATATATATTCCCCGTTGACCATTGGAGGATTTCATATCACCACGAAAGCACGGGGACGGTTTTTATGCTTTCTAAGCAGAAATCCCCGTCCCCGTGCTTCCTAGTTATTTAAATATGGTATTGTGTAAAGCTGCCATGTTTTTGCTATTTTCATGTATCGAACAATTCACCGTTAAGTGCTTTGATGTAACGAGTGGCCGACCGCTGAACTGCACGATGGGCATTCTCTTTTATCACTTTGTGAAAAGCGTTGTATAAGCGGTTGAATGGTAACTCAAATACTTTCTTCGCCATCTCCTCCACTTTGCTCGCAGGCAGGGGAATCAAATTCGGGTAGCTGTACATAAAGCTTACCCAGCCGGTATCGGCAACAACTTGTATGATATCCCCGGTCAGAAGAACCCCTTTGCCGCAATCCCCATTTGCCCAATGCAGCACTGCACCGCCTTTAAAATGCCCTCCGAGACGGTGTAATGTTAATCCTTCATTCAACTCTCTTTTTTCACCTTCCCATAAACGGATATGTTCACTTGGTTCCATTATCCATTCATGATCGCCACGATGAATATAGATCGGGGCATCGAACGTTTCCGCCCAATCCGCTTGCCTTGAGTAGTAATGGGGATGAGAAAGTGCTATTGCATGGATCCCGCCCAATGAACGGATGAATGCAATCGTTTCGTCATCCAGGTATGTGATGCAGTCCCAGAGAACATTGAAACCCTCACTGATGACCAGATAGGCTGTCTGCCCGATTCCCACTTTCGGAGTTGTGGTGATGCTGTATAGCCCTTGTTCTTCTTTAATGATGATATTTTTGTAGTTTCCGCTCTCCATTAATTCATCATGGGTAGACCAGGATTGACCATCAGGGTTCACATACTGCCTTTCTTCTTCGCAGATTGGGCAATGTTCAGGTTCGCTCTTACTCTTAGAATATTGGACTCCACATGTCGTACAGATATACTTTTTCATCATTTGTCCTCCGGAAATTTTATGTATCTTAACAGTACAAAAATCCCCTGAAACACTCATCCACCTTTTAGATGATGTTGGCTGCAACTTTAGTCGTATCACAGTTCCACTCCCTTTTAAAAAACGTGATTCCATCGCAGGAATTAAATCCAAGTAAAACGACCACCTTGGATTCGTTAAAAGATTTTTCGACAAGTTGGTTGATAAACGGGGAAAGTGGATTGAATATGATGGAAAGTGGGATAGTTTCGTTTTGCTGGAAGCCCCTGAACCGTCATCTGCGCTACCTTCCCCGCTTTACAACCATGGCTGCTTTCGAATTATGCTGACGTTTCCGGTTTATGCTGAAAAAAATGAATTTATGCTGACTAATTTTGTTATACGCTGACTTTAACAGAAATCCCCAAAATCTTTCCCTCCTGCTCATCACACTACAATCCCTGCTTCCACAAATCTGCAATCGAAATCAGGTCTTCACCCCCATCACTAAAAAAGTTTCAAAAACAGGTTGGGAAAACCCAGGACTTTCACCCTATACAAAACGCGGTTTAACTCTGTCTTTGATGAAAATTTTCCTCAATTACCTATGAATAAATAGATTCGTCACTGTTATATGTAATGATTTTCCAAAAACCTGAATTTTTCACCTATTCTGTAAATAATGAAATTTTGTTACAATTCGTTTTAGTAAGAATCTCTACATAATGGTTCACTAGATGATTCTTGTCAATTTCTCTCAGTGAGGAGGGGAGCTTTTTTTCAGGGAGACGTAGAAGTGTCTCCGATGGTTGGTTAGATAAAAACTGGAGAGGATGTTGTAAATGAAAGTAGGAAAGATTCTTGGAACTGTCGTGATGAGTGCTCTTCTGGTCAGCCCGGCTTATACGAGTCCGGTTGATGCCACAGAACAAGCAGAAAAGGTACGGGTTCTTATTTCATCCACTAATGAAAAGGCAGAAAACAGCGCTAAGCAAAATTACGGTGTGCGCTGGGACTTTGATCAGAACGGCTTCTCTACCGATGTAACGGAAGCCCAATACAAAGCGCTGCAAAAGAATAAAAACGTATCTGTCAAACTTGTCGATGAAGTATCATTGGAAGCTAAGCCTGGTTCAAATGCAATAGCCGCACCAAGTGATCAGACACCATGGGGAATTGAAGCGATGTATGAGGATGCGGGCATCAGTGCCACTTCCGGGGGAAGCGGTGTGAAAGTGGCTGTCCTTGATACCGGCGCCAACACCAATCATACTGATCTGGCTAACAACGTTGAGCAGTGTAACGATTTCTCCCAACGAAAAGCAAGCCTCGTCACAAACTTCTGTGAAGATAAGAACGGCCATGGTACACATGTAGCAGGAACTGTCCTTGCCGACGGTGGTGCCGGAGACGGGATCTATGGTGTAGCACCGGACGCCAAGCTATGGGCCTACAAAGTATTGAACGACCGTGGATCCGGTTACTCTGATGACATTGCAGCCGCTATCCGTTATGCTGCTGATGAAGCTGACCGACTGAATGTCAATACGGTCATTTCGATGTCACTGGGGGCAAGTTCTGAAAGCCCGCTGATTACAGACGCTGTCAACTATGCCTATAACAAAGGTGTACTTGTCGTGGCGGCAGCGGGGAACTCCGGTCCAAGTGCCAATACAATCGGATACCCAGGAGCGGTGGAAAATGCAATTGCAGTGGCAGCACTTGAAGATGTCCAGCAGAATGGAACTTACCGTGTAGCTGACTTCTCGTCCCGCGGAAATCCGGACACAGATGGCGACTACGTAATCGGAGTGCGTGATGTGGAAGTATCTGCACCGGGACGCGCTATTGAATCAACCTGGTACGACGGTACGTACAACACCATCAGCGGTACATCGATGGCTACTCCACACGTATCCGGCCTGGCCGCTAAAATCTGGGCGGCAAACCCTAGTTTATCTGCAGCCCAGCTTCGTACAGAAATTCAGAACCGTGCGACGAACAATGATATCCTCGGCGGCTCTGGTGCAGCCGCTGGCGATGACTATGCGTCCGGTTTTGGGTTCCCGACTGTGAACCCTTAAGTTTGGCTGAAGACTACAAATTAGTAGATTAATAGAAGAAAGGACATGACAATTTCCGAAAATGTCATGTCCTCTTTTCTTTTTATAAGCCTCTATGGAAATAAGGATGGGGCTACTGGGTTTGGAAAGAAGACAGGCCTGTCCCTCCTTACACAAAAACGGGACAACGTACCTGAACCCCCAGGCCGATCTGCAGCTGGGTAAAGATTTTTCGACAAGTTGCTTGAAAAACAGGGAAAGTAGCTTGAATAATGAAAAAGTGGCACATAAATTTGGAAAGTGGCTTGTATTTCAAAAAAGTGGCTTGATTATGAAGAAAATTGGATTGAATCGTTCGGCTGGAAGCCCCTTCCCCCCCTCTGAGCTGCCTTCACCCCTTTAGAACCACAGCTCCAATCGATTTGTGCTCACTTTTCACGAATATGTGCTGACTTTTTTGGATTTATGCTGAATTTTTCTGATGTATGCTTACTTATATCGTTTTATGCTGATTTTAACAAAACATCCCATCTCCATCCCCGAACTCCCCGCCCAGAAACGGGTATAGGCCCCTGTCCCCATAGCCCCATTCTGTTATCGTTTGACTTTCCATTACAGATGTCCGATACTAAACGCATACTAATTAATCACTTGATTAATTAAAGAAAGGACCTCTTATTATGACTCAATCTGATCATCAAAAGAAAGCACCCGGAAGGCCACGTTTGAATAATGAAGTGGCCAAGGGGGAGCTATTACGTTCCGCCTCAAAGTTGTTTTCAACGAAAGGCTTTGAGGAAACGAGCCTCCGCGAAATTGCTATGGATGCCAATGTGAATATGGCGTTGATCAAGTACCATTACGGTTCGAAACTGGACCTTTGGAAAGCAGTCATACTCAAGCTTTCCGAAGAAGTATTGGAAATTAATGATTTCGACTTGGACGTTGTTCAGGAGCCTTCGGATATGAGAAAGCTGCTGGGTGAGCTTTTCGACAGGATGGTCGATATGACATTCGAGCATAGGGAGTTCAGTTTATTTGTTATGAATGAAAGCATTCAAAAAGGCGAAAGGTTTGACCACTTATTTGAACAGCTGATCAGACCTTTTCACGAACAAAGCTATCCATTTATTCTAAAGGGAATTGAAATGGGGGTACTGGCAGATCAGGATCCGGAAGAACTTATCGTCATGCTTCTTTCGTCTGTTTCCTATCAGCAGGCAGCCCCTCATATCATAGGGAATTTCACGTCCATCACTCAAGATGCAAAACAATGGAAAGAAGTGATCAAACACAGCCTGCGCGCAAACTTTATCAAGTGATGTGTTAAAGCAGACGTGTGTAACCAATCATATTCGAAAGGGTGTTTTCAATGGAAAAATATGAAGCGATCCCACAGCCAAAGACATACGGACCACTCGGACATCTTCCGCTGATCGACAAGGATAATCCGACGTTATCTTTCATGAAGCTCGCAGAGGAGCAGGGACCCATCTTCAGACTGCAGACCCCTTCTTCTTCAACGATCATCGTGTCTGGGCATGAGCTGGTTAAAGAGGTATGTGACCAATCGAGATTTGATAAAAGCATTGAAGGCGCACTCGAGAAGGTGCGTGCCTTCGGCGGGGACGGGTTGTTCACCAGCCGGACGGATGAGGCGAATTGGAGTAAGGCGCACAACATCCTCATGCCTACCTTCAGCCAGCGTGCGATGAAGGATTATCATGGGATGATGGTCGATATCGCCGTCCAGCTTGTCCAGAAATGGGCCCGGCTGAATCCAAATGAAGAAATCGATGTGCCGGAAGATATGACTCGTCTGACCCTCGATACGATCGGATTGTGCGGGTTCAACTACCGGTTCAACAGCTTTTACCGTGAGAGCCCCCATCCGTTCATCATCTCTATGGTCCGGGCAATGGATGAAGCGATGCACCAGCTGCAGAGACTGGACATACAGGATAAGCTGATGGTCAGGACGAAACGCCAATTTAAACATGACACACAGACGATGTTCTCAATGGTCGATAACATCATCGCTGAACGGAAGGCAAATGGATCGCAGGAAGAGAATGATTTATTGTCCCGGATGTTGAATGTGAAGGATCCTGAAACCGGAGAGAAACTGGATGACGAGAATATCCGGTACCAGATCATCACCTTCCTGATTGCTGGACATGAAACAACAAGCGGGCTCTTGTCATTCGCCCTTTACTTCCTGATGAAAAATCCGGATAAATTAAAGAAAGCCTGCGAGGAAGTGGATCAAGTTTTCTCAGGGACTGCACCGACCTATAAACAAGTGATCGATCTGAAATATGTCCGGATGATTTTGAATGAATCACTGCGGTTATGGCCGACGGCTCCTGCCTTCAGCCTGTTTGCTAAAGAGGATACCGTCCTTGCCGGCAAGTACCCGGTGAAGAAAGTAGAAGAGCGGATCACCGTGCTGATCCCTGAACTGCACCGTGATCAAGACGCTTGGGGAGCAGATGCGGAAGAATTCCGCCCTGAACGCTTTGAAAATCCGGAAAAAGTCCCGCACCATGCGTATAAGCCGTTCGGGAACGGTCAGCGTGCCTGTATCGGGATGCAGTTTGCCCTTCATGAGGCGACTCTTGTACTCGGCATGCTGCTGAAGCATTTTGAGTTCATCGATGATCAAGACTACAAACTTGATGTCAAACAGACCCTGACGCTTAAACCTGGCGACTTTAAGATCAAAGTAAAACAGCGAGATCAGTCGGCTGTCGATCACTCTCTATATTCTTCCGGTGAAAATGGAATGGAGAAAAAAGAGAAAGACAACCGGGAGCAGGATGCCCCTGTAGTCTCCGGTCTTAATGACCGTCCCCTGCTCGTCCTTTACGGTTCTGATGCCGGTACGGCAGAAGGCGTGGCCAAGGAGCTCGCGGATACCGCAAGCTTCCACGGCGTCCGTACAGAGGTATCCCCTCTTAACGACCGCGTAGGCAGCCTGCCGGAAGATGGAGCAGTCTTGATCGTCACTTCCTCCTACAATGGGAAGCCGCCAAGCAATGCCGGGCAATTCGTCCAATGGCTCGAGGAAGTGAAGCCCGGTGAACTCGGCGGTGTCCATTATGCGGTGTTCGGATGCGGAGATCATAACTGGGCAAGCACGTATCAAAATGTACCAAGATTGATTGATGAGAAGCTTGCTGAAAAAGGCGCCGTAAGATTCTCCAAGCGCGGCGAAGGAGATGCAAGCGGCGATTTCGAAGAACAGCTGGAGCAATGGAAAGACAGCATGTGGGCAGATGCGGTCGAGACGTTCGGACTGAAAGTTGAGAACAGCGGAAGCAAGGAACGGAAAAGCCTTAGCATGGAATTTGTCAGCGGTATAGGCGGTTCTCCTCTAGCGCAATCATATGAAGCAGTGAACACCAGTATCCTGGATAACAAGGAGCTTCAGACACCAAACAGCGGCAGAAGCACCCGCCATATCGAAGTCTCTCTGCCGTCTGGGCTGTCCTATAAGGAAGGAGATCACCTCGGGGTCCTTCCTAAGAACAGCTCCAAAAATGTGAACCGTGTATTGAAGCGGTTCGGCTTGAACGGGAATGACCAAGTCGTGCTGTCAGCTAGCGGGCGGAGCGCCGCACACCTGCCGCTTGACCGGCCTGTGGCCTTATTCGATCTCCTTGCCCACTGTGTCGAATTACAAGAGGCAGCCACACGGGCTCAGATACGTGAACTGGCAGCTTATACGGTATGCCCTCCTCACAAAAAGGAATTGGAAGTCCTGCTAGAAGAGGGTGTCTATCAGGAGCAGGTGTTGAAGAAACGAATCTCGATGATGGATTTCCTGGAAAAATATGAAGCATGTGAGCTGCCGTTTGAACGGTTCATGGATTTGCTTCCGGCTCTTAAGCCGAGATATTACTCCATTTCTTCGTCACCAGCAGCGGATGCTGAAAAACTGAGCATCACGGTCGGTGTCGTAAAGGGAGCGGCCTGGAGTGGTCACGGTGAATATGAAGGTGTCGCCTCCAACTTCTTGGCAAGTCTCGAAAAAGGAGAAGACATCGCTTGTTTCATCCGCACGCCCCAGTCGAATTTCCAATTGCCGGATGATCCTGAAACCCCGGTCATCATGGTTGGACCCGGTACTGGAGTTGCTCCATTCCGCGGCTTCCTGCAAGCGCGCCGCAGTATGAAGGAAAAAGGCATGCCGGTTGGCGAAGCGCATCTCTATTTCGGATGCCGCCATTGTGAGCATGATTACATCTACCGCGATGAACTTGAGCGGGCTGAACAAAATGGCATCGTCACGCTCCACACAGCTTTTTCACGTATGGACGGGCAGCCGAAAACCTATGTACAGCATTTAATGAAACAGGACGCCTCTCATCTGATCTACCTGTTGGGCCGCGGCGCACACCTCTATATTTGCGGTGATGGCAGCCGGATGGCCCCTGAAGTGGAAGATACGCTTCGTCAGGCATACCGGAATGTTCATGGCGCATCTGAAGATGAATCCAAAAAATGGATTGAGAAGCTTGAGCAGGATGGCCGCTTCGGCAAAGATGTCTGGGCAGGAATTTAATAAAGCAATAGTCATCAAAAAGACTGGTACGCATTATGTACCGGTCTTTTTTCATCACGATGCAATTTTGTTGCAGGCAATGATTTAAAGATTTTTCGACAAGTTGCTTAAAAAACAGGGAAAGTGGCTTGAATAATGAAAAAGTGGCACGTAAATTTGGAAAATGGCTTGTATTTTTGAAAAGTGGCTTGTATTTCAAAAAAGTGGATTGTATATGATGGAATGTGGATTGAACCGTATGGCTGGTAGCTCCTGAACCGTCCGCTGCGCTGCCTTAACCCCTTTAGAACCCCAGCTCCTATCGATTTGTGCTGACTTTTCACGATATGTGCTGACTTTACCGATTTATACTGAATCATTTTATTTTAGCTGACCTTAACAAAAAACCCCCTATCAGGAAGCATATAACGATCAACCCATCATTCAAGCTGTGAGCCGCGGTACCTGCCGCTATGGCTATTAAAAGAAACCCCGCCTCTTTAAAAGTGGCGGGGTCAAATGACGAAACGAAATGTGACAATTCGTTATCGGGGTTATGGTGCATATATGCTCATGAAGCCTACGGAAGCATTGATGCTACATTATAATCATCAAAGCCGCCATAGTATTGCCAGATTTGTGCCTGCTCGTCTGTTCCCGGGAACGTGATCCAGTATGGGTTGCTTGTTGTCAACTCAGCCTCGGATGGAAGGTCGCCGGTGTAATAAGCGAGCCAGTACGCACCAGGTGTATCAGGTGAATAACTGCCCATCGTCACGTCCCAGCTCCAGGTAGAGGAGTATGTACCAGGTGTGACACCTTGGCCATATTCATTCAGGTAGTTGACGAAAGCGCTGTAGATCAATTGATTATTGATGAAGTCATATTCCTTCATACCGCTAAGCGCAGGTTCGACATCGATGAAAATGACCGATCTGACTTTTGATCCATATACACGTTTCATATCTTCATAGTTTTCAAGAGCCAGTTTCGCCTGCTCTTCTCCCCACTCAGTAGGTGACAATCCTTCAGGAGCGATCTGCATTCCTGATAAGAACCAGTATCCGTATACATAGCTTGCCTCTTCCGCTCTGTCGCTGCTGAAATAGATTCCGCTGCCTGTGCTTTCATCGAATTGATCGAGACTGCCGTAACCCAGCTTTCCGATGTAAAAATCCTGTCCTTCAGGATTCGCTGATGTTGCGGAGTCGGATCCGAAAAGGTAGTCTTCCAATACGTCAGTATGTGAGAAAATCGCTGAGTTTTCGTTGGCGTTTTCCAAAGCTGTTTCACTTGCATGTGTACTTGCCTGGGATTTGTTCTCTTTTTCATTTTCACGCTGGTTGTTTGCTTTTTCTTCAGCATTCAATCCGGAAGGCTGTGCCGACTGTTCAGGTTTTTTTGCGGCTTTGGCATTTGATTGTGCTTCAAGCTTTCTCTCTTCTGCATTTTGCTTCAGATCAGCACTCTTGTCAGTGTCTGCTTTGGCAGGAGTCTCAGACTGTGCAGGCTTGACAGGCTCTGTTTTTTTGGATTCTGCCTTTGATTGACCCTTGTTTTCTTCCTTCTGCTTGGTGTCCTCTTTTTCTTTTGTGTTGGAATGAGCTTTTTCTTCTGCTTTGGATTGAGCTGGAACGTCACGGCCCGGCGCTTCAGCATTCTTGCCTGACTGGTCCACCTGGTCACTATGTGACTCAAGTGTTTTGACAGGTTCGCCCTGTCCTTTTTCGAATCCAGAAGCAGCTGTGACATTTCCTCCTGTGATCAGTCCGAATGACAGTACAGCAGGGACAACGAAAGATTTTACTAGTTTTTTAGTGTTCAAATAATGTTTCATGCTTGATTAACTCCTTTTATCCATATAATTTTAGTTAGATACTTTATTAGATAAAAGGAGCTGCCTTGGGCGGCGGTGACGGTGGAGCATTCATCCATTGATAACAATATGTATCTTCGCGCGAGTGGTAGATGGTGCGAAGCTTTAACCCGATATCCCAAACTGCCTGATGGTGAATGAAGCTTACCATGCCTGTACCTTGGCTGAATGTTTCCTGGGCTTGTCCCCCTGAAGATGGCAGCCGCTGAGGAACGTTGTTCACTGCCTCGACATCACCGGGGATTGCCCTCTTTTCAAAAGGAGCATTCGTTTCTCCTTCATGGGCAGGATTTCGTTGGACAAGATCCATCTTCTTGATTGATTGATAGATTGGGGCATCTTTCTTACCAACGTTTACTTTTTCCTGCTGCTTTTGGAAGGTGAGTTCTTTCTCCCTTTGAGGTTCGGGCATGAATTTTCCGGAAGATTGAGAGACTTCTTCTTGTTTCTCTCTGAGATTGTCTTGTTGATTTTTTCTTTCTGTCGCCCGTTTTTCAACCTCTTTCACCGAAGGTTTTGAAACCGGAGCAAATTCCCTTTTATGAGTGGGGGGAGTTGCAGCTTTGCCACTCTGTCGTTTGTTCCCCGGCGTCTCATGTACGGGATTTTCTTTTGTAACCGGCTTGCGTTCCCTGATCACTTCTGGTTTTTGGACCTCTTCTTTTTGACCCTTCTGTTTCGTTTCAGTAGCAGCAGGTGCGGCTTTTTGGGGAAAATCGACCTTTTTGACTTTTTCAACTACGCTCGTATGTACTTCAGCAGGGTGAGCATTCCCGGAGTGGGCCGCTCCATTGTTTTTCTCTGCAGCCGCATGAGTCGGAAGGAAAGCAGCCGCCACCACCAACACACCCATTAAAATATAATACCGGATCCGCATAGGTTCACCCCCTTTCAAAAATGCAATATGAAATGACTGACATAGACAACATTCGACATAATTAGTTCATTTTTGTCGTATTTCATAACATTAACAAAGAAAAGATTCTTTCAACCTATAAGGGGAGGAATGTGATGAGTCAAAAAGCATGGATTAGAGGAAATTTATTCTTATGATTCTGTGGCATCAGGATATGAACGTAGTACTATGAGCAAATTAAAAAGCCGGTTTTTAACTAAAAAACCGACCCAAGGTAAATGCCTTGTTCTCTTAAATCTTTTAATCGATCAATCCATTCATTCTTAGCATCTTCAGACGAAATTTCAGGTTCTAAATCTGATGCCCGATTAAAAAAATATACATGTTCAAGAGCTTCTTCATAGTTTTGACCCATCCCCATTCTTCCTTCTAACTCAGATAATTTATTTCCAGTTAACGTTTCATATAAGATTTCTGAGTTTTGTTCACTTATTTGAGTATATTCTCTTTGTCCTCTAATAACTTCTACTGTATCCAAGTCGGGACTGATCCAAAGTTCATAGATAACGGGTTTTGCTTCAATATCAGGATTTTTAAAATGGAAGGTAAAACGATAATCAGCTAATCTTGTCATATTTACTATTTTTTCTTCCCACTTTGCATCATTTAATATGTCCCGAACCTGCCGGACTTGTTCGTTGTTACTTATTTCCTTAAGATTTCTATACTTATTTGGATCATAGTCTGAGCGTTCCCGGACTTCTATGTTTTGTTCTTCATTTGATAGTTCATTAGAGCAGCCGGTAACCAATATTGTAAACAAGATAAACAGGTAAAAAAGTAGTTTTCTAAAACGTCTCATTTTCCTCTCCTTTTCTAATGATCAGGCGCTATTGCGTTAATCAGCCTCCCGTTGGTATAACCATCTATTTTGCTTCAACGATAAAATTTGTATACGGTTCATCGTCAACTAATACATCAATCTTCCAAAGCCCTGCACGATCAAGTACAAATTTCGCACCGCTTTGTTCGTTATCAATCTCCCATTCATAAAGTTTCACAGTCTCGCCTGTATCCTTATGGGTTGCAGCCATCTTATAACGTTTACCATTAAAATCTTCTGGTCTCTCCAAGAAATAAACCTGATACTGTCTGCCCTCACCTACTGGAAATTCCGGCTCATCGCTTTCCCCGTTCACTTTGATCATTCCGAACTTCCCTTCAGTACCATGTAAGGTCATATTCTCATAAGTAAACGCAGGACTTAACTTCCAGTTTGCCGGATTGTTATCTGTACATCCCGTTAAAAATAGTGCAGCTGCAATCAATAATTTAAAAACAATCTTCAATGAATTTCCTCCCCTCATTGCCCCTTTTCATCCCCTATCTACTATAGAGACGCTTAACCTTCAATAAAGTTACATTTTTTCCGTATTTTTTCAAATGATTAGCAAGCACAGGGAAAAGGGCCTGACCCGAGGCACAGTGAAATTTCACCGCATCGGGGGTCAGGCCCGGATTTTTTAAAATATTGTTGAAAACCAGGAAAAACTGCAGGGGTCAGCAATCCATCAGTATTGGCACCTGAGCACCAAGACCGTAAGAAATATCAAAATTTGAAATTCAAATTAATGAGCCATCATTTCATCTGCTATCTCTTCTCCAGTCATTTCTGATGGATAATAAGTTGGCCAGTTGGTGACTTCATTTAGTAAAGCTTCACGGTCGTCGCCCCAATACAGATGGTAGTGATCAGCTTTTGTCGGATAGATACTATGGTCACTGAATTGAATGTATCGTGGAAGATCCCCGGATTGTTCTGCTCGTTTAAAGATGAATCTTACTCCTCTATTTCCGGCATCGTAGGTCAGGATTTCATATCCATCATAGATGTATTCACCCGAATTCTCTTCCCCGTTTTCATAGAATGTTACAGTGTTTCCTTCAATCAATATCCGGTCGACATCTGTTTGGTACCCTGCCTTATAGTACTCTTTGTATTCTTCGGCTGATTTATCTCCATTATGTTCTGCTTTATGGGAAAACACTTCATCAAGAGTACCATCTTTAAGGAATGGATAAACAGATTGCCAGTCACCTTCCCAATCTGAAAGGTAACGGTCCTTTACTTGACTGTCTTCAAAGTACCCATCATAAATTTTCTCTGTTTCTTCGTCATGAGCATGGTCGTGCCCTTGCTCACTGCCAGATGATTCTGCCGAAGTCTTTGAAGGTTGGGATAAGGCTTGGGATAATATTTCTAAATTATGATGCATGAGTGTAAAGTAATCCTCGTTATTATTCATGTCTTCTTCTGTCAAAACTGATAAATTGTGGACACGCAAAGCCTCTGCACCGATTTCTTTTCTAACGACATCGGCCACTTTAGGAGTTACATTCTGTTCGAAAAGCACGTATTTCAATCCATACTTTTCTGCCATTTCAATAAGGTTTTGCAGCTCTTTTTGTGAAGGTTCATTGCTGGGGCTTAAACCAGAAACAGCAAGTTGCTCGATCCCGTAGGCTTGCTCCCAATATCCGTATGCAGCATGAGATACAATGATTCGATTTCCTGGCAAACTCTCAATCTTTGTATGGAATTCATCATGTAGATTTTCAAGATTTCCTTTTAGCTCTTTGAAGTTTTCATTAAAGGTTTCTTCTTTTTCAGGTTTAAGTTCTACCAGTGTATCCCTAATGTTTTCTGCCAGCTTGATAGACTGCATTGGATCCAGCCACACGTGGGGATCTTTGTTCCCATGTCCCTTATGTTCATCTTCATGATCCCCTTCTTCATCATGATTTTCCTCTTCTTCATCATGATTTCCCTCTTCTCCTTCATGATCATGGCCGTGATCTATTAAGTCTATCCCTTTTGAAGCTTCCACTATTTTCACGTCTGCGGATTGAATAGAATCTGAGATTTGCTCTGCATAAGATTCCAGACCTGCTCCATTATAAATGAAAGCATCGGACTCAGCGATTTTCACCATCTCTCTCGTCGTTGGTTCATAATGATGAGGATCGGAACCCGGCGGCAAGATTGACTCCACCACAGCTTCATCCCCTGCAATCTGTTCAGCAAAATACTGCAGGGGATAAACAGTAGTAAAAACCTTTACCTTCTCCTTTGGATCTTTGCTTTCTTCCCCGCTATTTGTCTCTACAAGACCACAAGCAGCCACCCCGAAAATCAGAGTAAACAAACTTAGTAAACCTACAATTCTCTTAGACATTTTTTCTCCTCCAATAATTAAATCGAAATCATTACGATTTACAACTTAAAAAAATATTATTTTGTTACACGTTTCACCTTTGTGACTTGTATGTAGGTACGATTTCTTAGGTACTGTGAAGAATCCATTGATTTTGACGTGAATTCAATGAGCCTGCAAACTTCTGACTTCACCGTTTTACATCCTATACCTTGGTTAAATCGAAATCATTACGATTTGAATTGTAATATATGTTTCAATTGAATTCAAGTTATTTATTCATTAAATCAAAGGAAAAGTATCCTGCATTTCAATACCTCCTCCGCCCTATTTACTGCCACATCAAAATAAGGGCCAGTCCCCAAGCACGCCTGGGGGACTGGCCCTATCTTCTCGTTTCCCTTACACTTCCGTTTTCAACATCTGCAGAATGACACGTTTTAAATACGGAGTCATCTCTCTTAAATCGTCAACGTCATATGCTCCTATATAGTACTGCAGCACCAGACCGTCTACGAAAGCGACGAGCATAGAAGCTCCATCCTTCGAGTGAAGGACAGGATATACCTTATCATGATCTAGCTGCCTCAATTTCTCCTGAAGCTCTTCAGTCATATAATTGAATGATGAGCGAAAGGTTCGCTGAGGAATCCTCCCACTTGAGTAACGGCCCAGAACGGTCTTGATCATTTCTATATTCTGATCATTATACTCCCACGAATCATACAAAAATTGTTCAATAAAATCCTTTACATTCGTGCTGTCATTCTCCTTTACGGCTCTCACATAATCATCTTCCAGCCGCTTTAATGCCTCATCCATGTCATTTTGCTGCGTCACTTTGAAGGTCCTCCTCTATTGTTTTCTCCCCCTTTTCCCTGATGATGTCATTGTTACACTTGTTATTATGATGTTTGTTTTATGCGGACGCGGCAGTACCCATCCTTCCCAGTAAAGAAAATTCGACAACAGGCGCAATTATCGTGAAAGTGGCGCAATTAATGAGAAAGCGGCGCAATAATTGAGATTCCGGCGCAATTATTCGAAAACCGGCGCAATAAAAATTAGTATATTAATATTTTCCGTTCCGAGCCGCTTTTTTGCCTTTTCGATACTCCTTCCACTCCGGGAAACAGGCCCAAGTATGACCACTGCGGACAGATTCAGTCATTTTTTCATCATTTCCAACGAAAAAAAGGACATTTCTGTCCCTTTCCCAGAGAAATCGCCCACTTACGATCTCCACTCTTCCCCATGCTCCCGAACAAACGCAATATCCTTTTTATAATGCTCGACATGCCCTTCATCGATCATCTTTTGAAAAGCAGCATCACCTTCTGCGGCTTTACGTTGCATCGTTTTACACAGTCCTTCCAACCGCAGTACAACCATCTCCACAAAATCCTCTTCAAAATCCATTCCATAGGCTTTAAAGAATAACTTCACTCTTCGTTTGATCAGCTCGGCATCTTTGGCTGATTGATAGAGGACCTCCTCACCCGCTTCAGTATGGTAATGCCGGCTTAACGGCACACATGTGTAGAGCGTGTAGGCAATGTCATAAATCCTCGGGCCCGGGCCGGCAACATCAAAATCGATGATCCCAACCGGCCTTTTATGATTAAAAATGATGTTGTAAATTGCAAAATCATTATAGCACAGGACCTCATACGGCTTTGGAGTGTTATCGATCGGCTGCCAGCTTTCATCAAATGGAAAATCGCTGACCGCGTCATGATAAAAACGGAGCATTTTTGCGATCTCCTCCAGCGCTTCATCAGCCCACATGTATTCCTTCAGAGGGTAGTTGCCCGCTTCTCCTTCTATAAAAGAAAGAATCTCCCTGTTTTTCTCATCGATCCCTAGAAACACAGGTGCTTGGCTGAATCCTTTCTTTTCCAAATGATTTAACAGCTTATGTATTTTATGACTCTCCGGTTTTAATTCCCGGCGGACCGTATCTTCCAATCGATAGACGGATGAGACGTTACCTCCGGTGAGCTTTTCTTCTTTTTTGTTGTATGACATGTAGATTTCTCCCAGCACTCGATTTATTTATACTTTTGCAAACATTCCACAATCACTTCAGGTCTGTCCTTATGTATTTCATGATCACTATCATGAGCCAGAACAAGCTTACCTTGGCTGTTCATCTGTGATAACTCGATTTGTAACTCTCTCCATATTTTCTCGTGCAGGTACGCTTCCTCTTCGGGAATCCCGAATTCAATAAAGGGAAGCGCAGATACCTTTTCATCCCGAGCAATAACGACTAGTGGAATTTCAGGAAACTCACCAGCAGCTTTTATGATCTCGCTGTCTTTATCCCAATTTTGAAATTCTTCCGCTATGGTTTTAAAAAGATCAGGGCTTGTGATAAAGTCCACAAATCGATCAAACTGCTCTTCGGGGAGAATCTGTTGTGCACCTTGGAGTGTATCTTGAAAATCCAATTCCAGCTCTTCTCTAGTTTTCAATGAGGATTGTAAGTTACTTTCAATCATCTTTTCCAGACTGATATACGAATACATAACTGGTAAATCAAGATCATACAGTCTCTTAAATTGGAAAGAAGTTGAATCAATCAGCACCACGGCTTTCAATTTCTCGGGGAACATCTTTGCATATTGCTGTACGCACAGACCTCCAAATGAATGACCAACTAAAACAAATTTTTCTTTGATGGCTAAATGAATTAGTAACGAATCCAATTCTTCAGCTATATTTTTGATATCTCGTTGATTACTTGATACTTTGCTTTTTCCATAACCAGCTCTATGGTACATCACAATCGTAAAATCCTTTCTCAACTCCTGGACAAAGGGCCACCAATTATAGAAAGAGCCCCCTATGCCAACTTCAAGGACCAAGGGAGTCTTTCCCTCACCAAGAACCATATATTCCAAAATGCCTTTTTCCAACGGATCACCCCCTCATTGCATTATCCAACTATTTTTATATAAACATATCCATATCCCACTCAAATAAAAAACAACACCACCATTAAAAACAAACTAACCCCAACACTTAGGTAGCCGTAAACGATCTTTCCTTTTTGGAATTCTTCCAGTCCCATTATCAGCAGCATCATGCCCAACAAGAATAACGTGTAAGGCTGCAGCCAAAAGTTGTCTGTTATCAGGCTGTAACTTGCCATGATAAGTGCGATGGAGGCAATAGTAATTCTTAATATTTTCAACATAGAGTAATCCCCCCGTGTTATGGTTCTCTGCTTCTGCAGCCTTCACCATTCCCCTCATTCTCCGCCTTTTATTTTTGCGAAAATTTTATATCCCAGAAACCCGATTATATAAAGCCCAGAAAACAAGCATAGATACGAAATCGGATTGGTCTTCAAGGCGATTAAAAAGACATCGATGGCATAAATATCACTGCAATAATGAACATCTTGCGGGGTGAGAATAAACTCAGGCTTACAATCTGATTGCGGCAAGTAGGCAATTTTACTTGCAATAAAAAAAGAATAAACATATGAGATCAGGAATGTCGGTAAACAAAGAATAAAGAAAATCCAACCCTTCATGAAAACCCTCCCTACGTTGCCGGCTGCTCGAATTCTATTTCTTCAGACGGGTAAACATCCGCAAACCACCTCAACACTCCATTATGGTGGCCGATAATTTGTTCCGCAGTAAGATCACCTGAATCCCAGGTACTGTGTGCATCTGAAATCAATGTTACTTTATAACCCTTACTGAACGCACTGCGGCAAGTGGTGTCGACACATGCTTCTGTTTGGATTCCTGCAATATGAATGTGTTTAATCCCTCTTTCATTCAATTCTTCTTCTAATTTGGTATGCAAGAAGGAATTCGGAGTTTCTTTTTGGATGATGGGATCCCCAGGCCGAGGTTTAATTTCATCATGAATCTCCCATCCTTCTTTTCCAACTTCCAACGGTTTTCCTGCCGGAGCATTATGCTGCACGTAAAAGACAGGCGTATCGGTGGAACGAGCCTTCTCTATCAATGTTTTTAGAGTAGAAATCAGCTCCTCCCCTTTGTACACGGCTGCCCCTTTTATAAACATCCCTTTCTGTACATCTATTATGATCAAGGCACTGCTCATACTATTGAATTCTCCCCTTTTCATCAGCACATCTTCTTCCGATTTCAATACTCCTCAATCGTCTTTCTAAATCCATAGAACGCCCTGTAATCATTCGCTTCATAAAAAGATTTCGACGTTTGCGAACCCAGTAATTCGACCCTGGTTTTCGGATACAGATGATGAACATATTTAATCAGCTCCGACCCGATCCCCTGGCCGCGGTAACGCTTGTTGATGAGCAGTTCGCAAATGTATGTCGTCACGTTCTCATCTGTGAACCCCCTTATATACCCGGCGAGAGTGTCACCATCGAAAACAAGGAATCTGATCGTTGAATGCATCCATGCATTTTTCGTATCTTCCTCTTTCTTAACGAGATTGTTCCATTCCTCTTCGGCGTTTAACTGATGAACACCCTTAAAATCCATTTCTTCAAATTCTCTGATTTTGTATGCCGTTCCGTTTTTTAACGTTAATTCCTGCATGTGTATGTCCTGCTTTCTATTAAATTAGCATACTAGGGGGTCGTCCCCCTGCTTTTTTTATTTAAGTCCCCAAGAAGGTCGTCTCAAGCTCTTCCTCATGAACCTTTTCTTTAAAATAAACCTTATACGCCTTCGCATCCGGTCGTGAACTGACGACTTTATATATGTCCCGATCAATATAATGAACAGCCGCCCCATCATCAGCCGCAATGCCGGATTGAACTTCCCCTGATTCAATGAATCTATGATAGGAGGGTCTCCTCTCGGCTTCACCATCGTAGTGCGGGCAATTACTGCCCTCTAAGAAACCGAGACACTTTAAAGGCTCCAGCCCGTCTCCGTATGAATCCGTCACTCCCTCTTCAAACCAGCAAATGGATCCTGCACTGATCCCCGCGAGCACGGTACCCTGCTCCCAAGCCTTTTTCAACATCTTATCCAATCCCCATTCTTTCCATAAGACCAGCAGATTCTTCGTATTCCCGCCGCCAACATACAGAATATCTTTGTCTAGTAAAAAGCCCTCGATATCTCTTGTAGGCGGTTTGAACAATGACAAGTGGGAAGGCTGGCAGTCTTCTTTTTCAAAGAAGTCATAAAATCTCGAGATATATGTATCCGAGTCCCCACTAGCTGTAGGAATAAAACAGATCTTCGGATTTGCCTTACCGGACTGCTTAAGAATATACCGATCGAGCAACGGATTCTCAGGTTCCATGGAGAACCCTCCGCCGCCCATTGTAATAAGTTGTTTCACCACTTGCTTCACAGCCTTTCATTTAGAAATGTGCATGCTACTTTCTTCTGCCTTCAACAAAACAGTTCCTTCATTCTATATTCAATTTTTTATAAAAAATATCAAATAAAACCCCAAGTAAACCAAGCGATAAAATGATCGCCGCCACCGCCAAAGAACGTATAATAAAAACAGACACCAGACGTTAAGTAGGCAATGGGTGCAATCATCACCATTTCATACCGTCTCAATAAGGTCAGGACCGCAGCTCATATTCCAAGACAAAAAGTAATAAGCAGATGGCCTCTCCTGCAGTCTTCTCCTTTTCAAGTAAGCGGCTTTACCATATCCATCATCTTTTCAAATCCCAGATTCTCATAAACGCTTCTTCCACCCGAACTCGTCCACAACCTTGCCCGGTCAGCCCCTTTTTCTTTCAGCCACAAGCAGATGTCCTCCACTAACATATAAGCCAGGCCATTACGACGGTGATCCTTTTCCGTATATACAGCTATCACCCAGCCAAATAGAGTCTGCTCTATGGCGAGCGGAAAAGAATATTCTTTTCTGAGGAGTCCACCTGCACAAGCAACAATCTTCCCATTGCGATCTACAGCGACTCTAAACATTAATCTGCCTGATTCAAATTCACTGTAAAACAAGCTTTTCACTTCTTCCAGCCTTTCCAGATCCGGCTTGGGGACTCCATCAACTTCTCCCATCTCACTAGCCATTCTGTACCAGAAGTCTGGCATCATAGCGATCTCCTCTTTAGTAATCCAGCGTGTTTGAGACATCCCGCTACCTCCCTGCATCCATTCGTGTGATTAAAGCCATTATTAGCAGCCAGAACTAATTTTCAACAACGATTTCCCCTTCTCCATCAGGAATTTCAAACCCTTCTAGGTACGAGGTCAATAACTCTTCTGAAATCGGAAACGAATTGGCGTCAAAATGTTGATTTCGCATTGCAAGCCGTTTGCGCAAATCATCAGGGTGCACCTTCATATAAATGAGTTTCCAATTACCGCCGGAGTTCTCTATAAGTTTCTTATATTGACCCCGTCTTGCCCGGTCCCAGAAACTGAAATCAATGACCACCTGATGTTTTTCTTGAATCAACTTTATTAAACGGGTGCGTAAAGTCCTTTCTGCTTCTTTCTTGTATTCTTCTATTTTCTCAAGGGGGAAAT
This sequence comes from Rossellomorea oryzaecorticis, assembly GCF_038405515.1. Taxonomy (GTDB): domain Bacteria; phylum Bacillota; class Bacilli; order Bacillales; family Bacillaceae_B; genus Rossellomorea; species Rossellomorea oryzaecorticis_A. Next base: position 26,488 of record NZ_JBBYAF010000007.1, on the reverse strand, counting down.
CAACCCCATACCGGCCCCTGGATGCCCATATCTCTTCATCAATGGAAAGCCGGACAAAACCTTTCTTCTCCAATCGCTGCGAAAACGTGGTCTTCCCGGAACCAGCCACGCCGCACATTATGACCACCAAAGGTGTTACAACGCTTCGTTCCCTAAAAATGAGGTCAAAGTCAAACGTTTCAAACATCTGGGCATCCCCCGTTTTTCGATTTTTACTTATTTTACCACAATTCGTAATCATCTGGCAGATACGATAAAACATTGTTTTAATATCCCTTTTGTTGAAAACCATTCACTGCTGACTCCCATTTTTTTGCTTAAAAATCACCCCCGCTTGGCTCTTACTTAAAGATTAAAAGTTCCTATCAATCTGTTTACATAGGTTTCTTGTATAGGAAAATGTGTTAAAGTCATCCATATTCTTCTTCTATGAGAGGGTGTGTGGGAATGAAAAAAATATCTCTGGCTCTTGCATCTGCATTACTTATACTGGGGGCGTGCACGAATTCATCTTCTGAGAAGACCGGGAAGGAAGTAACGTCTTCAGATGAGAAATCAAAGACGGAAGAGACACAAAATCAGAATGAGACACCGAAAAAAAAGAAAAACGAACAAACCGAACAGCCTTTCAAACCGCTGGAACCATCTGAAGATGCTGTGCCTTTGAAGGAAAAACTGTCAAAAGAGGAAGAGCAGCACATGCCTGATAAAGAGGCGCGGGGCGGGAACCCCGAACGTACGGTTCCTGCAGGCGAAACGCTGGCAAACGGAATGAAGGATCCATCCGACGGACCATTAAAAAATCACCGCCTCGTCACTTTCTACGGTACGCCGCAGTCCGAAAACATGGGAATTCTGGGTACGATGGAGCCCGAGGAATTCATGAAGAAACTGAAGGAACAGACACAGGCGTATTCCGATGCCGATCCCGACCGTCCGGCTGTGCCGACGATTGAGCTGATTACGACCATGGCACAGAATGAACCGGGTCCAAAGGGAGAGTATGTACGGATGACATCAGAGGAGAATATTGAAACGTATGTAGAGCTTGCTGAAAAACATGATGCGCTGGTGATCCTCGATATCCAGCTTGGGACGGACACCGTCATGAATCAGGTGAAAATGGTCGAAAAATGGCTCAAACACCCGCAGGTTCACCTCGCCATCGATACCGAATTCCACGTCGCTGAAGGCGAGAAACCCGGAGAGGATCTCGGGCAGGTGGACGGAAGGGAAATCCAGGAGGCAGTCGAGTATGTATCGGAGCTGACCAAAAAGAACAACCTGCCTGATAAACTGGTACTCGTCCACCAGTTCACCGGTCACGTACTGACGCATAAAGACAAGATCCAACCGACAAGCAACGTCGAGGTCGCCATCAACTTTGACGGCTGGGGACCGGCTGCGGACAAGCTGGCCCTGTACAAGAAGTACATACGTGATGAACCGAATCAATATGGCGGATTCAAAATTTTTTATGACAAAGACGTACCGGTGCTGACGCCTGAAGAAGTATTAAAAATGGAACCGAGTCCTGCGATTGTTAATTATCAATGATGTGTAAAAAAACACAGGAGATTCGTCCCTGTGTTTTTTATTGCATCCAATTATATGGCATCAATCTGATTCAATCACCGCTCTCCTTTTCAGAAATGTCATCCTTTAGATATTGTACATATAAAAAGGCGGCAACCACCGCAATGATTGAAAGGATGACAGAAAACCTGAAGATTTTAAAGAAGAACTCAGGTAATGGTGTGATTTCATATATAGTCTCCTCTTCAAAACCAATGTTTTTTTCTCTTTTGAAAAAGGCGACAAACAAGAAAAAAGAAATAATAAATGAATAAATCCCTGTTTTCACTAATATTTTCTCCACTGCATTTCCTCCCTTTCAATATGGATCACGAAATAATACTTCTTCATTTTCTCCCCCTGCAAACTTTTAATCTTTTCTTCTTTTTATATTATTAATCTCACAAAAACTTTACCAACTCTAAATCGGCGTACTTGTCAGCGCCGTATTCTCTATCGCCATATATCCCCTGAATGATGTCTAGCCCCTGCCCCGTCCAAAACCTGAGAGCAGGCCAATTTTTCATTGCAACATTTGCCCGCACTTCACGATATTCAGTCTGCTTTACGATACCGATCAGTTCACGAACGACCTCCTGCCCCAGTCCTTGTCTATGGTACGACTTGTCAATATACAGATAGTTAATGTAAAAGGTTTCACGGGTTGGGTAGCCGTTATAAGTTGTCAGCAATCCCGCAAGACGTCCAGTTTCCTTCTGCCTTATTACCTGGATTTTATATTGAGCCCTGGTACCGCCAGGCGGAAGGTCACCATCCGTAAAACAGCGGTAAGCATACCCGTGATCCAAGCTGCCGCCGTCCCATTGGTGGATATAGCTTCCCTGTTCATATAGCTCCTGGACAGGTTGAATTTCTACTTCGGTCATGTCCTTGATGGTGAGTCTGTTTGTTTCCCATTGGCATGGTATCATTTTTATTGTCATTGGCTCGTCAACTCCATTAGTAAAGAAAGGGGTATCCAAGATCCTCCTGGAATTCCCTTATTCAATAAAATTTCTGATCATTTAAAGTATCCTATTCACATGAGTGTTAAAAACGAGAATAAAAACACCAACAACACATACTTATAGGCTGCGTGTGGTGACCTCTTCCCAAAGGAACCCTTCTTAAGATCGGACGCTAAAAAAGAAAGAAGGGCAATCGTTAAAATAAATGAAACCGTCTCTTGCATGGACCCATGACCTGTAAACAGTGTCAATAATGAGACAATGCTTACGATGACGATCAGCGGGATGGTGATATACTCTGGTTTAAAACTTGTGGAGTTTTGCATGGTATTTCTCCCTCATATTCATTCTCTTTATTCTTCCACATATAAAAGTTATAGATTAGTTGACCAGCAAATAGCATAAGCACAATAAACCATGGGGACAGGTCCCGTGGAGACCGTCCCACTGCCCAAGGGAATCCCTTTCCATATTTTAAGATTTATCTAGTATTACTTTAATTGTACCTGATAATACACCAGCTCGTGCTCCGTCACAAATCCCGCAGAAGTATATAGATTTATAGCCTTCGTATTTTCTTTACTCACACAAAGTGATATTTCATTGATATTGGCAATTTCAAATAATCTTTTAAGGGCAGCTTTGACAAGCCCTACACCGACTCCTTTTTTTCGATGCGTAAGAGAGACAGCTATGTACTCGATCGTCCCTTCTCCATGCTGAGGCGATGCCTCGAGATACACATAGCCTGTGAATTCGCCATTTTCGCCATGGGCAGTAAGTAGCTGGTTTTCATTGTTCAGTTTATCTAGAATTTCCTCGCCCCGGTAATATGTATCAGGGAAGGATTCTTTATGTAACGTTAGAAATGCTGCCTTATGTTCAGGAGTGTACGGGGATACTCCTGAACAATATCCATCCTTGGGGATAGTTTCTTTACCAGCCTTTAAGATTAAATGGTCTCCCTGGTGGACCCCATTCAATAATGAAACGAAGTGAATGCTATTTTTATTTAATTGATTCAAGAAAAAAGAGACACTCTTAATTTCATACTTCCCGAGCATCACCAAGGATCTTTCCCATAATGAACCGGCAAGGTCTTTCCATCCTTCCCCTTCATCAACAAATGGGCCCCAAACCTCTGCCGTTATTTCCTCAAGATCAATATCAAATCCAATTGCTCCTACAATACTGCCATCTCGATAAGCAACCATGAATGAATCCTCAAGTTTGAGGTCAGAAAAATCGTTCAGCAGAGTGTCTAAGATTTCCTCTTTCTCTCCCCCGCAATAACCGACGTGACTTGATTTTTTCCTATTCACTTTTTCGATAAATCGTACGAGTTCTTCTGTATTTGCTGGTGGTTGTATTGAGATACTCATTTAATCCCCCTTACTATGGCAAGCGGCCAGAGCTCTTTTTGAGTCCATTCTTTTCTTCTTTCCCTAGTAATACAATGAGTTTCTTTCATTTCAACTTATTTCTATTCGGTTAACCTTACCCAAATGACCGCGCCCATCGGATGCTTATAAGGAACGGGCTCCTTATAAATTCGCGGCTTATCGAGTACCCAAGCATACGTCCTTTTATAAGGAAGCTCTCCAGCAGCTTCACTAGCCACCCCGTGGAATCGTCTGTTTTCCTGGTAATCTGTTAAACTCAACTCTATACTTTCAACGAGGTTTATTTCTCCATATATCATTCCCGAACCACTCTTTATGAGCGCAATCTTTCCCCGGATTTTGGTGTTAGACCCCCTGATTTCCCACGTCTTCTTTCCTTCAAAAATCATATCGATCCAGGGTGATTTAATGATGAGTGCTTTCATTGTGGTTCTCCTTTAATAAACGTACATCCTTATTTTCAGTATTACAGCTTGCGTTCTTAAATTTTCTTACAATAATCCCCCTGAAGAATCCCATAAACCGCGCAATCCTTATATTGATTCTTCGAGTTGCGGATCATATCCCGGATAATTCCTTCCTGCAGCATACCGGCTTTGCTCATGATTCTTCCGGATGCTGGATTATCGGTGTTATGAGCAGCAGAAATCTTGTGCAGACTCATTTGCGTGAAACCAAATTCGACAACTGCCCTCAATGCTTCCGTTCCATACCCTTTGTTCCACCAATTGCAGCCTAACGAATAGCTGACCTCGCAATTCCCGGTTGCTTTTTCAATATCATACAGGTCGATCTCGCCTATCAGTTCTCCGCTTTCCTTGAGTTTAATAGCCCAATAGCAGAACTCTTTACTTTCATAATCCGAAACAATGTTAAACAGCCTCTCTTCAGTTTGTGAGATTGATTGATGAGCCGCACTCACCCGGTTGTCTGATACTCTTTCGTCTGACAGCCAGTGGTCAAAAGCGGCCTGGGCATCAGTGAGTTTGAACTTCTCGAGAATCAACCGGTCTGTTTCAATGCGTGGAGTCCCAAAATAAGTTATCATTCTACACCTCGCAAGCATTTGATTTTACCAAACTAATAAGTAATATCTATTTAGTGCACCTAATAATCGTTCCCACATCCTCCGGATACATATGCGTCAAGTCTTTTAAATCAGACAATGCTATCCAAGCTGCTTCAACGATGGTTTCATCCGGGTCATCGATGCCCTCGCTCTCACCAAGTTTCTCTACTTTAAAATAATGGGTCTTCACTTCGAACCCTTTAATTATGGTTTCTTTTACAGTCAGCTTCTCAATAATCCTGACGTCATAACCGGTCTCTTCTTTTACTTCCCTAATGCAGCAAACCTCAGGCGTCTCGCCTTTTTCAATACCGCCTGACGGGATGGCCCACCCTTCATTATCACTGCCCCGGACCATAAGAACTTCATTCTTTTCGTTGAAGCAGATTGCTGCTGAGCCAAACCAGTGTTTCATGGGGTCACCTCTATATTTATTAATAAGTTAAATTTTACCACAACAGTTCGGAATTTACAGATTATTCTTGTCATTGATTTTGGGGCATGTTGAGCAAAAAAGGCCTTATGCTCTATCACTGCATAAGACCTTTCTAGAAAACACCTATTCTTTTTGTTTATAGACAATTCTCTCGATGCTTTTGAGAGACAGGGCCATAATTATCGCAGGTGATGTTAACCTTTCAGAAGAAAAAAAAAAGACACTAATCATCTAAAAAAGTCTGTCTCTAACTAGATTCACCTGCTCAATCATATGCCCGATATTCCCTTCACCCGCATATAAGGACGTATCAAAAAAGTTATGGTCTAATTCAGACCAATAGAGTATATTTTCAACACCCGAAATTGACACATCGCTGTTCAATCTTCCAACATATACTTCTACATAACAATTTTGATGGTGATAGGTAAAATCCATTAAATGATGAAGAGTGATGTTTTCCTTGGAAATAGACGTTTCTTCAAGAAGTTCTCGATAGGCTCCTTCCAGACCTGTTTCCTCATTTTCAATTTTTCCGCCGACTAAATTACTCAGTCCCTTGTATGGATCTTTCAGCCTTTCACACATTAATAGCTTGTTCATTTCTTTGTTGTAAATCATTAGGACGTTGTAGCCTTGCATTATATCACTTCCTACTCTTATTGTTCCTTACAGCCACCAATCTTCCTGTGGAATCAAATGAATCGCTTCAAAGTCAAACTTCTCCTCAAACCAAGGAGCCATCAACGTTTTCTTCACTAAATATTCGGAGGCAGAATGTGATACGCCAATCAATGACATGTTTGTTTGTCTGGCGTAGTCTATGACTTCATCAAATCTTTTTCTCCCATAATCATTATCGATGTGACAGTGGATTTCCCCCGAGATGTACGCGTCTGCTCCTTTGTCTTCAGCCTGCTGCATCCATTGAGTTTTATCTCCGCAGCCGGCAACAATGGCTACCTTTTTGATCTCTTTTTTCCGTCCTTCAAAATCCACATAAGGGATGTCAAAAATACGTTTGAGGTTTTCTATTAAATCTTCAGTATTTGTTTTTTCAACATTTCCGATTATTCCAATGCAGCCGTGTCGATCGTCATGAATGAACCTTTCCGTAATATCCACATTCAGTGCTTCCGCCATCGCCTGGCTTGTCCCTAACGTTTCGTGATAATCCATGGGAGCATGACATGTATAGACGGAAAGACCTTTGCTCCTGATTTCGTCCAACAGTTTTTCTTCAATCGGCACGAATCCCCTTCCCCACTTTCCATTGGGATCCCCGCACTCCATCAATAAAGGATGATGCATGAAAAGCAGGTCACCGGATTCCCCGTTTTCAATAAATCCTTCTAACACTTCCTTAGTAGGAAAAACGGCCAAAAATATATTTTTTACCTCTGGATTGCCTTTTATCATCAAGCCATTGAATAACTTGTTGAATTCAGGTTCGAATTTCTCCCTCCAATGAACCTCGCCTTCATAAACCTGAGGAATGAATCTGCTGAAAGCAGGATCTTTTCCGAAGCTTTTGATCTTGAACTTTGCATCTAATTGACGAACGATGTGAATTAAATTTTCCATTGTCACGCTCCTCACTATTCGAAAAACTCAATATGGGTATCACAAGCTGCCCTTTTGAACTTTGATGGAAAAGACTTCAATTAAGTATACTCGGAAACACTGTCAAAATAGCCGTTACCAAAATCGTCATCTCAGCCATCGTTAATATTGCTTGTTTTGGAAATTCACTATGTTTCCATTCAAAAAATGCTTTTACTCCATAGTCCACCATCGTGAAAAAGCCTGCTACGATTAAAAATAAGTACATGAGATCTTCATTGTAGAACAGAAGAAACCAGCTAAAACTAACCAGTGAGATGCTTGTGATAACCCCTATCCACATATCAATTTTGCCATGCAGCTCATTTATATGATTATAGGAAAACCACTCTCTTTTAACTTTCTCTATTTTAAATAATTTTCTTAAGACCAGCTTTACGATAGATATAAGCATAAAAACACCGATTACAGTAATGCTGAATTTCATCCAAAACATTTAATCCCTCCTGTTAACCGCTGCATTGATAATAGACGTTTCACTTAATACCAATTATTTCAAAACCCCTCTTCTTACTCAAGGAAAATTTTTCAATAAAAAAGACTTACCCTTCTTAGGTAAGCCCAGTTACTAAAATATGAAAATACTCAAAGGATCAACACCATAGAAGCAATCGAATCCTTCATTAGATTTAAGACAAACTTTTGCGGACGCTCTCTCAATATTTCCTCGCATAATAAACCATATTCACAAACACAACTGAAATATAGAGGGAAGCGATCAGGAGCAATAAATGGTATGCAGAAAGATGAACGGGTCCCACATAAGGATTAACAAGGGCCATCAGGACAATGATGATGCCGAGCATCCAAAAGTAACTGACGAAAACCCCGCGTTCCCTGATTTTCTGAGCACGTTCATCTTTTGCGGCAAAGTGATCTGATAAGTAGGCCATGCAAAAACTCATGATGGCAATCGCCGCGGTCATGAGACCTTCCGGGAACTTTCCTGCGGAGATGTAAGCCGAATTGACTAAAATAGCATTGATCAGCAAGATGACACCCAGAACCAAAAAGACCGTCTTATTGTTCTTCATTCGCTTTCCTCCTCATAAATAAAAATATCTTCGATGCTGCATTGAAAAACCCGTGCAAGCTTGAAGGCAAGATTGATGGATGGATTATACCGTTCCCTTTCCAGCGAGATAATGGTTTGTCTTGATACATCCAGTCTGGCCGCCAGCTGATCCTGGGTCATCCTTCTTTCAGCCCGCAGTTCTTTTATTTTATTTTTCATCCATTCACCCTCTTTATGTAAAGGTCGCTTTACACAAAGTGTACTTTACATTTATTGGGTTAGTCAAGTTTACTTTACATTTAAAAGTATAAAAATTACCAAAATAAGAGAAATTCAACACACCAAATTATTGCCTCTTAAGGTAGTACGATGCATTGCCATACTTTATAATGATATGAAGGAGGTGAGAAAAATGGACAATCAAATCATTGGGATGTTGACCGAAATTCAAGGTCAGATGAAGGAGTTTCAAAGCGAGTTGACCGGAGTCAAAAGTGAAATGAAAGAGTTTCGAAATGAGTTATATGAGACTAGTACTGATGTCAAAGACATCAAAGAAAAGGTTAATCAGGTCGAAGTAAACGTCAATCAGATCGACGCAACAGTCAAACAGATTGAAGCAACACAAACAGAAGATGTCATCGCTATGTTAAAAGTAACCAACAAAAATTCCGAAACTGATTTTCATTATCTGAACACACGAATCACAAACATCGATAAGCGGGTGTTCAACCTCGAAAATCAGGCTGAAGGTTAATCGTCACCGTAAGATACTTAAGTCTGGGACAATTAGTTTTCACCTACACTTCGGACCCTCTCACCGAGACCCACACTATTTTCTCCGATTCTTCTAGTAAATTAAATCCTTAAATCAAAGCCAGCCCCCTGTTACGAAAGCTTTTTTCATGCTCATTAAGTTTTAGGCGGACTTTTCGATCACTCATGCTGATTTTAACAAAATAACAAGTTCCGCTGTAAATCAACCTACTTTTTAACAGAGACCAGTCCTCGTTTATAAGGATCAAAATGATACAGAATGGAAATCACCAAACAAAGAGCCCCGCTGGATAACAACACATACGACAATGTTCGGGCTCCTCCGGTAGTGGAGGAAAACATCAACCAACCTAAGATAAACAGAAATGCGGCAATCAAAGAAACATAACCGATAAATAAACGTTTCCTGTTTTTCAAAAAATAATGGCCAGTCACAATTAATAGATAGATGCTGCATAGTGCCATGACAATCGGGAATGTCGGTTTAAACTTCACTGCATATACAAAGTAATCCAGTTGTAAAATATCACTTCTTTTAAGTACTTCGCCTGAAAAAGGAGTTGAATACTTCCATTCGAACGGTCTATCCACTACTTCTGCTCCTTCATACCAGGTTGCCACACTAGAAAAAAGAAGAAAAACCACTCCAAGTCCGAACAGGACTACGTAACGATTCATTGGCAAACCTCCCCTCCATACTATTGTGCCTGCCGCCAAGTATCGTGAATCTTTCATTTATCGGAAACAGGCATCCATCAATTGATTGTTCTTTTCAACCCTTCAGCTTCCTGCAAGAAAAAGCGAGCACAACCGGAATCCTCTGCCGTCTGGTAAACTCTTCCCCACTGCTGAAATGGTCCCGTCTTGGCGTCCCTTCCCGCAAATCCATGACTGTAAAACCGCATGCAGTAAGTGTCCGAAAATACTGCTCGATCGTCCGGTGATACTTCACCACAACCTGATCGATCCACGGCTCCTTTCTTTCCCCTTCAAGAAAATAGTTATCCACAATCCAGTTTCCGCGCCTGTCACCTGTTTGTTTGCTTGCGAATGATGAAGTGGTAAGGGGATGCTGGACGCTGAACACAAACGTCCCATTTTCTTTTAATGATTCATGTACGTGTTGAAACAATGTATGAATATCCTGGACATAGTGGATGGCAAAGCGGGAAGTGACGATATCGAAGGCGTGCGCCGGGTAAGGGTACGATTCCATATTCTCGCGAATGATCGTCCCATTTTTATCAGTCATATTCCGCTCTGCAGCTTGCGCCATTTGTTCAGAACCTTCTACTCCGGTATAAGAAGCTGCACCCCGCTCTAATAAATCATTACCAAATGAAGCATCCCCGCAGCCCAAGTCCAGGATGTCTTTTTGCTGAACATCGCCTAAAAGCTCATTGATGATCGGACCCTCGATTGCATTGTTGGGACTGTCTTTCCGGTCCCGGCGTTTCATATAGCTCGAATAGAAACCTTCTTGATCATATGCACGTGAACCCCTGAATTCCATCTCACACATTTCCCCTTCCCTGCTTCTTGTTGGAACGTAACAAATAATTTCCTTTGGATAGTTTACCATACTATATGTAAAATAATAGTAATATTGTAATCTTTTATCTTCTTAGAAAAACAGATAAGGATTTGTATGATAAAATTGGAAATAATAGGTATTCCATAAACAGGCATGTTTGTTCAATAAGAAATCACAAAAGGATATGGGGGAATAGTTATGTGGATAATATTTGGGGTTATTGCAATAATAGTAACTTTTATAAACCTTTATATGTATGCAGCAGGAAAGGATTATAAGCTTGCTATGGCGATGGGATTATCATTTACAGCATTAACACTTTGTGCAGATTACAGTTATGTATCTCGGTGGGTAAAAGCGGAAGATTGGGCGGCCTTATCTGATGTAGTACCTGGTATGGCAAGGGCATTATGGTTTTTGACAATTGTTTCTATCTTACTAAATATAGCACCGATACTTTTAGAACTAAAAGGTAAGAAATAATTCATTATTTATATAAGATTCAATTAATGTGTAAGTCTTTATGTATAACTAAATGAGGCATTACTTCAATAAGACAATCAAACCAAACATAACTTCCATTTTTACGGAAGTTATGTTTTTTCTCTCAATATCAACTTTAAACTTTAACAGAGCCAATTTTAAAAACGTCACTCTTTACTTATTCTCTCTTTCCTCCGTCTTCAACGCCAGCTTCTCAAGACCATTTTGAGCAAATTCCACATCGGTCTTCGGCATCGCTTTATTATTCTTGCGGTCCTTATTCTTCTGCTTGGACATACATTCACCACCCTTTGTGTTTTGTTTATATCGTGCGCAGGGATGGAGAAAAATATGAAGAATTTGTTTATTGTCTGTTGATGAATAAATCTAAGCCGATTCCAATTGGAACCGGTTATATTGTAAATAATCGTGCCGATACCTTCTCATCTTTTACAATCAATTGTTCGTAAAACACTACAGCGTTTTCCTTATTCCTCAGTCGGATCACTCGATTTTCAAACTTCTTTTCAGCACCTAAGAATTGCTTAACCGATTGTTTCAACCCGTTTATAGCTTCGTCTTTGGTGAAAAAAACAGGCTTTTCATATCCACTCTTAAAAAAAGCCACATAATCTTCTGCTATTCTTTCCACTGAGCTTGTATCACCTGTACTCATTGCATGGGCCCAGTCACTGATAAATTAAAAACAGAGTAAATAGAGGGAAAAATTTCCCCTATTCACTCCAAAAGCATGAAAATGAACCATTTCACTTGCCTTAACGGGAAAAACTTCCCTTATACCCCTAGAACCTAGCCCTATTCTGAAGGTTAACGAGAAAAACCTCCCTTATTTGTAACCAGAGGGAGCCAGAGGGAGGTAATCAGAGGGACAGGTACACCGGTCCAAAAAGTGAACCACTGTACCTGTCCCTCCTGGTCCTGCTATAATTTATTTCCAGCGAGGTGATTAGATTGGAAAGGAAAAATTTAAAAATATTTACAACGTTTTCGTTTGTGACCGCCCTACTAACCATTATTATTTTACCGATTTCCTTATTTCTGTCATCTATAACTGCCGGCGACAGCATACAACCTGTCCTCCGCATCTTTACTTTACTGGCGTTTTTTTAGTTCCTTTGATTGGTATTCCATTAAGTATTGTGTCCATGTTCAGCAAAGAAAAGCTGGCCAAAAGAATCTTGATCCTAGTCGTAAATTTCTTCCCGCTCAGTCTCATTGTTTTTGTTTTAATCATGGAATTCATGGCTGAATTTTTAAGTAATCCGGCTTAAAGCGGAAGATGATTTATTATTCAGACCGGTTGCGCTGGCATTCGTCAGATACCTGCCCACCGTTTTGTATCCTGCATTTTTTAAGGTTTGCGCTCTTTCCGGCGTAATCTAAGTTATACAATCACAAGCGGCCTCTTTCCGATTTTTATGTGTCCATTTTGGATATTATTGGTAAGTGGTGGAAATATTCGCAGAATCGAAAGAATAATCGGGTAAATTCAAAAATTAAAGGTGGAAATTAAAAGATTATCGACTTCATTTCGAAGATTAACAACCAATATCAAAAAATAACCAATTCTCTTCCATCTCCACCTACCTCAATCCCCTATTTTCACTCTATCAAGAGTCCTCTATCAAAGTATCAAGCCCAATTCGAGTGTATTACCCCCAAAATCAGATTCACCTCCCACAATACAAACTGAATTAAAAGGTCAAGTGTCGAGTCACCCCTCTCGGCACTTTACAACCAAAAAAAGAGGCCCCATCACTGGGTACCTCCTAGAAAATCATCAAACCGAAGCATTCTCTGCCTTCAACTTCTTCTCTCCCTTCACACCAGCACCACTCCCAGCACCGGCTTTCCCATCAGCCGTCTTCCCGGCCTTGAAGAAATTACTCTTGAAGAACCCGAACGTCAATCCAACCGTGATCACAAACGTAATCGCCATTCCGGTAAAATAGAAAGCCCAGTGTTCCGGATAAACAGACAGGAACGATAACAAGCCGCCGACCCCGACTGATGTCGCTTTCACTCCTTGTGCTGCGAGGTACGCACTTCCGATCGCGCTTCCGATCATGACTGCGATGAACGGATAGCGGAAGCGGAGGTTGATTCCGTAGATGGCCGGTTCTGTTACCCCGAGCCACGCAGATAGTGTTGCTGTCAAAGAAACACCTTTCAATTTCTTGTTCTGCTTAATGATGAAGAACATCGTCAACGCAGCAGCACCCTGTGCGAGTGTGACGGTTTCCCCGATCGGCCATAACGTTACGTAGCCGAGCGTTCCCGCCATCTGCAGGTTGACGCCCAAGAAGATGTGGTGCATCCCTGTGATGACAAGCGGACCGGAGATGAATCCGTACACGGCACCGGCAAATGCAGGTGACACTTCAAATAGATACAGAATGCCGTCCGTAATCCAGTTCGAACCAGTCATCGTGATCGGTCCGATGACCCCGAACGTCAAAAGCCCTGCGAACACCAATGCAAGAGGTGCCACAAAAATCATCTGTAAATTATCATGAATGAAACGCTTCAATTGTTTTTCCGACCAGGTCAAGATCCATGTCGCAAAAATGACCGGCAGTACCTGTCCCTGATAGCCGATCTTCGCAATGTCCCAACCGAACAGGCTCCAGTATTCAACGTCTCCCGGATTTTCCGCATACGCGTAAGCGGACATCAGTGAGGGGTGAACTAATAACAAACCAAGCACGATCCCGAGCAGCGGGCTTCCGCCGAATTTCTTCGCAGCCGACCAGGCAATGAGCACCGGCAGGAATGTAAACGCTGTATTCGCAATCACATTGATGAACTCGGCAAAGCCTGTCCAGCCCGTGTGAACGTCGAGCAATGATTTTTCATCATAGAAGATGCCCGGATTCGCAAGCATATTATTCAGCCCGAGCAGCAATCCGGCCGCAACAATCGCCGGCAGGATCGGGATAAAGATATCAGCAAGCACCCGGACACCCTTCTGGATGACATTCCCCTTCTCGGCTACTTCCTTCTTCATGTCGTCCTTCGTCACGGCCTCCGCACCGGTTTGCGTGACAAACTCATTGTAAACCCTTTCAATCATGCCCGGACCGATGATCACCTGGAATTGACCGCTCGCCGTGAACGTCCCTTTCACAAGTTCATTTTCTTCCAATGCTTCTTTATCTACCAAACTCTCATCCACCAGCACCAAACGGAGCCTTGTGACACAATGCGAAGCACTGTTGACGTTCTCCGCGCCGCCTATATTCTTTATAATGTCAGCAACATTCTCTTTAAAGCCCATCCTCACGACCTCCTCAATAAATCGCTTTCATAAATTTTCAACTTGTTTAAACAAGTTCGTTATAGTACAGTATAAATTGTTATCAATCATTGTCAAGACTATTTTGAAAAAAGGAGCGTTCAACATGGATATCACAATCACACCGATGAGCCATTTCGGTTCTTATATGGCCCTCACCTTCCAGGAAAGCGAAACGCCTGAAAATAATGGCTTGTACCTGAACTCGGTTCGGGGGAAATCAAAGCAGCACCAAAATGCCCTAAAGGTTATCCCGGCAGTGAACGGAAAACCCGTTCCTTACACATATGAAGCAGACGAATTCCGCATCTCCCTTTCATTCGAGGGCGGGGAACTTCAACTGTGTTTCGAAGATTCCGAGCGTATTTTTGTAAAAGGGACAGGTGACAACGTCGGGCTCATCCTCGACACCCAGCCCGTCTTCAACTTCGAATATAACTATCTATTAGGCAATCCCGGTGAAGAGTTCTGCCTGATCAACAGCTACAAGAATCTCACCAAGTACATGATCTTTGCCCCGAATGGCAATGTCTCCCTTCAGCAGAATGTCTTCATGGACTCAGTCGGAAGCACGGTCGAGGCGGACAACCTGTCCTCCATACACATTACCCAGCTTGACGGTGCTGTGGATTTCCTATGTGTCATCGAAGACGTGCCGACCAATGGCGGATTCCCTGAAGAGAGGGAATATTCCTTTGAAGCAGCAATCGATAAAAGCACGAATCATTTCCTATCATTCTTGGAAAAGCAATCAACTGTGCCCGAGGGCTATGAACAGACATTGAGAGAAGCCGCGTACCTGAACTGGACCTGCATCGTCAATGAGCAAGGATTGTTAAAACGAAAAGCGATGTACATGTCGAATGCGAACTTCCCAGGTGTATGGAGCTGGGACAATGCCTTCAACGGACTGGCCCTTGCCGGTGTCGACGATCAGCTCGCCTGGGATCAGATCCAGCTTCTTTTCGACCACCAGGACGACCAAGGACAGATCCCGGGATCCGTCAGTGACTCGACCATTCGCTGGAACTTCTCCAAGCCGCCGGTGCAAGGTTTGTTCGTACTGAAGATGATGGAAAACATGACGCTCTCCACCGACCAATTGGAGACCATCTTTTCTCAGATTAAGAGACACGTAGAATTCTATCTTCACTACAAGGATTTCAACCGCGACGGCATCTGCGAATACCATCACGGCAATGATTCCGGCCAGGACAACAGCACCGTGTTCAGGGATGCCGACATCATCGATTCACCCGACCTGACCGCGTTCCTGATCAAGTCGATGGACATGCTTGCGGTCGTGGCAGGAAAACTTGGACGTACACAGGATCAAAACCATTGGGAAAAAGAAGCGGACAGATACACTAAGAAATTCTGCGACTACTTCTTAGTAGATGACCTGCCCGTCGCCCGCTTCACACGGGACGGCAAAGTGATTGAGAGCCAAGGTTACCTGCCGCTTGTGTCAATCATCCTTGCAGACAAACTGCCGGAAGCTGCCCGAAAAAAAATGATCGACACACTGAGCAGCGAACGCTACTTGACCAAGTGGGGAATTGCTTCGGAAGCAATCGACAGCCCTCTTTATGAAGAAGATGCCTACTGGCGCGGACCGATCTGGGCTCCGACGACCCTACTGTTTGTGGAAGCTTTTGAAGAATGCGGGGAACATGAACTGGCGAAAGACGTCGCCTGGAAATTCCTTGAGCTTTGCAAGCATGGCGGATTCGCAGAGAATTTTCATGCAGAAACCGGTGAGGGATTGAGAGATCTTGCCCATACATGGACGTCGAGTGTATTTATTCACCTGGCTGCGAAGCTCGCTCAATAATCCAAAAAAAGTGTACGAGAACTGGTTCTCGTACACTTTTTTACTTTCTTTGAGTTTGATCAAAAAACACAAAATTCCCCGGCGTATGCCGCGACTGCGTATGCTCGAACATCACACCGTCCGCATTGAAGATATGGCTCGTCACCACGACAACGCTGTTGAAACCGTCCAGCTTCAAATACGTTTCATCCGCTTCCGTCGTCCGTTCCACCACCATCTTCCGCTTCGCCGTGACCGCCCGCTGATCGAGTTCACGATCCAGATACTCGTAAATCGAGTCCTCTGCAATCCCAACTGTGAGCCCCTTCACGACATCTTTCCGGAAATAATTGTAGTCCATGATCACCGGGTTTCCTTCGAGATAACGGACCCGCTTCAGATGATACACCTCAACCCCGACCGGGATCAGCGTATGCGCATGGAGCTCCTCATCCACCGTCAGCTCCTCAAACACAATCACCTTCGTCTCATGCTTCTTATGATTCCTGAGGGCAAATTCCTTGAACGTCTCCGTCTCCCCGAACATATACTCATTCTGCTTGAAATCCTGATAAATCACACGTGCACCCTGACCGTGCTTCGTCTGCACATACCCCTCGCTCACCAGGTTCCCGATCGCCCGCCGCACCGTATTCCGCGAGCAGTCGTACTCCTTCACGAGCGTATTCTCCGAAGGCAGCAGCTGTTGATACTCATAAATATTCTGTTCAATTTTATGTTTCAGGTCTTGATAAATTTCTATGTATTTCGTTTTTGGCATGGTTGCCTCCTGTACTGCACTTGTTCTTCTTATTGAGATAGTATCATATGTCGGGGAAAAGGTGGACCTTAATTTCCCTCATTCAAAAAGCCCCACGGGCCATCAAATGATTACACACACCGAAGGACTTAATACGGAACAGGAAGCCCTCACCTGTCTTATGATGACGAAAATTACCCATCCAGCTCAGGATACACGACCGTGCCGTCTTCTTCAATGATCGGCATGGCCCCCCATTTTCCGAGTTCATGAGGGATCAGTTCAGACTGGCCATTTGAATCATCGATGATATGGCGGACATCCCATCCCTGTGCTTTCAGCAAGTTGCTGATGAGCAGACGGTGGCATCTGGCAGGATGGCGTTCAGAGCACATATAGACCAGACTGGTCCCCGATGCCTGTTCCTTCAATTCGTCAAGGCCCCCTTTGAACTCATCCGTCAGGGTGTAATCCGCATAATTGTGAAAGGACCTGTTGTTCCATCCGGCATTCAGGTCTTCACCTGTATGCCCCGACAGGCTCCTCCTGCCTCCGAGCTGAGGAAAATGACGATACCCGATGCCCGCTTCCCCCAGCCACTTCTCCATGTTTTCCTTCTTAAACTGCGGGTGCTTTCGGCTGGCTGGAAAGGCGCGGATATCCGCTACGCACCTGATTCCGACGGTCTCCAGCATCTTTAGGAAATGTTCCTCGGAATGAACCGAGTGACCAATTGTATATATTTTCATAAGAACATCCCCTTTCATAAGGAAATTGACGTGTATACTACTATACCCGTTCATCTTCCCATTATCCTTATGATTGGCAAGCTCTTTTCTCGTTTTTTGTTTTGACTTAGGAAAGGACGCTTCCATGTTTATCAATAACATGGATGATGAGCTACACGTTTTCATTCCGGCCCCAATAAGAAAAACCAACCATCATCACCCCTAATCCCGCACACACCATATACATCTTTGAGTATGACGTCAAGTCGGCTATCGGACCCATGATGACGCCTCCCATGGAAACGCCAAGATCGGCCGTTGCGATGAACAGCCCAAGTAAAACGTTTCGGTCCGCCTTGGGGAGAACAAAGGTCAGGTAGGTTGTGAGGGTTGGATAAATCAAGGCCTGAGCCACCCCGATCCCGATGGCCGCTGCATAGAAATAGGCTGCGCCGCCAGTGGAGGAAAAGCTGACGGACTGCGCGGAGAGGGCGAGCAGGAGGAATGTTCCCATCACAAATACCGGGTGCCATTTTCCGTCAGAAGGGACATGCTTTCTCAATGTGAAACGCGCCAGTACGACAGTCGCCGCCTGCATCATTAGGAAGACCCCGGCACTGCCGCCATCCAGTTGAAGGGCGTAGAGCGGGATGAACGTGGTGAACGCCCCGAATACAATAGACGATGCAAGCATAAGCACACTGCATTTGAATAGGAACGGATTCTTTACTAATTGCCCGAAAGATGCCAGCACATGTCCCCTCTCTGTGTTACCCGACTGTTCCTCAGCTTCCCCACTTTCCATCTTTGCACTATACCCGACAATACCGGTGACGACAGCGATCCCGATCATCACCCAGCCGAAGGAATCCATCCCTTCCTGCCAGATGGCGACAGCCGCCAATGGACCGAGAATCCCGGGAATATAGGAGAACAATGAATAAAGGGAAATCCCCTGAGAACGATCTTTTTCAGGAAGTGCGTCGATGATGCCGATTTGGAGCGCCATAGAGAAGAAGGCAGTCGACACACCTTGCAGGATCCGTGCCAGTACATACCCACCCAATCCTGATACGGCGTAAATCGCCAAGGCAATACCGTTCAGGACGAGAATGATACGGAGCACCTTTATGGGACCGTGCTTCTGAATGATCCTTCCAGCCCAGGGCCGGAAGAACATGGTAGTGAATAAATACGCCCCCATCACCAAGCCAATCGCCGTATTGCTCGCGCCCCACTCTTTTCCCTGCAGCGGAATCAGCACGTTCAGGATGGCGTTTGCACTGAAGTAAAATAGTACTAATATGTATAATCGTAAAAAGGGCCATGATAAAGCTCCCTTCACATTGCTCCCTCCTTCTTTTAGAAAGAGAGGGCACCTTGCCGGACAGCCCTCCCCTTCGACTCTAGATGTTCTTGACTTGCAGCCGCCGCTGCTACACCATCACGAGCGCACCCAGCAGCTTTTTCGCATAATCGGACTTCACATTTTTCAACTGCCGGGTCTCTGTAATCTCTTCGATCCGTCCATCCCGGAAAAAGATGATGCGGTCGCACAGATAAGCGGCTGCCTGGATGTCATGAGTGATGAACACGTAACTCATCCTCCTGCGTTCCTTCAAGGTCCGTAAGAGATCCAGGACTTGCAGCTGGACGGACACATCCAGGGAGCTGATGGCTTCATCCAAAAGGATACACCGGGGTTCGGCAGCAACAGCCCTGGCGATGCAGACCCTTTGAACTTCTCCCCCAGATAGTTCATGGGGATATTTTTGTCTGTAAGAAGGCGGCAGGCCGACTTCTTTCAGCAGGGTTTCCACCTTATTGGTCTCCCCATTCCTGCCGAGCGGTTCCATGATTGCTTCTTCCACTGTAAAAAAAGGGTTGATGGACGATTTATAATCCTGAAAGACGGCACTCATTTTCCCTGCTCGTATTTTACGTTTCGATACATCGGCACCATCCATTAGGACGGTCCCTTGATCTGGCTTCTCGATTCCAATCAGGAGCCGCCCAAGGGTCGATTTACCGCTGCCGCTTTCACCAATGATCCCAAGGCATTCGCCCGGCAGGCTTTGAAAGCTGACCCCGTTAAGCACTTGTTTCTTCTCTTGGGAAAAGAGCCCCCCCTGTTTATACGATTTGACTACATGTTCAACCTTCAGCATTGTTCACGACTCCCCATTAAGCTTGTAAAATGATCGCTCAAAGCCTGCCTCGTCGAAATCAGATACGAGGTATAGTCATTCTTTGGCTTGCGGAAGACCGATTCTACCGTGCCGCACTCGACAATTTCCCCTTCCTTCATCACGAGCAGCTCATCCGCGATTTTCCTTACCATGGCGAGGTCATGAGAGACAAAAATCATCGAACAGCCAATTCTTTCCCGTAAGCGGGAGAGCTCGTTCATCACTTCATATTGAGTGATCGCATCTAGTGCCGTTGTCGGTTCGTCCGCAATGATCAGGTCTGGTTCAAGGACGAGGGCAAGGGCAATCATCACCCTTTGCATCATCCCCCCGGAAAGTTGGTGGGGATAATGGTTCATCACTTCACCAGGATTCTTCAATAACACACTTTCCAATGCCCAATGAAGCTTTCTCTCCGTTTCCTCAGCCGACCAATCGAAATGTTCGGCTGCCGCCTGCTTCAGGTGCACACCGATGACGCTTGAGGGATCGAACGCGGTCATGCCGTTCTGCATGATCATATAGATTTCCCTGCCCCGTTTTTTCCTCATCTCTTTTTTTGTGAAAAGGGAGATATCCTCCCCTTTGAACAGGATCGTCCCCGTTTCTTTAAGCCCAGGTTGATTCAGCCTCATGAGCGCCCGGCACGTCAATGACTTTCCGCTTCCACTTTCTCCCGCGATGGCAAGGCAAGTCCCTTTTTTCAATTGAAAAGAGCTGTCTTTCACCAGGGTGTCACCCGTCCTTTCATCCAGGATGGTCAAGCCCGTTACTTTCAGTATGGTCACGTCACGTTCTCCTCCTTATGCCTGCGTAGATTCATGACGGTTCAGCCGTCTCTTCAATAGATAATTTCCCTTCACGTTCTTTTTCTTTTCCTGCGTCGAAGGATCAAGTGCAATCTGGAGCGCATCCGAGAAGAAATTAAAAGCCATGACAACGAGGATGATCGCAACCCCCGGAGCGAGCAATAATTCCGGACGGGTAAACATGACCTCTCTCGCTTCATTAAGCATCATCCCCCATTCGGCCGTCGGTGCCTGGACCCCGAGTCCGAGAAAGGAGAATCCCGAGATTTGAAGGATCATCGAGGAAATTGAACTGCTTGATATCACAGCGATGTCGGCGAATGTCACCGGGATGATGTGCTTGACCATGATCTCGATATGCCCCTTTCCGATCGTTTTCGCATACCTCACATAATCCGCCTCTGCAAACTGGCGGACGGAGGTGCGAATAATACGCGCGAACCATGCCCACTTTATTGTGATGAAGGCGATCAGGATGTTTTCAAGGCCGACTCCAAGCACACCGATGATGGCAAGCGCCATCACATATCCGGGGAACGACAGCATGATATCGCAGATTCTCATGAGAAAGGTATCCGCTTTCCCCCTGAAATATCCAGCCGTGAAACCGATCACCGCCCCGATCAGCACCGACACGACAAGCGCTGCGAGGACCCACAGTACACTCGGCCGGATTCCGTAGATGATGCGTGATAAGATGCAGCGTCCCAAATGGTCATTCCCGAGAAGGTATTCCCAGGAAAGAGGGGCATAGCGCAGGTTCATGTTCACTTCTTCAGGATCGTGGGGGGCGATGTAAGGTGCGAAGATCCCGCAGATGATCGTGAACAGGATGATCACAATCGATATCATTGCCAGAGGATCATTCCTTAAATGTTTCAGCCTTGTCATTACAGATCATTCCTTACCATTGGATTTATCACAGCGTTCAAGATATCCGATAATGCATTAAACAAGACGAACGCCGCGGCTACGAGCAGCACGTATGCCTGTATGATCGGAAAATCGCGGCTGACGATCGATTTGACACTGAGACTCCCGACCCCCGGCCAGGCGAACACATTCTCCACCACAACCGTGCTTCCAAGGATGATGGGAATCGCCATGCAGAAGACAGAAATCGCCACTTGCAGGGAATTGCGCAATATCCTCATCGTGATATGCCTTTCCTTAAGCCCGCAAGCACGTCCGTACATCACATAGTCTTTTCTCATGTTGCTGATCATCGAACTCCGGACCACCCTGAAATAGATACCTGCATAGCTTATAGTAATAACGGTAACGGGCAGGATGTAACTGCCTATCGAACCCGTCCCATTTGTCGGGAACAGGTCAAGCTTCACGGCAAAGTACCAGATCATCAACGATGCAAGCAGATAAGAAGGCATCGCCGTCAAGAAAAAGGAAATCCCCCTGACCGACTGATCCAGCGCTTTCCCTTCCCGAAGGGCGCAGATGACGCCCAGAAGGATGGAAAACAGAACGACCATGAAGGAAGATACAAGCGTCAGCTTCAACGTATTGAAAAACGCAGGTCCAAGAAGTGCCCAAACAGGCTGCCCCGTTACAAAGGATGTCCCAAAGTCCAGGTGGAGACAGGACCACAGCCAATCCGCATACTGGATAAGAAACGGCCGATCCATGCCAAGCTCCTCCCTCGTCTGTTCCATCAACTCCCCAGTAATGACGGGGACCCCCTGTGCCTGCAGGACGACTTTCGCCGGGTCCATCGGAGATAAATTCATCAGTACGAAGGTGATGAACGAAATGATGAAGAGGACGGGGATGGAAATCAACAGCCTCCTTATCATATAGCGAACCATATCAACACTCCCCTTACACTGATTTTCATATTAAAAATGAGGTATGACCCGGCGGAATTCCGGGTCATCTTTATGAATTGAACGGGACTGATACCAGACTCTGCTGTCACCCTATTCAAATCTCATTTTCTCAAATGGCAGTTCGAACTGCGTCTGCTTGAACGATAATCCTTTCATATCGGCCGGTGCGACCACGGTCATGCTTCCATTCGAGATCGGGATGAAGACCGCTTCCTTGTGGACGATGGTGAGGATATCTTTATACAATGCTTTCTTTGTTTCTTCGTCGGTCGCCCTCATCACATCGTCGATTTTCTCGTACAATTCATCCGCCTGTTGAATGCCTTGTGTTGTATGAAGATATGATGCTTCCGAAGTGAATGCTGCGATTGTGCTTTGTGGATCATAGGCAAGTCCCCATGTCTGGTTGAATAGAAGATCATACTCCCCGGTTGACCGTCTATTGGCAATGGATGTAGATTCTTCCCCGACGAGGTCAAGCTTCACCCCGATTTTCTTCAATGAACTCTGAATGAATTCAGCCTGTGTCTTCTGCGAGGATGAATTGATGTCATAGTATAAGTGCATGGCCAACTGCTTGCCGTCTTTCATGCGCACGGATCCTTCTTTTACATCCTTCCAGCCTGCAGTATCGAGAATATCCCCTGCCTTTTCCAAATCGAATTCCCGTTTTTCAAGCTCGACATCAGCGTAGTTAACGTTCGACGAGAACAGGGTATGTGCTTCGGTTTCGGTTCCTTCCAGGATCTTTTTTGTAATGGTCTCCCTGTCGATTGCATACCAAAAGGCTTCACGGACGGCCTTGTCACTGACAGGTGAGTTCTTGCGGCTGCTGTTGGCAACGATCATTTTCGTATTCATCGGATCACTTTTCACCACTTGATAATCACCGCTTTCGACTAACTGATCCATTGCTTCCTTGTTCAGACTGTCGGCACCACGGTCATCAGTGAACGCGAAATTGATTTCCCCTTTTTGAAAGGCAAGGAAGGTCGTCTCACCGGCAGGCAGCACTTTTGCTGTGATTTTCTTTAAGGAAGGCTCTCCATCCCAATAGTCTTTGTTCGCTTCAAATGCAGCGTACTCATCCACCTTATGTTCCTTCAGGATATATGGCCCTGTTCCGTTATAGTCCTTGACCCCGCTCTTCGTTTCTCCGTCTTTGAAATCGTTCGGCGACAGGAACACATATGGTCTTGTCATGGAAAGCTCGACAAGCGCCGGATCATAAGGCTCTGTTAAAACAAGTTCCACTGTATGTTCTCCCGTTGTCCGGACGCTGTCGATTTTCGACGAAAGCTTGATCCAGGCATGCTTTTCAGCATTGCGTTGAACGGCTTCGATATTCTTCTTTACCGCTTTCGCATTGAATGGCTCCCCGTCGTGAAAGGTGACCCCTTTCCTCAGATGGAACGTATACACCTTACCGTCTTCTGAGATTTCCCATGATTGGGCAAGCAGCGGTTTGATGCCGTCTTCCGTATTTTCCACGAGCGACTCGAACACTTTCCCCTGCGCAGGCATCGAGCCCGTGTAAAGATGCGGATTCATGTCATTGATATCCTTTGCCGTCGCATATACCAGTTCATTTTTTTCACTATGCTCCCCTGAGCCTCCCTCCGTTTTGGATGAGCAGGCAGCCAGGGCTGTCAGGATCACTAGTGTCAAAGACAACAACGCAAATCGTTTGTATGTTTTCATTTTTTTCTCCCTTATCTTGATTTCTTTTTTAAAAATTCATTGTAAATGACGTGCGTACTTACGTTTTATTCTGTAAAGTGTTCCCTCTTTCAGGAACATCTGCCCCGAGCTCCCCCGTGATCCGTTCAACATCTTCACGAAAATCCGGGACCAGGAATGCGTCGGATCGCCTGTCTTCCTGATGGATGTGCGCCATTTCTTTCAATTTAGCCTCATATGTCCCAATCAGTTTGTCTATGGAGGGGCACGCAACATGCAAATATCTGGCTATCCCCTGGATGATTTTGATCCGGTAGTAATCCTCTTTCGGCATTCTCGGGATATCGAGCTCACCTTCCCGATTGATGAACATTTTACGAATCGGAACTGCAGAGAAGTCGAAGTATCTCCCTTCCTCGTCCGGAGTCGAAAATGGATCGACCAACAAGGAGGTGTAGCGTACGTACAGTAAATATTCCTGGTGAATCGGCAGCAATTGTTCAAAGTTTTCGATGTCCTGACGAGGCAGGCTTTCAAGTCTTACCGGGTAGGTATCGTCCGTCATGAACCGGAGAAGATTGAGTGGAGCGATGCCAAGCTTCGCAAGGATCTTCATCATCTCCTGCCACTGAGAACGCATATCCCGGATCAGCTGCTGAGTGATCGGACCTTCAGGAAAAAGTTTATAGACATACTTCTTGGGGCCGTCCCCTTCAAAAATGGCCCGAAGCGTAAACTTATTCATGAACAAGGGAGGATGGACGTACAGGGAAATATTCCTCGTCTCCGCTTCAAGCGGGGACCGCATTTTGACCAATTCAATGCCAAGTTCCCTTCCCAGTGCCGCAAGCGACTGGACGATAGGCGACGATGGCCTGCTGGAACCGATGTACAGCTTCTTCTTAACGGCCGTTGTGATCACCCGATGAGAGGGCTCCTCTTCTGCCCAGCGCGTATCCCCTAGATACGTGGAAAAACTGATGACTTCCGCCTCTTCATTAACCGGCCTCATGAAATTTTTAACCAGGCTGTTGGATCCGAATGTAGGAGAAATAAGTACAATGGCCTGGACCTTTTTCAAAACTTCCGGTTTGATTGCTTTAAGCACATCAATATAAGCATCAGTGGTGACTGCCAGCACAAGGACATCCCATCCGCCTTCCACCGTTTCAAACCCGGGATATACATGATCCACCTTGCATTCCCCTATCATTCTCTCATTCTTCTGATTTTGAACAGACACAAGAATGTGATCCTGATTCACCTCGAGTGATTGAAAAAAAACCCTCGAACGGAAGGATTGCCTCCCTGCCAGCCCTACCTTACAGCCCAATCTGTTTTTCACCATCACAGCAAGCTGCACGGAAGCAGGTCCCGTCCCGGCAAATAATACCCGCTTGTTCATCGGACCCCTCCCCGTAAAGCTTTCTCGTAAATGAATAGATCGAATATCTGATCAGGGCGGATCACGTTCCCTGCTGTAATCCATTTCCCTGCATCCACTTCCTCGGAAGGATAATTGAACAGCGATTTAAGACCATTCCCATAACGCATCGACACGACAACCCCGTCCCCCGTCAAGTCATGCAGCTGATCGAGCAGGTCGTATTTCACTTCCACTGTAGAACTGAAGATGATATGCGTTACTTCTCTCAAGTTTTCTAGTTCTTCCACACTCTTCTGTTCGAGCCTGATATCAAGACCCGAACCAAGACTCTCTACAACCCGGCGTCCCAATGTGACCGCTTCTTCATCAATATCGATTCCGAGGACCTTCGCCCCCGTGCGTCTCGCAATGACAAGCGGAGTCATCGGGAAAGAACCGGATCCGACAAGAAGGACAACCGATTCACTCGTTACTTGGAAACTTCCGAATTCTTCATCGATGCACGATTCAATATTTTCAAAGTAATCCGCCTTCCCAGTCCTTCCTTTTAAAAGCGCATGGGCGCGATGTTTCTCCAGGGTGGCAACAGCGAATGCCGAAGCCTTACGCAGCAGATAAACTTCGCTCGGGACCCCCTTCCGTTCAAGCTGTCCCCATTTCTCTATGTATGCATCGTCGAGTATGAAACGGGAATACTCATCGACCACTCTCTCCAATTCCAAAGCATCATCGTCTTCAGAAGTGAATCCCTGAACGGCATGATCAAATCGTTCCAAAAACATAAGCAATTCGTCTTCAAATGTCTTGAGTGCTTTCACTTCATTTCCTCCAGATGAATTATTTTGTATTCTGAAATTTGCCGCCTGCCCCAATGAATTGAGCCCTGATTGAAACAGGCTTGTATTGGTGTGATTGACCGGGGGATGGTGTCGAGGGGATGGTGCCTGGCTCAATTCGACCCTTTTGTGCCTGGCTCAAACCAGTCCTTTTGTGCCTGGCTCAAATCACCCCTTTTGTGCCTGGCTCAAATCACCCCTTTTGTGCCTGGCTCAAATCACCCCTTTTGTGCCTGGCTCAAA
>NZ_JBBYAF010000006.1:0-132821 GCF_038405515.1 Rossellomorea oryzaecorticis | reverse complement strand
TTTCGTTTACTCATTTTGGCTCCTCCTTTGATACTTCTATCTTAATATCTTTAGAAGTAGGTGTCCAAAAGAGTAAAGGGGCTAAATAGATAAAATAGAAAAACGGCAGATAAATCAAATAAATGGCAGATACCCCATCCCGAACCCACTCCCCGATACTCATTTTTCCCCCGTCCCGACCAAAAACTGTGAAAATCCCCTCATCCATCCAAAAATCCAAATTAATTCACACTCCTCATTGCTTACAGGCACGTTTTTCCGATAAACTAGACCTATTCAAAAATCGATATGTGTATGGAGAGATTCGTGTGGAAGCAAAAATGGTACGAAGGTACGACATAATGGAGGTTTGCCTGCTGGCAGGAAAGATTATGCTCCAGAGCGGGGCAGAGACGTACCGTGTGGAGGATACGATGATGAGGATCGCAGCTTCCTACGGCATTAAAGAATCGCATAGCTATGTGACGCCGACAGGAATCATTTTTTCCATCGAAACTGATGAACCGACGAAGACGAAATTGATCCGCATCAATGACCGGTCGACGGATCTTGAGAAGGTCACGCTGGTAAACGGGATTTCTAGGAAAATCAGCCAGGGTCAGTATAGCGTGGAGGAGGCGTACAGTGAACTTGAAAAGCTAGAGAAGGCGGATCATTCTTATTCCTTCTTGATTCAGGTGCTTGCTGCATCCATTGCAAGCGGATGTTTTCTTATCATGTTCTTGGGTACCTGGGATGATTTTATCCCCGCATTTATTACTGGAGGGGTGGGGTATATGAGTGTCGTTTATTTACATCGCCTCGTTCCGATCAAGTTCTTCGCGGAATTCCTTGCTTCTTTCATCATCGGGATTCTTTCCTTCGGCTTTGTTTATTTCGGGGCCGGGCAGGAACTGGATAAAATCATCATAGGTTCTGTCATGCCGCTTGTACCAGGTCTGCTCATTACCAATGCCGTCCGTGACCTGATGGCAGGTCATCTCGTTTCGGGACTATCGAAAGGAGCGGAAGCATTTTTGACCGCTTTTGCGATCGGTACCGGCATCGCGGTTGTTTTTACCTTGATATAAAGGAGTGAATAGGGAATGATCTTCCTGGAACATCTACTTACAAGTTTCATCGCTGCGGCTGCATTTGGCATCATCTTTAACGCACCGAAGCAGTCCCTGTTCAAATGCGGTATCGTCGGGATGCTGGGCTGGATCATTTATATGCTTATGATTCTGAATGAAGCGGATGCGGTCCTCGCAACACTTCTGGCATCATTTGTCGTAGCGGTCATAAGCCAGGTATTTGCCAAAATGTATAAAACACCCGTGATCATTTTCAGTGTAGCGGGAATCATCCCGCTCGTACCCGGAGGACTTGCCTATGATGCGATGAGGAACTTTGTTCAAAATGATTATAATGCAGCGATCAATCTTGCGGCGAAAGCCTTCATGATTTCGGGATCGATCGCGGTCGGACTCATCTTTTCAGAAGTCATCAATCAAATTATACGAAACGCCAGACTT
This sequence comes from Rossellomorea oryzaecorticis, assembly GCF_038405515.1. GTDB lineage: Bacteria > Bacillota > Bacilli > Bacillales > Bacillaceae_B > Rossellomorea > Rossellomorea oryzaecorticis_A. Next base: position 131,307 of record NZ_JBBYAF010000006.1, on the reverse strand, counting down.
AACGCGAGTGCACGTAGAATGTGGTAATCGGAGATAGGCAGACCTTGGGGACGGGGTCTGTTTTTTGTGCGAAGGAAGACCCGGCTCCTTTTATGAAGTGAAGATTGTAACTTTTTTCCACACTCTTCGTCTAATGATGAAAATAGCTTATAAAAGGTGGGTCAACCCTATGAAAAAGCTGTATCTTGTCATTCTTGCAGGTGTAGTGTTGTGTGCGGCCATCGGAGTGTTTCTTTATCTGCAGAAACCATCAGTCGTTGCAGAGGGAAGTGTGGATGGCAGGCTGGTTGTGATGGATGAAAACTCCTGGAGTCTGCATTTCTCTGATCCGGTAAAAGAAACGACCATCAACAATGAAACCATTGAGGTGTCAGACTCGGACGGTAATCCTGTCGAGGTCCGTTACGAATTGAGCCGGGATCGTAAAACACTTCATATACACCCCCCTGATGCCGGTTATCCAGAAGAACCCCGTCATTTCATCCTTTCCATCACTTCTGGAGTCAAAACGAATTTAGGCTTCTCCTATGGCGGAGATACGAAGTTGACCTTTGCCGTCACGGAAGATATCCCATCCATCGCCTCTAAGAGAGAACTGACCGAATATTTTCAAACGATTATAAAGAAACAAAAAGTGGAGCAGAAAAACGAGAAATTCAGTCTTTTTGGAAGAAGTGAGGCTGAATCATCTGAAGATAAAGCCACATCAGGTGGTGGTGAAGGTTCAGGCTCCGGCCACTCGGAAACGAATAATCAGGTTCAAGGAGTGGACGAAGGGGATATCGTCAAAACAGATGGGACGTATATGTATCAAGTGGTGAATCAGGAGCTTGTCATTTCTAAAGCAGTTCCGGCAGACAGCATGGAAATCACCTCCAAATTGAAATTTGAAGAAAACATCCAGCCTCTGCATTTATTTTTAGATAAAGACAAGGTTGTGGTCCTTGGGAACAGCTGGTCCCATGAAGCGGTTGAAGCTGCCGTGAAAACCATGCCGCGCCCGATCAATGGCTCTACAGTCGCGATGATATATGACGTCTCCAATAAAAAGAATCCATCTCTTATAAGGAAGGTGGCTGTCGAAGGACATTATATGACCTCCAGGAAAATAGAGGGCACCATTTATTTTGTATCCAACCTCTATCCTGATTATTGGCTTGCCGGCAAAAATCCAGAGATTGATTTAAGACCGAGGGTGATGGATAGTTTGGAAGGTGAAGATGCCAGAGCGATTCCGGCCACACGCATCAAGTATTTTCCGCAGTCGGAGCAGCCCAATTATACCATGATCGCAGCACTGGACATTGAGAACCCCAAAGCCGGGTTTAACGTTCAGACCTATTTAGGGAGCGGGAATGCCATTTACATGTCGAAAGAAAATCTATATATAGCTGTAGATAAGATGGAAGATGCTTCAAGGTGGGATGTATCAAGTACGGAAGTGTATAAGTTTGGAGTGAAAGATTCAGAAATTGCGTATAAGGCATCAGGCAAAGTGCCGGGAAGAATATTGAATCAGTTTTCCATGGATGAGCATGAAGGTTATTTCCGGATTGCAACGACTGATGGAGAAGTGTGGAATGACGATAAACCTTCTTCAAATGCACTCTATATTTTAGATGAAAACATGAAGAAAACTGGTGAAGTCACGAACCTTGCGAAAGGGGAGAGGATCTATTCTGTGAGATTCATGGGTGACAAGGCATATATCGTCACCTTTAAACAAGTAGATCCCCTGTTTGTCATCGACACAGCGGATCCGGAACAGCCGAAAGTACTAGGAGAATTGAAGATCCCGGGCTTCAGCACGTATCTTCATCCAATCGACGAAAACCATTTGATCGGTTTCGGATTCGATACGAAAATCATGGATGACGGAAAATCATTTAATGAGGAGCCCCGGATCATACGGAGCGGGATGAAAATCTCATTATTTGATATAACCGATTTCCACAATCCGAAGGAAGCAGACACAGAAATCATCGGAGGGAGAGGGACCCATTCATATCTTCTCGATGACCATAAAGCACTCTTTCATGAGCCTGCACGGAATCTGTATGGATTTCCCATCTCTGTCTATCATGACAAAGAGGGAAGTGAGTATGAGCAGGTATTCGACTACCAGGGGGCGCTTCTTTATGAAATCACGCCTGAAAAAGGAATTGAGTTGAAAGCGAAATTAGCCGGGGATGATAAAGGGCAAAAAGAGATCTATGAGACTTGGGAAAATAATATCCAGCGTCTCCTATATATAGATGATTACGTATATACCTTATCGAATAGTAAAATTGATTCATATTCTTTGGATGATTTTACAAAAGAAAGCTCATTGCTCCTTCAATAACTCGATGAACAGCCTCCACTGGGGATTTGGAGGCTGTTTCTATGTTTTCTTAACGAATGTTTTGAAAATCAATCTCTGGGTACATTAAGTATTAGCTTTAGAGATTTCAAAATTGAAAGGAGCAAACTGAATGAATAGTAACAATATCACGCAAGAATGGTACTCATACTTAGGAAAATTACCAGATCTTCTTCTGGCATTACTCGTATTATTGGTCGGCTGGATCATTGCGAAAGCAGTAGAAAAAGCTGTCTACGGCCTTCTGAAGCGAGTGCATTTCGATGACAGGCTCTATTTTGGAAAGCCGAATGGGGAAAGGAAATGGACATCGGAGAAAGTCATCAGTAAAATCGTTTATTTTATCCTTCTAGTATTTGTCTTTATAGCTTTCTTCAATATGCTAGATCTGAACTTTATTGCATCACCACTGGTAGGGATGCTGACTACGATGGCGGCAGCCATTCCGAATGTATTGAAAGCAGCACTCATCTTATTACTTGCCTGGGTGGTTGCGTCAATTCTTAAAGTCCTGATTGAAAAATTGGGAAGCAGACCATCAGTGAAGCGTGCAATCCTTAAATCCAAGCTTGCCAATGACGAAAATGATGTACATCGTTACGTCTATACGGCAGCACGAATTGTATTCTATCTTGTCCTCTTAGTATTCCTTCCGGGTGTACTGGCTGCTCTTAACATTGCAGGGGTTTCAGGGCCATTCACGGAAATGCTTCAAAGCTTCCTTGCATTTATTCCAAAATTGTTCGCCGCTGCGATCATCTTTATTGTCGGCTGGTTTGTAGCGAAAATCGTTCGTGACATTGTCACTAACTTTTTAGCGGCACTCGGCACTGAAAGAGCGGCTGAACGTTTAGGCATCAGTAAGCTTTTCCAAGGAACAACGGTATCTTCTGTGATCGGTACCATTGTCTTTGTTCTTATCATGATCCCGGTTACGATTTCAGCTCTCGATCAGCTCGACATCAGAGGAATCTCTGAACCTGCGATCAATATGCTGAACACTGTATTGGTGATGCTTCCAAATATTGCAGTGGCGATTGTCCTGATCCTTGCAGGAATCTGGGTAGGAAAATGGGCAGGTGCCTTAGTATCACGATTGCTGAACAGAGTAGGCTTCAATTCCCTTCTTCGCAAGATGGGAATCGGGCGTAAGAACTCAGCGGATACAACGCTGGATACACCAGCGAATTCCTATATGAACCTTTCAGGTCTGGTTGGAAGAATCGTTCAAATCATCATCGTATTCTTATTCACAGTCGAAGCACTGCAAATCGTTAAGCTCGATTTCCTTGTAGCACTGGCTACTGGCGTATTAGCGTACTTACCGCATGTATTGGCAGCAGTCATCATTCTGGGTGCAGGGCTTTACCTTGGTAATCTGGTTAAAAATATCATGTCTAACGTACTAAGCGACAACTTCCAGGTCCTTGCAACAATCACGAAGTATGCCATTATTGCACTGAGCTTCTTTATGGCACTCGACCAATTGAAAGTTGCGGACTCGATCGTCAACATCGCGTTTATGCTCATCCTGGGAGGACTGGCATTGGCATTTGGACTGGCATTTGGACTTGGCGGGAAAGAGTTTGCCGCTAAATACCTTTCCAAGTTAGACCGCAAGATTGAAGAAGAAAAAAACATGCCTAGAAACAAAAGGGTAAACAAAACAATGAATGATACACCTGATTTAGGCGGAGACGACAATATCCCACCATACAATCAGTAATAACATATGTGTTAGAAGGAACCGCGCAACCCTGGCATGGGATTGCGCGGTTCTTTTTATATGGCAGACTGCCGTTTCACGTGGAACTTTATAGGGAAACTCCTCGTGCCTTCCGGAAATTAACTCTCCAAACTACCACCTGTCATAAAAAAACGATATCATTATTACTATATACATATGATAAGAACGAGAGCGTGAGGGGTGTGTTTCTTTGAGGGTGATCAGTTTTTTAAAACCTTATCGGTGGGCGATGGGGATTGCTTGGACGTTAATGCTTATAGAACTTGCAGTGGAGCTTTTGAATCCCTTATTCATGGCCAAAATCATTGATCAGGGGATCATGAAGGAAAATCTGGATGTAGTGCTTTTATGGGGCGGGATTATGGTTGGCATGTCGTTCCTTTCTTTTATTTCAGGTGTTACGAATTCCTTTTTTGCTGCCCATACGAGCCAGGGATTCGGTTACGATGTGCGGGAAAGTTTATATAAGAAAATCCAGTCGTTTTCGTTTGCCAGTTTCAATAAGCTGCCGACATCCTCTCTCATTACGAGGATGACGAATGATGTGAGGCAGCTTCAGAATACGATATTCATGAGCTTGAGGATCATGCTGAGAGCTCCTTTACTTGTCATCGGGGCGACCATTATGGCATTGATTGTCGATGTGAAGCTTGCCCTGGTTTTAGTTATTGTGATTCCATTTTTGTGGATGTTTTTGCTATGGGTTCTCAAACGGGGATGGAGTTTATTTGAGAAAGTACAGAAGCGTCTGGACCGGGTTAATGAAGTGATGAAAGAAAACCTTTCAGGTATCCGGCTGATCAAGGCGTATACAAGAGGAGATTATGAAGAAAAACGATTTCACGTCGCCAACGAGGATTTGAAGAACAAAACGGTGGGTGCTTTGAGATTCATGGAAATCATTATGCCGTTGTTGATGCTGGTGATGAACCTGTCCATATTGATCGTGCTTTGGGTTGGAAGCATTGAAGTGAATACCGGCGGTGCCAAAGTTGGTGAAGTGGTGGCGATCGTAACCTATGCCACGAGGATTTCCTCCGTATTTTCAATCTTTTCTTTTATCATCACAAGCTTTTCAAGAGCGCGTGCATCAGCTGATCGTGTGGAAGAGGTCCTCAATACCGAGGTTGATTTAAGAGATGGAGATGAGGCTGAGCCTGGAAACATAGTCACCAGAGGGGGAATCACTTTCGACGGGGTTTCATTCCGATACCCGGAAACGAGAGGGCAGGTTCTGCAGGATATTTCTTTTCAAGTGAAAGCAGGGGAGACCGTTTCTGTTTTAGGGGCGACCGGTTCAGGAAAGTCCACTTTATTTCAGTTGATTCCGAGACTCTATGACACGACGGAAGGAGAAATAAAGATAGACGGTCACTCTCTTCGGTCGATCACTCTCGAGAATTTAAGAAAGGGCATTGGTTATGTTCCGCAGGAAGCGGTCCTGTTTTCAGGTTCGGTGCGGGAAAATCTTTTATGGGGAAAAGAAGAAGCTTCCGAAGAGGACATAATCCAAGCAGCAAAGGATGCTCAAATCCATGACACCATTGGAGACCTCAAGGACGGGTATGACACAACGCTCGGGCAAAAAGGAGTGAACCTATCGGGGGGGCAGAAACAAAGGCTTTCGATCGCCCGTGCGCTTATCAGAAGGCCTAAAATCCTTCTCCTGGACGACAGCACCAGTGCACTTGATTTGAAAACGGAAGCAAAATTGCTCGAAGCGATCAAGAAGTATGAATGCACGACCATCATTATTACCCAAAAAATCAGTACAGCGATGGAATCGGACACCATCCTGCTGCTCGAAGATGGAGTGATGATCGGAAACGGATCTCATGAAACCCTTCTGAACGAATCCCCTTTATATCAACGAATTTATCAATCTCAATTCGGGGAGGTGCACCATGTCTAGGCATATGAGGAAGAAACTCGGCAAGAACGACAAGGCGAGTGATACAAAAGGTACTCTGAGAAGGTTGTGGACGTATCTTTCAAAAATGAAAGGCTTGCTCTATCTCGTCATCGTAATGGTGCTCATCAGCTCTGCGGCATCGCTTCTCGGTCCATTTTTAGTGGGAATGGCGATTGATGAATACATTGTCACGAAAGAAACTTCTGGAATCATCGGGCTTCTTGCAGGCCTGGTTATTGTCTATATCTTTCACTCTGTGTCAGTCTGGTATCAGAATTACTGGATGATTGGAGTCGCGCAGGACACCGTCTACCGCCTGAGAAAAGATTTGTTTCATAGACTTCATCTGCTGCCGATTCCTTTTTTCGATAAAAGAAAGCACGGGGAGTTAATGAGCAGGGTCACCAATGATATCGATAACGTCAGTCATACGTTGAACAGTTCATTCATCCAAATCATCTCCAGTGTACTGACACTTGCTGGAACGGCTGCGGTCATGCTGTGGCTCAGTCCTCTGCTGACGTTGATCACACTTACGATTGTACCGCTCATGGTGCTGGGCATGAAGTGGATCACAAAAAGGACGGGCCCATTATTTAAGCAATATCAGCATAATATCGGTGAGCTGAATGGATATATTGAAGAAACGATTTCCGGACATAGCATCATAAAAACATTTTCGCGTGAAGAGACGGCGATTGAAGAATTTCAAGGGAAGAACAAAAAACTCCGTACAGCAGCTTATTGGGCGGATACCTATTCGGGGTTTATCCCGAAATTAATGAACATGTTGAACAATCTCAGCTTTGCGGTGATCGCTGGTGTAGGAGGGGTTCTTGCACTAAATGATATGGTCACCATCGGGGTGATTGTCATTTTTGCTGAATATGCCCGTCAGTTCACACGTCCGCTCAATGAACTCGCCAATCAATACAATACATTGTTATCTGCCATTGCAGGGGCGGAGCGTGTATTCCAGATCATTGATGAAGAGGAAGAAGCGAGGGACGAAGGGAAAGCAGTAGAAATAAAGACATTGGCTGGAAAGATTGATTTTCAGCAAGTATCCTTTTCTTATGGGAAAAGTGATTCCACTCTTCGGGATGTCTCGTTTTCAATCAGCCCTGGGGAAACGGTGGCGCTTGTCGGTCCGACCGGTGCAGGCAAAACGACAATTACAAATTTGTTGTCCCGGTTTTATGAGCTTGATAAAGGGAAGATCCTTATTGATGGTCAGGATATCGAGGCGATTACGCGTAAAAGCCTTCGGAAGCAATTGGGATTTGTACTTCAGGACAGTTTTCTTTTCCAAGGGACCATTCTGGAGAATATACGCTACGGCAGACTTCATGCATCCGATGAGGAAGTGGTGGAGGCTGCAAAATTAGCGAACGCCCATTCTTTTATCGAGAAGATGCCACGAGGATATGACACGGTCCTTAGGCACGACGGCAGCGGCATTAGTCAGGGGCAAAAGCAATTATTGTCGATTGCGCGGGCTATCCTCTCCGATCCATCGATCCTGATCCTGGATGAAGCCACTTCAAGTATCGATACCATCACTGAACTAAAGATCCAGGATGCTCTAAAAAACTTAATGAGGGAACGGACATCGGTAGTCGTCGCCCACAGGCTCAATACGATACGTCAGGCCGATCAAATACTTGTCCTCGATCAAGGGCAAATCATCGAAAAAGGGACGCATGAAGAGCTCCTGAGGCAGAAAGGCTTTTATCATGGACTCTATCACAGTCAATTAAAAGAAAGCAGTTAAAAAACGAAGGTCCGTCCCTTCACCGCTTTAACGCGGCGAGGTGCGGGCCTCCGCTTTACATTGGCAAAGCCCCCAAAGCTCGAGGCCTTGGGGGCTTTTAACTTGAGTGAGGGCTGATTATCCTGTCAGTACTCCCTCGATTTATGCCTTTTATCGGAAAAGGCATGTTCTGTAACTTGCAACATCACAAGTAATATATTTATATCTTTAAACGTATTCAGATAATAAACAGCCGCGGGCAATTCCTTGAGTCGTTTGATAAACCTAAACGACGTAAGCCCTACCTCTCTTACATCCTAACGGCTCCGAAGCCGATCCAGTGTGAATAAGTTGCATATCAAAACAGAATAGAATTACAGATTATCTGTTCTAGTCGTTTTAATTATGTCACAAGTTAACAATAACTAAATATAACATGTGACCCTCGAATTGTCAACTTTATAATTGAAGTGTGTGAGGAGATCCTTCGTCGTCATTCATCAATCGAATCGTATCCGGTTTGATTTTTAAAACGATATAATTCGGATCATCTTTTCCGTCGAACCACTTTTCCATATGATCGTTCCACAGTTTGTCCTTATACTCTTTGGATTCTTCGATCGATGCCTTTCCTTGGATTTCTACAAACGTATCACCATAGCCCTCTCCTTCATAGCCGAGAAGGATATGTACATTTGGATTACTCTCGATTTCATCCGTTTTATGGGTTTCTTTGCTTGTTGGCGTATAAAGGGTGAGATCATCATTGAAGAAGGTCATGTAACGGGAATGCGGTTTGCTGCCTTTCACCGTTGCAAGCGTACCAACTTTGCTTTCTTCAAGCACATTCACAATTTGCTGTTTAAGTTCTGTTTGGTTCATCCTTGCCATCTCCTTATTCCGGTATATCCATACTATTCCTTAAGCAAACTAGAACTAAACATACGAATGTGTAAATCAGTGGCGGGCTTGGGTATACATTAAATAAAACAGAGGCCCGTCCCAAGCCGCGTTAACGCGGCCAGGGACGGGCTATGGTGAAAAGGATGATGAATGTGCTGCCGAAGGATTTGGTTGAACGCTGCAAGAAAAGAATGGAGCCTTATAATTGTGAAGGATTCGTTTATGGACGCGGTCCGGAGAACCCTGAAATCATGATTGTCGGAGAAGCGCCTGGGGAAACTGAAATTCATAATGGTATTCCGTTCAGCGGAAGGGCAGGAAAGGTACTGGATGAGTTTTTTGACTACCTCGGTGTTTCAAGAGAGGATATCTACTTTACGTCGACCGTCAGAAGCAGACCTTACAAAATAGTTCCTAAAAAAGCGGGTCCGAATGGTGAATTCACAGAAAAGAAATACAATCGGGCACCGAATGTAAAAGAGCAGACAGCCCACGCACCCATTGTCGATTATGAAATTCAGCATATTAACCCGAAGCAAATTGTGACTCTTGGCAACATCGGGCTGCAAAGGCTGTTAGGAAAAAAATATAAAATTTCAGAGGTGCACGGGCAGCTGCTCCAAGCACCAGTGCGTCAGCTGAAGAATATGGAAACCAATGAGTGGACGCTTAGCGAAAAAGAATACTCCATTTTTCCGACCTTTCATCCCGCGTCCATTTTTTATAACCGCTCACTGCTTGAAAAAGTGTATGAGGATTTGGATGAACTGAAGAAAATCTTGAAAAGAGATACTAAGGGCTGAAACCATAAAAATGGTTTCGCCCTTTTTAACTATCCAGGTCAGGCAAAAAAATTTTGTGGAACGAAAAACTCTATCACTTTTTATTCAAATTCTCCTGTGCCATCCTCACTAATTCCTTGACCATATTCCCGCCCATCCTTCCGCCGATTTTACCGGCTTGTTCAGATGTCAGTTTCCCATTGTACCCTTGATCCAGAGGGATTCCCTGTTCTCTGGCGGCTTCGAACTTTGCTTCTTTTGGATCGTTCACTCCGGATACTTTTGCTTTCAACTGATCCATTGCTTCCCGGGCTTCTGGCACTAACAGTTTTCGTCTCGACATGTTTAAACCTCCTTTACATTATTAGACTGCCCCAAAAAATTTTTTATACAGGCCGGGTCTTGTTATATAAGGGTTTTTAGGTATAACGGATTTTCCACGGAGAAAAAAAGATTGTCTAATTTGTGTCAAATAAAATATAATTCTTAATAGTTAGATAATTTTTAGGGAAAAAGGGGGAAACACTGTGGAAGAATTCGTAGGCAAATTGGTGGGTATTCTTTGGTCACCCGTCATGATTTACTTTTGTTTAGGTGTAGGTCTTTTATTTTCTATCTTAACAAGGTTTTTGCAGGTGCGTCTCATTAAGGACATGGTGTTGCAGATGTTCAGAGGGAACAGCTCGAAAGCAGGGGTCTCCTCATTCCAGTCGCTGGCGCTTTCGCTGTCAGGCCGTGTTGGAACGGGTAATATCGCGGGGACTGCCACTGCCATTGCATTTGGCGGCCCTGGTGCGGTTTTCTGGATGTGGACAATCGCGTTTATCGGGGCGAGCAGTGCCTTCATTGAATCGACGCTTGCACAGATTTATAAAGTAAAACAGGATGGGGAGTACCGAGGGGGTCCGGCCTATTATATTGAAAAAGGAATCGGCTGGAAATGGTACGCAGTTTTATTCTCATTGGCCACACTTCTTGCGATCGGGGTATTGATGCCGGGGATTCAATCGAATTCCATCGCACAGGGTCTTGATAATGCATTTGGTGTTAATACGTCTGTGACTGGCATTGGGTTAGTTATTCTTCTTGCCGTGATCATCTTCGGGGGAGTCAAGCGGATTGCCGGTGTAGCTTCCTATGTTGTGCCATTCATGGCGATTGCTTATATCCTTTTGGCTTTAGTGATCGTGGGAATGAACATTGGAGAGATTCCTGCTGTCATCTCTCTTATTTTCAGAAGTGCATTTGGTGCAGACGCAGCATTCGGTGGAATTATCGGAAGCGCGATTGCATGGGGTGTAAAACGCGGAGTCTACTCCAACGAAGCAGGTCAGGGTACGGGTCCTCACCATGCAGCTGCGGCTGAAGTCTCTCACCCGGCGAAACAAGGGCTTGTGCAGGCATCTTCTGTTTACATTGATACTTTGCTTGTATGTTCGGCAACGGCATTCATGATTCTTTTCACAGGTGCCTATAACGTAGAAAAGCCTGACGGGACTGCAATCGTCACGAACTTGGAAGGAGTGGAGGCGGGTCCTGCTTATACACAGGCTGCGATTGAATCGGTTCTTCCAGGATTCGGTGCCGGATTTGTAGCGATCGCACTATTCTTCTTTGCCTTTACAACGATTATGGCATACTACTATATGGCTGAAACAAATGTAGCGTATTTATTAAAAAACAAAAACGCCAAGCCTGCCATTTTCTTGCTTAAAATTGTTCTGCTTGGAGTCACGTTCTACGGAGCTGTCAAAGAAGCGGCACTTGCCTGGGCACTTGGGGATATTGGCCTTGGTATCATGGTATGGCTGAACTTGATTGCCATCCTGATTCTTGCAAAACCTGCGCTTCGTGCCCTTAAAGATTACGAAGAACAAAAGAAGCAGGGGCTTGATCCAGTATTTAACTCCACAAAACTCGGTATCAAAAACGCTGAGTATTGGGAACAGGAATATAAAGTGGAAAAAGAAGAAAGTGCTTCTTAGTTAAAAGAAGAACCTGCCGCATGCTATATCATGCAGCAGGTTCTTTTTGTTTTTATTCTGATAGGTTTAGTGGGACAAAATCTTTGAGTCCTGAAATAAGATTGATTATCATATAAGAAAGCTCATTCGATCGAAGGAGGGACCCCATTGGACTTATATGAACCATTTATTCAAAATGATCGTCAGCGTGAATTACTTGAATTAACAGGGAAGCTTGCTGATACGTTTTCTGCCCGTGCTGAAAGATATGATCGGGAAGAGGCATTCCCTTTTGAAAATTTCTCTGATTTAAAGAAAGCCGGTTATGTATCATTGAGTGTGCCGAAGGAATATGGAGGAGAAGAAATCAGTTTGTATGAGCTGGTGATGCTTCAGGAGAGGCTGGCCACAGGTGATGCAGCTACTTCGCTATCAATCGGGTGGCATTTGGGCGGTATAATGGAACTCACGGAAAATCGTCCGTGGAAAAAAGAAACTTTTAAAAGCCTCTGTACCAAAGTAGTTCAAGACCATGCATTGATTAATCGTGCAGCAACAGAACCTGCAACAGGAAGCCCTACACGCGGCGGCCTGCCCGAAACAAAAGCAGTGAAAACGGAGAAGGGGTGGGTATTAACAGGGCGAAAAACCTTCACTTCGATGGCTAAAGCCTTGGATTATTCGTTGGTATCAGCACGGCTAGGGGATACCGAAGAGAAAGGGTTCTTTCTGGTAGACCATTCTTTAGATGGTGTATTGATTGAAGAAACATGGGATACAATTGCGATGAAGGGGACTGGTAGTGATGACTTGGTCCTTAACGATGTAACTCTTTCTCCCGGCTCGCTGGTAGAACGCGACAGCGTCAAACCTTCAGGGCAGCAAAAAGAACTTCCGAAAGCCTGGCTGCTTCATATCCCCGCCTGCTATATTGGTGTTGCGATTGCAGCCAGGAATGAAGCAATCCGTTTTGCCAAGGTGTATTCTCCCAACAGCTTGCCGGGTCCCATAAAGGAAGTGCCCGAGGTTCAAAGAAAGATCGGCGAAATCGAATTGGAACTCTTTAAAGCAAGGCAGATTCTGTATTCAGTCGCCGATAAATGGGTGAAGGATCCGGAGAAGCGTTCAACAATGGCAGCAGAACTTGCTTCTGTAAAGCATATCGTGACGAACAGCGCCTTTCAGATAGTGGACACTGCCATGAGAATTGTTGGTGCCAGAAGCCTGTTCAAGTCAAACCCCATGCAGCGTTACTATCGTGATGTGAGAGCCGGTCTCCATAATCCGCCGATGGATGACATGGTCTTATCCATGCTTGCAGGGAAAGCGTTAAACGATTAATAAATGTTGAAAAAGATCGCTTTGGGAGAAAAAATTCCAAGCGATCTTTTTTACATTTGCAATGTTTTTTCCAACACGTTTTCATGCTGTTTCTCAAGAACATGCAGTTCATTTAGCTCTTCCAGTAAATCATGAATGGAGAGCAATTCGTAAAGCAAAATGGTTTCACAGGAAAAATGCTGCCTGATCGATTCAATCGGCTTGGTGTGCAGCTCATCGTGATCCTCCCAGAATTCTTGCAGCAGTTCCTTCATCAAAATGAAATGTCCCTCCTGCATGTCATAAGAAGGATGATGCATGATGTTCTTAAGTGACTGAACAGACTGAAGGATCTTGTCCTGTTCCTGCCGGCTGAAGGATTCCTTCTGGACAGGAAGATAAATAAGATTTCCGATGTGAAAGTGGATTTGCCGCAGCAGGTTCAGCTTCTTGAAATGATAATGATAATGCCGCAGCTCTTTACGGCTTGAACGGTGAAGCTTCATTTCTTCTTTCTGATATTCACAAAGCGTATTTGTCTTATCAATTTCACTGGTTGTGTCATTAAAAATCAGCTTGGTGTCACGATGCAAAGAGTGGCCTTGAAGGATCTCATTCGCTCTTTTTTCTAATAAATTCCCCGTTTTCACGTACAGGTCATGAATATTCCTGCTGATCATAGGTGAGTAATTGGGGGGTAAGATCCACAGATTTACCAAGGTAGACACGATCAGACCCAAACTGGTTGTTCCAAGCCTTATAAAGAATGTTGCAATATAATGGTCATGAATCGTCGGAATCATGGCGATTCCAGTCAAAGTCGCAACAAGTATCCCGGCATCCAGCCGCAGCTTATGACAAGTAATGATCGTCAAAATGGCAACGAGCGCATACGTTATCGCGTGATCACCAAGTAATGGAGAAATGATTACAGCAAATAAAGCACCGATAGCAGAAGCTGGAAAACGTATAAATGCTTTTTTAATTGAATCGGCAGCTGTAGGCTCGATTGTCACAATCGCCGTAATCACTGCAAACATTGCAGGCCAATTCAATAGTTCGCACACAAAAGCCGTCAGGAATACCGCGATTCCAGTTTTAGCAATTCTTCCACCCGCAAACCTGAACTTTTTAAGGAAATTCATTATCTACTACCCTTTCCGGAAAATACCTCTTTCCACTCATTATAAAGAAAATCATTCGGAAAAGAAAAAAGGTTAAAAAAACAAAAAAGAACTGCTCCCAATGAACAGTTCTTAAATATGAATTATCTAAGAGGTAATGGCCGTAATGAAATACGGATTGACCGAGGCATCGTGTTTTCATTTTGAGCCTCTTTCAAATACCTGTACATTTGCTTACCAGCAACAGAGTTTGCCGAGTGAATCGTGATGGATTCAGCAAATAATTGGTGCTTAACCATGTAGTGCACGAGCATAAGTCCATTTCTCGTTTTGCTTTCTAAGTCATGATCCAATGAAAGGTGAGAGATAGCATACCTCTTTAGCAGGTCGATACATTCATCGATGTCTTTAGCAAGAATGTAGCCTTGGGGACAGTGTCGATAATCATCTAAAAACACATTTACTGTCATATTTATTCTACTTTCGTTGATTTGACTTATCTCAACCCTAACAGACTGGAGGATATACTTATATAGGTATAAAGAGCTATTGGTTGCATAAAGTTATTGTAAAAGTGTGATAAATGCTTTGTATGCTTATGTAGAAAATCTGTTGAAGCTTCAGAGCTGAGAAGGATTTTTGTAGAAAAAATGCATCTTCCCTGCTCCTATCCCTTTTATCTGTTTTCCAGGAGTTCCAAAAGCAAGTCGGGCCGGTCCGTTATGATTCCGTCAGCACCGGCATCGATCAGCCGTTTCATCGTTTTTTGATCATTCACTGTCCAATAATGAACTTGAAGATTTAAGCGGTGAGCCCCGCTGATCAATACGGGGTCCGTTAAGTCCACTTCTCCTTTTTGCAGCGGAAGCTGAAATCCATCTATGGCAGGCCTATAAAAATTCCTCATGAAAAGCTTGTGCAGAATAACAAATTTCTTAACCTCTTGGGTCCCTCCCTGGACGGCTACACGGCCGTCGGATTTTTCTTGAAATCGATCGATGATGGCCTGGTCGAAAGAAGCAATCAGAACGTTATTCTCCATTCCGTATTCTTCTATCAACTCCATCAATTTCTCCGTTATTTCATCCAATCTTTCCTGTGGATTGTCATCTTTTATCTCGATATTTATCCGCATATGGGAGAAACGTTGGAATACCTCTTCAAGCGCAGGGATATATATACCCTTTCCCCGGTAAGTATATTCGCCGCTGGCATCCTGGAACGTGTAGCCGGCGTCTAACCGCTGCAATTCCTTTAACGTATAGTCAGCCACTAACCCCTTGCCATCTGTAGTAGCGTCAACCGTAGGATCATGAATGGCCACAAGATGACCGTCCCTGGTGATATGTATGTCTGTTTCAATCACATCAACCCCCAGTTCTTCAGCATTCTGAAAAGCTTCTATTGTATTGCCTGGCGCCAGATGTTTGCCGCCTTGATGAGCGATCACAAGCGGCTTGTTATATCCGCTGTCGAAGAATAGAGGGGTTTGTCCCTTTCCCGCCGGCATGAAGTAAGCGATGCTGAAGAAAATCACCGTAAAAAGGATACATGAAATCAATATGAATGGTTTGGTCCTTTTTGGAAGTCGAGGGCTGGAATTAAGATTGTTCATAGACTGTCATCCTTTATTTAGAGTAGTTCAGTGAATTCTTCTTCCTTAATATTTATTATGAAAGGCATCCGGACATGAATGGTTTTTCTTATTAATTTTTATTGAAATGAAACACCAAATTTTAATAATTGTGTCTATTTTCAAACATATTTCCTTTTAAGAGTAAAAAAATTACTTTTTAAAGAAATATTTATTGTGTTTCAGCGTAAAATATATTACTTTATAAAGTAAGGAGGCGCTTTCATATGCAGGATAATTTATCATTGAATGTTTCATTGCTTCGCCGCCGGGTCCCTAATTTGACAACTGCCGCAAAAGCAGTAGGCCTTAGACCCGCAACAGTCTCAAATCTTTGTACCGGTAAAATATCGGTCGGCCGCGCAGAAGTAAGAACATTGGTCACTTTGGCCAATCTCGCCAATTGTTCATTGGATGAATTAATAATTCAAGGAGGGAAATTAAGCATGATAGAAACGGGAATTAAGCCAATTGATTTATTTGCTCCAATTGTGAAAGGCGGTATTAATGGGTTTGTTGCAAGGGCACAAGTCGGACAATTGGTCGTATTGGCGGAAATTACTCAAAACTTAAAAGGAAAAGGCTTTGAAACAATCTTGCTGACACCGGATCATGAAATCATAGGGTTGAGTGACATCGAAGGATTTGTGGACGCAAAGGTGCATTCAATTGAGGATGCATTCGCAGAAGTGTCTTTGAGAGAGGACAAAGAAAAGGTCATATTACAGGTTGACCGCTCATTTGTGGTTTCCGGAGATCTCTATGAATTGAGAGAACGGTTCGAAGCGGGGGGCTACCCTGATATTACAACGATATTATTCGATCCTAGCGGTACGGCAGTGGATGAAGATGATCCTTATGGCCCTCTTGAAACGATGTGCTATTTCGACATCGACTTGGCCAGCCGCGGCATCTATCCGGCTATCCACCCGGTTCAATCCACTTCAATATTAGTGGAAGAGGACAGCCTCGAAGTTCGTCATACTTCTGCGAATCGCAAAGCGAAAAAACTGCTCAGACGTTATAAAGAAATCCGGGTTCTATTAAACTCTCTCGGAAAAGATAAAATACCTGATGCAGATCTTGAACTTTACACCATCGGAGAAAGACTCGAAGCCTATCTCAGTCAGCCGTTTCATGTTGCAGAAGAATTCACACGCATTAAAGGAGAACAGGTTTCTGTACAGGACAGTATTAAAGACATTGAAAAAATCCTTTCAGGGGATTACAACCACCTAAAGCCAGTAGACTTAAAGTTTAAAGGGCGAGTCATGTGAAAGAACTCTGTTGATATTTGACAAATCATTTAAATAGGAGTGAATTTGAAGTGAAAATTCATACTATAAAACCAGAGCGATCTACCTTACATGGCTCATTTTCGAAAGATTTTGAACCGATTATTACCATTGAGTCTGGCGAAACACTTCACATTTCAACACTTGAAGCAGCATGGGGATTAGAGCCGCATCGTAAAGACCGTCAGCGTAAACGGTTCGAACCCCGAGAAAATCCGATAGACCAAGGGCATGCCATGATTGGTCCTATCTCGATTAATGGTGCCGAACCAGGGATGGCGTTGGAGATACAAATTAACGATATTCGCCCTGGAAGCTGGGGGTGGACATCTGCGGGAGGTTTCCCTTCTGAAAATAATAATAGATTAGGACTGGCTGAAGGGGAAGAATACCACCTTAACTGGCAGTTGGATACGGAACAAATGGTTGGTACAAGCAATAAAGGTCATCAAGTAACTATGTCGCCATTTATGGGGATTATGGGGATGCCCCCAGATGAATCAGGAATTCACTCTACATCTCCCCCTAGATATTGCGGTGGAAATATTGATTGTAAAGAATTAGTTGCAGGGAGTACGCTTTATTTGCCGATTTCGGTTTCAGGTGGTTTATTCTCTGTTGGTGACGGACACGCGGTGCAAGGTGATGGAGAAGTAGCTTCACCAGCATTGGAATGCCCCATGGAGCACGTAAGTTTGACGCTCAGTGTTCGCGATGATGTGAAAATTGATTTCCCCAGGGCCAAAACCCCTACTGGCTGGGTTACCATGGGTTTTGATGAAGATTTGAATGAAGCGACTATGATTGCTCTAGATGGGATGCTCTCATTAATGATGGAGCTGTTAGAAATGGAACGAAAGGAAGCGATGGCTTTAGCAAGCTTAGTTGTCAATCTCCGTATCACCCAAACTGTTAATGGTGTTAAAGGGGTCCATGCACACTTGCCGCATGGGGCAATAAGAAAATAAAAGCCATTTTTCTTTTTTATTACCTTAAAAGAGGGACTATTCTTGTGATAAGGATAGTTCTTTTTTGATTGTGGAAACTGGGTGAATGCCTACAATTTAATTACTCCATTTACCGTACATATGTTCCATGATAGGATAGAAGAAATGAATGATGAATCCAAGGGTGCAGGCGACGATGACAGTCCCGATGCCGACTGCTCCATGTACCAGTATGGCAAGGGTGATGGCGATCGCTTCGTTTAGGAGCCGTGCATTGCGAAGGTTGAGGCCGAAGCGCTTGTGAATCGCGATCATAAACATATCCATTGGGCTGGAAGGAAGCTTCGCCTGCATATAGATAGCTATGCCGATGCCGAGAATCAATATCCCTGTGATCACAAAAGAAAGCTTTTGGATAAAGCTGAAAGGCTCGATGTGCGATAGGCCGGTTTCTATCCAAAAGTCCACCAGCATCCCGATGATAAATATAGAAATCGCTGCGAGCCATTGTATCCTTTCTTTTAATAAAAGCGCATTGAGGACGATAAGGATGCAGCCGTTGAGAAATATGCATGTCCCGATACTGAGATGCAATAAGTAAGACTCCCCCACGGCCAGTGCATCCCATGGAGCTGCTCCCAGGTTTCCTTTAATGATGAGAGAGACTCCGAAAGAAAGACAAATGAGTCCGAAGCAGTAAAAGGCGAATCTTACTTTCATTCTATTTCCTCCGTCCAATTCCAAAATTAAAATACTATTCCACTGTATGAGTTGTCCCGGTAAGTTAGAAGTCTTTATAAAAAGAAAGCGAGGTGAGGCATTTGGAAAAGGTGAAGGTGTCAGTCCGGGAGCTGGTCGAATTCGTTTATAAAGAAGGCAGCATCGATTTGAAATTTCAAGCCCGTTCTTCTATGACGATCGGAACGAAACTGCATCAGCTATTACAGAAAGGCTATAGAGAAGGCGATGAAAAAGAGGTATTCCTGAAGGGTGAAATCATTTCAGATGAGATTTCTTACGTACTGGAAGGCCGCTGCGACGGTATTTTATATGATGAAGATAAAGTGAAAATCGATGAAATCAAATCCACTGCTAAAAAACTGTCTGATATAGAAAACGGTGCCCGCGTTCACTGGGCTCAGGCCGAGTGCTACGCCTATCTGCTGGCTAAAGAAAAAAATCTCGAACTCATCGATGTGCAGCTGACTTATATTCAAATAGACACAGAACAAGTCAAAATCCTGGAAAGGACATATACCATTTCAGATCTGGAAGACATCGTCCGGCACACACTTCTTGCTTTTACCCCATTTGCAAAGGTGATTTTGAATAATCGAAAAAAGTATCAAAATAGCATTTCTGAGGTTTCTTTCCCGTATCCGGCATTCAGAAAAGGACAAAAGCAGCTTGCCGGGGCGGTTTATAAATCCATCAGCGAAGAAAAATCTCTTTATGCAAATGCTCCGACTGGCACCGGAAAGACCATTTCCACACTTTTTCCGGCAATTAAAGCAATGAGCGGTCAAGGACCGGAGAGGTGGTTCTACTTAACGGCAAAAACGATTACGCGAACGGTGGCCGAGGATACACTGTCCCTGCTTGAAGAACAAGGGCTTCATTCTACTGCTGTCACGATTACGGCAAAGGACAAAATCTGCTTTAAAGAAGAAACCAAATGCCAAAAAGACTATTGTGAATTTGCAGATGGGTATTACGACCGGATTAACGGTGCCCTCATTGACATCCTCAGTCATGAAACGGTTATGACCCGGGAGGTTATCGAGCAATATTCAGTGAAACATAAGGTCTGTCCGTTCGAGTTCTCGATTGACCTTTCTTATTTAGTCGACGGAGTGATTTGCGATTATAACTATGTCTTTGACCCGAAAGTATCCTTGAAGAGATTAAGCGAGGAAAGCAAGAAAAAGACTGTACTTTTGATTGATGAATCGCATAATCTGGTCAACAGGGGAAGGGAAATGTTTTCGGCTTCTATAACCAAATCCTCTTTTCTTGAGGTGAAGAATCTTCATAGCGGACACGATGCTTTAAAGAAGAGCATTAACGCTGTAAACAAGCATTTTCTTTCATTGAATAAAGAAATGAAAGGCGAGGGGGAATGGAAAACTGAGAGTGATCAAGAGCTTACACCGGAAATTGAAGCTTTTGTAGAAACTGCAGAGAAGTGTTTAGGAGAGCAGGGGAATGAATGGTCACAGAGTTTCTTGCAGCTTTATTTTGATGCCTTGCATTTTGTGCGTATCTCCAGGCTTTACTCAGGTGAACACCGTTTTGTCCTTGATTCTTCCGGTAATGATTTGAAAGTGAAACTCTTTTGCATCGATCCTTCCAGATTGATAGCAGGAGTGACAAAACCCTATCATTCCTCTATCTTCTTTTCAGCTACCCTTCATCCATTTTCGTATTATTATCAGCAGCTGGGAGGAAGGGATGAAGACTATCGCTTCCTGATTCCCTCACCTTTTGAAAAAGAACAATGGAAGGTGGAAATCCATCCGGTTTCCACGCGATACAAGGACAGAAACCGAACCATGCCGCGAATCGCCCAATCGATTGCAGATGCTTTTGTAAATAACAAAGGGAATTTCCTTGTGTTCTTTTCTTCTTATGCCTATATGAGGGAAGCGTATGAGGAATTGAAGAAGCATTCACTGGAAGCAGATTATCTCCTTCAGGAAACGAATATGAATGAAGAGGAAAGAGAAGCATTCCTTCAATGTTTTCAACCCGATACGGAAAGACGCGTGATGGGACTGGCTGTGTTGGGAGGTATCTTCTCAGAAGGAATCGATTTGAAAGGGGACCGCTTGAATGGAGTTGTCATCGTCGGTGTCGGACTCCCGCAGCCTGGATTGGAACAGGAAATTATGAAACAGTTTTTCGGGGAGCAAGGCAAAGATGGGTTTGATAACGCCTTCGTATATCCCGGTTTGAACAAAGTGTTCCAATCAGGGGGGCGGCTGATTCGATCAGAGAAAGACTATGGGGTGCTGCGATTGATTGATGACAGGTATTTAACACCAAAGTATAGAGCGCTTCTGCCTGATGAATGGACACCTTATGAGATCATAAAATAAAACACAAAAAAGACCGCGCCATGGCGGTCTTTTTTTAAAATTAGTTGAAAGAAGGATCCATTAACAGACGGTCGAACTCTTCAAGGTGATGGGTTTCATCGGCGATCATGTCCTCGAGCTTGATGACAAGCTCAGTCAATCCTAATTCTTCAGCCTGCTCCTTACGCTTTTTATAGCGTTCGATTGTATCGGCTTCCGCTTTGCGGCCTTCTTCAAGCATTTCCTTCACATCGTCTGTCTGCTTAACTGGGGCAGGAGTCGTTGTAGGGTCTCCGCCTAATGTTTTGATCTTTTCTGCTAAGTATAATGCATGCCCTTGCTCATCAGGAATTTCCTCTTCAAAGAAAGGCTTTAAGGTCTGGCGATATAAGCCGCTGACTACAGCAGCGTAGTTTGTGTAAAGAATGACTGCCGCATATTCATTTGCTAAATCTTCATTTAATCCATCAATTAATTCTTTTTTCTTTGCATCCATTATGTTACCACCCTTTTGTTAATTGTTTATATAGACTATTTACCCACGTGAGTTTGCAAGTAAACATATTCCAATAAAATTGAACTCCCTTAATTATTTTGTCTATAATGTGCGTTTTTAAACATATATGGTTATTATCTTAGACCGTTCCTTTGCGCTACAGGCATTTGCTTTCCTCGGGGAGGAAGTCGAGCCTCCTCGTTGCGCTCCTGCGGGGTCTCGACCTTTCCTCAATTTCCCGCCGGAGTCAAATGCCTTCCGCTCCAATCCACTCTGGGTTTCAATTAGTGTTTAAGATCAATAAACCATTGTTCGATTTTTCATGAAAAAACAATAGGTATGACCCCAATGGACTTGCAGAAGATAAAAAAACCAGGTTATCAGTGGTTGGGAATTTTCAGCTGTTGATTGGAGTACAAGACGAAGACTCCTGCGGGAAGAGTAGCTTTTATGTGAGACTTGTCCAGTTCTGGGGCTTAGAGGCACATGTCATAAGTCAAACCGTCCAAGAAGGCAAAGAACGCCTTCGTGGCCGCTTCGCTTTATGCCACCCGCCTCTGAACAAAGCCCCTCCGCTTTTCTTCCCGCAGGGAGGTACGACCGAGGAGGCTCACGGGCTACCCGCGGAAAGCGAAGTCTTGTACGGAAATCAACAGCGGTAATAACTGTGCAAAAACTTCATAAGTTTGATGAATATCTTTTTCACGGAAGGAAAATCCTAATGTTAGAAATATGAAAGCGGAGGCGGGTGGCCGCCGGAGCTTGATAAAAATTGGAGGTAACAGATATGGCAAGAAGAATTGGTGTTGAGGAATCTTTACAAAATGTTGTGCAGGCCTTGCGTGAAAAAGGGCATGATGTGGTAGAACTTAAACAGGAATCAGATGCACAAGGCTGCGACTGCTGCGTTGTAACGGGTGGCGACTCTAACGTTATGGGCATTCAGAACGCAGTTACACAAGGATCCGTGATTGAAGCAAGCGGACTAAGTGCCGATGAAGTATGTCAGCAGGTTGAAAGCAGACTTCAATAATTTAACGAAAAACGACAATGCTTAATACAACCAGGACCGCCAACCGGCGGTCCTGGTTTTGGGTTTAAGGAGACGTTACTCGAAGATTGTCCAGCTGCAGGGCTTAGAGGCACATGTCATAAGCCAAACCGGCCAAGAAGGCAAAGAAAGCCTTCTTGGCCAATTCGTCTTATGCCACCCGCCTCTGGGCAAAGCCCTTCCGCTTTTCTATTGGCCAGCTCCGGCGGCTAGCCCCTCGAGACGTTTCGGTCCGCCAATGAAGTCAAAAAGCGACTTCACCGGTCGGCCCTCCAACGCTTGTCGGTGCTGAGCGGGCCGCCTCCGCTTTTCTTATCCAATATGTGCCAAAGGCTGATTACGTATATGTTCCTTTAAAAGATCAGGCGCTGTCAGGTACAACAGTCCGTTTCCTTCCAGTGTTTTTGGAAAGTTTAACGGCACTGTCCGTTTTATGAGCTGCGCGTATATTTCTGTTTCGGATAAGGTCCGTGCAAAGGATGCCTGCTCAAACTGTTTGATGAGGGCCAGGGCACCGGACACGTGCGGCGCAGCCATCGATGTCCCGCTGAGCTTGGCGTATTTGTCACCCGGTATCGTGGATAATATCTTTTCACCTGGTGCAACCAAGTCTACTTCGTTATTCGAATTGGTGAAGTAGGAAGAATTACGTTGAAGGTCGATCGAACCGACTGAGATGACTTCATTATAAGAGGCAGGATAAGAGAATTCGTCTGTAGTGCTGTTGGAATCTCCTTCATTTCCAGCTGCACATACAACTAAGATGTTGGCATCGACAGCTCTTTGAATCACTTCATGAAGAGGATCATAATCGGAAGGGCCTCCGAGTGACATGGAGATGACATCGGCACCTTGGTCGATTGCATACTGGATGCCGTTTACAATCCAGTCATATTTTCCGCTGCCGCGGCTTCCAGCAAGTACTTTTATGACAAGTAAATCAGCGAGTGGAGCGACACCGATCACGCCTTGGCCATCTTCATTCGCGGCAATCGTACCTGCGACATGGGTCCCGTGACCGCTATAGTCTGTCACATTATCCTCGGCACCATCGTCATCGTCCGTGAAATTGCGATAGCCTTTCACTTTTCCTTTCAGGTCCGGATGGTTTACATCACAGCCCGTATCAAGAACCGCAACCGTTATTCCATTTCCTTTATAACCATTTTTCCATAAGCTTGGAGCTTGGATTAAATCAACGCCTTTAGGAATTTCGTTTGCATCAGCCACCATTTCATCCATGAAATATGGAATTAACCTGATTTCACATTGCATAGCAATCCCTCCTGAAAATGGTATTTTACATTGAGGAAAAATCTGAAGTTTCAGAAAATATAACATTTTTCGGACGAGATTGCCAGTGTATTTTGTAATAGGAAAATTAAGCCATTTTATTTTTGGATGGGAAGGCAGCCGGGAGCTGGAAAAGTCTTACCTGTCTCGCTTTTCCCGCAGGAGTCTTCGTCTTGCACTCCAACCAAGAGCTGGAACCGGTTAAAAACAACAATAAACTTTAACACAGCCAAAGATTTAAACAAACGTTTGATTAATTCCAGAATGATTGATAGCAATGCGATTTTAAAGTTTAAACAAACGTTTGATTAAAAAACGAGCACCTCCATCATGGAAGTACTCGTTTTCTTTCTATAGGATTCCCAACACATCAAGCATGACAGCAATGATCAGGATCGGGGCGATAAAACGGATAAGGAAATACCATGTTTCGAATAATCCTTTTTTCAATCCGCTTCCGCGCTTTAACTCTTCATACAGGGCCGTCTTTTTCATCTTGATTGGAATGAACAAGGCGATGAGCAGGGCCCCAATCGGCAGCAGTACATTGCTCACTGTATAGTCAGCCAAATCGAAAATCGTTTTGCCGAAAATAATGACATCGCTTAGTACGCCATAGGATAACGCTGACGGGACGCCGAATGCAAAAATCGCAAGCCCGATAATCCAAGACCATTTTTTGCGAAGCGCCGGATCACCTTTGGAAATGACCGAAACGATAATTTCGAGCATGGAAAAGGCGGACGTCAGTGCAGCAAAAAGGAATAATACCAGAAACGCGATGAAGAACAGCATTCCGAAAGGCAGTTGATTAAAGATGGTCGGCAGTACGTTAAATAACAGGACAGGCCCTGCTCCAGGCTCAAGACCAAATGAGAACACTGCCGGAAAAACAGCCAATCCTGCCAGAAGGACAATAAAGATGTTCATCGCTACAATGGAACCGGCTGAGCGGGGAAGGCTTTGATCCTTCGGCAAGTAGGAGCTGTAGGTCACCATTACTGACACCCCGACGCTCAAGGTGAAGAAGGATTGTCCCATCGCTTCCAGTATCGTTTGTGATGTTACTTTAGAAAAATCAGGCTGAAGCAGGAATGTGATCCCCTCCATGGCGCCATCCAGCGTGACTGCCCGTATGACAAGGATGATGAATAACACAAAAAGTGCCGGCATCATGATTTTACTTGCACGTTCGATTCCATTCTGAACCCCTTTGGCGACGACAAGGATCGTCATCAGGATAAAGAGGAATTGAACAAATACGCTTAACCCCGGGTTAGAAATCGTGGCTCCGAAAAGCTCGCCGTATTGCTCGGAAGTGAGCCCATTCATCCCGCCTGTCACCGCTTTGTATAAATAAACGACGATCCATCCTCCGACAACACTGTAGAAGGATAAAAGAATGAAGGATGTAATCATCCCGAGGATGCCAACCCAGTGCCATTTGGTGCCGGGGGCGATTTTTTTGTACGAATCAACCGCATTGCTTTGTGCTGACCGCCCGATTGAGAACTCTGCAAGCAGTAAAGGAAGGCCGAGTAGTAATGTGAATAGTATGAAGATCAGGAAAAAAGCTCCGCCTCCGTTTTGACCTGCAGTGTAAGGGAATTTCCAGATGGCCCCCAGACCGATTGCAGATCCGGCTGCCGCCAGGATAAATCCAAGCTTTGATGACCATTGTTCACGCTGACTCATGTTCAATCTCCTTTCCGTTAAGAAATATTTTTTAGTATTCCGCTTTGAAAACAAAAAAATCGCCCCTACTGATTGTAGGGACGATTGGATATCGCGGTACCACCCTAGTTATGAGAAAATGTTCTCACCACTCGAATAAAATAACGGCTGTGCCGTCTTTTGATCTCGTCAAAAGAAGCTCCAGAATCGAAATTCGCAAAAGCATTTATGTACCGATTCACACCAGCCACCGGCTCTCTTAAACAGGGAAATGTTCGCTACTAGTTTCCTTCAAAGCTTGTTTAATATTAGGTTATTCAATTTTTATCATGAAACGAAACAACTTGTCAATAAATTTCGAAAATACAAATATTGTATTCTTCTTGTGAAACGGTTACATAACCAACATACTACTTACATTGTTTCCGGCTTATATCTCTTGTAAAATAACTAACAGAATCGATCAGAAAATATGAACGGAAAAGGTGTTTGAAAATGAAAAGAATCATTGTTATCGGCGCTGGAATCCTTGGCGCATCCACTGCCTACCACCTCAGCAAAAAAGGTGCGCAGGTCACGCTCATAGACCGGCAGGATCCCGGCCAGGCAACAGACGCGGCAGCAGGCATCGTTTGTCCGTGGCTGTCTCAAAGGCGTAATAAGGTGTGGTACCGGCTGGTAAAAAGCGGAGCGAAGTACTATCCGCAATTGATAAAAGAACTGGAAGCCTCAGGTGAAACCGAGACCGGTTATAAGCGAGTAGGAGCAATCAGCCTTCACAACGACGATAAGAAGCTCGACAAGATGATTGAACGAGCAGTTAAACGGCGCGGGGATGCACCTGAAATCGGGGACATCCGGAAATTGACTGCAGCGGAAACGAAAGAAAGATTTCCGCTGCTGGCAGAAGATTTTGCTTCCGTATATGTAAGCGGGGCGGCAAGGGTGGACGGAAGGGCACTTCGTCATGCGTTGATACGGGCTGCTGAAAAAAATGGCGCCGACTTCCGTTCCGGAGATGCCAAAATTCTGCTGTCAAACGGCTGTGCAGCAGGTGTGAAAATTGGTCAAGAAACCATTGAAGCTGACTCAGTCATCGTAACAGCAGGAGTTTGGGCGAAAGAATTATTCAGTGAGGTCGGCATTGACTTTCAGGTGTCTTCCCAAAAAGCACAGATTCTTCATTTGCAAGCACCGCAGGCTGACACGAGTCATTGGCCGGTTGTCATGCCGCCCGGCAGTCAATATCTTCTTGGTTTTCCGGAAGGCAAAGTGGTTGCAGGAGCCACTCATGAAGATGAAGCCGGATTTGACTGCAGAGTGACAGCCGGGGGGATGCATGAAGTGCTGTCCAAAGCAATCGAGTCCGCCCCGGGGATCCATGACTGCACGGTAGTCGAAACCAGGGTCGGATTCCGTCCATTCACCCCTGGGTTTCTGCCTGTATTCGGTGCTGTCCCTGGCCTGGATGGGGCATTCACTGCCAACGGCCTGGGGGCTTCCGGTTTAACGGCAGGGCCGTACCTTGGCTCGGAACTTGCCAAGCTGGTGATGGGGGAAGAAACTGAACTTGATCCTGCAGATTACCGTGTAGCGGATGCCATCGGATGATCTGTAAACACATTCTGTAAGTAACGATTTTCCTCTATCTTCTAAGGCTTAGGACCTTTATAATAGAGGGAGTGTGTATTTTTGAAAAAACCATTAGTTTATAAAGAAAAGGTGTAATCATATATGAGTTTATTATCTGTTAAGAATTTAACCCACGGTTTCGGTGACCGTGCGATTTTTAATGATGTATCTTTCCGGTTGTTAAAAGGGGAACACATCGGGTTGATCGGGGCAAATGGAGAAGGTAAATCAACCTTCATGAATATCATCACAGGGAAGCTTGAGCCAGACGAGGGAAAAGTAGAATGGGCAAAGCGCATCCGAATCGGCTATCTCGATCAGCATGCCCAGCTGAAACAGGGTATGTCAATACGCGATGTATTGAAGACAGCTTTCCAGTACCTTTTTGATATGGAAGCGGAAATGAACGAGCTGTTCGGGAAAATGGGGGATGCATCACCTGAAGAGCTTGAAGAATTGCTCGAAGAAACCGGCACCCTTCAAGATGCACTGACGAATAATGACTTCTACATCATTGATGCAAAAGTAGAAGAAATCGGCCGTGGTTTAGGGCTTGATGATATCGGTCTGGATAAAGATGTCCACGACCTGAGCGGAGGACAAAGAACAAAGGTCCTGCTGGCCAAGCTTTTACTTGAGAAACCGGACATTTTACTGCTGGATGAGCCGACCAACTATCTCGATGAGCAGCATATCGAGTGGTTAAAGAGATATCTGCAGGAATATGAAAATGCGTTTATCCTGATTTCCCATGATATCCCGTTTTTGAATAGCGTCATAAACTTGATCTACCATATGGAAAATCAAGAATTGAATCGCTACGCCGGGGATTATCACGAATTCAAGAAAGTTCACGAAATGAAGAAGCAGCAGCTTGAAGCCGCCTATAAAAAGCAGCAGCAGGAAATGAAGGATTTGAAGGACTTCGTTGCACGTAACAAAGCCCGTGTATCAACGCGTAATATGGCGATGTCACGTCAGAAAAAGCTTGATAAAATGGACGTCATCGAATTGGCCGCTGAAAAGCCTAAGCCTGAATTCAACTTCAAGCTGGCAAGAACGGCCGGCCGAGTCATTTTTGAAACGAAGGACCTTGTCATCGGATATGATACTCCGCTGTCAAAACCGCTTAATCTGAAAATGGAGCGCGGGCAGAAGATTGCTTTAGCCGGTGCGAACGGAATCGGTAAGACGACTTTACTAAGAAGTATTTTAGGAGAAATCCGTCCGATCTCGGGTTCTGTCGAACTCGGGGACTACCTGCATATCGGCTACTTTGAACAGGAAATCAAAACGCAAAACTATAACACATGTATTGAAGAAGTGTGGAACGAGTTCCCGTCCTTCAATCAGGCTGAAGTGCGTGCGGCGCTTGCGAAATGCGGATTGACAACGAAGCATATTGAAAGTAAGGTCGAAGTACTGAGCGGAGGGGAAAAAGCGAAAGTCCGCCTATGTAAGCTGATGAACAAAGAAAGCAACGTGCTCGTCTTTGACGAACCGACCAACCATTTGGACGTCGAAGCGAAAGAAGAGCTGAAGCGTGCTTTGAAAGAATATAAAGGCACCGTCCTCCTGATCAGTCACGAACCAGAATTTTATAATGATGTGGCGACTGAAGTGTGGAACTGTGAATCCTGGACGACAAAATTGTTTTAATTAGATAGACAAGAGCCTGGGACAAAAGTGTTTTAGTCTAAGTAAAACCCGAACTAATTTGCATTCTAGGAAGCAAATTAGTTCGGGTTTTTAATTTGTTCAAATGTATATCTAGATTTAGCTCTTCCCAGCGGTTGACTGGAGTGCAAGACGAAGACTCCTGCGGGAAGAGTAGCTTATTAGAAAAGCGGAAGGGCTTTGCTCAGAGGCGGGTGGCATAAGACGAATCGGCCACGAAGGCGCTCTTTGCCTTCTTGGTCGGTTTGGCTTATGACATGTGCCTCTAAGCCCTGCAGCTAGACAAGTGAGACCCCGCAGGCGAGGAGGCTCACGGGCTACCCGCGGAAAGCGAAGTCTTGCACGGAAATCATTAGCGGGATTAAGAGTGCCATCCTCTTATTATTTCCGATGCATGAAGTCGCCCTCTTTGTGTTTTAATTTTCTGAAAATATATTGACAATTCCCAGTAAAGACGTTATCTTTTGAGTAGTTACATATAACACATATTCTAATAAACGAATAAATAACGTTATATAAATATAGATTTATATAATGGCGATGTAAAAGGGAGGCGTAGATATTGATTTTGCATGAGATTGAAACCGCCGGTCGAGATCAAATGGAAAGCCTTCAGCTAGAGCGACTTCAAAAAACAGCCAGCGCAGTTTACCACTCCGTACCTTTTTACCGACATCACTTCGAACAAAGAAACCTGCACCCGGATGATATCCAATCTTTAGAGGACATAAAAATGTTACCGCTTACAACGAAGAGGGACTTGCGTGATCACTATCCTTTCGGCATGTTCGCAGTCAAGCAGGAAGAGATGGTGAGAGTCCATGCTTCATCCGGAACGAGTGGAAAGCCGACGGTTGTCGGCTATACCCAAAATGACATTGATATGTGGGGAAGTATTGTAGCCAGGGCGATTGCGATGGCTGGAGGAAAGCCGGGGAGCGTGCTGCACAATGCATATGGATATGGATTGTTCACGGGGGGTCTGGGCCTTCACTACGGAAGTG
This sequence comes from Rossellomorea oryzaecorticis, assembly GCF_038405515.1. Lineage (GTDB taxonomy): Bacteria > Bacillota > Bacilli > Bacillales > Bacillaceae_B > Rossellomorea > Rossellomorea oryzaecorticis_A. Next base: position 101,661 of record NZ_JBBYAF010000006.1, on the reverse strand, counting down.
AAAAGCTGGGGATGATTACAGTGCCTGTCTCAGGCGGCAATATCGATAGACAAATCACCTTGATTGAGGATTTTAAGCCTTCTGTCATATGCGGAACGCCTTCTTATGTTCTGAACCTGGCAGAGACGGTCGAGGCTAAAGGAAAAGATCCGGCGTCACTTTCACTGGAGGTTGGAATATTCGGGGCTGAGCCGTGGTCAGATAAAATGAGGGATACGCTTGAAGGAATCCTTGGAATCAAAGCCTGTGATATCTACGGACTTAGTGAAGTGATCGGTCCCGGCGTTGCGATGGAATGCCCTGAGGCACAGGACGGCCTTCATATTGCAGAGGATCATTTCCTGGTTGAAGTCATCCACCCTGAAACCTTAGAGCCAATGCCTGAAGGAGAAACAGGTGAACTGGTCTTTACTAGTCTTACGAAAGAAGCGTTCCCGATCGTCCGGTACCGGACAGGTGACATTGCTTCAATTCGGCATGGAAAATGCTTATGCGGAAGAACGACAGTCAAGATGTCGAGAGTGAAAGGGCGGGTAGATGACATGCTGATTATCAGGGGGGTAAATGTCTTTCCTTCTGAAATGGAGCATCACCTCCTTGAATTAAAGGAACTCTCCCCGCATTATCAGCTCCACTTAAAGAAAAAGGGTGCACTTGATACAGTTGAGCTTCATGTTGAAATCAGCAGGGATTATTATGCCGGCATTTCTGAAAACATCCGTCATGACAAAATAGAAGAGTTGACATCAATAGTAAAAAGAGTGATGAAGAACGGATGCCTTGTATCCATGGACGTGATAGTGAGGGCGCCTAAAGAAATACCGCGTTCGGAAGGAAAAGCGATCAGGATTGTTGATCTCCGGAAAGAAACGGTACTTCCATAAATTTTTTTGTCCGACAATCCTATGACATGATAATGAATAAACGTTAAAACAGTGTGATAAAGGAGGCAGTGCAATGAGTCTGCAGATGACAGAAGAAGAACATATGGCACGCTTTATGAAAAAGATCGAAAACGATGAAAAGATCGAGGCTGATGACTGGATGCCCGATGAATATCGGAATGCCTTGATTAAATTGATTTCCATGCACGGTATCAGTGAAATCATGGGAGCCCTTCCTGAGAAGGAATGGGTGCCGAAAGCCCCGTCCCTCCGCAGGAAACTCGGGATCATGGCCAAGGTCCAGGATGAAATGGGTCATGGCCAGCTCCTGCTCCGCGTGGCTGAAGATTTGATGAAGCCTTACGGAAAAACAAGGGAGCATATCATGAGGGACTTATTTTCAGGAGATTTGAAGTTTCATAATGTCTTCCACATGGAAGCTCCGACTTGGGGAGATGCAGGACTGATCGGCTGGCTCGTCGATGGTGCCGCCATTATTTCTCAGACCAATATGCTCGGGGCTTCGTATGGTCCATATGCACGTGCATTGAAGAGGATCTGCGCAGAAGAAGTCTTCCACGCACAGCATGGTGAAGCAATCATCATGGCACTTGCAGAGGGAACAGACGAGCAAAAAGCTCTCGTACAGGATGCAGTGAACCGCTGGTGGGAAGCACTTCTGATGTTTTTCGGGCCGGCTGATGCAAAAACAACCGGTTCTTCAAAACAGGATATCACCATTAAATATAAAATCAGAACCAAAACAAATGAACAGCTCCGTCAGGATTTCTTTACAAAATACGTGCCAAGGATGCTGTCTTTGGGACTTACGCTTCCTGATGAAACGATGTATTACGATGAAGAGCAGAAGCTATGGGTTTACAAGCAGCCTGATTGGAGCAGGTTCAAAGAAATCATCCGCAATAATGGACCGAAATCGAAGGAACGCCTTCGTCTGAGGGAGTTATCCTATGACAATAATGCCTGGGTACGCGAAGCACTGAGTCCAAGCGGGAGAGTCGGTTAGAAAGGAATGAGGGAGATGTCTGACAAGGGGCAGAATTTTTATCAGGAATTTGAAGTGTTCAGCAAACGTTCAGACGGGGCACCGATGCAGCATCAATTTAGTCTGCTTGCCCCTAATCATGAATTGGCGATGGTGATGGCGCAGGAGAATTTCATGAGAAGGGAACCGGTAGCGGACATTTGGGTCGTGAAACGGTCGGATCTCAGAATGATGACGCCTGAAGAAAGAGAAAGTGTCAAGCGCCTGGATAACAAGGATTACCGGAATGCGAAAGGATACGGATACCTTAAGAAGAAGTGGCGGCAATATGAACAGGAAATGCTGGATGAGAAAGAAATCATGTCCTGGGGAGAGTTGGTGAAGAAGAAATGAATGTGAAAAGTCCGGATGAAATCCCGAATAAAGAATATAAAGAGGCACTGCTGAGTCTGCTCTATCAACTTGCTGACGATGACTTCATCCTCGCATACCGCGGTTCGGAGTGGCTTGGTCTTGCGCCTCATATCGAAGAAGATGTGGCATTCTCTTCGATCAACCAAGATACGATGGGCCACGCGACCATGTATTATCAGATGCTTGAAGAGCTTGGAGAAGGCAGCCAGGATTCACTGGCTCATGCGCGTCCTTCGCATGAAAGAAGAAACGCCATCTTGTTGGAGGAAGTGAACGGACAGGGGAATTACTTGGAGGAACCACGATACGATTGGGCATTCACTGTGGTCAGGCATTATTTTTACAGTGTGGCAAAAAAGGTCCGGATCGATTCACTGAAAAATTCATCATATGAACCGTTGGCCCAGCTCGCCATCAAAATCAACACAGAATTATACTATCATCTGCTTCACTGGAAGACATGGTTCATGCAGCTGGTGAACGCTGGCGGAGAGGCGTCAGTGAAAATGAGGGAAGCAGTGAAGAGGGTGATGGATGAATTCCAGGGTGTCCTTACGCTGGGGCCGACAGGCAAAGAAATGGCCGTCATGGGACTGATTGAGGATGAAGAAAATCTCAAGAAACGCTGGGAACTTTCCCTGCAGCCTGTTTTTCAGTCTACGAATCTAGCATTCCCGCCGACCACAGCGATGAAAAAAGGCAATGGCCGCAAAGGGGAACATACAGCTGACCTGGATCAAGCATTGTCTACCCTAAGCGAAGTATATAACTCAGATCCTGCAGCAACCTGGTAAAGGGTGATCAGAAATGACGGAAATGATTTGGAATGTCCTTCACACGGTGAAGGATCCGGAAATTGATTCAATCAGTATTGTGGATTTGGGAATGGTGAACAGGGTCAGCGTGGAAGGGGACATGATTTCAATCGAATTGCTTCCCACCTTCATGGGCTGTCCCGCACTGGATATTATAAAAGCCAATGTGTTGAAAGCATGCAAAGAACAGCTGGGAACGGAAGCGGTGAATGTTGCATTCGTTTATGATCCCCCATGGACCTCCAGTCGATTGACGGAGGAAGGCCGCGAAAGCCTGAAAGAATTCGGCATCGCACCTCCTCCGAAGGATTTCACAGGAGTAGAAGACTGGAAGATTCATTGTCCATATTGTGATTCTCCCTATACATCCATGGAGAACCTCTTCGGACCCACCGCCTGCAGAAGCATCCTCTACTGCAAGCAATGCAAAAACCCGTTCGAAGCCATGAAACCCATTTCGACCATGATGTGACTAGAAAAGCGGAGGCGGCTCGCCCTGGGACGACAAGCATAAGGCGAGCCTGCCGGGAAGGCGTCTTTTGCCTTCATGGCTGGATGACTTATGACCTCGAGTCCCAAGCCGCCGGAGCTGAACGGATAGAAAAGCGGAGGCGCAAGTTTGTTCAAGTTCACCATGTAAGAGGTTTGGTAAACCAAAATGTTTAACCGGTTCCAGCAGTTGATTGGAGTGGGAGACGAAGACTCCTGCGGGAAAAGCGAGACAGGTGAGACCCCACAGGAGCGCAGCGACGAGGAGGCTCACCGTCCGCCCGCGGAAAGCGAAGTCTCCCACGGAAATCAACTGCGGTATTGAAAGTCCAAAAAAACAATATTTAAGGAGAGATTTACAATGGTAAAACTAATCGCACTATACAAACACCCTGAAAACAAGGAACAATTCGACGAGCACTACTTCAACACACATGCCCCAATCACAGCCAAAATCCCAGGCTTAAAAGAAATGAAAGTTACAAGAATCACAGGATCACCCATGGGCGGGGAAGGCAAGTACTACTTAATGTGTGAAATGTACTATGAAAGCCACGAAGCACTGAAAGCAGGATTAAAATCAGACGAAGGAAAAGCTTCAGGAAAAGACCTGATGGGCTTCGCTGCTGAACTGGTCACGCTCATGATCGGTGAAGAAGTGGATGAGTAAGCACGAATACATTGCAGTCAGTGAAAGGGGCGGGCTCGGGTTCATCGAGCTGAACCGTCCCAAGGTGCTGAACGCCATCAACCGTCCCATGGTTTCAGAGATTGTTGAAGCTTTTGAGGAGTTTGACAGGAACGACGATGTTAAAGTGATCATCTTATCCGGTAAAGGGAGGGCCTTCGCCGCAGGTGCGGATATTGATGAAATGTCTGAAGACGGGGCCATCGATCTTGAATTACTCAATCAGTTCACTGAATGGGACCGTCTCGCATGGATCAAAAAGCCGATTATCGGCGCTGTTCAGGGCTTTGCGCTTGGCGGAGGCTTCGAACTCGCATTATGTTGTGACATGTTGTTTGCAGCAGAAGATGCAAGCTTCGGATTCCCGGAAGTGACTCTTGGGGTCATGCCCGGCGCCGGCGGAACTCAGCGCTTAACAAAGCTTATCGGGAAATCAAGGGCGATGGAATGGCTCCTGTCAGGCGACCGTTTCACTGCGGCACAGGCACTTGAATGGGGTGTCATCAACCGTGCGACCGCCCCGGAACTATTAATGGAAGAAACAGAGAAATTTGCGAAGAAACTGGCATCGAACCCGCCGCTCTCCATGCGTTTGATTAAAGAATCCGTCCATAAAGCGGTTGATTATTCTCTTTACGAAGGAATGCAGTATGAACGGAAGAATTTCTATCTTCTTTTTGCCTCAGAAGATCAAAAAGAAGGAATGAAAGCGTTCATAGAGAAACGCAAACCCCATTTCAAAGGAAAGTAAGGAGGCTGCAGCATGTACGAAACCATCAAATACGAAGTGAAAAACCATGTAGCCTGGATCACCTTGAACCGTCCGGATAAATTGAATGCATTCATCCGCCAGCTCAACCTTGAAGTCGGTAAAGCGGTAAAAGAATCTTCCCGTAACCAGGATGTAAGGGCAATCGTCATCACAGGGGAAGGCCGTGCATTTTGCTCAGGTCAGGATTTAGGTGAAGTCGATGAATCGATGGATCACGGTGAAGTATTGAGAAATAACTATGGACCGATGGTGAAGGAAATCGAAAGTTGTGAGAAGCCTGTCATAGCGGCGGTAAACGGGGTGGCGGCAGGAGCAGGCTTTTCCCTGGCGCTTGCATGTGACTTCAGGCTTGTATCGGAAAAAGCAAGCTTCGTTCAGGCATTCGTCCACGTCGGATTGGTCCCTGATTCAGGCAACCTCTACTACTTAACACAGCTGGTAGGCTATGCAAAAGCACTTGAACTCGCCGTTTTTGGTGAAAAGATTTCAGCAGATCAAGCTGAAAAGCTAGGACTGGTGACGAAACTGGTTCCGGTTGACAGCTGGCAGGAAGAAACAACCGCATTTGCTGAACGAATCGCTTCCATGCCGACAAAAGCCATCGGACTGATGAAGAGGCTGCTGAAAGGAAGCCATGATCTATCTTTCAATGAATATTTGGAAAAAGAAGCATACGCCCAGCGGATCGCCGGCCAGACCGAAGACCACCGCGAAGGCGTCACCGCTTTTATGGAGAAAAGAAGACCGGCCTTTTACGGTAAATAGATTATTGTGATTTTTGGCTGTATCCAGCTGTTAATTGAAGTGCAAGACGAAGACTCCTGCGGGAGAAGTGACTAATGTGAGACTTGTCCAGCTCCGGCGGCTAGCCCCTCGAGGTCATAAGCTAAATGGGCCAAGAAGGAAAAGACGCCTTCCCGGCCCATTCACCTTATGCTTGTCGGGGCTGAGCGAGCCGCCTCCGCTTTTCTTTCCGCAGGAGCGGAGCGACGAGGAGGCTCACGGGTCACCCTCGGAAAGCGAAGTCTTGCACGGAAATCAACAGCGGCGTTTAACACAGTAAAACGAAAAAGGAGATGGAACTATGTCTACAGTAAAAGAACAAAGCTTTGAAGTACTTGAGATGAAAAGAGAGCACTATTCATTGGTGATAAACGGACAGCGGATGGAAAGTGAATCCGGGGAAACGTTCACGACTTATAATCCTGCTACAGGTGAACCGATCGCAACGGTTTCGCTTGCTTCCACAGAAGATGCAGAAAAAGCCGTACAGGCTGCCAGGAATGCATTTGATTATGGAAAGTGGAAGAAGTTCCCCATCAACAAACGATCCCGAGTGCTGAACAAGATTGCCGGTATCATGCGTTCACGCTTTAACGAGCTGGTTTCACTAGAGATCATGGACAGCGGAAAATCTTTATCTGCAGCTCAAGGCCAGGTCATGCAGGCAATCGAAGACTTCGAATTCTATGCGGGTGCGATTGTCGGTCACCGCGGCACGGTGAACAATGTACCAGGGCAATTCACGAATACGGCAGAAAAAGAGCCTGTCGGTGTATGTGCCCAGATCATCCCTTGGAACTACCCATTGATGATGGCAGCCTGGAAGATCGCCCCTGCGATTGCGGCAGGATGCTCTGTAGTCGTAAAACCAGCCACACTGACTCCGCTGACAGCCATCGTACTGGGTGAAATCTGTATCGAAGCGGGAGTTCCGGAAGGTGTGGTCAATATCGTACCGGGAGCCGGTTCTTCTGTCGGGAACTATCTGGTTGAGCATGAAAAGGTAGACAAAGTGGCCTTCACAGGTTCGACCCCGATCGGTAAGAACATTATGGAAAAAGCTTCACAGACATTGAAGCGAGTAACGTTGGAGCTCGGAGGCAAGTCACCGAACATCGTATTTGATGATGCGGATGTAGACGCTGCAGTGGACGGTTCGCTGTTCGGAATCTTCTATAATACGGGTCAGTCCTGTGAAGCACGTTCAAGACTTTATGTGCATGAAGATATCTATGATGAGTTCATGGAAAAATTCACAGCGAAAACCAAGAAGCTTTCCCTTGGCGATCCGCATGATAAAGGAACTCATATCGGTGCCATCATTAATCAGGGACAGGTGGATACGATCCACAGCTATGTTGAGTCAGCCAAAGAGGATGGAGCCACAATCGTGACCGGAGGAAAGCCGGCAAAAGTAGAAGGTTTTGAAAAAGGATACTGGTATGAGCCGACGATCATTACGGATGTCAATCATGATATGAAGGCTGTAAAGGAAGAAATCTTTGGACCTGTTGTCGTTGTGATGAAGTTCAAGGATGAAAAAGAAGTCATCAAGATGGCGAACGACAGTGAATACGGACTTGGCTCAGCTGTGTGGACGCAGAACCACGGTCGTGCTACAAGAGTGTCCAAAGCGATTCAAGCAGGTATCGTCATGGTGAATTGTCCATTCTCCGCATTCCCGGGAACACCTTTTGGAGGCTACAAGCAGTCCGGTTTTGGCCGTGAACTATGCGTGGAAACACTGGACTTATACACAGAAACGAAGAGTATCATTTCATACTTTGGTAATCGCCCGCTGAATCCATTCGGCGTATAAACATAACAGCTTGATACAGGGGTTGTCCTTTTACGGGTCAACCCCTTATTGCTATAAGGAGGAATCGACATGACACAGCATATTGTTGTCGTAGGATCAGGAGTAATGGGACGGGGCATCGCCTATGTAAGTGCAGTGGGCGGCTTCAGAACCACTTTGGTGGATATTAAACAGGAACAGCTGGATCAGGCCAAAGAAGATATTCAGCGCATTTTTGAAAAAGGCGTGGAAAGAGGGAAGGTTACGAATCAGGAGTATATCGAAGCACGCGAACGACTTTCGTATTCTACTAATCTATCCATAACGGTCCGTGATGCGGAGGTCGTCATCGAAGCTGTTCCGGAAAAAACGGATATCAAACGCGGTGTGTTCGAGGTGCTGGATGCGCATGCTCCTGATTACTGCTATCTGGCAACCAATACTTCGACGATGAGTCCGACAGAAATCGGTTCTTTCACGAAGCGTCCGGACAAAGTCATAGCGATGCACTTTTTCAATCCCGTACATAAAATGCCTCTCGTCGAAATCGTACGTGGACTGGAAACAAGCGATGAAACGGCGGAAGTAATTGCACAGGTCGCCCGTTTAATGGGAAAAGAAACAGTGGTGATCAATGAATTCCCAGGGTTTGTGACAAGCAGGATCAGCGCGCTCGTCGGAAACGAAGCCTTTTATATGCTGCAAGAAGGCCTCGGGACCCCGGAAGAAATTGATAAAGCGATCAAGCTCGGCCTGAATTATCCGATGGGCCCATTTGAACTTGGGGATCTGGTAGGGCTCGATACACGCCTGAATAACCTGAAATATCTGCATGAAAAGCTTGGGGAGAAATACCGCCCTGCTCCTCTTTTAGAACAGTATGTAAAAGCCGGAAGACTTGGCAGAAAGTCAGGCAAGGGTGTTTATGACTACTCCGAAACGAAGGAAAAGGAGAGCCGCCCATGAAGGAAGTCGTCATTGTTGATGCAGTGCGGACACCGATCGGAAAGTATAAAGGAGCCTTAAAAGACGTGCGTCCGGATGATCTTGGAGCGCTTGTTATCAAAGCGCTTGTCGAACGGAACAGTGAAATGCCTGTTGAAGCGATTGAAGAGGTCGTCCTAGGCAATGCCAATGGGGCAGGGGAAGACAACCGGAATGTAGCGCGTATGTCCACCCTCTTAGCCGGTCTCCCTGTTGAGGTCGGTGCAACCACGATCAACCGTTTATGCGGATCTGGACTGGATGCGGTGAACTATGCCGCCCGCGCGATCCTTGCCGGAGAAGGGGATATATTCATTGCAGGCGGAACCGAGAGTATGACGCGGGCTCCTTTCGTCATGGCAAAACCTGCGAAGGACTTCCCGAGAGGTAACATGGAAATGTTCGATACTACCATTGGATGGCGATTCGTCAATTCCCGGCTCAAGCAGAGATACGGAACGGACTCCATGCCCGAAACCGCTGAAAATGTTGCAAAGCAATATGAAATCACCAGGGAAGAACAGGACAGGTTTGCCCTTGAAAGTCAGATGAAAGCCAAGCGCGCGATGGAAGAAGGGCGGTTCAAAGAGGAAATCGTCCCTGTCGGAGTCAAGGATCGAAAAGGGAATGTCACCGCCGTGACAGTCGATGAACATCCTCGTCCCCAATCGAGCATGGAAAAGCTCGGCAAGCTGTCACCGTTATTTAATGAAGGAACTGTCACAGCAGGGAATGCTTCAGGAGTCAATGACGGTGCCTCCGCTCTGTTATTGATGACCAGGGAGAAAGCGGATGAACTTGGCCTGAAACCCCTGGCCAGATATGTTACTTCTGCAACTGCAGGGCTCGAGCCTTCCGTAATGGGACTTGGTCCGATTTATGCGACACGGAAAGCACTGAAGCGCGCCGGTCTCTCTCTCGATCAGATTGGATTGGTAGAGTTGAACGAAGCATTTGCAGCCCAATCGATTGCATGCATACGGGATCTTGGACTGAACTATGAAATCGTCAATGTCAACGGTGGAGCAATCGCCTTCGGTCATCCGCTTGGAGCAAGCGGTGCGAGGATCCTGACCACACTCGTCCACGAAATGAAAAAGCGCGGCACCCGATACGGTCTGTCAACTATGTGTATCGGAGTGGGCCAGGGGATTGCGACGCTTGTGGAAAATATAGATTAATAACGAAGAAAGAGGTGCTGAAAGCGGGACCTCTTTCTGTCATGCCTTTCTTTTTGTTCGTACAATAATAGATGTGTATTTTAATAATCCCCTTTGAGAGGAAATTTAGGAATAATATTTAATTCTCCAATGAGTTTGTGATAATATATTACTCAAACGTAAAATGAACGTCACAAAAAAGTTTTTTCACAAAAGTGATTGTGCAAAAGGAGAGGCATCGATGAATACCAGATCAATGATCTTTACACTATACGGAGATTACATACGACATTATGGAAATAAAATATGGATTGGCAGCCTCATCCGCCTGTTGAATGAATTTGGCCATAACGACCAGGCAGTGCGCGCGGCGATTTCCAGGATGAATAAACAGGGCTGGGTACAGGCGGAGAAGCAGGGGAATAAAAGCTATTATTCCTTGACCGAACCCGGCGTCGACCGTATGGAAGAAGCGGCAAACCGTATCTTCAAACTCAAGCCTCAGGAGTGGGACGGGAAATGGAGAATCTTCATGTACAGCATTCCTGAAGAAATCCGCAGCATCCGCGATGAGCTTCGCAAAGAATTGGTATGGAGCGGTTTTGGCACGCTTTCCACTTCTACTTGGATTTCTCCCAACAATTTAGAAAAACAGGTTCAGTCGCTGATCAAGAAATATGACATCAAGGAATATGTCGATTTCTTTATTGCAGAATATCAAGGACCGAATGAAAACCAGCGATTGGTCGAAAAGAGCTGGGATTTGAAAGAGATCAATGAACGATACCAGGAATTCATCGCTCACTACAGCCAGCAGTACATGATTGATAAAAACAAAATCAAAAAAGGCGACATGAGCGACGCGGAATGCTTCGTGGAGCGGACTAAGCTCGTACACGAATACCGTAAGTTCCTATTCGTGGATCCAGGCCTTCCTGAAGAACTTCTTCCTGAAAAGTGGCTCGGTGCACACGCAGCCTCCTTGTTTGCCGAATACTACAAAGAGCTTGCGGAACCGGCCTCCAGATTCTTCGAAAGTGTATTCGAAGACGGCAACGAACTGAAAAATAAGGATCGCAGTTACGACATCATGACACACCCTTTATTGCTTGATTGAGGAAACCCCCTGCTGAGATGGCAGGGGGTTTTTGATTGCGAAGATAGAATTTGCTCTGTTAGGATCCTGCTCAATCCCATTATCATTTTCCTGGCATAACGATAAATAGCACTTGTCTAAATTTTCTTGAACGTATAACATGAATTTAACGAAGGGGGATTTTAATGAATAACTTAACGGAGATACTCAATATTAAATATCCTATTCTTCAAGGGGGAATGGGGAACATCAGCAATGCTCCATTGACGGCTGCCGTGTCAGAAGCGGGTGCACTGGGCACCATCGGGGTCGGCACAATGACCGTAGAGGAAGTAGAAAATATGATCATAGAGACAAAGAATCGTACAGCGAAACCTTATGCAGTGAATATACCAATCGTGATCACTCCTCATTTGCAGGAGATGGTTCGTTTAGTGGTTAAACATAAGGTACCAGCCGTATCCTTGTCGGCAGGGAATCCGACGCCGCTCATTCCATATTTCCATGAACACGGCGTGAAAGTGATCTGTGTGACGGCTTCAAAGAAACAAGCCAAGAAAGCGGAAGAAGCAGGGGCGGATATTATTGTCGGAGAAGGATATGAAGCAGCGGGGATCAATTCCAATCTGGAAACGACTACGCTGGCACTGATTCCACAGCTAGTTGACACAGTAAGCATCCCGGTCGTGGCAGCTGGCGGAATCGGTGATGGCAGGGGACTAGCAAGCATGCTCGCACTCGGAGCGAGCGGGGTGCAAATGGGGACCCGTCTCATCGCAACGCAGGAAGCGCCGTTCCATGACAATTATAAAACGGCTCTTTTGGATGCGAAAGACGACAGCACCGTGATCGTAGGCCGTTCGGTCGGCAAAGTGAGAAGAGTCATGAAAACACCTTACTCGGGGAAATTGCTCCAAAAAGAGAAGGAAGGTGTTCCTGGTGAGGAATTCGGGCAGCTTACTTCGGAGGATTATCATCGCATAGGGGCACTGGAAGGAAAGCTGGATCAGGGATTCATCAACGGCGGGCAGATATCGGGATTGGTTTCGGATATCCCGACAGTGAAAGAGCTGCTTGAAAAAATGATGGGTGAAGCAGAAAGCATATTTGCGAGATTGTCGAAGAGCAGTGTGAAATGATAGAGAGAAGGCATGTTCCTTTAATGGGGGGCGTGCTTTTTTATTAGGATTTATTAGCGTGGAGGCTGTAGTGGTTAATCTTCTGTCCGGACTTTTGGGATATCTGCCATTTTATGATTTTATCTGCCAAAATTTCAATATATCTGCCATTCTTCACAAAACGACAAATTTCGCGCTCGCGTCAATTGAACAACACGACCATGAACCACACGACCATGAACCACACCACCACGAACACTACCACTCCTTATGGGGACCCCCGGTCTCACAAAAGTCTGCTGTCAAATGGCTCAACACCTCCCTAATCAGATTTCACTCACGAAAAACCGTAAAAACCTCTAGATATTCCTACCCAAACCGTCTATACTAGTATTAATTTTTAAATTTTCGGAATATTATTGACTATTTTGTGACGGTGATGATAATATAACGTTGTGTTAACGTTGGTCTATATTTTTATCATAAAAAGGGTTTAATAGTCTTTGAGACTACTAATCATAAAATTTTTCAAGAGAAAAAGGGGGATATCAATGAAGAAGAAGAGTTTTTTATACGGTGTCATGTCAATGCTCTTAGGTATGTCGGTGTTATCCGGGTGCGGAGGCAGCGAGCAGGGGTCGGCAGATAATGGTGACAAAAAATATGTCATTGGGGTCACCCAAATTGTTGAACACCCATCTTTGGATGCAGCTTTTGAAGGCTTCAAGAAGGCTTTAGAAGAAAATGGTTTTAAAGAAGGCGATAATGTCGAATATGATGTTCAGATTGCCCAAGGAGACCAAAGTAACTCCCAGACGGCAGCCAAGAACCTTGTAGGTGACGGCGTCGATCTCATCTTCGCAAACTCAACCCCAAGTGCTCAACATGCATTGAATGCGACAAAGGAAATTCCGATCGTGTTCACTTCAGTAACAGATCCCGTCGGTGCTGAATTGGTGAAATCATTCGATGAACCAGGTGAAAATATCACGGGTACTACGGATACTCATCCAGAAGCGATTTCTAAGACGCTTTCTTTCGTTACAGATGAAATGAAAGCGAAAACTATCGGTATCATTTATAACTCTGGTGAACAAAATGCTGTCGTTCAGGCAGAAGAAATTAATAAGATCGCTAAAGAAAAAGGCGTAAAGGTCGTAGAAGCCTCTGTTTCCACGTCAGCTGATGTAAAGCAGGCAGCTGAGTCACTTACCGGCCGTGTGGATGCCATTTATATACCAAAAGATAATACAGTGGTATCTGCACTCGAGTCTGTCATCGGGGTAGCGAACGATAAGGATATCCCTTTATTTGTGGGAGAACTGGATTCACTGAAAAAAGGTGCGATTGCAGCAAGCGGCTTCAGTTATGAAGATCTTGGTTACGAAACTGGCCTAATGGCAGTCAAAATATTAAAAGGTGAGAAGAAACCTTCTGAACTTCCTGTGCAAGCTCCACAAAACTTCGAATTGATGTTTAATAAAAAAGCCGCAGAAGAGCAAGGCGTGGAAGTGAAGGACGCATGGTCCGAAATGGGAGAGTTTATCGAAGCAGAATAAAGGGAGGATGATGATTCGTGCCAACAGCAATATTTGCATCTTTTGAATCTGGAATCATATACGCGATTATGGCCCTTGGAGTCTACTTGTCCTTTCGGATATTGGATTTTCCTGATTTAACGGTGGATGGCAGCTTCGTTACTGGGGCTGCTGTCGCTGCCACCATGATTGTCAGCGGCTACAATCCCGTTGTCGCTACACTCACTGCGATTGTGATTGGATTTGCAGCAGGATGTATAACCGGTTTGCTTCACACATTTGGAAAAATCAATGCATTGCTATCTGGAATTCTCATGATGATTGCGTTGTATTCGATCAATCTGAGGATCATGGGAAGGTCGAATGTACCATTATTGAATCAGGAAACGGCTTTTACAGGAATAGAAGGAATGTGGGTGCCACTTGGGATTGATACGGCATTGAACAATCTTTGGATGGCGGTGGGCTTTGGTGAACCGCTACCGGGGACATGGAGCATTTTATTCATCATGGTGATTATTACGCTTGCTATCAAATTCCTGACGGACGCCTTCCTGAAAACTGAAATCGGTTTGGCTTTGCGTGCCACTGGTGATAATCAGCGCATGATCCGAAGTTTCTCAGCCAATACCAACTTAATGATCATCCTTGGTCTGGGGATTTCAAATGGTATGGTTGCCTTATCAGGGGCATTGATTGCACAGTACAGCCGATTTGCCGATGTCGGGATGGGGATCGGGATGATCATCATCGGTCTTGCATCTGTCATCATCGGGGAAGCGTTATTCGGGACAAAGACGATTGCCCGCACAACGCTCGCTGTTATCGGAGGAGCAATCATCTACCGCCTGGTGGTCAGTATGGCGCTTCGTGTAGAATTCCTTGAAACAGGTGATATGAAGCTGATAACGGCCGTCATCGTTATTCTGGCATTGATCATGCCTAAGGTGATGGATCGATACAAAGATAAGAAACGTAAAGCACAGCGTATGACCGAGAGGCTGAACAAGGTTTCACTGACTACCGAAGGAAAGGGTGATAATGGTGCTGCAATTAAATCGAATTCATAAGGTGTTCAATGAAGGGACACCGGATGAAAAAATCGCCCTTGACGATATTCAGCTGACCATGAAGCCGGGAGATTTCGTCACGGTGATCGGAAGTAATGGCGCAGGGAAATCAACGTTGATGAACATCGTTTCGGGAGTGCTGCTGCCTGATGTCGGGAATGTGCTGATCGATGATCACGAGGTTTCAAAGGTATCTGAATACAAACGCTCGAAGCTGATCGGACGAGTCTTCCAGGATCCGATGGCAGGAACGGCCCCCTCCATGACGATCGAGGAAAATCTGGCCATGGCTTATTCGAGAAACCGGACAAGAACTTTCAGGCTCGGTGTGACGAAGAAGAGGAAAGAGTTTTTCAAAGAAGTACTGGAGTCCCTGCATTTAGGTTTGGAAAATCGACTGAATGCAAAAGTCGGGCTGCTGTCAGGGGGAGAAAGGCAGGCTCTTTCCTTATTGATGGCGACTTTCACGGAGCCATCGATACTTCTGCTCGATGAACATACCGCAGCACTTGATCCGGCCCGAGCCGATCTGATTACAAACCTGACAAAAGAAATCGTTGAGAAATATCATCTGACAACCCTTATGGTGACCCACAATATGCAGCAGGCATTGGACCTAGGTAACCGCCTGATTATGATGGACAAAGGCCAGATCATTCTTGAAGTCAATGAAGACGAAAAGACACACCTGACCGTCGAAGGGCTCCTTAATGAATTTCAACGAATCCGCGGAAGTAAACTCGCAAGCGACCGCGCACTATTATCCTAATAAAATTCTAGGTAAGCCCCGAGCTAATTTGCATTGTAGGAAGCAAGTTAGTTCGGGGTTTTTTGTTTTGTTTAAATGTAGTGGGATGTTTGCTCTTTCCAGCGGTTGATTGGAGTGCAAGACGAAGACTCCTGCGGGAAGAGTAGCTTATGTGAGACCCCGCAGGAGCGCAGCTCCTAGGAGGCTCACGGGCTACCCGCGGAAAGCGAAGTTTTGCACGGAAATCAATAGCGGTATTAAGAGTCTAAAATGAAATTGTAAATGCCAAGCCTCCAAGCAGGGTTTAAAAGAAGTTTAAATTTTAACAATATATTGACTATTTATAATACTGAATGTTATTATATCGTTAAATTAACGTTATATGAATATGTATAATGCGTTGATTTAAAGGGGGAAAGCAATGAAGTCCGGATTAGCTGAAGGGCATTCCGCCACAATCATGACGGAGGTGACCCCTGACATGCATGCCCAATTCGAAGGAGATGTGGTTCATCCCGTCTATTCAACGGTTTCGATGGTGTATCACATGGAATGGGCATCGAGAAAGATCATTCTGCCTTATCTTGAGGATGACGAAGAAGGGATGGGGGCCAACGTGACTGCACGGCATATGTCGCCCGCCGGGAACGGTTCCAGTCTTGAAATTAAAGCAACCGTCATAAAATATGAAAGAAACATCGTCCTGACGGAAGTCATCGTAAGAGATTATAAGAATGATAGGATAATCGGTAAGGGAGAGGTCAAACAGGTTGTCCTGCCCAAAGAGAAAATTAGAGAAAGAATAGAAAGTATATAGTTTTTTTTGTGTTCTAATCTGAAAGCGTTTACAAAAAGTCTGGGGGAAGAGAAATGGATATGTTTGAACAAATCAAGAACCATGAACAAGTAGTTTTTTGTAATGATGAAGATACAGGACTCAAAGCCATAATCGCCATACATAATACAACATTGGGCCCGGCTCTCGGCGGATGCCGGATGAGGCCTTATGCATCAGTGGACGAAGCGTTGAACGATGTACTGCGCCTCTCAAGGGGAATGACCTATAAGTGTGCGGCTGCGGATGTTGATTTTGGAGGCGGGAAGGCCGTCATCATCGGTGATCCCGCGAAAGATAAACATCCAGAGCTGTTCCGTGCTTTCGGACAGTTTGTGGAATCTCTGAACGGGCGCTTCTATACGGGTACAGACATGGGGACGGAACCTGAGGATTTCGTATATGCCCTTAAGGAGACTAATTGCATCG
Organism: Rossellomorea oryzaecorticis; assembly: GCF_038405515.1. Taxonomy (GTDB): domain Bacteria; phylum Bacillota; class Bacilli; order Bacillales; family Bacillaceae_B; genus Rossellomorea; species Rossellomorea oryzaecorticis_A. The sequence continues at coordinate 85,034 of NZ_JBBYAF010000006.1, read as the reverse complement.
TCGGGGTGGATGAAGTTTACGGCGGAAGCGGAGATTCTTCGATTCCGACTGCGATGGGTGTCATTTACGGACTCCAGGCAACCAACCAGACCATCTGGGGTTCAAGGGACCTGCATGGGAAAAGTTATGCGATCCAGGGACTTGGGAAAGTCGGTTATAAAGTGGCGGAACGCTTGCTTGATGAAGGCGCAGATTTGTATGTGACGGACATCAATCAAAACTCCATCGATCAATTGGTTACGAAAGCAAAAAACATGGGGGCAGCCATTAAAGTGGTTTCAGGAGATGAAATTTACTCAGTGGATGCCGATGTTTTTGTGCCCTGTGCAATCGGCGGGATCATCAATGATGAGACGGTCGATCGTTTAAAGGTAAAAGCAGTCGCGGGTTCTGCCAATAACCAGTTATTAGACCTGTCCCACGGGTTGAAGCTCCATGAAAAAGGAATCCTCTACGCCCCTGACTACATCGTCAACGCCGGAGGGCTGATCCAGGTAGCGGATGAATTATACGAACCGAACAAAGAGCGTGTGCTGCAAAAAACAAGTGCCATTTATAACACCCTTCAGAATATCTATCTTCAAGCAGAGAACCAAAAGATGACCACAATGGAAGCAGCGGACCGGTTCTGCGAAGACCGCATCCACTCCCGCTCAAGACGAAACAGCTTCTTCTCACATATGAAACGCCCTAAGTGGGCAGTAAGGCAATAAGGAATGTGGAAGCGCCTCGATCAGCTCCGACAAGCATAAGATGAATGGGCCGGGAAGGCGTACTTTGCCTTCATGGACAATTTAGCTTATGACCTCGAGGAGCTAGGCGCTGGAACTGGACAATAAGAAAAGCGTAGGCGCCTCGATCAGCTCCGACAAGCATAAGATGAATGGGCCGGGAAGGCGCACTTTGCCTTCATGGACAATTTAGCTTATGACCTCGAGGAGCTAGGCGCTGGAACTGGACAATGAAAATGTGCAGCCACCGGAATAACGGTGACATTTTCGACTTAGTTTTCTCACACAGAAAAAACCAAATAAACCACCACACGAGGTGATGAAATGATCGAGGATTTTCCAATAATCCAGGTGATGGACAATCAGGGAGAACTTATTCGAAACGAGTATGAAAACGAGATTTCTGAAGAAATGACCCGTCATTTTTACAGGCATTTGATCAGGATCCGCACATTTGACCGCAAAGCGGTGAGCCTGCAGCGGCAAGGGCGGATCGGGACGTATGCACCTTTTGAAGGACAGGAGGCTTCCCAAGTGGGGACGGCCCTCGCCTTAGATGAAAAAGACTGGCTGTTCCCGACCTACCGCGACCACGGTGCGACCATGACATTCGGGCATTCTTTGCTGAATATCCTCCTTTTCTGGAAAGGAAGGAATGAAGGGTGTGTACCTCCGGAAGGGAAAAATATCTTCACTCCGGGAATCCCGATTGCCACTCAGCTGCCTCATGCAGTGGGGGCAGCTTATGCTGAAAAAAGGAAAGGCACAAAGAATGCGGCGATCGCTTACTTTGGAGACGGCGCGACTTCCGAAGGGGACTTCCATGAAGGCCTGAATCTTGCCAGTGTGTGGGAAGCGCCGGTTGTCTTTTTCAATCAGAACAATCATTACGCCATTTCAGTGCCGTTATCTAAACAAATGAAGACGAAAACCATTGCCCAGAAAGCACTGGCGTATGATATTCCAGGTGTAAGAATTGACGGCAATGATATTTTTGCTGTGTATTTTGAAACGAAAAAAGCTCTTGAGCGTGCGCGAAACGGGGAAGGTCCTACATTGATCGAGTCTGTTACATGGAGGTATGGAGCTCATACGACTGCAGATGATCCGACTAAATACCGCGATCAGCTCGAAAGTGATTCGAGGCGCAGGGACAATGACCCGGTAGACAGGCTTGTATCGTTCATGAAGAAAAAAGGCTGGATCGATGAAGACTGGGTGGAATCCGTTGAGAAAGAATGCGCGAAGGAAGTGGACCTCGCCGTTGAGGAACTGGAGGCATATCCTGCTGCAGACCCGAGTGTCATTTTTGACTATGTGTTTGAAACACCGACGTGGACGATCCAGGAACAAAAAGAAAAGCTCCTGAAAAGCTTAGGAGGAGTGAGCCGATGAACACGCTAACCAAGACAAAGATGCTGACTATGGTAGGAGCCATCACGGATGGCATGAGAGTGATGCTCGCAGAACACGATGATGTGCTGCTGATGGGGGAAGATATCGGCACCAACGGCGGTGTTTTCCGGGCAACTGACGGACTTCAGGCGGAATTTGGGGAAGACAGAGTCATGGACACTCCATTAAGTGAAGCGGGTTTTATCGGTGCGGCCATCGGATTGGCCGTGAACGGATTCAGGCCGGTGACGGAAATACAGTTCATGGGATTCATTTATCCAGCCTATGAGCAGATCATGACCCATGCCTCACGCCTGCGATCACGTACACTTGGGCATTACACATGCCCGATCGTGATCAGGGCTCCATACGGGGCAGGGGTAAGGGCGCCAGAAATCCATTCTGACAGTACTGAAGCGATCTTCACCCATATGCCTGGGATCAAGGTGGTCTGTCCTTCAAGTGCGTATGATGCGAAAGGACTCATGATTGCTGCGATTGAAGATCCCGACCCGGTCCTGTTCCTAGAGCCGATGAGGTGCTACCGTTCTTCCCGTGAAGAAGTCCCGGAAGAGAAATATACGGTCGAAATCGGAAAGGGAAAGGTAGTAAACGACGGTGAAGACGTCACGATCATTGCCTGGGGCGCCATGGTGAAAGTCGCAGAAGATGCCGCCAGGGAAGCTGCGGAGCAGGGCATTTCCTGTGAAGTGCTTGACCTGCGAACGCTTTATCCGCTCGATAAAGATCTTATTTCAAGCTCTGTCCAGAAGACGGGAAGAACGGTCGTGGTCCATGAAGCACACGCGACTGGCGGAGTCGGGAATGATGTACTCGCGATTATCAATGATACTTCTTTCTTATATCAAAAAGCACCCGTTGAACGTGTGACAGGGTTTGATACTCCTGTTCCGTATTTCGGTTTTGAAGATTTTTATCTGCCTGACCACAAGCGGGTCCTCGAGGCAGTGAAGAAAGTGGCAGAATACTAGATTAGCAGAGGGGGGAGTTTATGGAAGTCAAGCTACACGATATCGGAGAAGGCATGACGGAAGCAAATGTGAATCACTTTCTTGTGAAGGCAGGAGACACCGTCAAAGCGGATCAGCCGCTGGTGGAAGTTCAGACGGACAAGATGACCGCAGAAATCCCCGCTCCTTTTTCCGGAAGAATCAAAGAACTGACGGTCGGGGAAGGAGAAACGATTCCTGTCGGTACGACCGTGCTGCTGATGGAAAAGGAAGAAGGGGCGACGGAAGCAGTGTCAGCTCCTAAAAAGCCTCAGGGAATCCGGGCGAGAAGGGTGCTGGCTTCCCCGTATACAAGAAAAATTGCAAGAGAAAACGGAGTGGATCTGGATCAAATCACCGGCAGCGGGGCAGGCGGAAGAATAATGGATGAAGATGTGTATTCCTTCATTCAAGGAGAAAGTAAACAGGAATCGGCTGAGCCAACTGTAAGCACGAAAGCTGCCACTGAAGTCAGGGAGATGGACCGAGTGGTTTGCGTGAAGGATTCAACCACGATTCCATTCAGGGGAAGGCGCAAACAAATCGCTTCCAAGATGACCCATTCCCTCCGTACGATTGCACACTGCACTCATTTTGAAGAAATAGACGTTACGAATCTATTAGAGTGGAAAGAAACAGTGAGAGACAAAGGACAATCCATTTCGATGGGTGCTTATTTTATCAAGGTCATTTCGATTTGTTTAAAAGAGTTTCCGGTATTCAATGCTGTGCTGGACGAAAAGAAGGAGTGCGTCCACCTTAAACCGGATCACAATATCGGAATCGCGACAGATACAGAAGATGGGCTGATCGTGCCTGTTATCAGGAATGTTGAATCGAAATCGATGAAAGACATTCATGAGGAAATGAAGGAACTGACACTCAAAGCGCAGGAAAATAAGCTGGCTGTCAAAGATATGACCGGAGGCACATTCACGGTCAGCAACGTTGGACCTTTGAACGGATCAATCGGTGCGACACCGATTATCAATGAACCTGAAGTCGGCCTGCTTGCCTTCCATAAAACAAAGAAGCGTCCCATGGTGAATCATGAGGATGAAATCGTAATCCGTTCGATGATGAATGTGTCAATGTCATTCGATCACCGGGTTGTCGACGGCGGCACGGCCGTACGCTTTACCAATCGGCTCCGTGATCTCATCGAAGAGCCTCAAACCTTGCTTCTGGAGTTGATATAAATGGTAGTGGGAGAAATCACGGAAGACAAAGATGTAATCGTCATCGGCGGTGGACCCGGCGGTTATCATGCTGCCATCAGGGCTGCAAGCTTGGGCAGGAAGGTGACGCTCATCGAAAAAGAAGAGCTCGGGGGCACTTGTCTGAACAAGGGATGTATTCCTTCAAAGATCTTTACCCATTTTGCCCAGGAATATAAAAAGCTTGGTCATCTGTCTGATATGGGGATGGAGTTTGTGCAAACGGAGTTGAATATGACCACTCTTCAAGAGTATCGAGAAAAGAAAGTCTCGCAGCTGCGAAAAGGAGTGGAAGCGCTTTGTAAGGCAAATGAGGTCGAAGTTGTAAAAGGGACAGCATCCTTTCTATCTGAGACAAGAATCGGTGTGGAAAACGGTCATGATTTCTCGCTGTTTAATTTTAAACACGCAATAATCGCTGCCGGCGGGGAATTTCATTATCCGCAAGACATTGATTTTGACTCTGAAAGAATACTCAAAGAGCGGGAGATTTTCACGCTGGATGAATTGCCAAGTGAGCTCGCCGTTTATGGAACAGACTATGTTTCCCTTGAGATCGCCTCATCCTTTGCTGTGCTCGGTACTAAGGTGACGCTCATCTTACCGGAAGCGCTGCCGTTCGATTCTTCCATCACAAAAGAGGTCTTGAGGCTTTTCAAAAAACAAAAAGTAACGGTTTTGAAAGAGAGCAAGCTTCAAGAAGTCTCCCGTTCAGGGGACAGGGTGTTTACAGTCCTGAAAAATCAAAACGGTGAAATCATTTCAATTGAAAGCAGTCACTTTGCCATTAGCGGAAAAGTGAAGCCAAACTTAAAAGAACTTGGCCTCGATCGATTGGGGATGAAAGTTACAGAAGGTGGGTACATCCAAACGGATCGCAGGGGACAAACTTCCCTTGGAACACTGTGGGCCATAGGAGATGTGACTGAAGGTCCATCCCTGGCAGTGAAAGCGATCAAACAGGGGAAAGCAGCCGCGGAAGCGATCGCCGGCGGTCAGCCTGAAGTCGATCTCCGGCATATTCCGACTGTCATCCAGCTCACTCCACCCTTGGCATTTGCGGGGTTGAGCGAGGATGAAGCGAAAGAGGCAGGCTACTCGGTGTCTGTGAGCGAGTTCCCCGTTAGAGGGAACGGTTATGGAGGTGTGACGGGTTCTCCGGATGGGCTGGTTAAAATTGTCTGTGACAAGGAAACGGACTTGATTCTTGGAGTTCATATGATTGGGGCTGGAGCAGTAGAGTTGATTCAAACAGGGGTTCTCGGACTTGAAATGGCGGCAAGGGACGAGGATTTCAGCTTTCCGCTCCATGCCCATCCAGGCTTTGGGGAAAGCTTATTGGAAGCGGTGGAAGCGCTGAAAGGAGCAGCTGTTCATCTTCCTCCCCGAAATAAAGAGACGGCTGGGAGATAACATCCTTTATTGCAGAAAAGCGTTCCAGCTTTACCGGCCGCTCTTGAGAAGATAGCGGTAATTATTTACGATATATTCAGAATATACAAAAGATTATCTGGAGGGATTAGCATGCAAGAGAATACCGCAAAGAAAAGAGAAAAAGCAGAAGAACTATTTCCGGTAAGAGACGTTGACTATTTAGAGTACTATGCAGGAAATGCGAAGCAGACGGCTCACTTCTTCTGTACAGCATACGGCTTTAAAACAGTTGCATATTCCGGTCTTGAAACAGGAAATCGCGATACTGTGTCCTATGTATTGCAGCAAAATAAAGTGCGTCTTGTGATCACTGGAAGCCTGCATGAAGGAAGCCGTGTATCACAATTCATCCATAAGCATGGGGATGGAATCAAAGATATCGCCCTAATGGTGGATGATGTTGAAAAGGCTTACGCAGGGGCGGTGGAACGCGGAGCTATCGAAATCATGCCTCCAACTACGCTTGAAGACGATGAAGGCACTTTGAAAAAAGCAGTAATCGGTACATACGGAGATACGGTTCATACGCTGATCGAGCGAAAAGACTACAAAGGAATATTCATGCCGGGCTTTGAAAAATATGATTCTGCGTTAAGCAATGAGGATGCGGGAATCATTGCAGTCGACCACGTGGTTGGAAACGTTGAGAGAATGGAAGAATGGGTGGAATATTACGAGAAGGTCATGGGCTTCAAGGAGATGCGCCACTTTACTAACGAAGATATCACCACTGAATACTCTGCGTTAATGTCAAAGGTCATGCATAACGGAGGAAGAATCAAATTCCCGATCAATGAGCCGGCTGAAGGGAAACGCAAATCCCAAATCGAAGAATACCTTGAGTTCTACGGAGGGCCTGGTGTTCAGCATATCGCGATCCTGACAGAAGACATCGTGAAGACGGTCAGCATTTTAAAAGAAAACGGAGTCGAATTCTTGAATACACCAGACTCTTATTATGAAATGCTTTCTGAACGCGTGGGGGAAATAGATGAGGAAATATCAAAAATCAAAGAATTAAATATATTAGTAGACCGCGATGATGAAGGATACCTCCTTCAAATCTTCACCAAACCGATTGTCGACCGTCCGACGCTGTTCATCGAAGTCATCCAGCGCAAAGGTGCCAGAGGGTTCGGGGAAGGAAACTTCAAAGCACTATTCGAATCAATCGAACGTGAACAGGAACGCCGCGGGAATCTATAAAATAATCACAAATAGAGAGAGATAAAAAGATAAAAAAATAGAGAGATAAAGAGAATAGAGAGATATTGGGGTCAAAAGGGACCGGTCAGGGGGTTAACCCGTCAAGAGGAAAGCTATTACCTTATGAATATAAGCTAAAGGCTATATTCAGCAAGGAAAGGATCTTTCACTCGAAGCGGGTCGGCCCCCTTCATCCATGAGGAAGGCGAGGATCACGTATGGCACTTAAATTTAAAACGAGAGAAGCGGTGACGCATATTGCTCCCTATGTATTGGGGAAGACATTAGCCGATCTGCAAAAGGAGCACGGTTTGAGCACGATCCGAAAGCTCTCGGAAAATGAGAACATTTATGGCTGCTCACCGAATGTGAAGAAATGGTTCAGGGAACATGACGGAGATCTTTTTCTCTACCCGGACGGAGCTGCCATCGAGCTTTCGGACAAAGTAGCAGCTTTTCTGGGAGTGGAAAAGGAAAAGCTGGTATTCGGAAACGGGTCGGATGAGGTCATCAGGCTGCTGACAAGGGCATACTTGACCTGCGGGGACGAAGCAATCATGGCGGATGTGACGTTCCCTAGGTATCAGACGAACGTATTTCTCGAAGGAGGTTCTCCTGTGATCGTTCCGTTGGTTGACGGAACGCATGACCTGAAAGCTATGGCTGCAGCAATCACTTCCAATACAAAGCTCATCTTCGTCTGCAATCCGAACAATCCTACAGGAACCATCGTCGGAAAGAAAGAGCTCCTGGAATTCATCGAAAGCATCCCGTCGCACATATTGGTGGTCGTGGACGAAGCGTATATGGAATACGTCACTACCGATGATTATCTTGAAACACTGCCATTATTATCACAGTTTGATAACTTGATTGTCCTGAGAACCTTTTCGAAGATATACGGCCTCGCAGGACTGCGTGTCGGTTTCGGTGTAATGAACGAAGAAATCACCGAGCAGCTTAGAAAAGTAAAAGATGTATTCAACGTGAACATGATCGCACAGAGATCGGCCGTCATTGCACTTGAAGATCAATCCTTTATCCGCGAATGCACCCATAAAAATCAAAAAGGCCGTGAATACTTAGAAAAAGAGTTTCATCGATTGGGAGTAAGCTTTTTTCCATCACAGGCAAACTTCATCATGGTGGACACGGGGCTGAACGGTGAACTTGTGTCTTCTGAACTGGTGAAAAAAGGGATCGTCGTCCGATCCGGGACACTGCTCGGATATCCAACGACCGTGCGCGTCACCATCGGTACAGAGGAAGACAATAAATTGTTTGTTTCTTCGTTGGAACAAATTTTAAAAGCGAAAGGAGGAGAGTGAATGGATATCAAACCACACACCCTTCCTTGGCAGGATGCGTATAAATTAATGGTCGGCAGCATTTTGCCGCGGCCGATTGCCTTTGTCTCCACTTTAGACGAAGAAGGAAGGGCGAATCTTGCCCCTTTCAGTTTCTTTACAGCCATTTCTGCAGAACCGATGCTCGTCTGTTTCTCGCCGATGAGAAAAGGAAAAGACGGCAGCAAAAAAGATACTCTTTCAAATATTGAAGAGACAAATGAATTTGTCATCAATATTGTAAGTGAAGAGTTTGCAGAAGAAATGAATAACTGTGCGATCGAATTTGATCGGGGGATAGATGAGTTTGAGGAAACAGGCTTAACAAAGAAAGAATCAATCAGCGTAAAGCCGCCGGCTGTCGCAGAGAGCAAGGTGCAGCTCGAATGCACGCTGCATCAAGTACTACACTTCGGTGATCAGCCTGGTGCAGGAAGCCTTGTCATTGGAAAAGTTGGATGCGTAAGAATTGATGACGAGCTTTATTATGACGGGAAAATCGATACAAAGAAATTAAAACCTGTTGGAAGACTGGCAGGCCAGTCGTATACTAAGCCGCTTGCGGATGCTTTTGAAATGATTCGAAAAAGGTGAGCAAAGATGAAACTTGTAAGCTTTCATAATGGAAATGAAGTCAGAACCGGTCTGATACAAAATGATTTGGTAATAGATTTATATGAAGCAACGGCAGGAACATTTCCAAAGGATATGATTTCGCTGATTGGAAGAGGGGAAGAAGCGCTCGAGAAAATGGCGGAGCTCGGACATTTTTCCAAGGGTGACAAAGGAGTCCGTCCTCTAAGTGAAGTCACACTGAAATCTCCCATACCAAGACCTGTCAGTATCCGTGACTTTTATGCATTTGAAGAGCATGTCAAAACTGCCCGTAAAAAAAGGGGTCTGGATGTAGTGCCGGAATGGTATGACTTTCCTGTCTTCTACTTCACCAATCATCTTGCAGTGAAAGGCCCTGATGAAGAAATCCTCAAGCCGTCTGACTGCGAATGGCTCGATTACGAACTGGAAATTGCCTGTGTGATCGGAAAAGAAGGACGGAACATCTCCAGGGGAGATGCCGAAGATCATATTTATGGATACTTCATCATGAATGACTGGAGTGCAAGGGACATTCAGAAGCATGAAATGAAGGTCGGTCTCGGTCCTGCAAAAGGCAAGGATTTTGCTACATCTTTCGGACCGTATTTAGTGTCAAAGGATGAATTGGAAGCCAAGCGGACCGGGGACCGGTTTGATTTGATGATGACCGCTAAAGTGAACGGCAAGCTTCTTTCTAAAGGAAATTACAAAGATATATTTTATACGTTTGCAGATATGATCGAAAGGGCCTCTAAGGACGTTACCCTTTATCCGGGTGAAGTCATTGGTTCCGGGACGGTCGGGACCGGCTGCATCCTGGAGCTCGGTACGGAAACCCACCGCTGGCTGCAGGCGGGGGATGAAGTCGAATTGGAAATTGAAGGACTTGGCGTGCTGCGAAACAAGGTCGCGAGCACAAGAGAGGAGGAAAACCATGTATTACCGCAAAATGGGGGAAATCCCTCACAAACGTCACACCATGTTTAAGAAAGACGACGGCACCCTTTTCCGGGAACAGGTGATGGGGACGAAAGGGTTCTCCGGAACACAATCGATTCTCTATCATCACCATCTGCCGACAGCCGTCACGAAAACAGAATATCTTGGCAGCTATATGCCCCAATTTGAAGAAGAGGGTGCGGTGCGCCACCGTCACTTCATGACGGACGGGGTGGAAAAGAATGGCGATGCCCTTGAAAGCAGGGAATACCTGCTTGGCAACTCAGACCTCTTGATCGGCACTGCTTTTGTCACAAAAGAAATGAAAAGCTTTTACCGTAACGGAGATGGAGATGAAATGCTCTATATCCATTTCGGAAAAGGAAAAGTGGAAACGATGTTCGGCACGATCACGTATGGAAAAGGTGATTATGTCGTGATTCCGATCGGTACGATTTACCGCGTAGTACCTGAAGAAGACACAAAGATGCTGATTGTGGAATCCTTCAGCCAGATCACCACGCCTCGCCGCTACCGGAATGAATATGGCCAACTGCTCGAGCATAGTCCGTTTTGTGAACGTGATTTAAGAGGACCGGAAACACTGGAAACGCATGATGAAAAAGGAGAGTTCGAAGTCATTTTGAAATCAAGGGGCGCCCTGCATTCACATGTGCTGGATCATCATCCGCTTGATGTGGTCGGCTGGGACGGCTACTTATACCCTTGGGTCTTCAACATCGAGGATTTCGAACCGATCACCGGGCGTGTCCACCAGCCGCCGCCGGTCCATCAGACTTTCGAAGGGCATAATTATGTGGTGTGTTCATTCGTGCCGAGACTGTATGACTATCATCCGGAAGCAATCCCGGCCCCTTACAACCACAGCAATGTAAACAGCGATGAGCTGCTCTACTATGTGGAAGGGAACTTCATGAGCCGTAAAGGAATCAAAGAAGGATCCATCACACTCCACCCGAGCGGTATCCCGCACGGCCCGCACCCGGGAACAACCGAAGCAAGCATCGGCAAAAAAGAAACTCTCGAACTCGCCGTCATGATCGACACCTTCAAACCACTGAAAATCGTCAAAAAAGCAAAAGATGTCGAAGATGAGAAGTATATGTTTACTTGGACATAACCAAAAACCAATTTAAAGTGCTGTTGAAGCATTTTAGATTGGTTTTTTATTTGTAGAAATTTTAATTTGAGTTGGGTGAGTGGTGGGATTTTATTGAAATGTCTCCCCTAATTTAAACTTATTGTGTTCAAGGTCAAATATAAGTTTTGAATGAATCCAGCGGTTGATTGGAGTGTAAGGCGAAGACTCCTGCGGGAAGAGTAGCTAATAAGAAAAGCGGAAGGGCTTTGCTAAGAGGCGGGTGGCATAAGACTAATCGGCCACGAAGGCGTTCTTTGCCTTCTTGGTCGGTTTGGCTTATGACATGTGCCTCTAAGCCCTGCAGCTGGACAAGTGAGACCCCGGAGGCGAAGCCGAGGAGGCTCACGGGCTACCCGCGGAAAGCGAAGCCTTACACGGAAATCAATTGCGTGTTGAATGTCCGCAACTCATTCCTTATTATCAATTAATCTACTGAACTGAGAATCACCTAAATCATTATTCATAGGCCCAACTTCCTTCTGCAAAAAATTGACCATCAAAACCTGTCGAATCCCCCAAACCCCCCGCCAAACAACTGAATCATGACTCAATAAAAAAATTCCAAAAAAATTATTTCAAACAAACATGATAAGGACAAAGATGTAAGCGGTTACCATAAATCTGATAAATCTAAATAGTCAAAAAATTTACAAAAATACTGTTGACCTTCCTGGGAAACGGGCGTAATATTGTCCTCAATATAAATTTTCGAGCCGGAACAAACCGGTCATCGGCTGCTCCAAATACACAGTCGAGGCTACTAAAAAAAGGCTCCCATGCAGCATTCAAAAAAGCTGCAAACAAGCAAATATCTCTTAATCTATAAAAAAACAAACTCAACCGGGAAAGGAATGATTAACATGAACGAACAATGGATCTATTTGGACGGTCAATACGTTAAAAAGGAAGACGCAGTCGTATCTGTTTACGACCATGGTTTTCTTTATGGAGATGGAGTGTTCGAAGGGATTCGAATGTACGATGGGAATGTATTCCGCCTCGAAGAACATGTTGATCGCCTTTATGACTCAGCGAAAGCCATCATGCTCAATATCGAAGTATCAAAACAGGAGATGTGCGACATCATCGTAGACACTTTGAAGAAAAACCAGCTGGAAAATGCCTATATCAGAGTAGTCATTTCACGCGGTGTAGGTAACTTGGGGCTGGATCCATTTTCCTGTAAAAGGCCGCAGCTGATCGTCATTGCTGAACAGTTAGCTCTTTTCCCGAAAAAGTTATATGAAACAGGAATCGAGATTGTATCGGTAGCAAGCCGCCGGAATCGTGCCGACGTTCTTTCACCGAAAGTTAAATCACTGAATTACTTAAACAATATTCTGGTTAAAATCGAAGCCAATCTTGCAGGTGTAAGTGAAGCGCTCATGATGAATGATCAAGGCTATGTAGCGGAAGGCTCTGCCGATAATATCTTCATCGTGAAAAACGGAAAAATCCTCACGCCTCCAGGGTATGTCGGAGCTTTAGAAGGAATCACGCGGAATGCAATCATCGAGATTGCTGAGAAATTAGGCTTCAATATTAAAGAAGACGTGTTTACCCGTCACGACGTATATACAGCAGACGAAGTATTCTTAACGGGGACAGCAGCCGAAGTCATCGCGGTCGTCAAGGTGGACGGACGTGTCATCGGTGACGGCACACCAGGATCTTATACAAATCAATTATTGCAGGAATTCAGAAACACTGTCACGCAGGATGGAAGAAAAGTTTACAAACAAAATGCTCAAGTCGGATAAGTTGGAGGTGATAGTGTGCGCAGTGACATGATCAAAAAAGGAATCGACCGTGCCCCTCACCGCAGTTTACTTTATGCGACGGGGGTTAAGCTTGAAGATATGGAGAAACCATTTATCGGGGTCTGTAACTCTTACATCGATATTATTCCCGGCCATATGCACCTGAACGGTTTTGCCCAAGTAGTGAAAGAAGCCATTCGGGAAGCAGGTGGAATACCATTCGAATTCAATACAATCGGAGTAGACGACGGAATCGCGATGGGGCATATCGGAATGAGGTATTCATTACCCAGCCGTGAGCTGATTGCAGATTCTGCAGAAACCGTCATCAATGCCCATTGGTTTGACGGAGTCTTTTACATTCCGAACTGTGACAAGATCACGCCCGGCATGCTGATGGCATCAGTCAGGACGAATGTCCCTTCCGTATTTGTATCGGGAGGTCCGATGGAAGCGGGCGTATCAAGTGAAGGAGATCCATTATCACTTGTATCTGTCTTTGAAGGTGTCGGGGCTCACCAATCAGGAAGGATGACTGCCGAACAGCTTCTCGATATTGAACAGAATGCCTGTCCTACCTGCGGGTCATGTTCAGGGATGTTCACGGCGAATTCGATGAACTCCCTTATGGAAATGCTCGGAATGGCGCCTCCAGGAAACGGGACAATTGTTGCAACGTCAGCAGAACGCCATCAATTAATCAAGGACGCGGCAAAGCATCTGGTCGAAATGGTCAAGAAAGATATTAAACCGCGTGACATTATCACGGAAGATACAATTGATGATGCATTCGCTTTAGATATGGCGATGGGCGGCTCGACGAATACCGTCCTTCATACATTGGCCATCGCGAACGAAGCAGAAATCGATTATGACATTAACCGGATCAATAAGGTAGCAGAACGTGTTCCATATTTATCTAAAATAAGCCCGGCATCCGACTACTCCATGCAGGATGTCCATAATGCGGGCGGGGTCAGCGCCATTATCAAAGAGTTGTGCGAGATGGGTGCTGTCCATAATGACAGGATTACCGTTACAGGAAAATCTCTTTATGAAAATGTAAAAGAGGCTCACATCAAAAATGATGACGTCATTAGACGAAAAGATAAGGCGCACAGTCCAGTCGGGGGATTATCCGTCCTCTTCGGGAATATCGCTCCAAATGGAGGGGTCATCAAAGTTGGCGCCGTCGACCCTTCAATTAAAACCTTCATGGGAGAAGCCATTGTGTATGAATCCCAGGATGATGCACTTGCAGGCATCGAAAGCGGAGAAGTGAAGGAAGGTCATGTCGTGGTCATCCGCTATGAAGGTCCGAAAGGCGGTCCGGGAATGCCTGAGATGCTTGCCCCTACGGCAGCCATTGCAGGAAGAGGGCTTGAAAAGAAAGTCGCACTCATGACAGACGGCAGGTTCTCTGGAGCTTCACGGGGCATTTCAATTGGTCATGTCTCACCGGAAGCAGCCGAAGGGGGACCGATTGGAGTCATTGAAAACGGAGACCCGATTATGATTGATCTGACGAATCGGACCATTTCGTTAATGATCTCCGAAGAAGAGTTCAAGTTCAGGCAGCAGGAGTGGGTGCAGCCTCCTCCTAAAATCAGAAAAGGGTATCTCGCAAGATACGCAAAGCTTGTCACATCAGCAAGCACAGGCGGTATATTGAAAACGGAATAAACGTTAAAGCGTTGAAGAGGTTAAAGGATCGGGACTTGTATTTCCAGAGAGCTGGTGGTGCTGCAAACCAGTAATACAACCGATGCCGACATCCCCTCTGAGTATCGTTCTGAAACTCATTCAGTAGGAACGATCGAGTAGCTGTTACTCGTTACAAAAACAAAGGCTGATGCTCTTTAAGAATCAGCCTGCTGAGGGAGATGGCCCCGGGCCGTCTCTGAACTAGGGTGGTACCGTGGAAAGGAACAAAGCCTTTTCACCCCTGCGAAAGATCAAATTCTGTCGTAGTGGGTGGAAAGGCTTTTTTATATGGAAACTAACTGGAATAGGCTGAACATAACCGTAGTCAAGCGGCTGCAGAAATCAATTAAAAGGAGGAGATCAAAAATGAGAGCTAAGTTAGAGGCAGAACCGGTTTCGAAGCCCCAGGCAGAAAAAGTCAACGGTGCTGACATGCTCATGAAGGCGTTAAGGGAGGAAAAAGTTGATATTCTGTTTGGATATCCTGGTGGAGCCGTCCTGCCGATCTATGATGCTCTATATAAAGCCCCCATCAAACATGTTCTCGCTCGTCATGAACAAGGGGCGATCCACGCTGCTGAAGGATATGCCAGGGTTTCGGGGAAACCCGGCGTAGTCATTGCTACATCAGGCCCGGGTGCTACCAATCTTGTAACCGGGATAGCTGATGCGATGATGGATTCATTGCCGCTCGTTATTTTTACAGGGCAGGTCGCTTCAGGCGTCATCGGGACTGATGCATTTCAGGAGGCGGATGTAGTTGGAATTACGATGCCGATTACAAAGCATAATTATCAGGTGCGCGACATTAAAGACCTGCCGAGGGTTGTGAAAGAAGCATTCCATATCGCTTCAACAGGAAGGCCGGGCCCTGTGCTTGTGGATATTCCAAAGGATCTGACGGTACTGGATGCCCCTCCGGTAAAAGACGTAGAGATGGATCTGCCGGGCTATCAGCCTAATCTTCATCCAAATCCGCTTCAAATCAGGAAGCTGGTGGATGCGATTAAAGTTTCAAAGAAACCGGTTATCTTAGCCGGAGCAGGCGTATTGCACGGAAAAGCGTCAGAAGAATTAAAAAACTTAGCGGAACAGTTTGATCTTCCCGTTGTCCATACCCTTTTAGGACTGGGAGGCTTTCCGGCAGATCACCCGTTGTTTCTGGGGATGGCTGGCATGCATGGGTGTTATGCAAGTAATATGGCTCTCTATGAATGTGATCTCTTAATCAATATCGGAGCACGTTTCGATGACCGTCTAACCGGAAACCTGAAGACATTCGCTCCTAAGGCAAAAGTGGTCCATATCGACATCGACCCTGCCGAGATCGGAAAGAACGTCACCACTCATATTCCGATAGTGGCTGATTCAAAGGAAGCGCTGAAAAAAATTCTTGAGCATGAAGCGGTTAGAGGGGATACAGAAGAGTGGCACCGCCACCTGCAGGCTAATAAGCTTGAAAATCCTTACTGGTACAGCAAGACAAATGACGTGTTGTCTCCTCAGCTTCTCATCGAACAGGTCTACGAAATGACGAATGGAGAAGCCATTGTCACTACTGACGTAGGACAGCATCAAATGTGGGCGGCACAGTATTATTCCTTTAAAAAGCCGAACAACTGGGTGACTTCGGGAGGTCTCGGCACAATGGGCTTCGGTTTTCCGGCAGCGATAGGAGCACAGCTTGCGAATCCATCCAGTAAAGTGGTTGCCTTTGTAGGAGACGGCGGTTTCCAGATGACCCTGCAGGAGCTGATTCTTTTGAAAGAGCTCAACCTGCCGGTAAAAGTGGTGATGCTGAACAACAGCACACTTGGGATGGTGAGACAGTGGCAGGAAACCTTCTATGAAGAGAGATATTCTCAGTCACTATTCTCCCAGCAGCCTGATTTCGTAAAACTGGCTGAATCCTATGGCATCAAAGGGTATCAAGTGAAAACCCAGGAAGAAGCGGACACAGTTTTAAAAGAAGCTTTAACGAGTGATGAACCGGTTCTCATCGACTGCCTGGTGAATCCCAAGGAAAATGTATACCCGATGGTCGCTCCAGGAAAAGGACTACACGAAATGTTAGGGGTGAAACCATGAAACGGATTGTAACGGCTCTCGTTCATAACCGGAGTGGTGTACTGAACCGGGTAACGGGACTATTTACAAAGCGCCAGTTCAACATCGAAAGCATCTCCGTCGGATATACGGAGGTGGAAGGCATCTCAAGAATGACCTTCGTCGTCAACGTGGAAGACGATAGGAAAATTGAACAGCTGATGAAACAGCTTCATAAACAAATCGATGTGCTGAAGGTAACAGACATCACCGACCAAGGAGTCGTCGCACGTGAGCTGGCACTGATCAAAGTGTTGAGCACTGGACAGACAAGGTCAGAAATCAACGGCATCGTCGAACCATTCAGAGCTTCGATCATCGATGTAGCCAGGGACAGCGTGACAGTCCAGGTAACAGGTGAAACCTCCAAGATCGAAGCCATCATCGATCTATTAAGACCATACGGAATCAAAGAAATCGCCCGCACCGGCATCACCGCCTTTGCACGAGGCAATGGCAAACCGGTCACGGAATTGAAACAGTACTCAATCGTAAATTAACGGAAACATCGCTAAACGGCGAAAATTTTATAAAAAAGTGGAGAGGATGAGCGAAATGGTAAAGGTTTATTATAACGGAGATGTGAATGAAGAGGTTTTAAAAGGAAAGAAGGTAGCTGTTGTAGGATACGGTTCCCAAGGTCATGCCCATGCACAGAACTTGAAGGAAAGCGGATTTGATGTAGTAGTCGGACTAAGAAAAGGAAAGTCATGGGACCAGGCGGTAGAAGACGGATTGGACGTCTATTCTGTCCGCGAAGCTTGTGAACAGGCAGATGTGATCATGGTCCTTCTTCCGGATGAACATCAGCCTAAGGTGTATGAAGCAGAGATCAAGCCAGCACTGTCAGCCGGAAAGGCTTTAGCATTCGCTCACGGATTTAACATCCACTTCAGCCAGGTTGTTCCGCCAGAAGACGTCGATGTATTCCTTGTTGCCCCTAAAGGTCCTGGACACCTGGTACGCAGAACATTTGAAGAAGGAGCAGGTGTACCTGCACTATTCGGAGTTTACCAGGACGTATCAGGTCAGGCCCGTGAAGTCGCACTTGCCTACGCAAAAGGAGTCGGGGCAGGTCGTGCCGGTATCCTTGAGACTTCATTCCAGGAAGAAACAGAAACCGATCTTTTCGGAGAACAGGCGGTATTATGCGGGGGACTGACATCCTTAGTGAAAGCAGGATTCGAAACGCTCGTGGAAGCCGGCTACCAAAAAGAAGTTGCATATTTTGAATGTCTGCATGAACTGAAACTGATCGTTGATTTAATGTACGAACAAGGACTCGAAGGCATGCGCTACTCGATATCGGATACTGCACAATGGGGAGATTTCGTATCCGGCCCGCGTGTTGTGAACGAAGAAACGAAAGCCCGAATGAAGGAAGTCCTGTCAGACATTCAAACAGGAAAATTTGCAAAAGGATGGATCCTGGAAAATCAGGCAAACCGTCCGGAGTTCAATGCCATCAATCAGCGTGAAAGCAAGCATGAAATCGAAGTGGTAGGGAAAGAGCTTCGCAAAATGATGCCATTTGTACAGCCGAAAACCTCTAAAAAAGAGAAGGAAGTGGTAGCGAGTGCGAACCATTGATATTTTTGACACAACGCTTCGAGACGGAGAACAATCGGCCGGTGTAAATCTGAACACAGTTGAAAAAATAGAAGTGGCTAAGCAGCTCGAAAGGCTCGGGGTCGATGTCATTGAAGCTGGGTTTCCTGCAGCTTCAAAAGGCGACTTCGATGCAGTGAAACGGATTGGTGAAACGGTTAAAAACATTTCCGTAACCGGATTGGCGAGAGCAAGCATCCGTGATATCGATGCGGTTTGGGAATCACTCAAAACAACTGCCGAGCCGAGACTCCACGTCTTTATCGCCACATCCCCGATCCATATGACGCACAAGTTGAAAATGACACCGGATCAGGTGATTGAAAAAGCAGTGGAGACCGTGAAATACGCAAAGAAACTCTTCCCTGTCGTTCAGTGGTCAGCTGAAGATGCAGGCAGAACGGACTTGAACTTTCTTGTGAAAATCATGGAAAGGGTGATCGAAGCAGGAGCTTCGGTCATCAACCTTCCAGATACGGTCGGATATATGACGCCTCAGAAATACGGTGAAATGTTCCGGTTCGTAAGGGAAAACGTCCCGAATATTGACGGAGTGAAGCTGTCCGCCCACTGCCATGATGACCTTGGAATGGCGACAGCCAACTCTCTCGCTGCCATCGAAAATGGAGCCGATCAAATTGAAGGAACAATCAATGGGATCGGGGAACGGGCTGGAAATGCAGCACTTGAAGAAGTGGCGGTCGCCCTTCGGATCCGCGAAGATTTCTATGGAGCGTCCACCCGTCTGAAACTGGATGAAATCAAGAAAACGAGCGCACTCGTCAGCAAGCTGACTGGAATGAGGGTCCCCGCTAACAAAGCGGTTGTCGGAAACAACGCATTCGCCCATGAATCCGGAATCCATCAGGACGGCATGCTGAAAGAGAAAACGACGTATGAAATCATTACACCAGAACTCATCGGCGTAAACTCCACAAGACTCGTCCTAGGAAAGCATTCAGGACGTCATGCTTTTAAAAACAAAGCACTTGAACTTGGTTTCGATCTCAATGAAGAGAAGCTGAAAGAAGCATTCGATACATTTAAAGATTTAGCGGATAAAAAGAAAGAAATTGTCGATGACGACCTGTTCAGCATCCTGACGAACAAGCAAACCGAAATCGGAGAGGGTACCGGCTTCAATCTGGAGAGGATGCAGGTTCAATACGGCATGGATAATATCCCGACCGCAACCATCGAGCTCCGCGATGAAAATGGAGATCTGAAGCAGCTCGCTTCAACAGGATCGGGAAGCGTGGAAGCCATCTACAATACGATCGAATCTATGCTTCCATCGCCATCCAAGCTTCTTGACTACAAAATCAACTCAGTCGGCGGAGGCCGTGATGCCCTTGCTGAAGTTTACGTCCGCCTCGAATATGACGGAGATAACACAAGCGGCCGCGGCACCGCCCAAGATGTCCTCGAAGCATCTGCCCGTGCTTACCTGAACGCAGTGAACAGATTGCTGCAGCAGAAAGCGACGATGAAAGAGAAAGTGGCTGTGAAGGCTGGAGTATAGTTTTTTAAAAAAATAAAGGGAGGCGCCTGTCACCGGGCGGGTGCTTTATTCAAAGAAATGGTGATGGGAAAATCTAGCTGTTGGTTGGAGTGCAAGACGAAGACTCCTGCGGGAGAAGTGGCCATGTGAGACCCCGGAGGCGAAGCCGAGGAGGCTCACGGGTCACCCGCGGAAAGCGAAGTCTTGCACGGAAATCAACAGCGGTGTTGTAACAGATTTTATAAAAACAGGAGGTAGTTCTAATGAAGAAAAAAATCGCAGTTTTGCCTGGAGACGGTATCGGTCAAGAGATTATGGATGGTGCATTAGAAGTACTGAAAGCGGTGGGTGATTGGTTCGGCCATGAGTTCGAGGTGGAGAAAGGCTACATCGGCGGAGCAGCAGTCGACCGGTTCGGTACACCATTACCTCCTGAAACAGTCAAGCTTTGCAGGGATAGTGACGCCGTGCTGCTAGGTGCAGTCGGCGGCCCGAAGTGGGAGGACCTGCCAAAAGAGCAGCGCCCTGAAAAAGGACTTCTTTCCATCCGTAAAGAGTTTAATCTGTTTGCAAATTTAAGACCGATAAAAGCATTTGAAAGCTTACTGAATGCTTCTCCGTTGAAAAGAGAAATGGTTGAAGACGTCGATTTAGTGATCGTCCGTGAGTTGACGGGAGGCTTATATTTCGGTCAGCCATCAGGCCGCCAGGGGAAAAACGATGAGGTAGCAGTCGATACCCTGGTGTACGAACGAAGCGAAATCGAACGGATCGTCCGTAAAGCGTTTGTCCTGGCTCAGAAACGAAAGAAAAAGTTAACGTCCGTTGACAAGGCCAATGTGTTGGAAACGAGCCGAATGTGGCGTGAAGTCGTGAATGAAGTGGCGGTCGAATATCCGGATGTGGAAGTCGAGCACATGCTTGTCGACGTAGCGGCCATGAAGCTGATGTATCAGCCGAAGCAATTTGATGTACTGGTAACCGAGAATATGTTCGGGGATATCCTGAGCGATGAGGCTTCCATGATTACAGGTTCTCTGGGAATGCTGCCTTCTGCCAGTTTAAGAGAAGACTCGTTCGGACTCTATGAGCCGGTGCACGGCTCGGCTCCAGACATCGCCGGTAAAGGAAAAGCCAATCCGCTTGCTATGATTCTATCGGTTGCAATGATGCTTCGTCACTCTTTCGGACTGAAAGAAGAAGCAGAAATGATCGAAATGGGAGTGCAGGAAGTATTGAACGCCGGCTACCGCACAGGTGACCTGTGGACGGTGGGCCGCGGAACCGTTGTCGGAACAGGGGCGATGAGCCAGCTTGTGGTGGAACGCCTTGAAGCGGATCATGCGTTAAGCTCGATCTTGGCGGCTTACTTGTAAGAATGGAGGCGTCGACATGGTACGTGTCGAAATAATGCGTTTTGCGTCGGGAAATCGGTAGTTCGCACATATATTCAGGATTTCGCACATATATCGAATATTTCGCACATATATTCAGAGCTTCATAGTGAAACGCCAATTCGAGTTCAATTTGCCAGTACAAAAATGAGAGTTAATAAGACTGAAAGCTTCTTTTTAAATCAAAACAATTACGCAAAATCATCCTTTTAACTAAAACCGACAAACTTGGAGCTGCCCCTTAAATGAACAGCTAATCAATCCGGTAGCTCCAATATAGAAAATTACCAAACCAGGAGGGAGATCATGGCAGGGAAGAATATCATTGAAAAGATATGGAAGAAACATGTGGTACAAGAAGAAAAGGGAAAGCCGGATTTACTGTATATCGATTTGCACCTTGTACATGAGGTTACATCTCCCCAAGCCTTTGAGGGACTTCGTCTCAAGGGTAGAAAGGTTAGAAGGCCGGATTTGACCTATGCGACGATGGATCATAATGTTCCGACTCGGGAACGGCATATCGTCCGGGATGAGATTGCAAAACTTCAAATGGATACACTGAAGAAAAATTGCAAAGAGTTCAATGTGGAACTGTCTGACATCCATCATCCGGATCAGGGAATCGTTCATGTCATCGGGCCGGAGCTGGGTCTCACGCAGCCGGGTAAAACCATCGTTTGCGGCGACAGCCATACATCGACTCACGGAGCGTTCGGCGCCCTCGCTTTTGGTATCGGAACGAGTGAAGTGGAGCATGTAATGGCCACCCAGACCCTTTGGCAGTCCAAACCGAAAACACTGCAGGTGGAAGTGACCGGCGAACTTGGATTCGGAGTATCGGCAAAAGATGTCATCCTCCACATCATTTCCGCATACGGAGTCGGATTCGGTACTGGTTATGTCATAGAGTTCACCGGGGACGTCATCCGGAACCTCACAATGGAAGAACGGATGACGGTCTGCAATATGAGTATCGAGGCAGGAGCAAAGGCCGGATTGATCTCTCCTGATGAGGTGACGTTCGAGTATCTTGAAGGCAGGCAGCATCTTCCTAAAAACAAATCGTTTGAAGAACTTAAAACTGAATGGAGAGCACTTCAAAGCGATATCGATGCTGTATATGATGACCACCTCACCATCAAGGGGGAAGACATCGAACCTCATGTGACATGGGGAACGAATCCCGGAATGGGAGCAGGCATCTCAAACTCAGTCCCTCACCCGGGGGATTTCGCGGACCCCTCTGACCAAGAAGGTACGGAGAGAGCGCTCCGCTATATGGGGCTCGAAGCCGGAATGCCGATTGAAGACATCGAAGTCGATTATGTATTCATCGGTTCATGCACGAACTCAAGATTGAGTGATTTGAGAGCGGCAGCCGAAGTGGTAAAAGGCCATAAGGTGAAGGCGGAAGTAACCGCGCTGGTCGTCCCGGGTTCGTTCAAGGTCAAACAAGCGGCTGAAGCAGAAGGGCTTCACGACATTTTTAAAGAAGCAGGGTTTGAATGGAGAGAGGCAGGATGCAGCATGTGCCTTGCGATGAATGATGATATTGTTCCTCCAGGAAAACGCTGTGCATCCACTTCGAACCGGAATTTTGAAGGACGCCAGGGCAACGGATCGCGGACTCATCTTCTCAGCCCTGCGATGGCCGCTGCAGCTGCGGTTACCGGAAAGCTGACAGACGTAAGAAAACTAAAAGCAGCGACAGTATCCTAAGGAGGTGGCTACATGGCAATCAATCATTTGGAGGGAAAGGTATTCCCTCTTCACCGCGACAATGTCGATACAGATCAAATCATTCCGAAGCAATTTTTAAAAAGAATTGAGCGCAAAGGATTCGGTCAGTACCTATTTTATCACTGGCGTTTCGAAGACGATGGAAAAACTCTGAGAGAAGATTTTCAACTGGATACTCCTAAATATAATGACTCGGAAATCCTTCTCGGGGGTAAAAATTTCGGATGCGGTTCATCAAGGGAGCATGCCCCGTGGTCACTTCAGGACTTTGGATTCAAGGTGATCATCGCCAAAAGTTTTGCGGATATTTTTTATAATAACTGCTTGAAAAACGGGATACTGCCGATTTCATTGACTGAAGATACAGTTGATGCCCTATTTAAAAATGAACGAAAGGCAGACGTCTACAAAATTGAGGTTTCACTGGAGTCTCAGATGCTTTGTGATTCTGAAGGGCTCATTGCACCCTTCGAGGTAGATCCATATTGGAAAACGATGCTGATGGAAGGACTCGATGAAATAGATCTGACAATGCATTATGGTGAAAAAATCGAGCAATACGAAAAACAAAATGAGGTGAGTGTCTTGGGAATTTAATGAATAGTGCTGAAGTTGTAGAAGCGATGGAAAGAATCTGTGGTCAAGTGCATCGGACACCGTTGAAACAATCCTCCACATTGAACGCGTTCACGGGTGGAAACATTTTTATGAAAATGGAAAATATGCAGCGGACCGGCTCTTTTAAGGTAAGAGGGGCAATGAATAAGGTGATGTCATTGTCCGAGGAGGAAGCTGCGAGAGGCATCATCTGCGCCTCTGCAGGCAATCACGCCCAGGGAGTAGCACTTGCAGCATCCCAGCGTCAGGCAGCTTCGAAAATCTTTATGCCGAAGCGGACGCCTTCTGCAAAAGTGGAGGCGACAAAGCATTACGGAGCGAACATCGTATTAAAAGGAGAAACCTATCAAGAAGCTTATAGTGCTGCAGTCGGAGAAATGAAGGAAAAAGGCTCGACATTCGTTCATGCATTTGATGACCCGAAAGTGATGGCGGGGCAGGGAACCGTCGCGCTTGAAATGCTTCAGCAGCTCAGCGACCTGGACACGATCCTCGTCCCTGTCGGAGGCGGAGGGCTGCTTGCCGGCATGGCACTTGCAGTTAAATCCTTTAATCCAAAGGTGAACATTATCGGAGTGCAGGCACTCGGAGCGCCGGCAACCTATAATTTTTTTACAGGCAAAAACAAAGGATCACTCAATCATGTGCATACAATCGCAGATGGCATCCTTGTCAAGAAGCCGGGTGAACTGACCTTCCCGATCATCCGCAAATACGTGGACGATATGGTCACCGTGACCGATGAAGAAATCGCGTATGCGATGATGTTCATGCTGCAGAGGGAAAAGACACTGGTCGAAGGGGCAGGTGCTGCATCACTCGCGGCTGCCATGTGCCATAAAGTGAAGGTGCACGGCAAGAAAGTCGGATGTGTCATCTCCGGGGGCAATGCCGACCCAAGCAAAATCCCTGTCTACCGTGATCTATCCAAAATGGTACGTCAGCTTCATTATATCGGATAAAGAAGGACGGCTCCTGATCTTCGATGAGACCAGGGGCGGTCCTCTGTTATTAAAATGGGGATTTTTAAGATGGAGTTGTTTCATTGAATGGAGAAGGTCCTTAGTACGAACGGGAATGGTTATGTTTAGATAATCGTTTATAGTAACCTATCCAGCTTTTGATTGGAGTGGAAGACGAAGACTCCTGCGGGAGAAGTGGCCAATGTGAGACATGTCCAGCTGCGGGGCTTAGAGGCACATGTCATAAGTCAAATCGGCCAAGAAGGCAAAGAACGCCTTCGTGGCCGATTCGCCTTATGCCACAAGCCTCTGAGCAAAGCCCTTCCGCATTTCTAACCCGCAGGAGCGCAGCGACGAGGAGGCTCACGGGTCACCCGCGGAAAGCGAAGTCTTCCACGGAAATCAAAAGCGGTATTCAACAGGACATTTTTTATTCCCAATCTACCAACAAAGAAAGCTCTTACATTCAGAAAATACGAAATTAGGTATTGTAATAGGAAATTATTTCTACTATAATGTCCTCTATATAAACACAAATGTACACCAGAAATAAACAATTGGAGGTTTTCGACTTATGGAATCAATATCAATCGGACTTTTGGGACTCGGAACAGTGGGAGCCGGAGTAGTGAAGATCATCGAGAATCATCAGGATAAACTGTCGCATCAAATCGGCTGTCCTGTGAAAGTGAAAAAAGCCCTTGTTCAGGACTTGGAGAAAGATAGAGGACTTACAATCGGGGATGGGGTATTGACCTTGCATCCAGAAGACGTCCTGACCGACCCTGAAATTGATATTGTGGTCGAAGTAATGGGGGGAATCGAAGCAACGAAGGAGCATCTCCTCCAAGCGTTGAATAATAAGAAGCATGTCGTGACGGCAAACAAAGATCTGATGGCTGTTCACGGACCGGAGCTGTTGAAGGCTGCTTCCGCAAATGAATGTGATTTATTTTACGAAGCAAGTGTGGCAGGCGGTATCCCGATTTTAAGAAGTTTAGTAGACGGGCTTGCATCCGACCGTATCACAAAAATGATGGGAATCGTCAATGGAACGACCAACTTCATCCTTACGAAGATGACGAAAGAAGGACGATCCTTTGAGGATGTACTAAAAGAGGCGCAGGACTTAGGGTTTGCGGAAGCGGATCCCACAGCGGATGTAGGCGGGCTCGATGCGGCGAGAAAGATGGCGATCATGTCAACATTAGGCTTTTCGATGAATGTCGATCTCGCAGATGTGAAGGTAAAGGGAATCACCGAAGTGACGGCAGATGACATTGAATATGCCGAGCAATTCGGTTATACAATGAAGCTTATCGGGTACGCACACCGCGAAGGAGAAAAGGTTGAAGTGAGTGTGGAGCCGACATTATTGTTGAATGACCACCCGCTTTCTTCCGTAAATGACGAGTACAATGCAGTTTATGTATACGGCGAGGCAGTCGGTGAAACGATGTTTTACGGTCCGGGTGCCGGAAGCCTTCCTACAGCTACGGCCGTCGTTTCAGATATGGTCGGTATCATGAAGAATATGAGACTGGGCGTGAATGGGAAGAGCGCCGTAAATCCTCAGTTTCCAAAAAAATTAAAGGAACGCGAAGAAATCTCGTCTCAATACTTTTTACGCCTTCATGTCCAGGATGAAATCGGGGTGCTGGCGAAGCTGACATCAATTTTTTCTAATCATGGGGTTAGCTTTGAGAAAATCCTACAAAATCCATTAAATGGAGCTGGGTATTCTGAAATCGTCCTTGTCACTCATAAAGCGTCGCTTGATCATTATGAAGATATCCTGATGGAACTGAAGGACTATCATGCGATTCATTCGATCGAAAGCTCTTACCGCGTGGAAGGAGGAGAGAAAGGATGAGATGGAAAGGCCTGATAGAACAGTATGGGGAGTTTCTTCCCCTCACGAATGAAACACCCCTTTTAAGCCTGAATGAAGGAAATACTCCATTGATCGAATTGAAGACTCTGTCAGATGAATGGGGAATCGAGCTGTATGCCAAGGTTGAAGGAGCTAATCCGACAGGCTCTTTCAAGGACCGGGGCATGGTGCTCGCAGTTGCCAAGGCGATCGAAGACGGAAGCACTACGGTGATTTGTGCGTCGACGGGCAACACTTCCGCTTCTGCTGCTGCCTATGCAGCAAGGGCAGGCATCAAATGCATCGTCGTCATTCCTGAAGGGAAAATCGCACAAGGAAAACTTGCACAGGCTGTCATGTATGGAGCAGAGATCATCTCGATCGATGGCAATTTTGATGAAGCACTTGAAATCGTCCGGGAACTAAGTAAGACAGAGTCTATGACTCTCGTAAACTCAGTGAATCCATATCGTCTGGAGGGTCAGAAGACCGCGGCGTTTGAAGTGATTGAAGGCTTGGGAGAAGCACCAGATGTTCTGGCAATACCAGTGGGGAATGCAGGGAATATTTCAGCTTACTGGAAAGGCTTCAAGGAATACAGCCAGCGGGAACATTCGAGTCTGCCGCGAATGTTCGGCTTTGAAGCATCGGGGGCTGCGGCACTTGTTCACAACCGGGTGTTTCCACAGCCAGAAACGATTGCGACTGCAATCAGGATCGGTAATCCGGCAAGCTGGGATTATGCAGTGGATGCCCTGAAAGAATCGAACGGCCATATCGATGAAGTGACTGATGAGGAAATTCTCGATGCATACAGACTGCTCGCAAAGAAGGAAGGGATTTTTGCTGAACCTGCTTCTTGCGCATCGATAGCCGGAGTGAAGAAAAGCCTTGATAAAGGGGTGCTTGAAAAAGGCACCAAGGTAGTGGCGGTTCTGACAGGCAATGGCCTGAAGGATCCTGTAACGGCGATGGAGTACAGTCCAGTGCAGCCGGTCAAGCTTCCGAATGATAAAGAAAAGGTGAAGGATTATATTAAAGGGACGATTGGAGTATGAAGAAGCGGGAGGCCCGTTCATGGAAGATAACCGTCCCGGCAAGTACCGCCAATTTAGGAGCAGGGTTTGATTCGCTTGGCTTGGCGCTTGATCTATATTTGACAGTGGAAGCAGAGGAGTCGGATTCCTGGCATGTAACGGCACACTCACCAGAGCTTCAGGAATTTCCTGCTGATGAAACGCATTTTATCGTTGAGGTTGCGAAAGGAGTCGCAGACGCTTACGGGAAAAAGCTTCGGCCATGCCATTTATTTGTAAGCAGTGATATTCCGCTAACAAGAGGTTTAGGGTCGAGCGCTGCGGCAGTGGTTGCAGGCATTGAGCTGGCGGATGTGTCTTGCGGACTGAATTTGTCCTCACAGGAGAAGCTCGAGATGGCGACAAAGTATGAAGGCCACCCGGATAATGTCGGTGCCTCGTTATACGGAGGATTTGTCGTGAGCTGTCAGACGGAAGCCGGGGTGAAGCTTTTGCCCCTGTCCCAATTCCCGATTGAAGTGGTGACGGTGATTCCGAAGACGGAATTAAAGACGTCGGAATCACGGGATGTACTGCCTCGCGAGGTACACTTTCAGGAGTCCGTTCTTGCAGGCGCGGTATCGAATGTACTGGTGGCGGCATTCATCACACAAGATTGGGAGTTGGCAGGGAAGATGATGAAACAGGACCGCTATCATCAGCCTTACCGGAAGAAACTGCTCCCCCACTACCAGGCCGTCGAGGAAGTCGCCGGTAGATTCGGCGCATTCGGAGTGGCACTCAGCGGAGCAGGCCCGACCATCGCCTGCTTTGTTGAAAAGGAAGCGGGAGAATGGCTTCTCAGGCAGCTTCAGCAATCATTCCCGACCATGGACGTCCGCAAACTCTCGATCAGTACAACCGGCAGTAAAGTGGAACTTAAGGAAGCAGACCAATCGAAGGCCCGTCCCTCATCGCTTTAACGCGACGAAGGGCGGGTCTTCGTTTTTAGTGGTCTTTACAGGTTAAGATGAAACAGTTGTGTTCTTCGTTGATGTGAAGGTTGTAAGGGTCTTGCGGGGTGATGCCCATTTCTTCGCGCAGTTCTTTTGGGATGTGGACGGTCCCTTTCTCAGAGATGTAGCGTTTGTTATTGGTTGAGTGCTTACGAGCGGCTTTTATATAGATGGAATCGTTTTGATAAATGAGCTCTGCCATTCTGCCGGGGATGAGTCCGAAACGCTGCCTCCACTTTTTAGGCAAAGTGATCATTCCGCTGTTACTGAAGGTTTTGTTTTCATACAGTTGGCTCAAAATAACGAAACACCTTCTTTCTGAATAGCTCTTTTCTAAAAGATTGTTGCTTTTCGTTCATTTTGAAGAAGACTGAAGGAGTGTGCACACGTGCTCTTTTCGAATTCAAGCTTAAACAAAACTAGGTATAAACACTAGAAAATACCCAAGTTCCGGTATTTTCTAATGGGTAAAGCAACAAAGTTTACGAAAAGAGCTTTCTGCATAATAGTTTCTTATTAACCCGTTAATTGGAGGCTAAACGCAATCTTGTAAAAATAGGAAATAAGGCAGAGTAGTTATTTCATAAGGTGAACAGGGAATACACAAATAAAAACGTGTGCGCCTGGAGGTGCGGATGATCGGACCAATCAACCTTCTGATCCTTCTCATAATCGGATACAGTGTATATACAATTGACAAAAAGAAAAAGAACATTCCCGTTCCCGTTGTGCTGCTGGTCATCGGAATTGGTCTTGGCTTTGTCCCGATGTTTGCAGATGTGGAACTGACCAAGGAAACAATCTTTCATTGGTTCCTGCCTGCCCTTTTATTTATATCGGCCTATCAATATCCTGTGAAGGCTTTGAAAAAGCACGGTGGAGAGATATCGATTTTAAGTACGGTCGGCATTGTCCTTACAGCACTATTAATGAGCTTATTATTTTATTATTCCTTAAAGCCTGTTCTCTCTATTTCTTATATGGAGGCTCTGCTGATTTCAACCATATTGACGCCGACTGATCCGGTTTCAGTGGTCTCCATATTAAAGCAATCGACGAATAGAGAAACTATTGCAGATGTCGTGGAAGGGGAATCGATGATTAACGATGGGACAAGCATCGTATTATTTACGGTTGCTGCAGGGATTTATTTTGGAGAAGGCTCATTTTCACTTGCATCTTTTACTGGAGAATTCTTGTGGGTATCATTCGGCGGAGGATTGACGGGTATCATTC
Source organism: Rossellomorea oryzaecorticis (assembly GCF_038405515.1). Lineage (GTDB taxonomy): Bacteria > Bacillota > Bacilli > Bacillales > Bacillaceae_B > Rossellomorea > Rossellomorea oryzaecorticis_A. The sequence goes on along the minus strand of NZ_JBBYAF010000006.1, from coordinate 55,460 downwards.
TAGGATGGGGAATCAGCAAGTTGATTCACCTGACTTCGGATTCGCGCTATCAAATCATGCTGAGTATCATCCTGGCTTATGGGAGCTTCTTCATTGGTGAAGAAATCGGGGTCTCCGGTGTATTAGCCACGGTGGCAAGCGGCATCATGCTTTCATATGAATATGGACGGGCCATAAAAGAAAAGCATTTCAGGAAACATCTTGATGGATTCTGGGAAGTCATTGAACCGACCATTTTATCACTTTTATTCCTGTTGATTGGAATAAAAGCAATCGACTACATTTCTTTTTCCCTATTGGGATGGGTTTTCTTATTATTTATCATTTCCTTAGTGGTCCGCTATGTTATTATAATTGGTGTTGTAAAAATAAGAAAAACGTGGAGAAAAGCTTACGGTTGGAAAGAAGTTTTCATCCTGACCTGGTCCGGAATCAAAGGGACCGTGTCGGTGGCCCTGCTTCTTGGAATGCAGGGAAAAGGAGCAGAATCAATTCAATCCATCTCGTTCGGTGTCATCATGTTTTCTCTGATTCTTCAAAGCCTGGCTATTTATCCGCTGTCGAAAAAGCTTTTTTCTGGAAAAAGTTAAGGGGTCATACTGATAAATTGGCAGGATTTGTGAAAGTATAGAAGTAAGACTATAGTGAATTTAGGTGAATCACTTCATATGAAAAAAGCCAAAGAGATCGCCCTGAGGGTGGCTCTCTCTTATGTCCTGCTCGGTACTCTGTGGGTTATTCTGTCAGACTATTTTTCAGTGATCCTTGCGCATGAAAAGCTTAATCTGTATATCTACTTTCAGCGTTTCAAAGGCTGGTTCTTTATTTTTGTCACTGGGGTCATCCTTTATCTGCTGGTATTCCGGAGAACAAAAGATGTAATAGAATCCAATGAGCAGTTAAAAAGGAAAGAAAGGCAATTATACATTCAGCATGAGCATTACCATTCATTGTTCAAACATAATCCTGACGGTGTATTTGAGCTGGATTTACAGGGGAAGATCATGGCTGTCAACCCTGAAGCGGAGTCTCTTCTCGAAGCCTCGTATAAAGAACTGGAAGACATTAATCTAGGAGAGTTCCTGAGTGAAGATGATGTAAAGACAGTTACAGAGCATTTTATTCAAACGCTGACCGGAAGGGGATCCATGTTTGAAACAAGCATTCATCTGGCGGGTAAAAATAGTAAAATACTCCGATGTTCTTTTATTCCAATCATTATAAGCGAAGAAGTGACCGGGGTCTTCGTTATTGCAAGAGATATTACCCAGTTCAGGAAAAATGAAGAAATGATGATCGCTTCAGAAAAAATGTCCGTGATCGGACAGCTTGCTGCAGCGGTGGCTCATGAAATCCGGAATCCACTCACCTCCTTGAAAGGTTTCATCCAGCTGATGCAAGCGACCGGCAGTGTGAATCATGACCATCTGGATATCATGCACTCCGAGGTTGAACGGATTGATTTAATATCGGGTGAAATGTTGATTTTAGGGAAGCAGCAAGACTTGCATTATCAGCCTGAAAACATCGGTTCAATCCTCCGGCAAGTAATCGTGTTAATGGAAGCACAGGCGAACATTGACAATGTTTCGATACACTATAAACCATATGAAATTGATCCGCTTTATGTAATGGCTGAAGCAAACCAATTGAAACAAGTATGTATCAATATCATTAAAAATGCCGTTGAAGCCATTCCTCATGGTCAAAACGGGAAGGTATCCATTTCTCTGAATAGACAAGACGGCGAGGCTCTAGTGATTGTAGCCGATAACGGAATCGGCATGGATCCCGAAAGAATAGAGACAATCGGCGAACCGTTCTATTCAACGAAAGAGAAAGGCACGGGGCTGGGACTGGCCATCTGTAAGAAAATCATCGAAAAACATCAAGGGAAGATTGTCTTTCATAGTGAAAAACAAAAAGGCACCGTCGTGGAAATATCCCTACCTTTAATAGAAGAAAAATAATCTCCCGGCTTATGCCGAAAGGGAAAGGAAATAATAAAATGAATTCAATCTCTACAATGGTTCAAGCACCATTTTTACAAAAAAACTGGGAGGAATCGAATTTCACTGCATTAACTCCTGTACAGGAGCGTGTGCTTCCTCTCATTCTTGACGGAAAAGATGTGGTATGCGAATCACCGACTGGAACTGGGAAAACATTAGCGTATTTACTGCCGATCATTCAAGGAATCGATCCGAAGCGCAAGCAGGCACAAGCAGTCATCCTGGCACCATCACGCGAACTGGTGATGCAAATCCATCAGGAAATTCAAAAATGGGCCAAAGGAAGCGACGTTACAAGTGTAGCATTTATCGGCGGGGCAAACATCAAGAAGCAAGTAGAAAAATTAAAGAAAAAACCTCACATCGTTGTGGGAACAACAGGCCGTTTAATTGAACTGATGAAGCTGAAGAAGCTCAAAATGCATGAAGTCAAAACGATCGTCGTCGATGAGTTTGATTTAATGGTAGGGGCGGAACATATTCGCGAAGTCAAGGACATCATTAAAGCAACTCTTAAAGAACGTCAGGTCCTGTTCTTCTCAGCGACTCTCTCTGACCGCACGGAGGAAGTGGCAGCCGACCTGCTTCAGAACCATGAAATCGTGAAGATGGATGTCAATCTTGATAATCCGAAAGTCGACCACACTTTCGTGTACACCGAACTTCGCGACAAGATCGAAGCATTAAGAAGCATCTCCTATTTTAAGAACATCAAGGCACTTGTTTTCTTCAACCAGCTCGAAAAGCTTTCGGAAGCTGAAGAAAAACTTAAGTATAAAGGTGTGGAACTTGAGGTGCTTGCAGGAGAGTCCAATAAAATGGAACGAAAACAATCGCTGGACCGCTTCCGTGCAGGCAAGGTACCAATGCTTCTCACGACTGACGTGGCAGCACGCGGACTGGACATTACCGACGTTACCCACGTCATTCACTTTGACTTCCCGACAGATACCAAGCAATACATCCACCGTTCAGGAAGAACAGGACGCATGGGAGCAGAAGGAACAGTCATATCACTTGTTTCCAAACGTGAACAAAGCTTCCTTGAGAAGCTGAGCAAAGAACTCAACCTCCCATTCCATGAAAAAACCATTCACGGCGGCGGATTGAAAGATTCCCGCGAATAAGCCGAAGGCCCGTCCCTCGATGCTTTAAAGCATCAAGGGACGGGCCTTTGTTTGGTGATTAATGTTAATCGGCAAAATTATGATGGGTTTTGGCAAGATTATTTCTATTTTCGGCTAGATTAATAGCTGGACGGCTAGTATATCGATGATACCGGCAAGATTATCAGCCAAAACGGCAAGATTCCGTATTTCATTATGTCATTTTCATCAAAAATCTTTCGTTAATCATACCTTCAACAACGAATCTCAATTCCCGTACACAATTTCCCCATCCATAAGAGTCATTACAACCTCGGCTTCGAGAATTTCCTCCGGTTCAACTTCAAACAAGTTCCGATCAAGCACGACGAGATCGGCTTTTTTACCGGCTTCAATCGTACCTAACTCTTTTTCACGGAAATTTCCGTACGCAGAGCTTTTTGTATAATGGATCAGCGCATCGCCGATTGATATCTTCTCACCAGGATTCCACCCGCCCTGAGGTGATCCGTCTGCATGCTTTCGGGTAACAGCACGGTAAACGCCGAGCATCGGGTTCAGATCCACAATAGGAAAATCCGTACCGAATGCAATCGGGGCACCATGCTTTTGAAGTGAGCCGATCGGCCAGGTGTACTTTGAACGCTCACTTCCCAGGCGGTCAACATAAGCATGAGAGTCCATCGAGCCCGCGGTCAAATGTTCAGGCTGGATGGAGGCGATGACCCCAAGCTCCTGAAATCGCTCAAAATCGCTGGGATGACATACTTCAATATGCTCGATTGTATGGCGTGAATCACGCATGCCGTTCACGCCAGCCGCATGCTCGAACAAATCGAGGCCCATTCGGACGGCACCATCACCGCAAGCATGCAGTCTTACTCTAAACCCTTCCCGGTCGGCATCCTCAATCCACTTCTGATATTGCTCAAACTCATAAATCGTCCCTCCTTTTTCAAGAGGCCGGTCGGAATAAGGTTGGAGCAGGAATCCTGTATAGGTCAAGGGGACCCCGTCAAGGAATTGCTTCAAACCTGAAAATTGAAGCCGGTCCGATTGATACGTTTCTTTAAAGGAGAGGCTTCTTTCGAGGTTGCCATCAAGTACATCCAGAAAGTGAATCCTGGTTGTCAGCTTCCCCCGTTCTTCAAAGCTGCGGTAAAAGGCAGGATCTCCGAGCGTATAACCAGGAAGTGGCAGCATATCTGAAACAGAAGTGATACCGAAAGAGGCGGTTTTCTTCAGCATGCTTTCCATCAGCTTATCCTTTAAGCCATCCTCAAATCGAAAGGCTTGCGTCACATATTTTACGGCTGTTTCGTACAGGAACCCTGTGGGATCACCATTTTCATCCTTTTCGATTCTGCCGAAAGGAGGTTCAGGAGTATGACGGTCGATGCCGAGTTTTTGAAGAGCGGCGGTATTAAGCCACGCACTGTGTGCTTCCTCATTTAATAAAATTGCGGGCCTATGAGGCAGATAGCGGTCCAGTGAATGACGGCTCGGAAGCTTCTGGCCGGGCCAGCGGACATGGTGCCAGCCGAAGCCAAGAACCCATTCATCATTGGGATGATTGACAGCATAAATGGCTGCCATCTTGGCCGTTTCCTCTTCCGTGACCCCATATGTCAGCTGACAAAAGCCTTCGAACATCGCCCCGAGAAAAAAGTGAAGATGAAAGTCATGAAATCCTGCCATGACCAGTCGATTTCCCATATCATGAACCGCCGTCGAGGCATCAAGGTAGCTTTCCAATTCAGATGGAGGGCCACACCCAATGAGTTTGTCCTCCCGAATGGCAACAAAACCTGGAGCGGGCAGAGGGGAGGTGCCGGTAAAGACCGCCTCACTCTTTATGATTTTCTGTGCTTTCATTTATCCTCATCCTTTGTTTTATTCGTTATTGCTATTATACAGAACGCTACACAACGAAAAAACTGAAATGGTTCATTTTCAACGTTTTGTAGAGGAAGAAGGTAAATCAGCACGGGAAGTGGAAGTTCTATGAGAAGATACTATTCATAAGGAGATAAAAAGATGAACTTCACAGTTGAATTTCCGGTTTTAACGACAGGACGGTTTATTTTAAGACGGATGGAAGAAAAGGATGCAGGAGAGGTATTTGATTACTTTTCAAAAGATGAAGTAACGAAATACTATGACCTCGAATCTTTTATTGAAGAAAGCCAGGCGGTTGAAATTATTGAACGATGGAATACAAAGTTTGAGAAGAGCGAAGGCATCAGGTGGGGAATCGCTGACAAAGAGTCGGGCAAGATAATCGGAAGCTGCGGATACCACTGCTGGGAGAAGGAACACTACAAAGCAGAAATTGGTTTCGAAGTGCATCCAGATTACTGGAGACAGGGAGTCATGTCGGAAGTGCTGCAGCCGATCATTCAATTTGGATTTGAATCAATGTCATTAAATAGAATAGAAGCTTTCTACGATCCGGAAAATACGGCTTCGAAGGAATGCTTATTCAAAGCGGGCTTCATTTTTGAAGGGGTGTTAAGAAAAGCGGCATTCGAAAAAGGGGTCTTCTGCGACGCGGCAGTCTGCTCGATTTTAAAAGAAGAATATCTATAAACAGTTCAAGACGCTGCTTATGTATACTTCACATAACCAGCGTCTCAACTTAAGTAAACCTTATTCAATTACACGTTCTATCCTTTCTTACTAATACACATACCAAACATTCAATTAATTTACATTAATGGTGTTGCATGTTATATAGTTTATTTTTTATCCTTGCTCTGCATCCCCACATGCCAACATGCTACGAAGATAGTTTTCACGGGCTACCTTCTATATGCAACATGATCCTAGCATGCTTCGCTTACACTCTTCATTGGAATCATCTCCTGAAATAAGATTTGCGCGTTCCCGCATATCCACACATCTTGAAATCAGTTTTCACGGGCCGACTTCAGTTGCGAGATGTGATGTTGACATGCTTTGCTTTCGCTACGTCATTGGAATCACGCCTTCCTTTAAAGATTGTGTAAATCTTTTGTTAAGTTCATATTAGCAAATTCCACTCTTTATTTAAATGTTCAGAAAAGTCCATATATTTCGATTTTGGGCGGTTTTCAAATCTTAATGTGGCTTTATCTTTCTTTATCGCATTCTATCTCACTTTTTTAAAAACTACATTTTTCTTCTGTTTAAATAATATCGTTCATACCCAAGCTCTTTGTTTACCAGAATCTCCATTTCTTCAAGGTGGCGGGTCTCAACTATTGGATCCAGGGAGGACCAGTGCACCTGATAAACAAAATAAAACGACCTTATTTTCCTGAGAATCACCAAAGAGTGCGGGAACAGGTCAAACTCTGCCTTAATCGAATTACGCCGGGTAAAACCCCATTTTGTAATTTTCACGTTCATCACCTATTTGTTACATACCTTTTTTTGGCTTGTTATAATCCTGGAAGGGAGAGTTGTGAGTACTTATTTTTTCACTTAAGTCCGTTTCTTTCCGCTCCAGGCACTTGCTTTCCGAGGGGAGGAATTCAAGCTTCCTCGAGGGGCTAACCGCCGGAGCTGGACAAGCTATTCCCGTCGGAGTCAAATGCCTTCCGCTGAAATCCACTCTGTAGGCTTGTTAAAAATGCCAAATCATTCTTAATGTAAAGAGTTAAGTCTGAAACATCTCTTGATCATTATTTTTCATTCTTCGATGTTACAAATATTGAATGAGTGTCTGTTATAAAACTTATTCTTATTATTAACCCATTCCAGCTGTTGATTGGAGTGGAAGACGAAGACTCCTGCGGGAGAAGCGGTGCTGGTGAGACCCCGCAGGAGCACACAGCGACGAGGAGGCTCACCGCCCGCCCGCGGAAAGCGAAGTCTTCCACGGAAATCAACAGCGGTATATAAAATCCAATCTAAACAAACGTTTGTTTAACATCCATACACCTTGCAGCAGCGGGCTTAAACGATTTAAACAGTTGTTTAACTCCAATCGCATGAAATCAACGTTTCGAGAGAAAAAGTTAAACAAACGTTTGATTAACTTCCAGAAACTCAATGATAACGGCACGCAGAGGATTTAAACAGTTGTTTAAGAGAATTGGCAGAAATTGATTTTCACCAGAATCGATTGCGGGATGCCGTGGATGCTTGTTATGATGGAAAGGTTATCTATTTCGGAAATGAACTTTTGCTATAGAGCAAGGAGAATGTGCGTTGAATAAAGTACAGACGAACTACTCGATTTATCCATTTGAGGCCGAGAAGACCGACATCCCCTCTGCCTCATTACATAAAGGACAAACGTCAAAGGAATTGGTAGCTTCAGGTGAGGAGGATGCATTCTTTTTCAGGAAAATAGAAGAGGCGGGCATCCTTCTGAATGAAGCTCAGATAGCAGCGGTGCGTCATGGGAGCGGACCGTGCCTGACACTCGCAGGTGCCGGAACCGGTAAGACGACGGTCCTTGTATGCCGTGCCGGATATTTGATGAATGTGAAGGACATCATGCCGCAGAACATACTGCTCGTCACGTTCACGAAAAAAGCGGCGGAGGAAATGAAGCAGCGCATCAACTCACTTCCGGGCATAGAAGGAAGGGGACGCAGTATCCAGGCCAGCACCTTTCATGCACTGTTCCTCTATTTGCTGCGTTCGAGGCATTACACCCAGGAAATTATCGGGAATGACCGATACAAGCAAATCATCCTGAAGCAGCTCCAGCGGGAAATGAATATCTATGACCCTTATGATGCCGAAACACTGCTTGCGAAGCTGTCGCACTATAAATTAAATAAAATAAACATCAAAGAAATGCCCCAATCCTCAAAATCGGATAAGGAAATCCGCAATATCCTGATTCGTTACGAAGAATGGAAGCGCAGGAATCACAAGATGGACTTCGATGATATCCTGACCGAGGCATACGACTTGCTCGACATGAATCCGAATCTCCTGCAAAACCTGCAGCACCGCTTTCAGTACGTCATGGTCGATGAGTTTCAGGATACGAATCTCATACAATACGAATTGATCAAGATGATCGCAGCCCACGGAAACCTGTTCGTGGTCGGCGATGATGATCAGACGATCTACTCCTTCAACGGGGCGCGGAACGAGTTCATCCTGGACTTTGACGAGGAGTTCCCGGAAGCACGGATCGTCACGTTGAAAGAAAACTATCGTTCAGACGCATGCATCATCGGGCTGGGGAATGAGGTCATCGACCGCAATGTCCACAGACGGAATAAGAGATTGATAGCCACCAAAGAAGAAAAAGAGAAGCCTCTGTATGCAAGGCCGGCGACTGCGGATGAAGAAGCGGTCTGGGTGACAGAAGAGATTGATAGACTGGTAGAAGAGGGTTATGCCTACCGTGACATCACCATCCTGCACAGGACGATGAGCAGCGGACGGGCGGTCTTTGAACAGCTTTTGATGAAGGAAATCCCTTTTCAGCCATACAATCAGAAAGACTCTCTTTTTTATGAAAACTGGACGGTCAAACCAGTCATAGACTACTTGAGATTGTGCATCGTGCCGCGCAACTTTGACGCGATCGGAAACATCCTCCCGACCATGTTCATCAGAAGGGAACAGGGGATGGCCCATATTTTACAGGAAGACAGCAAGGCAAGAAAAAAATATCCGCTCATCCACCTGACCACCATGAATGGATTGAAACCTTTTCAGGTGAAAAACATTAAGTCACGTATGAAATTCATCAAATCCCTTCAGGAAGATTCACCCGAGGCGGCCATCAAGAAAATCCGCAAAGAATTCTATCATCAGTACCTTGATGCCCAGGAATCACATGTTGTGACGGAGCAGAAGGAACTGATCAAAGAAATGCTGACTGAACTCGAAGGCTCGGCAAAGAGATTTGAAACGATATCGAGCTTCATCACCTTCATCGATGAAATGAAAGCGAAGTACGAAGATGTGTATCAAAATAAGAACCGCGAGACAGACAGCGTCTCCCTCATGACGATTCATCGTTCGAAAGGGCTCGAATTCCCGGTTGTCTTCCTGATCGGAGCGATCGAAGGCAATCTTCCGCACAGCTCCGCTTTGAATGCCGGAAAACTTGAAGACAAGATCTACAAGGAATCTGCCCACAAAGAGAAAGGGGCCCTTGAAGAAGAAAGAAGGCTCGCCTATGTGGCGATCACCCGAGCCAAAGAGAAGCTCTTTATCTCATCCCCAGCCTATTATCAGGGAGAGGGACGGAAGTGTTCGCGCTTCATCAGTGATATCTTCAGCAAAGAACCCCACAAGGACGAGGTGAAAAGCGGCGGATCCCGTGAAAAACGAACTGGCAAGCTTCACCGCGTCAAAGCCTGGCTTTGCACAAAAGGGAACTGCATCGCCTGGCAAAGGCGGGAAGCCGGTGAAACGGAAGCGGATATGAAGAAATGCCCGATGTGCTCGAGCCCGATGGAGCTTGGGGAGAAAGAAGTATACAGTTAGAAATGAGCCCCTGGATGCAGGGGCTTTTTGTGGATTGAAAATAAGTTTGCCGAAGTTGAAAATAATCGCCTCCTACTTGAAAATAAAAGTATCAAAGTCGGTTGAAAATAAACGATCCGGGGATATCCAAACTGGAAATGACCGGACACAAAAAAACGTTTTCATTGGAAGAAATCTCTCTTCCAATGAAAACGCCGCACTTACTGCGAAAAGTTGTCATGGTCTTTATGTGAATCAATCCGCGTCGAATCATTCGAGTCCAGGGCTTGTCTTAAGAAATAAATGAGGACACCTAAAATCACGCCAAGAAATACGATGAATCCCACAGCCGTCAATATACCCATTCATCTTCCTCCTTTCACCTTACTAGTTATGAGGATTTTTTCAGGAATTTAAACCTTTATACGTTAAGTCTATGAACATTGGGTGAAATTTATATCTGTTGGGGGTAATTAAGTGCGGGGGACGGGTGGGGAGGATAGGTTGTACCAGGTACACTTGGAGTGGATTGTACCTGGTACACAGACACCGGAATGTACCTGGTACAAAGATAGGCGTTTGTACCAGGTACAGGGGGGAAATCGAGCCTGGCTCAAATCCGCGGTAACGAGCCTGGCTCAAACCAGCTAATTTGAGCCAGGCACAGAACGGCTAATTTGTGCCAGCCTCAGAGACCTCAGATGGTGCCAGGCACAGAACGGCTAATTTGTGCCAGGCACAGAGACCGCAAATGGTGCCAGGCACAAAACCACCCGATTGTGCCTGGCACCATCAGCCTCCATTCCCCCCACAAAAAAAGAAGCAGCACCACCACACACAATCCTCGATGCAAAATGAAACTATACAAAAAAGAAGCAGCCATAAAGCTGCTTCCAACAAACAAATTTATTTTGCCTCGCGGTCAATCAAAACCGCACGGACCGGGGAGCCGTCCCCGTCCCTGAGGGCGAGCGGCATGGCATACAAATCATAATAACCCGGCTCTACATCATTCAATACGATGCCTTCCAAGATTAAAATATCATTTTCTGTCAGAGCATGATGGGCTTCCATTTCCTTACTGTCCAGCTCATCCACGGAAGGGAGGTCAACCCCGATCAGGTGGATGCCTTTATCTTTTAAAAATGGTGCAAGTTCCGGCCGGATCGGAGGGATGGATTCAGGGAAAGCATTGAGATCTTTCCACGCCCCAGTCTTGAAAAGTACTTTTTTAACCCCGTTTAAGTCAGTGTCTGAAAGGTGTTCAGGACCGATGCTCTCAGCATTTTCAGCCGATACGACGACGGCCGGTCCGATATAGCGGTCCAGCGGCAGATCCAATATTCGCTTGCCCTCATTTTTGAAATGAAACGGGGCATCCACGTGGGTTCCGGTATGGGCGCTCATGGTGAGCTGACCAACATTGACCGAGCCCGTATCTTCCATTGCCCAATTGAGGGAAAAGGAAAAGGGGGTGTCCCCCGGCCATACTGGTATATCGTTGTGCAACGGCTGTGTAATATCGATGATTTTCATAATGACCTCCTCAGGCTACAACGTCACGGACGTTTTCAAATTGTTTATATTCTTCGTTTTCCATGATTTTCTTCAAAATCTGGACCGTGTTCCAAACGTCTTCAAAAGACGAATACATGGCGACCGGAGCCAGACGGATATTATTGGGTGCACGGAAGTCAGGAGTCACTTTATTTGCTTTCAGAGCTTTGCAAATCCTTGCAGCCTCGTCATGCTGCATGCTTATATGGCCGCCGCGCCGTTCATCTTCCTGCGGATTGCAAATGGTGAATCCGCATCCTGTAAGTTCCTGAGTAACCAGATCCATCATGAACCTCGTCAGGGAAAGGGATTTTTTCCGCAGCTCCTCGATTCCTGCTTCCTCAAAAAGTTCAAGCGATCCCAGTAAAGGCGCACTGCTCAAAATATGCGGCGTCCCAATCTGAAATGCACCCGCAGATTCCGCGGGGGTGAGCACATGCTCCATATCAAACTGCTTGTCTTTCTTAGAACCGAACCAGCCCGCCAGACCCGGCTTCTTCCCGAAGTGCCGTTCATGGACAAATAATCCACCGACTCCGCCGGGACCGCTGTTCAAATATTTGTAGTTGCACCAGACCGCAAAATCCACGCCGTCTTCATGAAGCTGGTGGGGAAGGGCCCCGATCGAATGTGCCAGGTCGAATCCGATGACGATCCCGCGCTTATGGGCTTCCTCCGTCAACCGTTTCATATCCAGGAGTTGTCCGCTCCGGTATAGGACGGAAGGAAGGAGAATCAGGGCAATATCATCTTCCATTGCTTCGATGATATCTTCTTCCAATAATGTATAGCCGTCTCGGCTCTTCACCTGTACAAGATGTTCTTCGTGATTGTACCCCTTCAATTCCAGCTGACTTTGAATCGCATAAATGTCTGAAGGAAAAGTCAATTCATCAGCCAGGATTTTTGTACGGTTTCCTTCAGGCGAATAAAATGTCGAGATCAGCTGGTGAAGGTTTGTCGTGATCGACCCCGTTACGATGACTTCTTCATTTTTGGCTCCGACCAGGGGAGCCGTTTTCGCACCGAGTTTTTCAGAATAATAATACCAGGGCTCCTCACCGTTCATCCAGCCATCGATTCCATGTTCTTTCCAGTCTTCCAATGAAGTATAAAGCGCTTTCTCCGCTCGCTTCGATAATAATCCGAGAGAGTTGCCATCCATATAGAAGTGGTCGTCTTTTATGTAAAATTCGTCCCTGAAACGAGCAAGACTATCGCTCTTATCAAGTTCCTTCGCATGGTCCAGTGTAAGATTTTCTTTCTTAGTCATCCTCATCCCGCCTTTCTATAAAAATCATAATCCAAATGGTTTGAATAGTAAAATAATTAATCGATTTAAAAAGAAAGAGGAGCACCCCGCAAAAGGTCTCCTCTTCATCATCAAATCCTCTTTACCGAAATTGCGCTCCGCATCTTCTTCAATGCTTCCTGCCCGGTCGCTTCCCGCCTCATCATAATATTCACATACAACGTATCGATCAGGGTCAGCTGGGCGATACGGGAGGAAAGGGCTTCTGAACGGTAGTCCGTTTCTTCTGACACCGTATATAGGGGGATTTCGACTGCCTGACTTAATGGAGATTTGGCAAAGTTTGTTATACAAATGGTCTTCGCCCCTGTTTCTTTTACGACCTCCAAAACTTGCAGAATATCCTTTGTAGAGCCGCTGTGAGAAATGAATACCGCACAATCCTTTTCGGTCATCTGAGAAGCGGTCATCAGCTGGATATGGCTGTCTGAAGTCGCCCTGACCCTCAGCCCTGTGCGGATCAGTTTATGATAGGCATCAAGTGCTATCACGCCAGAGCCGCCGCTCCCGAAGAATTCGATCGATTCGGATCCCGTCAAGGCATCCACGGCCTCCTGAAGTTTCGTCTCGTCAACGACCATCAATGTGTCTTCGATCGTTTTGATGTTGGATCGGAAGACCTTGGAAGCGATCGTTTGAGGAGTATCTCCTTCATCGACTCGTTCATGGATGTCTTTAAGCCCTGTTACGATTTCAGAGGCAAGTGCTATTTTCATAGCCTGATAGCCTTTAAAGCCGATTCTCTTGCAGAATCTGAAGACGGTTGAATCGGCAACACCTAAATCTTCGGCGAGGCCATTGATGGTGGAATGGATAATGTGGGTGGGGTTTTCCAGTATATAATCGGCAATTTTCCGCTCGGTCTCACTAAACTGGGGATAATGAGAGCGGATGCTTGCCAGGCAATGCTGATGCTCTTTCATCATGGACAACACTCCTGTAAGGGTTTTCATACTTTATTATACTAAAATAAGAGAAAAAGAAAAATATTTTTTGTAAACGGTTGCAAAATGAAAAATATTTTTTATAATAGAGATATCAAAAAAAATAATTTTTCCGACCGGTCACTTTTCCGAAAAATATTTTCCGAGGATGATAGATTGGGAGTGTCAGCTACATAAAGGTTTAATGTAAACGCTTTAAAGGTACGGGTCGGAATAAGGAAATATGTATATTTAGAAAAGAAGGGCAGGGATCATTATGTCAGATCAAATGCTGATATTGGTTGCGTTAGCAGGAATTTTTCTTTTGTTATTTTTAGTCATTAAAACAAAGCTTCATGCCTTTGTTGCGCTGCTGCTGGTTAGTTTAATCGTTGGGATTGCAGCAGGAATGCCGCTTGGCGAGGTTGTCACCTCGATTCAAGATGGTATGGGAGGAACGCTCGGGTTCGTCGCGGTTGTCGTTGGTTTAGGCGCGATGTTCGGCCGTATGCTTGAAGTTTCAGGAGGAGCAGAACGACTTGCTCAAACATTGATCAATAAATTTGGTGAAGATAAAGCACAGTGGTCTCTTGGAATTACCGGATTCCTGGTTGCGATCCCCGTCTTCTTCGATGTCGGGTTCATCATTCTTGTCCCGATTGTTTATGGACTTGCAAAGAAAACAGGAAAATCATTATTGTACTACGGTATTCCGCTGCTTGCGGGTCTTGCTGTAACACACAGTTTCATACCGCCTACACCTGGGCCGATTGCGGTAGCTGACTTGATCGGTGCAGATCTTGGCTGGGTCATCTTGTTCGGTACGCTTGCCGGTATCCCGTCCATGATCATTGCAGGCCCTCTTTTTGCAAAATTCATTTCGAAAAAAATTCATGCCGTTGTGCCTGAGTATATGCAAGTGGAAGAAATCGAATATGACAAAGAGCTTCCAAGCTTTGCTCTAATTGCATCATTGATTTCCATCCCGTTAGTTTTAATCTTACTGAATACACTGTCAGGCGTTCTGTTAGATGAAGGAAATGCAGTGCGTTCAGTCTTGACGTTCCTGGGTCATCCATTTGTGGCATTGACGATTGCGACTCTGCTCACATTCGTCCTACTTGGAACAAAACGCGGATACACAAGACAGGAAGTACAGGAAATTGCTACAAAGGCACTTGAACCTGCAGGGATCATCATCCTTGTAACCGGTGCAGGGGGAGTCTTCAAACAAGTATTGATCGACTCTGGTGTCGGGGAAGTCCTCGGCGAAATGATGGCCGGGTCAAGTCTGCCGCCGATCGCTCTTGCATTCCTGATCGCCATGGTTGTCCGTGTGGCACAAGGTTCTGCGACAGTTTCGATGGTAACAGCAGCAGGTCTGATGAGTCCGTTGATTTCCACATTGGGGCTTGAAGGTCCTGTGCTTGGATTGATGGTTATTTCGATTGCAGCGGGTGCGACAGTATTCTCACATGTTAATGACAGCGGGTTCTGGCTGGTTAACCGTTACTTCGGTTTAGACGTGAAAGATACACTGAAATCATGGACAGTGATGGAAACACTCATCGGATTTGTTGGATTCGCGGTAGTATTCATCATAGGTATGTTTATCTCGTAAAGGTTTCATACTAAATGAAATGGAAAGGAAGGGCAGAAATGCTTCTTCCTTTTCTCTATTTCATATCGCAATGGATGACTTTTACTCATCCGCGTTTTATACTTGTCACAGCAATGATTGGCTTTACATAGGAGGAATGAACGTGTCACAGATGATAGGCGTAGATATCGGAACAACCAGTACGAAAGCGGTACTTTTTAATGAAAAAGGAGAAGCCATCTGCCGTCATGGAGTGGAATATCCGTTACATACACCTGCACCGGGAACGGCAGAGCAGGACCCTGAAGAAATCTTCCGTGCGGTCATAAAAGCAATTAAGGAAGTGACGCTGCAAACGAAAGAAACGGTTTCATTTGTCTCTTTCAGTTCGGCGATGCACAGTCTGATCCTGATCGATGAAAATGACCAGCCGCTCACACAATCGATTACGTGGGCAGATAACCGCAGTGCCGACTGGGCTGTCAAAATCAAGAACGAATTCAATGGAATGGAGATATACCGCAGGACGGGAACACCGATTCATCCCATGTCCCCTCTTGTGAAATTGGCCTGGCTGAAAGCTGAACATAAGGAATTATTTGTACACGCAAAGAAATTCATTTCCATTAAAGAATTCATCTTTCACCGTTTGTTCGGCGAGTATGTGGTCGATTATTCGATTGCTTCAGCAACCG
Source organism: Rossellomorea oryzaecorticis (assembly GCF_038405515.1). GTDB lineage: Bacteria > Bacillota > Bacilli > Bacillales > Bacillaceae_B > Rossellomorea > Rossellomorea oryzaecorticis_A. The sequence goes on along the minus strand of NZ_JBBYAF010000006.1, from coordinate 39,829 downwards.
GTATGTTTAACCTGGAAAACCTGGCCTGGGATGAAGAAGCATTAAAAGTAGCAGGCGTTACCGGCGATCAATTGTCCAAGCCTGTTTCAACGACTGAAAGCTTAACCGGTTTAAAAGCAGAATACACAGACATGCTGGGATTGCCTGCAGATATTCCTTTTATCATCGGTGCGAGTGACGGAGTTCTTTCCAACCTTGGGGTGAACGCGATTGAACCCGGCGTCGTGGCTGTCACCATCGGAACAAGCGGAGCGATCCGCGCCGTAACCGACCGGCCTGTAACTGATCCAAAAGGACGGATCTTCTGTTATGCATTGACGGATAAACATTGGGTTATCGGAGGTCCGGTAAATAACGGCGGAATGATCTTCAGATGGGTACGCGACGAACTGGCTTCAGCAGAAGTGGAAGTGGCAAAACGATTAGGGAAAGATCCTTATGAAGTGCTGACTGACATTGCCGGAAAGGTAGAGCCTGGATCGGAGGGCTTGATTTTCCACCCTTATATGGCGGGTGAAAGAGCTCCCCTCTGGAATGCGAAAGCGCGCGGATCGTTCTTCGGACTTGGTATGCATCACAGGAAAGAGCATATGATCCGGGCGGTGCTTGAAGGGATCGTCATGAATTTATACAGCGTGCTGCTTGCTCTGGAAGAGCTGATTGGGTCGCCGACTCGTGTCCAGGCGACGGGAGGGTTTGCACGATCGGAACTTTGGCGCCAGATGCTGGCGGATATCTTCGATCAGGAGGTTGAAGTGCCTGAGAGTTTCGAAAGCTCATGTCTTGGAGCGGTTGTACTGGGGATGTACGGACAAGGGACTTTGGGTTCGCTTGAAGAAGTGAAGACGATGGTCGGCTCCGTTCACGCCCATCAGCCTGACGAGAAAGCGACAGAAGCTTATCGGAGATTGATGCCGATTTTCATTCGTTTGCCAAGGCTTCTGGAAAGCGAATATGAAGAAATCAGTGCATATCAGGAACAAAGCCGGCTTTAGGGCCGGTTTTTCTTTTTGAGCGAGGCTTTAATTAATCGAGTGGCACGGCAGGTGGCGAAGAGTAAGAGGCAAGGATGGAAGGAGGTATTTTGAAGTTAGAAGTTAGAAGGCAGAATTTTAATTAGAATAATTCTTGAAAGATCATATATTTATAAATAGGATCATAAATTGACATTTAGGAACATATTTCCCCGGAAAAGATCATAAATCGACAGACAGGATCATATTTTTCTAGACAAGATCATAAATTCACAAAATGGATCATTGAGCCGTACAATTTTGCTGTAGCGATGATGTTTTTACCATCCGCAAGTCGATGTACAAGCCCTTTTGAACATAAGGCTTTCCGTTTAGATAGTTTTCCCGGGCAAAAAGAGCTTATTTTGAAAAAGCAGTATGACGTGATCCATAATGAAGCAATGGTTCCAACACATAGCCAACTTTCGCCTTTTTCATGTATAATGAAATGGACAACCAACACGAAACTAGTGATTAATTTTATACACTGAAAGAGAGTGAAACAAAATGGGACGTAAGTGGAACAACATTAAAGAAAAGAAAGCGTCTAAAGACGCCAATACGAGTCGTATTTATGCAAAATTCGGACGTGAAATCTATGTGGCTGCAAAATCGGGCGAACCGGACCCTGAATTGAATCAAACCCTTAAGTTTGTTTTGGAACGTGCAAAAACATACAACGTTCCTAAACATATCATTGACCGTGCAATCGAAAAAGCAAAGGGCGGTTCTGAAGAGAATTATGATGAGCTGAGATACGAAGGTTTCGGACCGAATGGATCAATGGTTATCGTGGATGCACTGACAAATAACGTAAACCGCACAGCATCGGAAGTGCGTGCCGCTTTCGGTAAAAATGGCGGCAATATGGGTGTGAGCGGATCGGTCGCTTACATGTTCGATGCGACAGCGGTTATCGGTGTGGAAGGAAAGTCTGAAGAAGAGGTCCTCGAGATCCTGATGGAAGCAGATGTGGATGCACGCGACATCCTTGAAGAAGATGAAGCAGTCATCGTCTATGCCGAGCCGGATCAATTCCATGCCGTACAGGAAGCGTTCAAAGGTGCCGGTGTAGAAGAATTTACGGTTGCTGAACTGACGATGCTTGCACAAAATGACGTCGAGCTCCCTGAAGATGCAAAAGCACAATTCGAAAAAATGATCGATGCCATCGAAGACCTGGAAGATGTCCAGCAGGTTTATCATAATGTGGACTTAGGCTAGTAAGTTAGTTTTATACAAGAAGCGTATCCTAAAGTGGGTACGCTTTTTTAATGTCCTGCTGTCCAATTACACCCACTTCTGAATGATTTTACAGGGACAAGTCATACTAAATAATGGAGGTGGTACTGGTGGATAGAGAGAAGAAAACCCCTGAGCTTAACGTCAATACCGCGCTTAACCCGGGAATCACGATGCAGAATGTTAAAGATAATGAGCTGTATACATCAGTTGAGATGAATGAAAACTCTCATGGAGAGTCCGTGGGTGAGCTTCGGGCAGTGGAAGAAGGAAATGAATATTTTGCCGCAAAAGAAATCGGGCAGCAAATCGAAAATGGATAAGGAGGATCGACATGGACAACAAAGATTATGGAGTCGCTCAATTATCAGAAGAAACCCTTGGCAAGCTGCAGCATATTGAAAATGAGCTTCGTCAGGAAACGCATGAAGACATCATCCTGATTGCGTATAAAAAAGACGAAGCAGCACATTAACACGAGGAGGGTGACCGTTTTGGAAAAAGGAAAAAAAGAACTGCCGGATTTTAAACAGCTTGATGACCGCATCATTGCAGAACCGCCTCAAGGTCCTTTTTTTGAAATGAAAACGAACCTGGATACTCCAGAATCAAGCGACAATCCCTACATTTCATCTGAAACAAGCGATGATGAAGTGGAGAAGATCAAGCGTTTTTTTCATGAAGAATAGAAATAGGCCGATTCAACTGAATCGGCCTATTTAATGAGTGAATTAGAAGTAAAGTACATAAATCACAAGTACTAAAATAATCCGGTAAATGGCAAACGGAATCAATTTAACTTTGTTGATCAGCTTCAAGAAGAATTTGATGGATACGAGCGCAAAGATAAAGGCGCTGATAAACCCTGCCGACATAAATGGAAGTGCATCAATCGTGAAGTATTGCCAATTTTTTATCAGCGACAATACGCTCGCGCCAAGCATGATCGGGACGGCCATGATGAAGGTGAAATCAGCGGCTGCTCTATGGGTCATCCCCAGCAGCACTCCGCCTGAAATAGTTGAACCGGATCGGGAAAAACCGGGCCACAGTGCAAGACATTGAACAAGTCCTACGATAAAAGCCTGCTTATGGGTGATTCCATCAACCGATTCGATTACCGGTCCTTTCTTTTTTGAACCCGCCACATCTGCAACTATCATGAAGATAGATCCTAGGAATAAACCGATCAATACCGTATTGATCGAAAATAAATTCTCATCGATATAATCTTCAAACACTACTCCCAGTACGCCGGCCGGAAGTAACCCCACAATCACATGTGAGAGCTTCAATTTAGGCTCGGATGATTTGTTCGATGACCCCCTGGGTGCAAAATCCAGCATCCCGACGAACCGTTCTCTGAAAATCACCACAACAGCCAGTATCGAACCAAGCTGTATGACCACCTTAAACGTATTGGCTGCGTATTTGCCCAGGAATTCCCTGGATTTCAGCCATACATCGTCCACAATGATCATGTGACCTGTCGATGAAATGGGTGCAAATTCCGTCGCACCTTCTACAAAGCCTAAAACAATTGCTTTTAATAATGTGTATATATCCATCAGTGTCCCCTTTGAGGTAATATAATCTATATAGTTGGCGGAGGTGCTTTACCCTGCTAAAAGCCCGTCCCTCGTTGCTTTAATGCGGTGCTAGGATGATTTGATGCTGAAGATTTCAGCGATTTTTTCCCAGTTCATCAGTTGGGACGATGGGACATCAGGAAATGATGAGCCCAGGCTGTGACCAGTCATGATGGAGGATAAAAAAATCATTCCTAAAAAGGCTGTTAATCCGATCATGCAGGTGATAAAGCACATGAGCGTCTCTTTTTCATAACTGTTTTCTTTCAATTGAACTCTCTCCTATACTCGTTTATTTAGTTTTCTGGTGAATTTAAGCAATTCAAATAAACCTCAGATGTCACTGAAGTAAAAATTTATACATTTTGAGTATGAGAGTTAGATGGAGAGGTAGTTGGAGCAGTGCATGACCATATGAATGAATCCACCTGAATCAGGGGAGATGTCCATGCCAAAGAAGTTCACGTATGAAGGTGAAATGAGGTTGGCCTGTTTGAAGGAAGCAGGCTTTTGCGGCGGCAAAATGTCGGGAAGCTGAGGAAGGGCAGACACAGAAGTAAGAATCACATCCACTCCAGAGATATAGGAGTTATCAGAAATACTCTGTTCATCGTCTGTCATAAGTACATAGCGGTCTGTATCCTGGATAGGAAGAAAAAATACGATCGAGCTTACCAGAAACAATAAAACAAACTTCTTCACCGTCACAACCTCCTTTTCATACGAGACTAAATTTTATTATAACTTTATTTTATAAAGTGTCTAGAAAATCTTGGAGACAGATGAAAAAATAAAATAAAGAAAGAAGGAAACATGATGGTAAAGGAAAGAGTGGCAGTACTCGCAGGAGCAACCGGATTAGTCGGATCTCATTTAATACAGCTTTTATTAAAAAGCAGCCAATACAAAAAAGTCATTTCCTTCGTAAGAACAAGCAGTGGCATTCACCATGAAAAACTGGACGAACGGATCATTTCGTTTAATACATTGAAACTGCTTCCTCATGAAGTAGTGGATGACGTTTTCTGCTGCCTTGGGACAACGATAAAAAAAGCGGGAACGAAGGAAAAGTTTAAAATGGTTGATTTCAATTACCCGGTAGAGCTTGCCAAGGTATGCAAAGCGCATGGAGCGGCACAGTATCTAGTCATATCGGCTATAGGAGCCAGTGCGGACTCACGCATTTTTTACAGCAGGGTAAAAGGGGAATTGGAAGAAGAATTAAAAAAACTTCACTATGAACGTCTTCATGTCTTTCGTCCATCTTTGCTGGCAGGTAACCGGAAAGAGTTTCGGTTAGGTGAAAAAACAGGTGAGATTCTATCGCGGGTGATCCGTCCTGCCATGATCGGGAAATGGAGGAAGTACCGCAGTATTTCTGCAGATCAGGTAGCTTACGGGATGTACACATCAGCGCTTAGTTTCCCACCGGAAAACGTGAAAATCTACGAGTCGGATGAGATTCAAAGATTATAAGGAGGGGCAGGATGAAAAAAATACTGCGAGGGCATCATCTTCTGTGCACTCACGGATTTAAGGGAATGGGGTACAGCCCTGAGTTTGTCGATGTTATGACTGAGATTGTTGAAGGAATCCGTAATGACGAGACGGACTTTCCAATTCAAGTGGTACAAGGATTTGATGATGCGTGTCAGGCATGCCCGCACAGAGGGAAAACAGAATGTGTCAAAAGCGCGGATTCAAATGAACATGTTCTTTCGATGGATGAAAAAGTGATCAGCCATCTAGGGTTGAGCGCCGGTGCTATCTATCTGAAGTCGGAGCTGGTACAGAAAACAGCCGAAAAGGTGAGTCCTGATGACCTGGACTATCTGTGCGAAGGATGCTCGTGGCTTGAGTATGGGGTTTGTAAGGATGGGATTAAGGATTTGGGTGAAAAGATGAGTATGATCGAGGAGTGGAAGTAATCACTCAAAGAGTTCAAATACCTATGCCTCATTCGCTGATAGTTAAAAAAGTATTATCAAGCTCCATTTTTTTTTAAGGAATTGAACAGTAAGAATGTTGAATTTTTAATAAATCCTGTTTGTTTTTACTGAATGGGACCTAATTTTGGAGCTTGTATCAGAAGTGATAGAAAAAATATGATCCATCCTGTGAATTTATGATCCATTCTCGAAAAATATGATCCGTTTTACAGATTTATGATCCATTCCAAGAAAATACGATCCTAAATCGAAATATATGATCCTTTAAGAATTATTCTAAATAGCAGCCGGAAGCCTGAGCGTTTCCAATAATACACGCCCCATGCCAGATCACCTGAAAAAACCGGGTATCATCTACCCGGTTTCAAATCTGATAATACTCCCGTATCTTTTCTGCCAATCCGCTAAGGGAAGGGTCATTCTCTATATTGACAATCATTCCCTTGATGACGATTGGACGTGTTTCGTCTTTCAATATCTCTTCTTTTATTACTTCCAGGGAAACTTTTCCGTTTTCGTCTTGAACATTCGTCAGGTGTTCATCAATCATCCTCAGCAGCCTCTCTTCATTTAAAGAAGCCGATTCCATCGACTGCAGCAGCGGCTCCATTTTGTCAGGAGAAAGCACAGGCTCATCTCCGCTTTTCAAGAGTCCGCGAACCAGGTCATCCATGCGTTTAAGGATAAACTCCGACAAATAGTTAAAATCCATCTCAATTTTATCAAGCATGACGACTTCCAGGTAGGACTTGAGAATCCCTTGGATGAACAATGAGAGGTCCCAGAAATACGGTTCGATCTCTTTCCCGTAGATGGCGGTCAGTCGGCGTCTGTAAAACTCAAATGTGTGGACTTTCATTTCGTGAAGCAGGGAATGGATGTCTTCGTTGAACGGCATCGCATTTTCCCGTATCTGCATGATGATGAATTCTTTATGCTTCCAGACTTCCACAAGCTGAAACTCCAGCTGCTTGCGGAACTTTTCGTAAGGAGGCAATTCTTCTTTTTCAATGATATCCACTTTTTCTCTGATCATCTCAAAATAGTATTTCATGATCGCCAGCAGCAGGGCTTCCTTTGATTTGAAATATAAGTAAAAGGCTCCTTTGGAAATCTCGCACTCATTGACGATTTCCTGGACTGAGGTAGCGTTGAATCCTTTAGTGGCAAATAGTTTTATGGATGTTTCAATAATTAACTTTTCTTTTTCCTTCATGCTTTCCTCTCCTTGATAAACTCCTTATCACTATTATGACCGATTGGTCAGTGAAAATAAACCTCTATTTTCTTACAAGTATTGACTAATGACTGTACGGTCAGTTATATTAGGTTGTGTTATGACTAGTCAGTCAGATAGAGAAGGGATGAATAGAGAGTGAACAGTATAATCAATTTTGTGCTCAAGAATAAGTTTGCCGTTTGGCTGATGACACTTATCGTCGTTGTGGCAGGCTTATATTCAGGATTTAATATGAAGCTTGAAACGCTTCCGAATATCAATGTACCCGTTGTCAGCGTGACGACAGTTTATCCGGGGGCAACTCCTGAAGATGTCGCAGATAAAGTATCAGAACCGATTGAAAAACGTCTGCAGAACTTGGACGGTGTGAATGTTGTGAGTTCAACATCATATCAAAATGCTTCTGCCGTTCAAATTGAATATAAATTTTCCAAAGATATGGATGAAGCCAAAACAGAAGTAGAAGAGGCTTTGTCCGAGGTTTCATTTCCCGAGGGAGTAAATGAACCTGATGTGACGAGAATCAGTATGAATGCATTCCCTGTCATTGCCTTGAGTGTGGCGAATGATGAACAAACCCTAGCTCAATTGACTTCGACAGTGGAAGACACGATCATCCCTGGACTGGAAGGACTTGACGGTGTGGCTTCCGTTCAGGTGTCCGGTCAGGAGATACAGGAAGCGACGCTTGTATTCGATCAGGAAAAGCTGGCTCAGTACGGGCTTAGTGAAGAGACTGTGAAAAATATGATCAAAGGTTCTGACGTGACGGCTCCACTGGGTCTGTACACACTTGGCGACACTCAGAAATCCGTATTGATCGATGGAAACATTTCCACTATGGAAGATTTAAAAGAAATAAAGATTCCTGTGATTCCGTCAGGCGGAGAAGCAATGAATCCGGCTCAAGGCGGTCAAGGCGCACAGGCTCCACAGACTTCCCCTCCACAGAATATGCCGGCTGATGTGAAAATCCCGACGGTTGAGTTAGGTGAGATTGCAGAGATCGAGATGACGGGTAAAGCAGAATCGGTTTCAAGAACAAATGGAAAAGAATCCATCGGACTTCAAATCGTTAAAGCGGCTGATGCCAATACAGTCGATGTCGTAAACTCAGTAAAAGATGAAGTGAAAACGTTCGAAGATGATTTGGATAATATCGAAATCATTTCTACTTTCGACCAGGGTGAACCGATTGAAGAGTCAGTCAGCACGATGCTGAATAAAGCGTTGTTCGGTGCTGTGTTTGCGGTCATCATCATCCTTCTGTTCTTGCGTGATATTAAATCAACCATTATCTCGGTCATTTCGATTCCATTATCGCTTTTAATTGCGATTTTATTGCTGAATCAAATGGATATCACGCTGAATATCATGACGCTTGGTGCCATGACCGTGGCCATCGGACGCGTCATCGATGATTCGATCGTAGTAGTGGAGAATATTTATCGAAGAATGTCGCTGAAGGGTGAATTGTTGAGAGGTAAAGAATTAATCCGTGAAGCGACGAAGGAAATGTTCCGTCCAATCTTGTCTTCAACAATCGTTACAATTGCAGTATTCCTTCCGTTAGGATTGGTCCAGGGCATGGTCGGAGAATTGTTCCTTCCATTTGCCTTGACGATTGTTTTCGCACTATTGGCTTCACTCCTTGTGGCAGTGACGATTGTGCCGATGCTTGCCCACTCAATGTTTAAAAAAGGTGGCGGCAAAAAGCATGAGGAAAAGCCAAGCAGATTGGCGCATTGGTATAAAAGCATACTGAACTGGACGTTGAACCATAAAATCATTACCTCACTCCTTGCAGTCGCGATGCTGGTAGGGAGCTTGTTCCTCGTTCCACTTATCGGTGTAAGTTTCATCCCATCCGATGAAGAGAAAATGATGATGGCAACGTATAAGCCGGAGCCTGGTCAAACGAAGGAAGAAGTCATCCAGATCGCTGGTGACGCTGAAGAATATTTAGAAGGACGCAATGGAACGGAAACCATCCAGTATTCAGTCGGCGGAGAAAATCCAATGAATCCCGGCAGCACCAGTGATGCGATTTTCTTTATTGAATACAACGATGATACGGAAAATTTTGCTGAAGAAAAAGAACAGGTCATAAAAGACCTGCAAGAACAAACAGGAATAGGCGAGTGGACACAGCAGGATTTCTCTGCAAGTGCAGGCAGCAACGAAATCGTTGTGTATGTATACGGTGAAACGCTCGAAGAAATAGAACCTGTCGTAAATGATGTACAGGATAAGATGAAAGACATCAAAGATGTGAAAAAAGTGGATTCAAGTATCTCTGAATCGTATGATGAATATTCACTAGTTGCCGATCAGGAAAAATTGAGCCAGTACGGATTGACTGCTGGCCAAATCGCGATGGAACTTGGCCAGACACGCCAGCGCCCTGTCCTGACGACGATCGAGAAGGACGGGGAAGACGTAAATGTCTACCTTGATGTGGAAAAAGAGGAATACGAAAGCATCGAAGACTTAACCGGCAAAACGATTCGATCCCCGCTCGGCAAGGAAGTGAAGATCGAGGATGTTGTGAAGGTTGAGGAAGGGAAAACATCGGATACCGTTTCAAGACGTGACGGCAAGGTGTTTGCTCAAGTAAGTGGTGAATTAAGCTCCAGTGATGTATCCAAGGCATCTGCTGCCATCCAAAAGGATATCGAAGAACTCGACCTGCCATCAGGCATCGAAGTAAATATGGGCGGTGTAACGGAGGATATCCAGGAATCGTTCACGCAGCTTGGTCTTGCGATGCTCGCAGCGATCGCGATCGTTTATTTGATACTCGTGATTACATTCGGCGGCGGTCTTGCACCGTTTGCAATCCTTTTCTCGCTTCCGTTTACGATTACGGGTGCACTTGTTGCTTTACTGATCGCTGGAGAAACCATCAGTATTTCTTCTATGATCGGAGCGCTGATGCTGATCGGTATCGTTGTAACGAACGCGATCGTCTTGATCGACCGCGTGATTCATAAGGAAAATGAAGGTCTATCCACACGTGAGGCGCTACTGGAAGCAGGTGTGACAAGATTACGTCCAATTCTAATGACAGCAATCGCGACAATCGGAGCACTGTTCCCGCTTGCCCTTGGTCTTGAAGGCGGCGGCTTGATCTCGAAAGGATTGGGTGTGACGGTTATCGGCGGACTGACAAGTTCTACGTTATTGACACTTGTAGTGGTGCCGATCGTATACGAAGTCATGATGAAGATCAAAGCGAAGTTGTCACGCCGGAAAGTAAAAGAAGAGATTTAAAATAGAGGCAGCCCTTATTTCGGGGCTGCTTTTTATATGGAGGGAACGGCGGGGTGCGGTGGGAGCTGTGCCAGGCACGATATGGCGGATTGGTACCTGGCACAAATCTGGTGTTTTGTACCAGGTACCAAATGGAGGAATTGTACCAGGCACAAACCTGGTCTATTGTACCAGGTACAATTCGTTCTCGGTGTTACCAGGTACACAAAACTTACCCGATATAAATCGAGCCAGGCTAAAAGTGACCGTTCTGAGCCAGGCTCAAATCACCGCAATCGAGCCAGGCTCAAATCACCGCAATCGAAATCGAGCCAGGCTCAAAATGCCTATTCTGAGCCTGGCTCAAATCCCTGCATCTGAGCCTGGCACCATCTAAAAGGCACCAATCTAAACCAAACAACCAACGCATATGAGGTATCTACTAGATCCATCACCTTCCAAAAAAACATAATCCATGGACAACCATCATAGAATTAAACATCTCATTTGAAGGTGGTCCGGGATCTATGAGTTTGTTTTTAAGAGGCACATTGGTGCTTGTGATAACAGCTTTTTTTGGTGAGCTGGTCGAGTTTATGATCAATATGATTTTGGCCCGTGAACTTGGGGAAGCGGGTCTTGGTACATATATGTCGATTTTGCCGACGGTTTTTTTAGTGGTGATCCTTTCGAGTATGGAACTGCCGATCAGTTTATCGAAGTTCATTGCGGAAAAAGATGAAAAGCACCATAGGGCGATGCTTCAGTATGTGTTCAGATTTGCCCTGCTGACGACGATTATCCTCCTTGTGGCGATGGTGCTTGTATATATGTGGACACCGTTATTCGAAGGGATTCACCCCGGGATCCGCTGGTTGATTCTTGCCGTGATTCCTGTAGTTGCCTTTACCTCGATTACAAGAGGGTATTTTATGGGGGTTCAGCAAATGCGGAAGATAGCTGCCGCTAATTTTTTGCGCAAGGGAATTCAGCTGGTACTGCTGGTTTCGATTTATCAATTCCTGTCTTTCACAAGTGATACGTCCATCTTTATTGCCTTATGTACGCTCGTCGCAAGTGAGGCTGTTGTTTTTATTTATTTGATACAGGCTTATATTCTTAATCGTAAGGGTAAAAGGAAGGAAGGCACGGATCATGTTTCTTTATCGAAGAGTGAAATGAGGAAATCAATTTTATCCGTCTCCCTTCCGACCACCGTTCTGAGGATCTTTCATGCTTTCACCCATGCCGTCCAGCCTTTTCTGATAAAGCTGGCCCTGGTTCACGCAGGGATGGGAGCGGTCGAAGCGAATGAACACTTCGGGATGATGGCCGGAATAGCGCTTACCATCGGTTTCTTTCCGTCCTTTATCGCATTTTCGTTATTGATTGTCCTTATACCTACGATTTCTGAGAAGGCTTCTGCAAACGATGTGGAGGGAATACTGCAGCACTTGAAACAGGTGATGTGGATAACACTAGGATATGGTGTGCCGGCAGTTGTGATTTATTATCTGCTTGGGGATTACATCACTACGACGTTTTTTCACTCTGTTACTTCAGCCTATTATCTCAAGTTATTATGGCCGTATTTTTTCTTTCATTTTCTAGTACTGCCGCTGCAGGCTTTTTTGATTGGGCTCGGGCTTGTGAAGGATGCACTGATTCATACGGTGTGGGCAAGTATTTTCTCGTTCAGCCTGATTTACATACTTGGATCAAATCCTGAGTTTGGGATGAACGGTGTGATCATTGGGTTGAATGCGGGTGCCGTGTTAAGTGCGCTGCTCCACTATATTACGGTGTGCAGGGAATTGGAAACGACTATTTGGTTAAAATCGCTCGTGAAAATGTAAACTAAAACAGATTGAGGTCCCTTATCTTTTGCAACCATCGTCCTTTCCGATTATCATGTTCCATAAGCATAATGCAATTATATAAGCAGAGTATATTACTTTTACATCAAAGGAGAACGCGATGATTGATTCAATATTATTTAATTTAATGCTGGTAGGCGTGCTGGGTATTGCTTCACAATGGGTGGCCTGGAGGTTTAAGATGCCAGCTATCGTCGTCATGTCCCTCGCAGGCCTGTTGGTGGGCCCGATATTAGGGGTGATCGATCCAAAAGACGATTTCGGTGAAATGTTTAAACCAATTGTTTCACTGGCAGTTGCCATTATTTTATTCGAGGGGAGCTTGAACCTGGATTTCCGCGAAGTGAGAGGACTTGGTAAGCCAGTCTTCAGGATTGTCACCATAGGTGCTTTCCTTGCCTGGATTCTCGGTTCGCTTGGTGCTCACTTCGTTGCCGGTCTGTCCTGGGCGGTTGCTTTTGTCATCGGAGGGCTGTTCATTGTAACAGGTCCTACCGTTATTTTGCCGCTACTTAGACAGGCAAAGCTTAAACCTCGACCGGCCGCCATACTGAAGTGGGAAGGTATTGTAGTTGACCCGTTTGGGGCGCTTCTTGCTTTATTCGCTTTTGAAATCATAAATTTCCTAATGAGTGAAGATGTGAATGCGATGTCGCTTCTGTTGTTTTTCGCAGCATCCATTTTTGCTGGTGTATTAGGATGGCTGTTTGGCCGATTTACCGGTTTTATTTTTGAAAAGGGACACGTTCCTGAATTTTTAAAATCACCTGTCGTATTTGTACTGGTACTCGCCAGCTTTGCCATATCAGATCAGATCATGCATGAGACCGGTCTGCTTGCCGTTACCGTGATGGGGATGACCCTGGCGAATATGCATATTTCCTCAATTGATGATATGCGTCACTTTAAAGAAAATATTTCAGTCCTTTTGATTTCGGCTATCTTCGTGATGTTGACAGCATCGTTATCACTAGAAGTGTTATTCAAGATATTCAACTGGAATATTATCGCTTTTGTTTTGCTAATGTTATTCATTGTCAGACCATTATCGATCTGGCTGTCGACAATCGGGACAGATCTTTCGAATAAGGAAAAACTTCTCGTCGGGTGGATCGCCCCTCGGGGAATTGTTGCGTTGACGGTATCGAGTTACTTTGCATCAGTGCTTCTGGAAAAAGGATTCGAAGACGCTTCGATTCTCACATCGCTGACCTTTGCGCTTGTGTTCTCTACGGTAGTAGCACATGGTTTCTCGATCAAATGGCTGGCGAAGAAGCTGGATCTTGCAATCGATGAGCGTCCGGGTGTCGTCATTGTCGGCGGCAGCAGCTTCAGCACAGAGTTGGCGAAAACACTTCAGGAATTGAAAATAACAGTACTGATTGCTGATTCATCCTGGCAGCGGCTGATTCAGGCGCGGAAGGCTGGGGTTCCTTTTTACAAAGGAGAAATTCTTTCGGAGCAGACAGAGTACTATCTGGATTTGACGCCTTATGAATACATGATTGCTGCAACCGAACTGGATTCATATAATGCTCTTGTCTGTACAACGTTCGTTCCTGAAATCGGAAGGAATAACCTCTTCCAGTTAAGCCTGCGCAGCCAGGGTGAAGTGGACCTGGAAGATATGGTCCATACGATAGGCGGACGGATTCTCTTCCAGGAAAATGTGACTTGGGAAGAATTGAATAAAAGGGTTGAAAGAGGAGATGTGTTCAGGAAGACAAACATCACCGAAAAATACAGCTTCGAGTCCTATATCAAAGAACGTGATGAACATACCCTGTTATTATTCGCCCTCAAGCCTTCAGGCAGAATCGAATTCTTCACGGAAGGTGCTTCTCCTAAAATAGAACAAGGAGATGTCGTGGTAAGTCTTAGCCAGCGCTGCAAGGAATTGAAAAAAATAAATAAAAAGCTTGCGGTGCAGCGTGAAAAGAGTGAGGAAGGGAAAGAAAAATAAGAGGATAGGAATACATCCACAGAAAAAGCGTCGACTTTTCAGGTCGGCGCTTTTATTCGTTATAAAACAGCATTTGTCGGTCAGTTGAAAAATAGGAACCAGGACTTCCATCATTTTTTATTGAAGTACTGCTTGCCAAGAAGCTGCTTCACCTGATTATAGGTCAAGCCGGACTCACTGTTCAGCTTCTTCACCTCATCAATGTCGGTTCCAGAAGCCGCCTGATTCTTACCACGGCTTTGATCATTTCTCATATAAAAACACCCCCTCCAACTTAATGTCAGTCAGAAGCGGTGATTCTATACCTCTCGTAAGGCTCGCCCTGTTATCGCTTTAACGCACTGAGGGACGGGCCTTCCGGTAAAAGAGGGCGGCGAGCAGGATGATGAGGGCAAGGATGTAAGCTGTGTAAGCGAATGTCTGGTGTTCTCCTGCATTTTTTATGCCGATTCCGATAAAAGCCCAAACAAAGACAAGCGGGTACAGCCAATCTTTTTGGGCGATTCTTACCCCGATGGCAAGAACAGCCGCGAACAGCAAACCGGCGAGTGACCAGTAAAACCCTGCACTTCCTTCACCGATCAAGCCGATGTCTGTGAAGTAATAGAGGACATTGACGATCATCGCGATGGAGATCCATCCCATGTAAATTGAAAATGGTGCGATATCCAGAAGAGTGGGCCCTGTATGTTTAACTGCCCTATAAAGAGCGACGAGGGTCAGAAACAAACCGATCATGACAAAGACCGAAACCAGAAAGAAATTGTAATGCCAGACAAGAATCCAGCCGGAATTCAGCAGACAGCTCAGTATAAACAGCCCGCTTGTATTTAGATAAAGGGGGAGATTTCGGCGGCTTTTCGGAAACTGCCGAATAATCCACATTGCCAGCAGCAGATAAATCAAACTCCAAATCGAGAAGACATAACCGGCCGGTGTCAATAGAATGTCCAATCTATTGCTGATCTCCGAAGTCGATTGATCATTAAGTGGCAATGTGACAGCAAGTGTGTTCATAAGAATCACCAGTGCAAAAGCTGAAATGTTTAGTAATAATCTCTTCAAAGGGAATCCTCCTGACTTGAATATTTGGGGTTAGAGAATAAAAGGAATTTTTATAATGGCCTTCAAGTCCTTTTTTTAAAGCTCTGTTAAAGCTAGTTGTTGTATAAAACTTTTCTAGCAGTTGATTGGAGTGCAAGACGAAGACTCCTGCGGGAAAAGTAGCTAATGTGAGACTTGTCCAGCTCTGGGGCTTAGAGGCACATGTCATAAGTCAAACCGTCCAAGAAGGCAAAGAACGCCTTCGTGGCCGCTTCGCCTTATGCCACCCGCCTCTGAACAAAGCCCCTCCGCTTTTCTTCCCGCAGGGAGGAACGACTGAGGAGGCTCACGGGCTACCCGCGGAAAGCGAAGTCTTGCACGGAAATCAACTGCGGTATTAGAAGATCATTTTAAATACTATTCCACCAAATACAGGAAGGTAATCTTTTCTTAGAGAGTCGAAATATCTGTAAAATTGTAGAAGGATTCAACAGGTAAATCGAGAATTATACTAAGATAGGTATATAGATAAACATTAGGGGGCAATTATGAACACTACATATTCAGATGTATGGGATTTAGATGTATTTTTCCAAGGCGGAAGTGAGTCCAAGGAATTCCGGGAACACCTTGAAACACTGAAAGAAAAGAAAACACACTTTGAAGAGAATGCATTCGCATTTCACCCGCCGCAATCAGGCAGAGATGCGGATCTGGTATGGGATTTGATTGAACAGGCCA
Source organism: Rossellomorea oryzaecorticis (assembly GCF_038405515.1). Lineage (GTDB taxonomy): Bacteria > Bacillota > Bacilli > Bacillales > Bacillaceae_B > Rossellomorea > Rossellomorea oryzaecorticis_A. The sequence continues at coordinate 23,919 of NZ_JBBYAF010000006.1, read as the reverse complement.
AAGAAGTAATGCTGTATCTGCGGCAAGCGGGAGCATTTGTCAGCTGTCTGGAAGCGCAGAATATGCACGACCGGAAAGCGGATGAGCTGAGAGGGGAAATTACGAGCATCAGTGCGGACTTCTCGTCCGTATTTACCAGATTTCAACAGCAGCTCTCTGACAGCTCGGAAGAAGTATGGGATGAACTGCTTCAGCACGAACAGTTAAATGAAATCAGCTTTGTACTGAATGAGTGGAGACAAAAGGCGAAAGACAAATTATCAAGCACGGAAGAGGCATTGATCGGTGCGCTTGCAGTTGATGGTTACCACGGCTGGGGCCAGATGTATGATACGATCGTCGGCTCCATGGAGATTTCACATGACGGCAAAAAGCTGTCAGTAGGACAGGCGAACAATCTGTTGTCAAGCCCGGATAAGAAAACCCGAAAAGAAATCTTCGATAAATTAGAAAATGCTTGGAAGCAGAACGAAGAACTATTTGCAAAAACGCTTAATCATTTAGCCGGCTTCCGTTTGAGTGTCTATAAAAAGCGCGGCTGGGATGACATCATGAAAGAACCCCTCGAGTACAACCGCATGAAGCAGGAAACACTCGATGCGATGTGGGGGGCCATTTCGCAAAACAAAGATCCTTTTGTGAAGTACCTTAATCGGAAAGCCGAGCTGCTGGGAAAAGAGAAGCTCGATTGGTTCGACCAGGATGCACCTGTTGCCGAGTCGACGAGCACAATGACTTACGATGAAGGAGCCCGTTTCATTTTAAAGCAATTTTCACGCTTCGGAGAGGAAATGGCCGGCTTTGCCGAAAAAGCATTCGAAGACAATTGGATTGAAGCTGAAGACCGTGCCGGCAAACGTCCTGGAGGGTTCTGTACGTCATTCCCGATGAGTGACCAATCACGGATATTCATGACGTATTCAGGCAGCATGTCAAATGTATCAACGCTTGCACATGAATTAGGACACGCGTTCCACTCCTACGCATTGCGTCCGATGCACACGCTCAACCGCAATTATGCAATGAACGTGGCGGAAACGGCATCCACTTTCGCTGAAATGATCGTTGCAGATGCAGCGGTTAAGGAAGCACAAACGAAGGAAGAAAAAATCGCCCTTGTCGAAGACAAACTGCAGCGAAGCGTGGCGTTCTTCATGAATATCCATGCCCGTTTCCTATTTGAGACCCGTTTTTATGAAGAGCGTAAAAAAGGAATCGTTTCCGCTGATAAGCTGAACGAATTAATGGTCGAAGCGCAGAAAGAAGCATTCTCCGACTCGCTCGGAGAAGGCCATCCGCGTTTCTGGGCATCCAAGCTGCATTTTTATATCACGGGTGTACCATTCTATAACTTCCCGTACACCTTCGGCTATCTTTTCTCTTTAAGTATTTACGCCAAGGCCCTCGAGTCTGGTGAGAATTATGAAGAAAAGTACATGGCCCTGCTTCGCGACACAGCCATCATGAACGTCGAAGATCTCGCCATGAAGCACCTCGGGGAAGACATCACCCAGGAAGCATTCTGGGAAAAAGGCATCAAGCTCTGCATCGCGGATGTAGATGAATTCCTTGAACTGACAAACTAAGTCGAAGGCCCGTCCCTCACTGCATTAATGCAGTAGGGACGGGCTTTTTTGTGTAGACTTACTCCCGCTAAGCCTCAGGTCTTAGTTAAAAATAAAGCCAGAGCTCGTTATGGGAAATCCGGAAAATAGATAGGATAGAGACATGAAGAAGAAAGGAGGCAACACCATATGAAAAAATTTGGACTGCTCTTAGCGGGAGGGATCGCAGCGATCGTGCTGCTTGCCAATTTAGGACCAATCGTGGGGCTCGCGATCTCCCTGGTAATCATGTATTACAGCGTCAAGGCGTTCCTAAAAACAGACTCGACATTCAAAAAGGTCATCTGGGCCCTGATCGGCCTGGCGGCATTCAACGCCACCGTATCAAACTTTCCAGCCATCATCGGTCTAGTCGCACTGTACGTCCTCTACGTAATCTATAAAAACTGGAAAAAAGAAGACATCATCATCGAACAAAAATCAAACGACCCATTCACCAACTTCGAAAGAGAATGGTCACAGTTGAAGAACTAGGTTTCAGAGTGAATTTTTATCTTTAGACAAAAAGTGTTGAATGTCTTAAGGATTTTAAGGTCTATCCAGCGTTGATTGGAGTGCAAGACGAAGACTCCTGCGGGAAAAGTAGCTAATGTGAGACCCCGCAGGCTTGCCGAGGAGGCTCACGAGCTACCCGCGGAAAGCGAAGTCTTGCACGGAAATCAAAAGCGGTATTCAAAGTTATTCACAACAATCAAAAGGAGAGAAAATAAAATGACAAACTTATTCCAAAGAATCAAAAACACAGTCATGTCCGACCTGCACGAAGCATTAGATAAAAAAGAGAAGAAAAACCCAATCGCAGTCCTGAACCATTACCTGAGACAATGCGAGCAAGAAGTAGAAAAAGTAAGAAAGCTGGTAGAAAGACAATACCTTCTAAAAGAAGAATTTACAAAAGAATACCAGCAGGCAGCAAAACTTGCCGAAAAAAGAAAATCCCAGGCAGAAGTGGCTTCAAAGGCAAACGAAACAGAGCTTTATGAATTTGCCCTTCAGGAACAGAAATACTACGAAGAGCGCTCAGAACGCATCGCGGACCTCAAGGGGAAAGCGGTGAAAGAGCTTGATGAACTGGAAAGAAAGTACGAAGAAATGAAGCACAAGCTGAAGGATATGTACATCAAGAGAATGGAGCTCATGGGAAGAGAAAACATTGCACGGGCACATAATAAGATGAACAGCGTCCTGGAATCTTCAACAGGCTACAACAACGAATCATTCTCCAAGTTTGATGAAATCGAAACATACTTAGATCAGCTGGAGCACGGCGTCAATTCATCTTACTACCGCAACACAATCGACGCGAAAATCGCAACATTAGAAAAAGAAATGAAAAAAGAACAAACAGAAGCCATTCCTTCCTAAAACATGGTATTCTATTAACAGTAAAAAGGGGGAGCCTGATCAAGGGCTCACCCTCTTTCATACTGCCAGGGGAACGATGAATACATAACTCACGAAAGGAGGAACCCCCTTTGCTTAATCGATTGCGTTCAGACGGAATCAGCTGGATCATACTCATCGGAACATTACTTATCCTTTTGGAAGTCTCCTTTTATGACGGGGGGGTTCTGGTCTTTCTTTTTATCGCGGCTTTCGCTATTTATTTCGGCCGCAAGAATATTCATAAGAAATCAGGAAAGATCCTGTTCTGGTTCGGGGTCATCAGTTTAGGAATCAATATTTTTAATACAGTGGCCTTCAAATTTTTGCTTTTTGCCATCTTAATTTTTATTATCATGCGCTTTGCCGATTCGAAAAAACATCCTAAATATATAGCACCGTCCATCAAGGAAACGTTCACTCAATCACAGGAACCGCTGATCATGAAAAAATCAGCCCTTCAAAATGAATGGTTCGGTACTAAGCGCACACCTGAGGATGTATTTGAATGGAATGACATCAACATTCAGGGGATCATCGGTGATTCGGTCATTGATATGGGGAATACGGTCCTTCCGAAAGGAACCTCGGTCGTATCGGTCCGCAATATCCTAGGGAATGTGGAAATCCTTGTCCCGTATGATGTGGAAGTAAGCATACACCACTCAGTGCTGGCGGGTTCCATTGGCATTTTTGAAAAAGTGGAACCGAAAGCGATCAACCAATCCCTCTACTATCAGACACCCGGCTACGAGACAGCCGTCCAGCGGGTGAAAATAGTGACTTCCCTCTGGATTGGAGATTTAGAGGTGAAGAGAATATGAGTACAGTCGGGAAGCAGCTTGCAGCTGGATTGCTTTTTTCACTCAGCGTTCTGATTGTGTTGTCTGTCTCATTCTTCTACCTGTATCCCCTTGATGACTGGTCATTGCTGTGGGAAGTTGAAGTAATGGATATTCCGGGCATCGGATTCATCGTGCTGGTCAGCATTATTTTAGGAATGGTCTTCGGATTCAGGTCTGGCTGGATTCACAAAAAGCAGCTCCATGAAATTGAAGATGCACTCCTGCATGTGGAACAGGGCAGGACGTTCACACCCGCAGAGTCATCGGTTACAGAACTTCAGCACATCTGGAAAAAGGTAGACACATTAGGAAAGCACCTTGCCGACCAGGCGAGATACTCACAGAAGCTGGCCAATGAAAAAGCGGAAGAACAGGAAAAAAGGATTCAGGAAATCGTGTCCCAGGAGCGTAACCGTTTAGCCAGGGAGCTTCACGATTCCGTCAGTCAGCAGCTGTTCGCGGCATCCATGCTCATGTCAGCCATCACCGAAACGCCGTCATCGACACGAACGCCGCAGGAAGAGAAACAGCTCAAGATGGTGGAGCAGATGATTCATCAGTCACAGCTCGAAATGAGAGCGCTCCTGCTTCATTTGCGCCCGGTTGCGTTAAAAGGGAAAAACCTTCAAGAAGGAATGAAGGAGCTCCTGGTCGAATTATCACAAAAGGTCCCTCTGGAAATTCAGTGGAAGATCGAAGACATGAAGCTCGACAAGGGAGTCGAAGATCACCTCTTCAGAATCCTGCAGGAATCTGTGTCAAATACACTCAGGCATGCAAAAGCCTCGTCACTTGAAGTGCTGCTGATCAAAAGGGAATCGATCATTATTTTGCGTGTAGTCGACGACGGGCAGGGCTTTGATGTCAACGAGTCGAAAGCAACGAGTTCATACGGACTTCAGAATATGAAAGAAAGAGCCATTGAAATAGGCGGAACATGTAAAGTTATCAGTATCCCGAATAAAGGCACACGCCTAGAGGTAAAAGTGCCGGTTGTAGAGAATGTAGGTGAAGAAAATGATTAAAGTCGTATTTGTAGATGATCATGAAATGGTGCGGATCGGAGTATCGTCTTATCTGTCAGCGCAGTCTGATATCGAAGTGGTGGGGGAAGCGTCTGATGGGAAAGAAGGCGTGAAGCTGGCGCTCGAACTGCGTCCGGATATCATCCTCATGGACCTTGTAATGAAGGAAATGGACGGGATCCAGGCGACGAAGGAGATCGTGGAAAAGTGGCCTGAGGCAAAGATCATCATCGTCACCAGCTTCCTGGATGACGACAAAGTCTACCCTGCCCTCGAAGCGGGTGCGGTCAGCTATATGCTGAAAACCTCCAAAGCCAGTGAAATAGCCGACGCCGTCAGAAAAACCCATCACGGTCAATCCATCCTCGAGCCTGAAGTGACAGGAAAGATGATGACCAGGATGAGGCAGCGGAATGTTTCCGAGCCTCACGAAGAGCTGACCAACCGCGAGCTTGAAATCCTGCTGCTGATGACTCAGGGGAAGACAAATCAGGAAATAGCGGATGAACTGTTCATCGCGTTGAAGACAGTGAAGACTCATGTAAGCAATATTTTATCCAAGCTTGGTGTGCAGGACCGCACGCAGGCTGTGATCTATGCATTTAAACACGATTTAGTGAAATGACGACCCGGGAGCTGATGCTTTTGGGTTTTTTTATGTGCGATGGGAGTTTTGTGAAATGAGGGTGCAGTCACTAGGAAATAGTCAAATAAAAATCACACCCAGCTTGTGCAGGTGGTGTTGTCTTTTGTCGAATAATCGGTGGTTCGCACATATATCTGAGATTTCGCACATATATTCGAAATATCGCACATATAATCACGTTTATCTCCTCTCTCCCTTCTCGAAACTCTCTTTAACAGATAATTTCTCCCCTTACGATCTCCATATCCCATTCAAAGGTGGTAAAATCTCCTGCTGTTAACCACGTGCACACGAATAAATTTTTATTTTTTGATTAAAACGAGACTTTATTCCTGAAGGCACATTGGTTGGTCTCATGCCATTGAGTAATATTATCTATGAAATATAAGGAAATACCCTGGGAGTATAGTAATATCAATTTACAAACTCAATACTGCATTTACAAAATAGTAAGAATAATAACACCCTTCAGCCTATTACTCTACAAAATAAGACAAAATATACTTGTACTGTAATCTATTTTTTATATTTGTCATTTAATTTTGAAAGGGGAAAGGGTATGAGCATGAAAAAGGTTTCTTTGTCAGTATTCAGTACAGTGTTATTGCTTGTGGGAGGACTTGTTCCACAAAGCGGCATGAATGGTAAGGAAGTTACGGCAGCCTCTAATACCGCCGTTATCAATGAAGTGGCCTGGATGGGGACGACTGCTTCATATAACGATGAGTGGATTGAATTGTATAACGGATCTTCATCCAGCTTGTCGCTTGATGGATGGACCCTTGAAGCTCAGGACGGGTCACCGGCTATTCAGTTAAGCGGATCGGTGGCGGCAAACGGCTATTTTCTTTTAGAAAGAACAAGTGACAGCACGATTTCAGGCGTGACAGCGGACCAGATTTATACAGGCAGCCTTGGTAATTCGAATGAAGTGCTCTACTTGAAGGATGCTTCCGGCGCGATCGTTGATGAAGTGGACAGCTGGTATGCGGGTGACAATGCGACAAAGGCGACGATGGAGAGAAGTGACAGTGCAGCTGCCGGTACGAGCGCAGCCAGCTGGGGTACGGCAACTGCTGCCTACGAAGGCGGATACGGGACACCGAAAGCCACTAATTCCCAGTCGGCCCCTCCTTCCGGCAGCGGCAGTGAATCTCTTACGAATGTAAGCGAGGCACCTGGCGCAATCAATGTCTTTTTTAACAAAAGTGCTTCGACTCAATATGCTTCTGCAGGTAATGAAGCAAACTACAATGTGAACCTGGAAAACCAGTTGATTGAACGTTTGAATGAAGCAACGACGTCGATTGATTTTGCTACATATGAAATCAATTTGCCGCGTGTGGTTGATACGCTGATGGAAAAAGCGGCTCAAGGAGTGGATGTACGGATCCTTGCCGATGCGAAAGACGGGGCCGACCCGCATTATGCTGAACGCTACGAAACAATGAGACTCTATTTAGAGAAGCTTGTCCGCGGAAAAGATACCATTGCAGGGACGGCAGACGATGCTCATATTCTATCAGATTCCCCGATGTTTGCCGTCGAGGACGCAGCGAAGCGTTCAACATACAATCTGCCTGCAAGCTTCACTGATTTCCCGCAGCGTACAGTGATGGTGGGGAACACGGAGACGACAGGTCACCTTTTCGTTGAAGGCGAAGAGAAAGCACCAGGCAGCTACTACTCACCAGGAAATCAGATGCACAATAAATTTGCAGTGGTGGATGATACCTGGGTATTCACAGGCAGTTGGAATTTTACCGTTACAGGGCTTTACGGATCTGAAGAGAACATGAACCAGGGAGTTCTTGACGGAAATCAGCAGCATGTCGTCGAAGTTCATTCACCTGAGCTTGCTTCCATCTATGAGACGGAGTTTGAAGAAATGTGGGGTAGTGAAACGACAACACCTGATAATACGGTTTCGAACTTCAGTACGCGCAAGATCGATAACACTCCTCACTCGGTGACGATTGGCGGGAAAGAGGTCGAGGTCTATTTTTCATCAGGTGATGATGCAGTCGGACGCATGGCTGAACTTGTGAGAACAGAAGCGGATGAGAATGCTTATTTCACGATTTTCGCCTGGAGCGATCAGACGTTGGTTGATGAGTTGAAGAACAAGTGGGAAGGGAGCTATGCCGATAATCAGGGAAGTTTGACAGGCTTTGATGTAAAAGGATTATTCGATGCAAGCTTCTGGAATCAATGGTGGTCTGCAAGTATCGAGATGACCGGCAGAACGGCATCCCAGACGAGCGAAAACAACCCGAATATCCGCTGGGCGAACCCGGCTCCGGTCTATCAGGCTAATGAAAGCAGAAAGCTCCATGCCAAAACGATGATCATCGATGCGGACACGGCCAGTGATCCGACCGTCATCGTGGGTTCCACGAACTGGAGCGAAAATGGGAACAACATCAATGATGAAAACATGCTGATCATCCATGACGCTGCGGTAACAAATCAGTTTCTGCAGGAATTCAATGCTAGATATGTAAATGCTGGCGGGGTCCTTCAGTAGTGAATATACGAAAAAAGCAGTTCGACCTGGGGAATGAGTCCCGGGCCGGACTGCTTTTTTGTCTGATTCGAAAAGGTTAATCATTCATTTTGTTGAATTATATTCATAGACTGTGTTTCAGCGGAAGGAGCGTGAATATGGGGAGGATCGATAAGAGAAACCGTCTGGGTGAACCCCCGTTTCAGTATTCTGTCACAAAAAGCGGCGTTGTGTGTATAGATTATGAAAACAGGCAAGTGAAAGTCCTGAAGGGGAAGGACGCTGACCGATTTTTGGAGAAAGTGAAAACGGCTGAAAGCGAAAAAGAGCGGCAATTAGTGATGGCAAAGATTACAGGCAATTTTAAAAGAGGCACTGAACGCCTTTAAAATGATTTTGATGACGGGGGAAAAAGCGATGAGAGTAGAGCGCTTAACAGAAGAAACGAGGAAAGACTTCCTGGAGTATTGCCGTAAACACCGGCAAGAAGTGGATGATTCTTATCTATATGAGGACCAGCTGGAGGATTTTAAGGTCGATGAAGGAGAGAATCCAACCTATCTTCTGATAGAAGAAGACAGGATTGCCGGTGCGGTTTCACTTTATCGAAGTGAATATTTCCTCAAAGGAAACAGGGCACGCTTCAGGATATTCCACAGTACGATCCTTACGTTAGAGGCGTATAATCTTCTGTGGGAAAAGATAAAAGGTCATGGGGAAGATGTAGATAAAGTCTTTACATTTATCGACGAAAAGAATACGGCTGTAAGAAAAATAATGGAGGAATTAGGTTTTGATATTGAGAGAATATCTTATTTACTTGAACGGCAGGCACAGGATGTACCTCGAGTGGATGTTCCAGCGGGATACAGGCTGGAAGACCTTGTCTTCGACCGTGATGAAGAAATATGGTGTGAAGTGAGGAATGCTGCGTTCTCTCAATTAGCAGGTGCCGAAACACCGATTACTGCCGGGCAGGTCAGGGAAATGAAGGATCATGAGGGGCATCTACCCGGGGGAATGAAAATTCTCTTCCGCAATGATGTTCCGGCAGCGATATTGAACGTTGAGAAGGAGTGGGATGAAGGGGAATGGAAAACCTTCATCGGCCTATTGGCAGTCAAACCGGATCAGCAGGGGAAAGGGCTCGGAAGGCTGCTGTTAAGGGAAGGGCTGCGTTTCGGGAAGGAGGACGGCATGGAAAAAGCCATGATTTCTGTGAATGGAGAAAATGATAAAGCAGTGAAGCTCTACACCCAGGAAGGGTTCGAGAAGAAGGTTGTCATGGTTTGTTATAAATATGATATGAAATAAATAAAAAGGATGCTCCGGGGGAAAGGAGCATCCTTTTCGCTGTGGGAGAACTGATCATTCCATCCCGGGAGCTTTCTGAATTTCAAAAATAAGTACAATGGCAGTAATCGCGTGAGCAATCAACCGGATGATCGGGAAGAAATTGAGGAATGAGGCAAGTATTCCAAGCGCACTTCCGAGAATCGGCTGATCTTCTGATTTTGAAACATACAACACACAAGCATGCCAGACCGCCACTAGACAAAGGAGAAACGGAATTGCGTCACCCGCAATATTTCCAAAGACCGGGACCGCGAGAAATAATTCAATCGAAAAGGACAACCATTTTATACGTGAAAGCACGGCACACACCTCCTGTTTACAAGGTATGCAAAGAGCGGAGGGTGGTGCTTGTAAGAATGAGAGGAGAGAAAAAACCCCCCGGTTTAGGCTCCCGTTTTTCCTTTGGTGGTTCTTTTTTTACTTAGATCATGCCGTTTTACAAAAAGAAATTAGATCAATTAAATCCGTTTTGATGAGGTGAACTTTCTCACTCGGACTGCTTCACACTAAGCACGGTGATCGTAACCAGGATGACCGCAATGCCAAAGATTTGAATGGCTGTCAAGTGATCCCCGATAACCAAAACCCCAAATAATGAAGCTGTTACCGGCTCTACCATAGCGACCATAGAAGCATTTGACGGAGTAGTCCAACGTATTCCAATCACGTACAATGTAAATGATAGTCCGGCCCCGAGTATCCCCAGAAGTAAAAACAATCCTATATCATTTGATACCAATACATCTGCTGCTTCGCCTTTATCCGAAAAGAGAAAAAGGAGGAGACAAAATGAAAAAAAAGCAATGGTTAACGTGATTGGCGGCTTTCCGATAGAAGACGCATTTTTAAACCCGAATATAAACAAAGCATAAGAAAGACCGGCAGCAAGCCCTGCGGCCATCCCCCAAAAACTCACTGAAATTGACTCAGTGTTGTAGGCACCTGTAAGCAGAATAATCCCCAATAGAACACCGGCAATGCAGCCCCACTTAAACCAGGTAGAATGTTCTATCCGTAATAAAAAAGAGATTAAAAGAACGAATACAGGTGCGGTGTACATTAACGTAGCGGCCACAGCAACGCTAGAGGCCTCGATACTTAGAAAATAAAAAGTGAAATTCCCGGCAACGCCCACACCCGCAATCAGAGCCCATATAAATAAACGGGGAGAGGTGACCCTATTTTGTCTAAACCGAAGGAGAAACCACACAAAAAAACATATAAAGCCAACGGCCCCCCGGTAAAATGAAATCACAATCGGATCCCAGCCCTTGTTCATTAAAACATCGGCAATCCCCCCGCTAATGCCCCAGCATATAGCGGCTAACACTACTAAACCAATACCTGCATATTTCATCATGTACCTCCTAACCGAACATATGTTAATAGATAAAGGTGTTATGGGTAATTCCTTTAATTATTCTTCCTTAAACCTGACTAAAATGAATTGGCGTGATTTCTTCAAAAAAGGTAGATATTGTCTAGGATCAATTGAATTGCGGATTCAAGGGGTATAACAATCTATGTATAAAAATGATTAATATGACTGGCATGGGTTAGAGGGGATTCAACAACAAGGCGTTAGGGAATATGAAGTTCCTAAACAATAAGGAGGCTGGGACCAAAACTAAATCAACAACATTATTAATCATAACTTAATTGAAAAGTGAAAACGGTATACTAGAATAATAAGATAAGGAGGGGAAAATTTATGAAAATGACACAGCAGTGGGTACAGGAAGACAGTGATTACATAAGGAAAAAGTTGATCGAGTATAATATGAGTTCAATTGATGAGAAGGTGAAGACTCCTTTGGAGAAGGTCAGTTTTGTGATACGGGATGACCATGATGAAATTGTCGGAGGAGTGGTGGGGGAGACTTTTTGGCATCATCTTCACATCGATTATCTCTGGGTAGCCGAGGAATATCGAAAAGAAGGATACGGTGTCAAGCTGATTGAACGGCTAGAAGACTATGCAAGAGGAAAGGGCTGTTATTTGGCTGTTTTGGACACATTTAGCTTCCAGGCGCCTGATTTTTACAAAAAGCTGGGTTACCGCGAATTCGGGGTGCTTGAAGGTTTTCCTAAGGGTTCACGTCAGCACTTTATGGAAAAGAGATTATAAATTAAACCAACCAGCCTTATGCTGCTTAAGGCTGGTTGGTTATTAAATCAGTGAAGCGGCTCCATCTCATCAGGCTTTGCATGCGTCACATATGTTCCCGCGATAAAATCATGGATCGCCCGTTTATCTTCACGCAAACCGACCATGAAGGCACTGACGATAAGGCCGATACCCAAGGTGAGGGCATAAGCGATTCCTGACACGATGGTCCTCATCAGCATGTTTCCGATATGCACGTTACTGCCGTCCTTCTTTACTATCCGGATACCGGCGATGCGTTTGCCCACTACATATCCCTTCCAAAGAATTGGAGTAATCAGGACATAAAGAAAAGTGATGGATGAAACAAAGGTATTTTCTTCTGAAAATTCACCTGTAATCAGTCCGGTTATGATGATCAATGGAAGGTTGATGATTATCCAATCCAATATATTTGCTCCGAACCGCAACCAAAATCCTGCTGGATGGGTCATGAACTCCACTCCTTCTCTCTGTCTTGTAAAAATTGTAACATAATGACTACTACTATATGAAAAAGTTTCCTGGAATAAGACAAACTCCCTAAAATAATGTGCTTAAAGACTGAGTTTTTTTAGAAAAAAAGATTAAAAATGTTTTACAGACGTAACACCGGGTATATATGTACTAAATCAAACTTGACGGGAGAGAATATAAAGTGAGCTACATTAATCGAGGAAGAGAACGTATTCAATTTGATCGTAAAGGTAACGACCAGGATCTACATATCTTGGAGTGTAATCACTGTGAAACTGAATTCCGTACTCCGATGAATATACAGAAGATAAAATGTTCCCACTGCTCGGCAGCCGCCAATTCGAAAGTTGATCTATCAGACTTCAAAGTCATTGGATTCATCGAAAATCATCAAGGGAGTGAAATGGCATGTTAAAAAATGATAAGGTTACAGAAATGAAAATGGACTTCAGTGATATTCTTTGGATGAGCTCCGGTATTGTCATCATCCTTCTTCTCATCGCTATGGCTAATTTCTTTATTGTATCTTAATAACTCAAACGAACGGTTTTAAAAGAGTCCTGTCTGGTGATGGGGCTTTTTTTAGTGCGATGACTTTTTAAAGGCCCGTCCCCCGATGCTTATCACATCGGGGGACGGGCCTATTTGTTTATCCTTTATAGTCTTCATCATATTCCAAGTATACTACGTGAGTTTCCAGGTATTCATTCAGACCGTGCTTACCATCTGCTCCGCCGATGCCTGATTGGGCGCGTCCGGCATGGAAACCATTGATGGCTTCGAAGTTCTCGCGGTTGACGAAGGTCTCTCCATATCGCAGCTCATTGGCAGCCCTCATGATTTCGTGAAGATTTTCACTGAAGATGGAGGAGGAGAGGCCGTACTCTGTGTCGTTTGCAAGCTCAATCACTTCATCAAAGTCTTTATACGTCATGATCGGCAGGACCGGTCCGAAAATTTCCTCTTGTATGATTTCCATGTCCTGCTTGACGTCTACAAGAATGGCAGGCTCATAGTAAAATCCTTGTTCGGCGTCGAGCGGTTTGCCTCCTGTGAGGATTTTTGCTCCATTTTCAACAGCATTATCGACCATCTCCGTGACTGTCTCAAGCCGGTCTTTATTGACAAGGGGACCAATTTCATTGTCCTTGTTGGTTGGATCTCCGACACTCGTGTTCTTGAAGGCTTCCGTGATTTTACCGATAAATTCTACTGCCACGCTTTCATGGACATAGACCCTTTCCGCATTCGTACAGGCCTGGCCTGAATTCGTGATTCGGGAAGTTTTGATCTTTTCGACTGCAAGGTCAATGTCTGCATGCTTCGTTACGATGGCAGGTGCTTTGCCGCCGAGTTCCAGGTTTACTTTGGTGATCGACTTTGAAGCAGCTTCCATTACCTTTGAACCGGCAGGGTAGCTGCCTGTCATGGAGACCATACGGACTTTTGGATGGCCGGATAATGGATTTCCGATATCAGACCCTTTTCCTGTCACAAGGTTAAAGACTCCTTTAGGAAGCTTCACTTCTTCTATAATCTTTGCAAACTCGCACGCTGTGTTCGGGGTATACTGGCTGGGCTTCAATACGACAGTGCAGCCTGTTACGATGGCAGGTGCAAGCTTTCTTGCCAAAATGAACATCGGGAAATTCCATGGAACGATCCCGGTGACGACCCCGATCGGCTTTTTATAAACAAGGATATTTTCATTTGAACGTTCGCTTTCAAGAATTTCTCCTTCATAGCGGAGTGCCCAGCCTGCCATGTAGCGGAAGTACTCGATGGCAACATCGATTTCTCCTTCTGAGGCTTCAAGCGTCTTCCCATTTTCCTCGGTCAGCATCTGAACAAAACGGTCTTTACGCTCTTCAAGCTTATCCGCAATTTTATATAGATAAGAGGCTCTTTCTTTAGAAGGAACCTTTTCCCATGAAAGAAATGCGGAGTGGGCAGCTTCCACTGCTGAATTCACATCCTCTTCGGAAGCCTTCTGGATGGTCGAAATGACTTCTTCCGTAGCAGGATTGATTACATCTATTGTTTCACCGGATGCTCCATTGGTGAATTGTCCATTTATATATAATTGATAGTTCTTCATGTACATTCCTCCTTGGTGAATCGTATATCCGTTCAATTCCCGATGAGAGATAAGAAAAAACATGTCAATGTGCCATAAAAAAAGACAGCCCCATTTGGACTGTCCTTCATTCAAATCATTTTGACGGCTCTGCCACTTTCACGAGCTGCTTACCGAGGTTTTTACCTTGGAACAAGCCGAGGAAAGCGTCTGTGACATTCCCGAAGCCTTCGGTAATGGTTTCTTCGTATTGAAGTTTGCCTTCTGAGAGCCACTGCCCGAGCTGCGTCGCACCTTCTTTGAATCGGTCGTTATAATCATTGACGACGAATCCTTTCATGAGGGCGCTTGATTTGATCAGTTTCGTCTGGACGCGCGGGCCGAGGTCTCTGTCGGTTTTATTATAGGAAGAAATAGCCCCGCATACCGGTACGCGTCCGTGTTTATTCAGCAGGCTGATGGCAGCATCGCCGATTTCACCGCCGACATTTTCAAAATAGACGTCGATCCCGTTTGGACATGCTTCCTTCAGTGTGCTGTAGAGCTCATCGGTTTCTTTGTAATTGATGGCTTCATCAAATCCAAGGGTTTCTTTCAAGTAATGCACTTTTTCCTCAGACCCTGCGATGCCCACCACGCGCGCACCTTTGATTTTGGCGATCTGGCCCACAACGGATCCTACCGCTCCGGCTGCACCTGAAACGACTACGGTTTCGTCTTTCTTGGGCTGACCGATGTCGAGCAGCCCGAAGTAGGCAGTGAGGCCGGTTAACCCCAGTACACTCAGATGAGTGGAAAGAGGAGCGATATCCGGATTGACTGAACGTACTTCTTTTTCGTTTGCCAGTGAATATTCCTGCCATGGAAGCATGCCTACGACGAAATCACCTTTCTTGAATTGCGCCGATTTTGAATCCATGACTTCGCCTACGACACCGCCGGAGAGTGCTTCATTTAATGCAAATGGTTCTACATAGGATTTAGCAACGGACATTCTGCCCCGCATGTAGGGGTCGACTGAAAGGTATAACGTTTTAATGAGAACCTCGCCTTGAGACGGCTGAGGGACCTCGACCTCTTTATAAAGAAAATCACTATCAGCGGGCATTCCCTCAGGGCGGGAAACGAGTTGGATTTGCTGCTGGGTTTTAGGGAGCATATACTAGTTCCTCCTTTGATAAGTTGGTGTTTATTGAAACTTATCACAAACGGACAGAGGGGACAAAGAATCGGCTTCCGCAATATGTAAAAAACCGCTTTGATTCTTGCGTCAAAGCGGTTTTATCATGAAGGTTATTTCACGTTCTTCTTAATATATTTTACGGTTCTGAGAAGTTCATCAGGATGAGGCCGTCCGAATGGGCCGGTCTGCTGCTGCTGATACATCAGTTCCCCTTTTTCGTTTACAAGGAAGTAGGCAGGCTCGCCGTGCTCACCGTGATCTTCATACGGGGCATCCTCCCCATGGTAGTAAACATCGAACGCTTTAATGGCTTCCAGTTCCCTGTCCGCCATGATCGGGAATGTGATGTTTTCTTTGTTTGCATATTCCTGCAGGTCTTCTAAATCATCGTTCGCTACCGCCAGGATATGGACACCCTGTTCTTCGAATTTCTCTTTATTCGCTTGAAACTCCCGAAGCTCTTCCTGACAGACCGGGCACCATGCTCCCCTGAAGAAAACAATCAGATGCCAGCTGTCATGTTCCTTTTGATGCTCCTTAAATGAGAATTTCTCACCTGCGACTGTTGGGAGTGTGAAATCAGGTACCGTATCTTTTAATTGAAAGTTTGCCATATTTCATTCCTCCTTATAAGCATCTATGTCAGTGAGGATAAACCTTACTGAATAGACATGCATACAATATAGTCATTAACTTTTATTTCTTACATTGAGTGTATTTCCCTTTGTGTGAGAAATGAAACGTCATGTGTGTTCCAGCGAGAAAGGAGGAAGAGGATGCGAGAGAAGTATAGTCCTGAGTTTTGTATTTTTCCGGAATACAAATGGTGCGGTCCCGGCTGCAGCGGACCGGGAGAACCCATCAATGAGGTTGACGCAGCCTGCAGGGAGCATGATTATTGCTATGAACGATACGGACCGTCCTGTCATTGTGACCGGAAATTCCTTGCGCAGGTTAAACCGCATGTGGACTTCCACACCAAGGAAGGAAGAGACGCGCTGATTTTCTATCACTATATGAAATTGCAGACCGCGATTAAATGTGGACATGAAAGAAGGGGAGCCAACAGGAGGTCAAACGGAGTACGATGGATATAAAAGAAAGCCCGTCCCTCAGAAAAAAGCCAGTTCATCCTGACATGATGATCCTGGCTTTTTTCCATTTCGACATGGCCCGCCCCTCAAAGAGGCAGTGTATAATGATATACCAGATCTTCCCGTTCATACCCGTTTTTCTCATATAAATGCTGGGCATGCTTGTTGTCCCAATCGGTTTCAAGGATGACATTCTTAGATTCAGTCCGGAGGGCATGCTCCCTGACAGCTTCCAGGAGTTTTTGCCCAATCCCCTTATTTCTGGCATGCTCTGCGATATACAAGTCATTCAGCTTCCAGATGGGCTTAAGGTAAACAGAAGAGAATGAAGGGTAGAGCTGTGTGAAGCCGAGGCAGGTATCATTCTCGACGGCAATAAAAATGATGGATTCATCCTTTGACAAGCGTTGAGCTAAATAATGATGTGCCGCTTCGAGGTCTGAAGGCTGCTTGTAAAACATGCGATAATTATTAAAGAGTACAGCCACCCGGTCCACGTCATCAAGTTTCGCCTGAAGTATTTTCATGTTTTCCGCCTCCTGTGAAGGAAAGTCTTTGCAATGATTATGTTTATGGGGGAAATGGAAAGAACATTCCTGAGAAGCGAAAGGCAGTAGTTGCCTTATAACTGCAAAATCCAATGCTTACCGATACATGCCTCGTCCTATGAATGATATAATAAAGGTGTTCAAACAGATTACCAGAGAGAGGTTTTCATATATGCTTAAAACAGCGTTAGGACGTTTCCGGTTGAGTGGATTTATTGAAGGCGCCTCTTTATTGATTCTATTATTCATTGCCATGCCCTTGAAATACATGGCGGGTTTTCCGGAAGCCGTTACGGTCGCCGGCTCATTGCACGGTTTCTTTTTTGTTGTCTATGTGCTGGTCATCGGTTATACAACTTTAAAAATCAGATGGCACTCCAAATGGGTATTCAGTGCCCTCGCCGTCGCTTTCATTCCCTTTGGCAACTTGATTCTTGATCGGTACATCAAGCGGTCTTTTCCGACTCAATAGGAACGGATATTTATAAAAAGGATGTCTTACCAGTGAAATTTATCAATCAACTATTCTCTAAACGAAAAAATGTCACAATCGAATTTTGCGAAAAGAACCTGGACCGTTTTTTAGCAAGTGAGAATATGTCCGAGTATAATCAGTTCTTGAGTAAGAAGAACGTCATATATAAGGAATACGAATGTCAGAGCAGATGCAAGGAATGCAAACAGTCGCCTTATGCCCTGGTGGATGGGGAGTTCACGGCCGCGGAAGATTCGCAGGAATTGTTGGAAAAGATGAAGAAGCATGCTGATCATAAGTAAAACCGCACAGATTCTGTGCGGTTTTGCTTGAATTTCACACCAATTTTGTCTAGATAGTTACGAATTCTACACGAATGCCAGGAGGAGAGCGATGAGAACAAAGGATGAAATCCGTCATAAAGTATGGAACTCTTTGACCGTAAAGAAGCTGGGGCGTTTTCCATTCCCGCTGATCAACCGGATACCGAATTTCAAAGGAGCAGAAGCGGCAGCGAAACATGTGCAGGAAATGGATTTTTACAAAGAAGCGAAAGTGGTTAAAGTAAACCCGGACGCGCCGCAGCTGCCCCTCAGAACGTCCATTATAAAAGATAAGAAAACCCTTCTTATTCCGACGCCTCGTTTGAAAGATGGGTTTGTGATGATCAAGCCTGAATGGGTTCCGCATGGTGAGGAGCGGAAGGCTGCCAGCATCAAACATATGAACTCCTACGGAAAGGTGGTTCCCCTCACGGATATTCCTCAAATCGACCTGATCGTTGTGGGATCGGTTGCGATTCACAGTGATGGCAGAAGGCTTGGAAAAGGGGAGGGATATGCCGATCGTGAATATGCGATCCTGCGTGAAATCGGCAATAAACCGGTTCCAGTCATCACCACGATCAACAGCGAGCAGCTGGTAGATGACGATATTCCCAGAGATTCCTATGACCTGGCGGTTGATTGGATCTTCACAGAGAAGGGCGGAGTGGAAACACATACACCGTATGAAAAACCTGAAGGAATTGAATGGGATCATGTGAGCGTGGAAGATATGGATAAGATGCCTATTCTCCGGGAGTTGACGAATTTTTCTAAGAAATAAAAGAAAGCCGGTCCTTTAGATATCTAAAGGACCGGCTTTCTTTGTAATCAATACCCTTCAACAACCAAATCAAGTTTTCCTGTCTCAGGAGAAATGACAAGGCCGTGAACGGGGATGTTCTTGTCCATAAGCGGGTGATGCCTGATCATATCCACGCTGTGGGCAACACTTTCTTCAACAGAGCTGAAGCCCTTCAGCCAATCGTGAAGGTCGATGCCCGAGTAGTTCAGGGTATTGAAGGTATCCTCATCAATTCCGCGATCTTTCATTTTGCCGATGATCTGTTCGCTGTTGATTGCACTCATGCCGCAATCGTGGTGGCCGATCACCAGTACTTCGTCTGCCTGAAGCTCATATACTGCAACCAAAAGGCTGCGCATGATGCTTCCGTATGGATGCGCTACAACCGCACCGGCATTTTTGACAACTTTCACGTCGCCGTTTTTCATATTCATTGATTTAGGAAGAAGTTCGACCAAGCGAGTATCCATGCATGTTAGAATAACAAGGCGTTTGTCTGGAAACTTCGTCGTTTTGTACTCTTCATATGATTTTTCTTCAACAAATTTCTGATTGTACTCAAGCAAATTTCCAAGTAAAGTCATATTTGATTCTCCCAACTCTGAAATGATATACACATCTATTGTACATTCTTCATAAGCAGAATTTCAATTTCTTTCACTTTATCCATCACTTCTTCTTTATTCCAATCACTTGTATTTGAAAGTTTCATATAAAGTGAAGACACGCTCGCCAGTACTTCTCTGTGGTTCGTATCTTTTCTGATGATATTGGATTCTCCCAGCCGGTCAAACAGGCCATTCATCTGGTGCGACACTTTTTGATATTCATTGTCTTTCGAAATGACAGCCATATGAAAACGCTGCTGAACATCTGAAAATTGATAGAAGAGATCCACAAGTTCAAAGGAAGATTCGTTCTTCAGGTTCACTTCCATCTTGCCGGATAACTCTTTATGGATGATCCGGGCAAACTTTGGAGAGCTTTCTTCTTCAAGAATCGAAAAGAAACTCTCTCCCCGCTGCAGAAGTGAATACCCTGATTCAGATGCATCCATTACATTTAAATTCCTATCTAAGACAAGATAGGGGATCGGGCAGAAATCGAGATTTTCCACAGTATCCCTCCTTATGGAAGGTTAACGGACACCATTGCCCTTTCATATCCGAGTGCATCGGAGAATTGGGGTAATTGTGAGAGAAACCTTTAGTTTGATATTTTTTCCTCCATTAGCTCGAGGAATTTCCCAGTGTGCTCTTCTAAATAATCATTCAACTCTCTTAAATCATGAAACGTGGTGATGGACTCTTTTTTCAAAAAGTCCAGACCGTAATGGGAAATGAGCCGGCCGCCAATCAAAATCTTGATGTCGGGCTGCACTTTCTCGATTTCCTCGAGACATTTCTTAAGCAAGGAGATAGATGTTGTCATGCCGATTGAAATTGCGACAGCCTGTGGTTTCCAGGCTTGGACGAATGTAACGGCATCCTTCACGGGAACATTCGCTCCGAGATAACGGGTATTCCAATGCTGTTCTTTGAAAATTTCGTTCGTGAGTTCCAGTCCCAAACTGTGCTGCTCGCCTTCGATACAAAACAAAAGTCCTTTCGGATGGCGTTCAGACACTTCATATGGGGTGAACATACTGGCAAGAAAATATTTAAGGGAAGCAGTAGCCAAATGCTCATCTGCCACCGTGATTTGATTTTTTTCCCAAAGATCACCAATACGATACATTGCTGGTTTCACAACCGATTCATAAAAAGTAAGCGAGTCTACTTTGGATTGAATCGAAGAGGTGTAGAGCTTCGTAACTGATTGAACATCGCCCTTCAGTAAAGCCTTGGTAAAAATGGGGACAAGCTGTTTCATTTATTAAAACCCCCTATAAAAGATGAGGAAAGACAACTACATTAAATATTCCATATATAATGTGAAAAATCCTCTAAGGATTCACTCTGTTAATTGATAATATTGAAACGGATGGAAGAGGGCAAATAGCCTCTCGTTCACTCATTTAAAACAATGAAATTGGGTAACAGAGCCAAGGAAATGATCCATGGTAGAATGTTGACTTTCTCTTCATTCTTATTTATGATAACGACTGTACTACAATAAGAAGCTCACATATATTGAGAGAGGTTCATAGCATTAACCCTCTATAAAAAAACTATGTTTCTATGAAGCGGATGGTTTCTGAAAAACCATCATCCATTAAGCGTAACAGTCGCTAACAATAATTGCAAAATTGCTGATTGTTAACGTTCATCATAGGCTAATGCTATGTCCTCCTTTGATTTCTGTGTACTAGTAAAGGGAGGATTTATATATGTCAGGAAGAAAAGATGAAGAATTAACAGATATTACCTTGCTGGGAAATCAAGGAACAAACTACCTGTTCGAATATGCACCGGAGATTCTCGAATCCTTCGATAATAAGCATCCGAACCGGGATTACTTTGTAAAGTTCAACTGCCCTGAGTTCACAAGCCTCTGCCCGAAAACAGGCCAGCCGGATTTCGCAGCCATTTATATCAGCTACATCCCAGATCAAAAAATGGTGGAAAGCAAATCACTGAAGCTGTACTTGTTCAGCTTCCGGAATCATGGTGATTTCCATGAAGACTGCATGAACATCATCATGAACGATCTGATCGAACTCATGGATCCGCGCTACATCGAAGTGTGGGGCAAATTCACCCCGCGCGGAGGAATTTCAATCGATCCGTATTGCAACTACGGGAAACCAGGGACAAAATATGAAACAATGGCGGACCACCGCTTAATGAACCATGACTTGTACCCCGAGAAGATTGATAATCGATAAGCACGTATGAAGGCCCGTCCCTCGCTGCTTTAACGCAGTGAGGGACGGGCCTTCTTTTTCTGGGTCAATATTTCTATTGCCGAAATAATCCCCGCGGTATTATACTTGCTTGAGACATAGATGAAGAGGAGGGGGCAGGGTGAAACCAATAAACGCATCTCTAAGTG
The DNA here is from genome assembly GCF_038405515.1 of Rossellomorea oryzaecorticis. Classification (GTDB taxonomy): domain Bacteria; phylum Bacillota; class Bacilli; order Bacillales; family Bacillaceae_B; genus Rossellomorea; species Rossellomorea oryzaecorticis_A. The sequence goes on along the minus strand of NZ_JBBYAF010000006.1, from coordinate 2,411 downwards.
TGCTAGTAGGCGCAAGCAGCTATGGCATCCATGCTTCTATAGTGAAACTTGGTTTCGCGGAGGGCTACACCGTCACGGAGGTAACAGGCATTCAGTACTTATTCGGGTTATTGATGCTGCTCACGGCCTTTCTTTTTACTAAAAAAGTAAAGCTGTCATTTAAGCAGGTGCTGTCTTTACTTGGGATCGGAATATTACTGGCGATGACGGGTATCTTTTATGGTTTGAGCCTCAGCAAGGTACCGGCGACAATTGCCGTTGTCATGCTGTTTCAGTTTACTTGGCTCGGTCTTTTAATCGAAGCGCTTCATTTGAAAAAATGGCCATCAAATAAAAAACTGGTATCGGTTGTGTTCCTTTGGATGGGGACACTGCTGGCCGGAGGATTGGCTTCTTCCGGAGGCTTTAATTGGACAGGGAATATTGCCGGGATTCTATATGGATTTGCCGCAGCCTTCACATTTGCTCTCTTCCTATTTCTGAGCGGAAAGGTAGCGCGAGGGGTGCCGATCATCCAAAAGAGTTTAATGATCACATTTGGCGGGCTATTGGTTGTGTTTTTAGCTTTTCAGCCTTCTTTTATAAGAGAGCCTGTACGATTGATTGAAATGGGTGAGTTCGGATTGGCGGTGGCAATCGTCGGAACCATCTTTCCGGTTGTGTTCCTGGCGATCGGTTCGCCGCATCTGGATTCGAGCATCACGACGATTCTCGGAGCTGCAGAATTGCCGGCAGCGATCGTTTCTGCCATGCTGATCCTGAACGAGCATGTCACTGCAATGCAAATGGCAGGGATGATCCTGATTCTGATCGGGATTGCCATACCGCAGATACATATGAAGCCGCTGCATCCGAGAAAACAGTATAGTTAGATTTGCAGGCTCTCTTCAATGGAAGAGGGTCTTTTGTTTGGTTTGTTCTGATGGTTAATGTAAGGGGTGATAAGTTCGTTAGACGCGGGGATTGCTCTTTAGTAAAGACTAATTAAACAAATAAAATATCCTCGACTTTAAGTAAATCAACAGAGGTGTTCAAATTTCCCCTATATAAAACCACATATCAAATAAACCCTCGACCCTATCAGATAGGCATATGTAAACCCTTGCAATTGTCACAATTATTAAACCTTATTTTTTTGACCGTATTCCCTTTACAAAGGGTGTTCGTGGGCTTTATAATCCCGTTGTTCCATTATTTACGGAAAACCAATACATTTTAAAAATAAAGGAGGTTGCGGTGATGCGACAAAGAATATTTTCCTTCTTAATGATGAATCTCGGTGCATTCCTTGTTTCAGTCAATGTGCACTTTTTCTTATCGCCTAATAAATTAGCGACAGGGGGAGTCAGTGGATTGTCAATCATCATGAACGACTTGTTTCCGGGATTATCCCTTGGACTGTTCATGATTATCATTAATGTTCTGTTGTTTATTGTCGGGGTTATTTTCCTTGGCTTTAATTTTGGCGCGAAAACAATCTATGCGAGCTTTGCACTATCGTTCTATGTATGGCTATTGGAAATTGTTGCGCCTATGGGTCAGCCTTTAAGCGACGACATCCTGATTCAGCTGATCATTGGTCAATGCATCGCCGCAACCGGCATGGCGATCGTGTTCCACCAGCAGGCATCAACAGGCGGGACCGATATCCTTGCATTGATCTTTAATAAATTTTTCAATATAGAAGTAGGCAGAGGAGTCTTGCTGGCTGATCTATCCATTGCGCTATCCTCCGCTATACTTTTCGGCCCGCAGGTTGGAATGTACGCGTTCTTCGGTGTCATTCTGAACGGACTCGTTATTGACTATACCCTGCAGCAGTTTAACTCAAACAAGGAAATTGTGATTATCAGCAAATACAGCGATGAAATCAAATCCTTCATCGTTCACGAACTTGGTAAAGGGGCAACGATCCACACGGCAAAAGGGGCCTTCACTTCTGATGAGAAAGAAGTGATAACCACGATTCTCGGCCGTAAAGATTTCTCTAAATTGAGAGGGTTCATCACGCAAATTGATAACCATGCCTTTATCACGGTTCATACGATGAATGAAATACTCGGACAGAATTTTAAGCGATTGGCTTAATATCATGGAGCTCCACCCCTGGTTTTTGGGGTGGGGCTTTTTTTGTTTTGCTGTCAGTTTGGAAAGCATAAGCAGCGGGGGTGGTTTTTGAGAGCTGAGGCCGCTGTCGCTGCTGTTGTATGGGGGTATAAGGAGGCAGGGTGTGTCGTTTTATGTCGATAAATCGACAGTCCGCGCATATATTTTAAAATTCGCACATAAAATCGAGATTTCGCGCACATATCTGGAATTTCGGTTTGACCCCCTAATTCCTGACGAATTCTTTAAAAAACTAAACGATTCTTAGTTTTTCATTTTTCATCATTTCCTTCTTCACTTTTACC
>NZ_JBBYAF010000005.1:0-148520 GCF_038405515.1 Rossellomorea oryzaecorticis | reverse complement strand
GGAAGAAAAGCGGAGGGGCTTTGTTCAGAGGCGGGTGACATAAGGCGAATCGGCCACGAAGGCGTTCTTTGCCTTCTTGGACGGTTTGACTTATGACATGTGCCTCTAAGACCTGGAGCTGGACAGGTCTCACATAAGCTACTCTTCCCGCAGGAGTCTTCGTCTTGCACTCCAATCAACCGCTGGAAAGAGCTAAATCTAAATGTATATTTGAATAAATTAAAAACCCGAACTAATTTGCTTCCTAGAATGCAAGTTAGTTCGGGTTTTACTTAGAACAAAACACTTTTGTCCCAGCCTCTTCTATAAATTATTGACCCAAGTTTTCCAGGTTTCCTTTTATTTCTTGAAGCTGATCAAAGGTTTGCACAATCTCCAGATTTTGCAGCTCATCCAACTGAATTTCCCCTTTGTCGATTTGAGATTGAGCCTGTTCGATTCCTTTCAGAGCTTTATTGTTATACTCCTCAACTTTTGTATGAAGATCTTCCGCAAGCGATGGGGGCGTCAGGTTATTTATTTCTTCTATTTCTGCTTCCATCTCATTCAGGCGGTCCTCTAATCTAGGGACGGCAGCCTGTTCTGCTGCCGCCTCTTCTACTAAAGTTGGAAAATCATTAGCGAACTGTTCTGCTTCGTTTAAGTAATCAGTCATTTCCTCTACATAGGTTAAGCTGTTATTCGCTTCTTCCAGTAAGCCGCAGCCGGTGAGAAGGAATAGTGAGAATAGTAAAATGAAGGTTTTTTTCATTGGCTCTCTCCTTTTTTTGCAATGTACTAATCTATACGAAAAAAATACATGAAAGTTTCATTTCTTTTTATATGGCCAATCAATAATATGCCTTAGAAGACACTTTTAGATAAAAGGAGAGCTGATTCTTAATCAGCTCTCCTCCTGTCAGTCAATTATTTGAAGTTCTTTTGGGAATTTGGTCAAGGTCTCATAGCCGTCTTCCGTAATGAGTACATCATCTTCAATTCTTACGCCGCCGATTTCAGGGACATAAATACCCGGCTCGATTGTATAAGTCATACCTTTTTTTAGGGTGCCGTCATTTAAGTGACTCATGGATGGGAACTCATGTACATTGATTCCGAGACCGTGCCCGATCCGGTGAGGGAAGTTCTCACCGTACCCTGCTTCAGTGATAATATCACGAGCTATTTGATCGAGGTCTCCGATACGGGTGCCTGGTTTACTTGCTTCAAGGGATGCAAGTTCTGCTTTAAGAACCGTCTCGTAGATTTCTCTTTGCTTTTCAGAAACTGATTTATAGGCAAATGTCCTTGTGATATCTGAAGTGTAGCCTTCCAGGACTACCCCGAGATCAAAAAGCACAAGATCTCCTGTTTTCAGCTTTCTGTCACCAGGGTTGCCGTGAGGATCTCCAGCCTTTTCACCAAACAATACCATTGTTGAGAAGGACATTTCCCGTATTCCTTTTTTCTTCAGTTCGTATTCAATCTTCGCAAGAACTTCCATTTCCGTGATGCCTTCTTGAAGAGCATTGACGCCTACTTCGACTCCGAAATCTGCCATTTCTGCTGCCCGCCGCATGATTTCAATCTCTTTCTCATCTTTGACAACGCGCATCGCATTTAATTTGTCTTCCACATTTACTACCTCTGCATTAGTAAAGTTGGATAAAAATGCTTCACTGCGTCCATAGGTTAGGACATCTTTTTCAAAGGCCACTTTGTTTCCGTTCACTCCACGCTTTTCTATTGCTTGTTTAATAAATTCCCACGGATTCTCATGGTCGGAATAGCCAATCACTTCGTCCTTCCATCCAGCATCCTTTACTTGTCTCGCTTCCATTCCTGGAAGGACCACAAATGGATTTGCATTTGGGAAAACGAATAGCCCCAATAAACGTTCGTGTGGGTCTGTATGAAAATTCGTCAAATAAAATACGTTTTCAGTTGAATTGATAAATGCTGCTTCAATGTTTTCATCTTTCAACCATTGCTTGAGGGTTTCTAATCGCTGCTGCATTCTCTGTTCCTCCTTGACTTTCTTATATATATGTAATCGTTTTAAATGAGCATATCCATGCTAACATATTTTTTGCTTCCGGTGAAATATTGTCGTGTTTAAGATTAAAAACAAAAAATACCCTGTTGTTTATTTGACAGGGTAGTGCTTTTCCTACCTCTTGCCTATAAAGGGTTGGACGTTAATATGATATAATTTGGATACACAGTAAGATGTAGGGTGGGAGTGGCCACTTCCTGGCTAAAGGAGGTGGTGCCTATAGTGACAACGTATGAGGCTTTGACGCTAATGATAACCTTTAGCTCTTTGATCGTCTCCATCATTGCCATTGTTATTTCGAATGACAATAAGAAATAACCCCACCCTCGTTAAGCGCCTAAACTTTGAAGGGCAGAGTTATTTCCTTTCTCTATTGGGCCACTGCTTTCCTTGCAGTTGCTGTGTGGCAAGAGACATCGGCTGCAACCGGTGTCTCTTTGTTATTAGTTATGCTCTACTTTTAAGATAGTATAAATCCTGGATTAAATCAAGATGTTCTAGTCTTGATAAACGGTTTCGCTCGGTTTTGGCTTGCGGACGAAAGCCATGATTCCTGCTATTAAGAATAACAAACCCGGTATAAATCCGAACCCTATTGTACCGATCCCGATCACAAGGGCTGCTAAAATAAACATGATCCCTGAAAGAATTGGCTTTCTGTTTTTCACAATTGTTAGTACAGCAACCAATCCGAAAATGGACGCGATGAGACCGATGACGATCAAGTACCATCCCATTGTTTCCGCAAAACCTAAAATAAATGACGTATCCTGAGGTGTCATTGCCGGATCACTTTCCATCATTTGCTCCATTTCATCCATTATAGCAGGATCGCCCATACTCATATTCGTCACGATCCCTATGATGGAGAATAAAGCCGATAATACGATTCCGATGATTCCCATCACTACTTCTCCGGTTCTTTTTACCATATAAACCTCTCCTCCACTAACTTATACTCTTCAATTATATTGAAAGTTTTTAAAAACATCACTCCTGAGTTCCTTTCTTGTATAAAACATCTACACATTAAATTATTCTATCTTTTGACAAATTTCTCCTTCCATTAAATAAAAGTCTTATTTTTCAGATAATAAATACTGTATTAGAAAAGAATCCCTTGTATAACTATGAAGTCTTCCTGAAATTCACATAATCTGCTTATTACTTCTTAGGGGAATGATATCTTAATTTTTTTAGAACGATTTTTTCTATCAGACTCCAAGGGAGAATGCTTTTCAATAAGATTGTAAGCCTGGTTCCACCTCCAGCAGGGTTTCTGAATTCGGTAATTCTACCGGAAGCTATATCACCAATTAGTTCAGATATATCTTCCGGGTTACCTAACCGAACCTGACCCTTTTCCATTTCTGATTTTATCTTTTTCATATATGTATAATAAGGTGACTCCTTTTCAAGAGACCGGGAGGCAACTTTCATGCCTGTTGTCCAAATGTTTGTTTGATATGATCCCGGTTCAATCAAGAAGACATCAACCCCAAATGGTTTAAGCTCAAGCCGGAGACTTTCACTATATCCTTCAAGTGCGTGTTTAGAAGATACATATGGGCTTAATCCAGGGAATCCAAAACGGCCGCTGATGCTGCTCATATTTATGATTTTCCCTTTTCCCTGCTTTCTCAAGAGCGGTAATACAACTTGAGTGACAGCCATCACCCCGAATACATTTGTTTCAAATTGTTCCCTGTATTCTGCCATACTCACTTCTTCAGCAAAACCTCCAAGGGCATAACCCGCGTTGTTCAGTAGAAGATCAATTGAAACATACTGCTGAGTAAGTGTTCCTTTAAAAGATTCGATTGATTCCTCTGAAGTCACATCTAATGACATGATTGTTATGTATGTTCCTACTCCACGTAATTTAGCCAATTTCAATAATTCTTCAGCCTTCTTTGTGTCACGCATCGTGGCAAGTACATGATATCCCTGAAGTGCAAGTTCGATTGAGGAAAGTAATCCAAAGCCGCTGTTTGCACCAGTCACGATTGCAATTTTTCTATCCACTGTTCATCTCCACCATTCAAGTGTTCTACTACTAGTATAGCAATAAGTATACAAACATAAAAAAAGACGGCTTCATCCCATTGAAGCCGTCAAAGTCGAGGATATGGTGTCAATTTCACTTCCCAGTTTACGTTTTTATTCCCAGACTATCAAATGCTTTATAAAGCCCTTAATGCTTCTCTGCTTAAATGTACAAAAGTGTGTGGTGATTTCCGCACGAATTCATATATTTATATAATTTTAAGCATAACTTCGTGATGATTTATTGGGCCGGTGCCGCAGCCACCACTTTTCCTTCTTCACTATAAAGTGTCACTAAAGGAACGCTGAGCTGTTTTCCTTCGTACGTCTCCACATGTAGAAAGTAAGGACCTTTAGGTAAATTAACTTTCTTATAGTCTATATAATTTCGATATTTAAAATATTCTGCGCGAGTGTCCTTAACGTTGCCGTATACGATAAATTGATCGTTATTCAAAAAACTGGAACCTAGAATAGGGTTTTGTGCTTCCTCGTCTCTAATCAATTCATAAAACGGGAAAAGATCTGTTTTTACATAGTAAGCAATCCCGATGTTATCATTCATGCCTTTTGAGGTATATAAGAGAACATACTGCTCCCCGATTTTTCTTTTTAGAACAACGGTGACTTTATTTTGATCATTCGTCTTGAATTCTTCTATATGTGACGATAGATTTTCTTTTGTTGTAAGCAAGTCACGTTTTCCAATTAAATTCACCAAAAGTGTGCTTAAAACGGTGCTTATTATTACGATAAATAACCCCTTGGATAGGCTTCCTGATTTGTTCACACCAGTCCCCCTTAGTCAATCTCTTTGTAGACGTACTCCCTGAAGATTGTAAAGCCCTGTTTTTGATAAAAGTCTTTGGCCATTTTATTATCACGCCAATAATCAAGCTCTATTTTATGTAAATTGTATTTCTTGGCGAGGCATATGATTTCTTTCATGAAGAAGCTCCCATAGCCTTTTCTGCGGGCGTTTGCATCTATACTCAATTGATGAACCAGTAAAGAACTGTATGCTTTCTTAAATAGATTCTCAGGATAGTGTTTTTTTTCAATCCAAGCATATCCGACGGCCACCCCTTCATCCTCAAGTATAAGAAAGATGTGATGTGTTTCTTCGATTACCTTCTTAAAAAATTCTTTGATTGCCTCGTATTGATATTCTTTAAAATAGTCGGGATACGCTTCTACATGCACTTTTTGTACTGCTTCATTGAGTACAGCAATTTTTTCATAATCCTTCGTCTGATAAATGTTCATGAGAAAACCCTCCGTTTTTCCTTGTTTTCCCATTATACCAAATGATTAGATTTGCGCAGTTTTTTTCTGAAACAATTTTGAGAACGACCACAAAAAATCGGCAGAGGTCTCCCCCCTGCCGATTTATCTTATTACTCCTGATCTACCGGAACAACAGCATTTTTCAATTCTTTTTTCAATTCCAACGTGTACTCTATTTTTTGATCAGTTTTCCAGTTCAACAATTTAGCCATAATGTCTATGGCAGGTTCATGCCACTTCTCCACCCATTCACGTGCAAAGAACATTGCGCCAGTTCTGCGAATAAAGAAGTCAACCGGCGTAGCGGCCATTTCCTCCTGGATTGCATAGATGAGTTGTGCATATAGTGTGACAGGTACAGCACGCTCTTCAGATGAACCCGTGTAAGCATGGGCAAGCTTGAACAATTGTTCAACGTTTGAACCATACATGCTTGCAAGTTTGCGGCCTTCTTCTTCTGTCAATCCGTATTGGAGAGCTTCTTTTGATTTTTGAGCAATAAAAGCCGGCAAGTTTTTCGAACCGCCTACATGACCACCTGAAATAGGCATGTTCTTTGTAGAAGAAGCAGGAAATTTCTTTTTATCTTCCTCTTTTAATCTTTTGGCGACAAGATCGACAACCGTCTCTCCCATTTTTCGGTATCCTGTCAGTTTTCCGCCGGCAATGGTGATAAGTCCACTTTCCGCTTCCCATATTTCATCTTTTCGGGAAATTTCCGAAGGATCCTTCCCTTTTTCAAATATGAGCGGACGGATTCCTGCCCAGCTGGATTCTACATCCTCTTTTGTTACAGTGACATCTGGAAACATATAATGAATCGCTTCAAGGATGTAGTCTCTATCTTCTGTTGTCATCTGTGGTGTGGCTTTGTTTTTATCATAAAAAGTATCAGTGGTTCCCACGTATGCTTTTCCGTCTCTAGGAATCGCAAAGACCATTCGACCGTCAGGTGTGTCAAAATATACAGCTTGCTTTAAAGGGAATTTACTCTGATCAATTACGATGTGCACTCCCTTTGTAAGACGAAGCTGCTTATTATTGGTGCTGTAGTCCTTTCCGCGTACTTCATCAACCCACGGTCCTGCAGCATTTATGATTTTCGAGCCGAGTATTTGCAGAGTATCTCCATTAATTTGATCCTCTGCTTCAATACCGACTGCTTTTTTGTTTTCATAAAGGAAGCGTTGGGATTTAATATAGTTGATTGCTGTCGCGCCGTGAGCAATCGCTTCTTTCATTACTTCAATCGTCAAACGTGCATCATCGGTACGATATTCCACGTAATAGCCTCCGCCCTTTAACCCATTCTTTTTAACAAGCGGCTCTTTGGATAGAGTGTCGGCAGCAGAAAGCATTGTTCGTCTTTCATTTTTCCTTACTCCAGCAAGGTAATCGTATACTTTCAATCCAATCGATGTGCTGAACTTACCGAACGAACCGTCTTTATGGAGCGGGAGAAGCATCCATTCCGGCGTGGTCACATGCGGTCCGTTTTCATAAACGATTTCCCGTTCTTTCCCTACTTCAGCCACCATCTTCACTTCGAACTGTTTCAAATATCGCAAGCCGCCATGCACAAGCTTCGTTGAACGGCTTGAGGTGCCGGCAGCAAAATCCTGCATTTCAACAAGCGCTACCTTCATACCTCGTTTCGAAGCATCAAGTGCAATACCCGCACCTGTAATACCTCCGCCGATAATAATCAGATCATAGTTCTGCGAGGTTAATTGATTTTTTATTTCCTGTCTTGCAGTACTTGAAAAGGTCATAATGTAAATCCTCCTACGCCAATTTGAATAGTAAAAAATAAATTCAATTTCAGTTTATAAATTTTCGCTATAGTAAGTGTATATCCATAAAAAAAGAGACCAAAACTAACATCATGGATGTACAGGTCCATAATGCAGATTGGTCTCTCTTAGTCTCTTACCGATTTATTAACTTATTATCAATATATCACAATTATAAATTATTTGAAAGCCATTGCAGCTTTAACAGCTTTTTTCCAGCCGTTATACAATTGTTCCTGGCTTTCTTGGGACATTTTCGGTTCGAATTCTCTGTCTTTATTCCACTGTTTGGCGATTTCATTACGATCTTTCCAGTATCCAACTGCGAGGCCAGCCAAGTAGGCCGCACCTAAAGCAGTGGTTTCACTAATGACAGATTTTTCAACAGGCACATTCAAAATATCACTTTGGAACTGCATAAGGAAATCATTTTTTACCACACCGCCGTCCACACGCAGTTTTTTCAGGGCAATGCCTGAATCTGCTTCCATAGCTGTAAGTACATCTTTCGTCTGATAAGCAAGGGATTCCAATGTGGCACGCACAAAATGCTCCTTGGATGTTCCGCGAGTCAGTCCAAAGACAGCACCTCGAACATCGCTGTCCCAATATGGAGTGCCGAGTCCCACAAATGCAGGTACTACATATACACCATCAGTGGATTCTACTTTTTCAGCATAGCCTTGGCTGTCTTTAGCTTCTTTCAGCATGCGAAGTCCATCACGAAGCCATTGAATAGCGGAACCAGCCACAAAGATGCTGCCCTCCAGTGCGTATTCCACCTTACCGTCAATCCCCCAAGCAAGTGTGGTTAATAGTCCATTATCCGATTTTACGGCTTTATCTCCAGTATTCATAAGCATAAAGCAGCCTGTACCGTACGTGTTTTTCCCCATGCCTTTTTCAAAGCAGGCTTGTCCAAATAAAGCTGCCTGCTGATCGCCCGCTGCACCGGCGATTGGAATCTCCTGTCCGAAGAAGTGATGGGTGATGGTTTTTGCGTATACTTCTGAAGATGGTCTGACTTCCGGAAGCATTTCCATTGGAACACCCAGTATATCGAGAAGTTCTTTATCCCACTTTAAATCATGAATATTATACATCAACGTCCTTGAAGCATTGGAATAATCGGTTACATGAGCTTCTCCACCGGACATTTTCCAAATCAGCCATGTATCGATCGTACCGAATAGCAGCTGGCCATTTTCGGCTTTTTCACGCGCTCCTTCAACATTATCAAGTATCCACTTTACTTTCGTCCCTGAGAAGTAAGCATCGATTAACAATCCTGTCTTGTCACGGAAGGTATCATTATATCCTTTGGACTTCAACTCTTCACATATCTCCGCTGTTTGTCTGGACTGCCAAACAATTGCATTGTAGACAGGTGTACCGGTTTCCTTATCCCAAACAACGGTCGTTTCACGCTGGTTCGTTATACCGATTCCTTCAATTTGCTCCGGTTTAACGCTGGACTCCGATAAGACGGTTGCGATAACAGCCAAAATAGAACCCCATATTTCATTCGCATTATGCTCAACCCAGCCCGGTTTCGGAAAATGCTGGGTGAATTCTTTTTGACTCGTATGAACGATTTCACCCTGTTTGTTAAATAATATGGCCCTTGAACTTGTCGTTCCCTGGTCTAACGATAAAATAAACTTTTCCATAATTAATTCCTCCCGTGAATTTAGTTTTCAGTTGATAATTTTTCAACCTTCTGTGAAAGTGTCAATTTTCTATCGCTTAAGTATGCTGCTCCCAGAACTATTAATGTGATTACAAGAACAATCCAGAAGCTTGTGGTGACTTGTCCGATAAATACTGCTTTATAGAAGACGCCTCCGAATGATCCGCCCAACACAGGCCCTAAAACCGGTATCCAGGCATATCCCCAATTCGAAGGTCCTTTCCCTGGTATCGGAAGCAGGAAATGGGCAATGCGTGGTCCCAGGTCACGTGCCGGGTTGATTGCATACCCTGTCGTCCCGCCGAGTGAAATACCGATAGCGATAATCAAAAACCCTACAATAAACGGATTTAAACCATCTGTAAAAGTATTCGCTCCGATTGACAATAATCCTACCACTAACACAAAAGTTCCAATGATCTCACTTAATAAATTTGAGAAAACATGCGGTATGGCTGGTCCGGTGGCAAACACGCCCAGCTTCACATCTGGATCCTTCGTAGCATGCCAGTGAGGCAAAAAATGCAAGTAAGTAATAATTGCACCGAGAATCGCCCCAAGCATCTGTGCAAGAATATACTGCGGCACCTGACTCCACTGAAAATCACCGTTGAAAGCCAAGCCCAATGTCACTGCCGGATTAATGTGAGCCCCGCTGAATTGACCGACTGCATACACACTCATGGCAACACCCAGCCCCCAGCCGAATGTGATGACAATCCATCCTGAGTTATAGGCAAAGGATTCTTTCAGATTTACATTGGCACATACTCCCGCACCAAAGATGATGAGTAAGGCTGTTCCAATCACTTCTCCTAAAAAAGCTGTCATGTCCATTACCCCATTTCTTTTTGGATTACTGTGAAGAGACCGTTTTCATTAATGGATATACCAAAAGTGCTACAACTATATATATCCTGCTTGCTTCATTGGAAAACAGGTATAGCAATAATCCTGAAAATTATTTACACAAAATAAAAAAGAGACATGCGGAAATCAGCCCCCTTTAAGGCATAATTTACGTACGTCTCTTATCTCTCTGCACAGTGTATTAACTTGGTTACTATACTAAGAGGAAATGAAAACGTTGTCAACAGGTATTTGGTAGCAGGTGAATCGCGTTAAGCTGCTTTATTTGTTATCAAAATGCTTCCACAAGGCACGGTCGGATGTCGTAATAGCAGTAGCACCGGCCTCTATAGCCGCTTCCACTTCCTCGATTGTTTCAATCAGCCCCCCTGCAAATATAGGCTTTCCTGTTTTTTCGCGAATTTCAGTGATGATCTTAGGTATAACTCCCGGAAGAACTTCAATGTAATCAGGGTCGGTTTTTTGTATCAAATCGATGCTCCGGTTCATTGCACTCGAGTCGATCACGAACATTCTTTGTGTAGCATACACACCTTTTTGGCGTGCCTTTTTTATCACATTTCCTTTAGTGGAGATGATACCATATGGTTTGATTTCCTGACAGACATATTCAGTTCCATATTCATCATTTGCGAGTCCATGAATGAGGTCGATATGCAGAAACATCTTCCGGTTCTGCTGCTTGGCATATTGAAACACACTTTTCAGCATTCCGACATGAAGATCCAGAAACACGCCATATTCAAACGATGTCCCCAGCATCTTATCAAAGTCTTTCATCGATCGAATTGCAGGAAGTATTTTTTGTCCTTCAAAACTCATTCCTTCACCTTCTTGATAGGATGGTATAGTAGTTGTTGTTTAAGAAGTAATTATAGCATAATAGGCCTGATATGCTCGAAGGCAGCTCAACTTAGAAAAGTTTCATTTGCGTTTTGCGCAAAAGTTTGGAGAGAAGAGCATATTAATTAAAATGATTCTAAAGGATCATAAAATTTGAAATAGGATCATATCTTCACTCCGTCATGAAAAACCCATCTTCTTTTATTGTTTTTTAAGGGAATATCACACAGAAAAATTTTCTTACCTACATCATCTATCATCCACTAAAAGAATGGTGGGAAATTCATGAGTGTCCATCTTCCCGCAGCGCAATTATCGTATGTACACCATGGGATTGGATCAATTGAATTTTATCTTCATTCGCTTTTTCATCTGTAATGACTATGTCAAGTTTTGACAATGGTATATTCATTCCTGCAAACATGTCCATGCCTAATTTATGATTCTCCATTAACACGATGTTTTTCCTTGAATTAGTAAGAATAGTATTGTGGAAGATTGCCACTTCAGGTGTTGACGTGCTGAGCCCCCGTGACGTTAATCCTCCAGCCGTCGTGAAATTCACATCCACTGTAAATTGTTTTGAGAATTCGTTCGCCAAGCCATCAGTAATATTGCCCGAGGCTTTCATCATCCCACCAATCAGGTAGGTTTCTACATTTGCAAATTCTCTTAGGTGATATGCTATTTCCACTGAGTTGGTAACAACGGTGAATCCAATATTCCTGGGGATGTATTTTAGCATAAGATAATGGATGGAGGAGCCGCCAATAAAAACGGTTTCGTCTTCCTTGATATAATCTGCAGCTGCTTTTGCAATTGCAACCTGAGCTGGCTTCCCTTCTCCATACCGGATCGAAGGGGCTTGTGGTTTATTGCGCGCTTTCGGATTTGGGATCGCGCCGCCATGGGTCCTCTTCAGCAAACCGTCTTCTTCCATGATAGATAAATCCCTCCGAATGGAGTCAATCGATACGTTATATTCTTCTGCAAGATCTTTGGCTAACACCCTGCCGATTTTTATGACTTTTTCTAAGATTTTTTCTCTTCTTTCTTCAGAAAACATGGGAGTCCTCCTTTGTACACGTTTGTTCATGGATACTTGTCATATATATTCATATTATTTCCTGTTAAAGGATAGTGTCAACGAATACTTAATTGTTTTAGCCTATTATTTGTTTCAACTAAAAAACTGCCATATAAGTATTTCAGGCAGTTTTTACTTTTTATGAAAATGTATATGCTTTCAGTAAATGAAGATCTAAATCATCATATTCCGTTAATTCAATATTTTCATTCCAAAGCATAATGTTATTTGTTTCATCATTATTTATGAAGGGTTGAATCTCTTTCACTATACGATGGAAAACGGGGTTATATTGGACCGTTCCTTCAGCGGTTTTCACTTTCATCAAACCTTTGAACTCCATGAAGTCCAAGTTCTGCCCTGTTTCTTCATACAGCTCTCTAATTGCGCATTCTTCATATGTTTCACCATTTTTTCTTTTTCCAGCAGGAAGCTCCCATTGGTTGCGATAAACGTTATAACACAAAAGATATCTATTGTCCTTCTTTACAATGGCAAATGATCCTGCAATAGGCTGATACAGATTTATTTCATTTTCGCGCAATGGAATAAAACTGATAAACCGCCGCCCAACATTATTTTTTATCATAGCTTCGCTCCTATTAAACAAACCATATTATGACATCATCTCGAGAGACTTTCTTGAGACAAATTCCATTGAAACCATTTACCGTGCCCATCTGTGTCCCCGATAACATAGCGCTCTTCTATACCGTTGATATAGCAGTCTAGATGGAGCAGCCGATCCCACATATTATTGTATAGATGAAAAATATCGTGGTTTTTTCCTATCTCTTTGATCTTAGCTTGAAGCTCTCTTTTGGAAGACTCAGGAATCTGATTGGCTACATGGGTATGGAAAATACATATTGCATTGTCAGCAGTTATTTCGTTGATTTTATCAGGAAACCTTTCAACACCGTCTCCTTCAATAAACTCAATATCTACTTCCTTTGTCATCTTAGCTGCAGAGGTAAATAAGTCTCTTCTTTCAGTGTGCTCCGGCCAAATCAGTGCCAATAGCCATGGGAAATCTTGTTCTTCATTGATGTGCAAATCATAACCTGTTCTTGAGGAAACAGGAGGGGGAACCGAATGAAGATGTGGAAAGGTGTGCCCTGCAATTTCCGAAGTAACCTTAACTTCTGAAGAGGCATTTCCGAAAGTTGTCTCTTGATGATTGTATTGGTACTGATACTGATCCCATGCAAGCTGCAAACCAGCACTTGTTCCTATTTCAATTAAAGCCAGGGGTTTTTCCGCCCTTTCATACATATAGCAAAAGGCAGGGTATAAATATGCGCATCTTCTTACTTCGTTCGTTTGGACAAGTTTGGTTTGCAATAAGTGAGTCAGTTGTTGTTTGTTCTGAAGGCAGAAGTCTTTGAAATGTGAAAAAGATTCTGTAACGGGTAAGGGCTCTTCAACTAAACTGGGATAGTAATATCGTAAGGAGTGAGATGAATAGTTCATTAATAGGTAATGCACTGCACCGAACAGCAGGTTTGGAACAGGCTGTCCTTTCCGGCAGGAAGTACATATAAACAGGAGCTCCTCATCACTTGCTATTTTGTGGGACAGATGCTCATATAACGGACTCGATTGATGGCATTCCTGTTCTGCGAAGGTTTTGAAACGCTGTGATATAGAATACAAACTCATTGGATATGCCTCCCTAAAATCGTCACGATTTTTTTCTGGATTTCTTGCTGGTCCTTGTATTGGAATAGTCCGATGCCATTCCCCCAGGGATCAGAAAAAGTCGCCCACTTGACGGGAACCTCTTTTCTTGAATAAATGCTAAAATCTTCAACACCCAATAAGTGAATCAATCGTTCTTTTTCTGCTTCGAGGTCAGCTACTCCTAAACGGATGGGTCCGCTGTCCGTTGAGGGTGTTCCCTCTGCTATCTGCAGCCAGCATCCCGGGAGAAGTTCCCACTCGGCAAATCCTTCATGCGGTACAAAATCAGGTTCTTTATTCAACATCGTGGCATACCATGTTTGCCCTTCTTTTATATTTGGAACACGTACCTGAATGGTCATTTCATAAATCATCCTTTAGTTACCCCTTTCCTGCTTTAAGTAAGTTTAGAGAACAGCATAATCCCCGCTGTTCTCTTTTTGGACTTTATTAAACGCTGCGTACTTGATTCTATTTATACAGATATTAAAACGCCCAATTACCGTTTCTGAATATCGCGACCTTGCTGCCGTCATGACGGATTCCATCTATGTTCATATGATCTGAACCAATCATGAAATCTTCATGGACGATACTTTCATTCAACCCTTTTTCTTCCTTCTCTTCGTCCGAAAGGATATTCCCATCCTTTATACATGTAGGGTAGGCGGAACCGATCGCTAAATGATTAGATGCATTTTCATCAAATAATGTATTGAAGAAGAGGATACCCGTATCAGATATCGGTGAATGATGCGGTACGAGCGCTACTTCTCCCAAATAAGAGGCTCCTTCATCCGTTTCAATCAGCTTCTTCAGTATATCCAAACCTTCTATGGCATCCATTTCAACAATTTTTCCTTTTTCAAAAGTCAGTGTGAAGCCTTCTATCACATTCCCATTGTACGCGAGTGGTTTTGTGCTCTTCACAGTACCGTTGACCCCTGTTCTCACAGGAAAGGTATAGACTTCTTCTGTGGGCATATTGGCGATAAAATCAATTCCGGCAGGAGTTTTACTGGCTCCTGTAAGCCAAAGGTGGTCTTCGTGCAGTTCAATGGTAAGGTCTGTTCCGTCAGCTGTGTAGTGAAGTCCTGTTAATTTCATCTCATTAAGCTGGTTGGCTTTCCCCTTTAGAGTGTCAATATGGCTGCGCCATTCCGTAACAGGGTCTTTGCTGCCGATTCGGACAGCTGTGAAAATCCGGTCCCATAAAGATTCCATCTGCTGTTCCTGCTGCAAGTGTGGAAAAACTTTGTTTGCCCATTTCTTTGAAGGCATCGCGATGATAGACCAGCTGATTGAATCATTGTCAATCGCTTCAAAGAATCGATCAAGAGCAAGCCCTTTAGCTTTTTCAAAATCTTGAATGCGTTCAGGATCGATGCCTTTCAATAGGTCGGGATCATGTGCTTCCACCTGCAGGAATGCCCCTTTCCGGTCGACTACCCATTCATGTGCATCGGATAGCCAAATGGGGAATTGCTGAAATGTTTCTTCCGGGGCAAGTTCATAATGTGTCCGAATAATCTCTTCATCCTCCCATTGGACGTGAACGCTTTTAGCTCCAGCCATATAAGCGTGTCTTACAATTTTCCTGACAAGTTCTTCTGTTCCAAGCGGAGCAGCCACCCATAAGTCCTGGTCGGGTTGTACATTCACGGCCACTTTAACCGCAAGTTCAGCGTATTGATCGAGTTTATGTTGAAAATCTTTATGTATGGTCATCTTAGTACTCCTTTGCAGTTAAGCTTTCGATATACGATTTCATTTTCTCTGTGGTGACTTCAAAAGGTTCATCAGGTTCCTGCAATGCTTCACCTTCTTGATAAAAGTCAGCAAAATTCTGTCCTATGTATCTAGGTACCACATGCATGTGGTAATGAGTCAATTCACTGAATACTCCCCCGTTCTGGCAAATTGTAATACCGTCGGGCTTATATAATGCATTGAGGGTCTTAGATAGAATTTGTGAAGCCCTCATTACAGAGATACTCATCTCTTCAGTGAATTCCACTCCTTCTTCTATATGCTGTTTCGGAAGGATGATTACATGGCCGGTATTGTACGGGTCATGGTCCAGAATGCAGCTGAGATCCTCAGTTTCGTAGATTAGATAGACTTTTTCCTTGTTATTGGCAAGACGGCAGCCAAGGCAATGATCAATGCTCAGTTTATTTCCCTCCTTTATGTTTAGAGGATTAAACAAGTTTTAGTCGAATGTATATCATTCAGAAACTAATATGGTTCTATTAGGCTCTTTTCGCATACTTTGTTGCCTTACACACAAGAAAATACCGGAAATTAGGTATTTTCGAACGTACATCCATAACCTATTTAAGCTTGAGTGAGAAAAGAGCACGTGAACGCACTTCATTCAACCTCCTAGACAATGGACGTAAAACAACAATCTTTAAGAAAACAGCCTTCTATTATCATAACACTTTATAGAAAGAAGGGTAGTAAATAATGGAAGTAATACGCTTGGATAGGTCGCACGCAGAGGATTATCTTCACCTGAGGCTGGAAGCACTTCAAACAAATCCGGAAGCTTTTGGAGCGAGCTATGAAGAAACCATATCCAGAAAGAATCCGGTTGAGCATACAGCAGCAAGACTTGATCAGCGGGAAAATTATACATATGGAGCGTTTGTGGAGGATAAGTTGGCCGGAATGCTGATTTTAGTTCCTGAAACCGCTGAAAAAATGAAACATAAGGCGTCCATATTTGGTATGTACGTAACTCCTGATCTCAGAGGGAAGGGGATTGCCAGGTCGCTCATGGAGAAATCAATCCTTCAGGCCAGGGAGAACAAAGAACTGGAACAAATAAACTTGACCGTAGTAACGTCAAATGATTCCGCCAAAAAATTATATACTTCTTTGGGATTCACTTCATACGGTTTGGAAAAAAGGGCACTTAAATATAAGGGTGAATACTTAGACGAAGAATATATGGTCTTATTTTTATAAGCACCAAAAAACAGCGAAGAAAAGCAACCTTTCTTCGCTATTTTTTTCACCGATGATTAATCATCCGGGTTGATGATGGCATAATGCTGATGATCCTCCCATTTGCCATTGATTTTTACATTTTTCAGGAAGATTCCTTCTTTATGAAAGCCAGCTTTCTCCAAAACCCTCATCGATGCAATGTTATGAAGCATGACTCCCGCTTCTACTCTATGGAGCCTCAATTCTTTAAAAGCATATTCTACAGCCAAACTAACAGCTTGTGTTGTATAGCCTTTCCCATTGTGTTTCTTCGAAAGAGAATAACCGATATAGCAGCACTGAAGCGGTCCTCTTATTACGTCTGAAAGAGAAATATTTCCAATTAATTCATTAGAATCGTTTAGGAATACACCGAACGCATAATACTCATCATTCTCCATTCTTCGTTTTGTTCGATTCACTCTTTCACTCTGAGCTTTAATGGTGAAAAAATCATCTTTCAGTAACGGAGAGAAGTCTCTAAAAAATTCTCTGTTTTCCAATTCAAATGTGAGCATGGATTCAACGTCATCCAGCGTATATGGTCTGATATATATGTTTTTTCCTTTTTTATTCACTTGTTCATTCTCCTTTTGTCAATCTAGTTTCACACTCCTATTATTCTAGAAAAAAAGTAGGATTCCTTTATGAAAATGGAATTCGTTGGCAGGGGTTTAAAGGGTTTTGATATAATACAAGAGTCTGGGGGAATTACTATGAAAAAAATTAAACAAAACCGGTTCATCTTTTACTTGTTTGCATTTACAGCCATTATCAATTTTCTAGTGTATATTCTTGATCCTGCATCGATTAGATATTTGTTTATCAGTTTGATCTTTTTTATGAATGCATGTCTCTATTTTATTAACAGCAGAACATCAGAAAGCTCATATTGGAAAAGATGGAGTAGAATCAGGGAAAAAGGCAGGTGGTATTTTTCTGCAGGGTATGGAATGCTGATCGTGGGAGTCTTATTCAGTATCGTCCTGTCTGTGTTAATCGGGGACGATTATATGTGGATCATACTCTTCTCATTAAGTGGAGGCCTGGTCTGGGGACACTTAATGTGGTTGATTAACGAAAGAGGATTTAAATCTTTATCTTGCTGATTGTATACAGTAAAAAAACGCTCAAATCGAGCGTTTTTTATTTAAAGTACTGCTTGACGGTACCCTTTCCTTCTTCAACTTCCACTTCGGCGTATGCTCCGTTGATGAGTGTCATCTGAGGGGGCTTATGCCCGCAATCAATATCATAGATAACCGGAATCCGAAGCTCTTCGGATAACTCTTTATAGACTGCTTCGGCGCCATACCCGTTGACAGCAGTATCCGCAGCACTTCTGCCAAACATGATCCCGGAACACTGTTCAAACCAGCCTGCGAGTTTCATTTGGATGAGGGAGCGGCGCAGTCCGGTGGTGGTTAGTTCACAGTTTTCAAAATACCATAGAATCGGTTCGTTCCCCAAGTATGTCTCCTGGAAGGCAGTCACATCTCCAAAAGCTGTGCCTGGCAAGTGATGGATGATATCGATGCATCCTCCGAGCAACCGGCCATGAATCTTTTCGCTCTTATTCGATATCGTTTTCCATTCTGTGTCCTCCGTTAAGTGAAATACACACGGAGTTGCCTGCTCGTGATTCCATTTTTCCTGATATTTTTCCGAGGATGTTTGAGTAATAATTTCCCCTTGCTTTGCAGTCAATACTTTCTCCCACATCGCAGTGGTATTATCCCAATACTCCCCTCTGAGATCAATGAAGTTTGTCCCGTGGGCAGTGGCGATACCTGTGGTCAGAGTAATTGATAATAAGAGGGCACTGGTATCCGAATAACCTAATACCCATTTACAATTCATTTTATCAAAATCAATGAACTCTAGAATTTCCAGCAATAACTCGCCTCCCCACGGCGGTATGATCATTTCTATGGAATCATCATTCATCATCTTCATAAACTCTGCCGCTCTGACCTCAGCACTCGCGGCCCTTACTTTCTCTTGGGTCCACGCAGTATCTCCAAATGATACATTATACCCCCGCTCAGTAAGTCTGAGCGCAGATTGATTCAGTAAGTGATGAAGCTCGGAAGGCACGCCTGAAGATGGAGCGGTGACGCCAATTTTTGCATTTCTATTTATAGATGGATATGTGATCATATGTACTTTCCCTCCAAATCGTTTTTAGAATTTTAACAGATTGACAGATTTGAAACAAGAAGGAATTTCCAGTTTTTATACATCTTTTTCAAGCATCCCCTGATCTATTAATAAGATGGAACGGATCAGCTCTTTTGGAAGTCTCCAGGTTTTCAGCTATCACTTCCCGCCTATGTTGATTTCTTTCAATTTTATGAGGAGAGGTATCCATTAACCCTTCGATGCATTTAGCAATACCGTTAAGTAATAGAATTGTAACCGCGAAACAAAGCATAGGTGCCATGAAAATCCACCACGAAAGGCCTAACTCTTTATAGTTCGTGCCCATCAAACCGGACCATTCCTGAATGAACGGTTTTGGTGGATCGCAGAATGGCTCATAACATACATCGGTCCCACCGAAATAAAGGGTGAAGAAGCCTAAATGAGCGATGACGAGCAATATTTGTATGACTATCTTCGGATAAATCACAAACAACCGCATTTTCAAATGAGGCATCGCGTGTTTGAAAAGAATAAAGAATGAACTCCCGCCAAGTACCCTTGCTGAGGTAATGAACTCTTCGCCAAGTAATTGTTCCGTTTCGTTTGAAATGAGAATGGCAGTTGTCGGCGTAACGATAATGGCAAGCACCATTATCTCAATGATGATTCTCTCTGTAAGTGATGTCGTGAAGCCTTGGACCGGCTCCCAAATAACTGGATAGAGAATGTTATAAGCGATAATGGACTGAGGAATAAAGTAGAAGGATGTAAAAAATTTATGTGATAATGCTTTGACCTTCAACTTAGTAAATCCTCCGAATACGCCTATACCAAAAGCAAGTACAAAACTTAGTAGAGAAACGACGATAGCGGCGCCAAGAGTAAATTGAGCACCTTCAAGCAATTTATCCCCAATATGAAATCCTTCTCTGTCGGTTCCAAAAGGAATTTGAAGTGAAGGTGGAAATGGTGCACCCCCGAGGATTTTTCCATTATCATCATATATAAGTACTGTTTGCTGTATAGTTTCATCCGCATCAAGATTAAATAGGAGGCTTGCCAGCAATAACAGCAGTATCGAACTTGATAATATTATGATTCCTGCCCAGTAAAATGTCCGCTTAGTCATATACTCATCTCCTTCCCTGTCTTCCTGCTGATGACAAGCTGTAAAACTTTCATCACTATATACAAAGGAAGAAACAGAAGAATGGAAGCCATAGCGAATATGGACGGCTTATTATAAGTGAATAAGAAAGAAGTCAGGCCAAATACATTAAAAAGGTATTCCAATATCAATAGATTTGAAATCATCATCCACATAATCTGCTTTCCATGATAGGTAAGGCTGATAAGTACGTTTCTCATCATATGGATAAACAAAATTGTGAAGTGAGTAAGTCCCTTGCTACTCGCCAGCTCTACATATGGCTTCCCTTTTTCTTCACGAAGAAATTGAATCATATTTGTGAAAAAGAAAAACGCAGGCAGCACACTTAATGTAATCGCAGGCAAAAGAATGACCTGATTCTCACCAACGGATGCAAGGTCAATAAGAAGGATACCTGTTTGCTTGAAAAACCACACAACCGTCAATTGAGCAAGTACAATAATAAAAATATCGGGTAATGAACCAACAAAAAAAGATAAGGATTTTATTCCTTTTTTAAAAACCTTGTTAAAAGAAAAATAAAAGATTAACAGGATAATAGAAACGGCCAATGCAAGAACTATTGATAAAAAAAAGATACGGATGCTGCTCCAGAATGCCAGCAAAAGGATCGGAAACAACTTTCTCTCTATGTCAGATATAGGATTCGCATAAATAAGTTCATGAGGGGAAAGCAGTTCTGAAAACACTTCTCCTAATTGCTTGATATAAGACATAATGGAAAAGGTTTGATTCTCAAAAAGTGCAGAAGCAGCACTTATGAAAATGATGCCCGCTATGATTAATAAGATTTCTCCGACCATATTCATGAATGTTTTTGCCATGTTAACTCTCCCCCTTCTTCATCACGGTCTTCTATCCTTTTTAAATAATGGTAACATTTTACTGTTATTTAGCAATATTTTTTTACAATTATGTGACTTGGAGAATCTTTTCTATGTTTTCATTTTTCTATGTTAAAATAATTTAGTTGTGTAAATTCACCTGGAGGTACTGGTTTGAAAAAAGTCAAATTAAAACAGAATCTATCTATAGCAATAATTTCATTTATGGCGGTCTCATCCTTTGGAGCTACAGTCCAAGGAGAGTCAAAAACAAAAATAAATGCTGATGCTGCTATATTAGTGAATGCAGATACAGGAAAAATTGTAGACAAATATAATGAAGACCAACTGCTCGGCATTGCTTCCATGACAAAAATGATGACAGAATATCTTGTACTTGAAGCAATTGACAAAGGAAGAATTAAATGGAGTGATACGTACTCGGTGAGTGATAAAGTATATCAGCTTGCAAATGCGCCGGGATTGAGCAATGTCCCTCTCCATGCAGACGAAGCGTACACCGTAAAAGAATTGTATGAGGCGATGGTCATCAAATCGGGTAACGGTGCTGCCATTGCACTAGCCGAAGTAGTTGCCGGCAGTGAAGGAGAGTTTGTGAAGCGTATGAATGCCAAGGCCAATGAGCTGGGCATGGAACATTATCAGTTCGTCAATTCAAGCGGATTAAGCAACTACGATATGCTGGGGATGCACCCGGAAGGAACAGATGCAAATGGTGAAAACATGGTGTCTGCAGAAGACATGGCCACCCTCGCTTATCATTTAATCAAAGATTATCCCGAAGTCTTAAAAACATCTGGTACGAACTATAAGTACTTTAGAAAAGGCACCGATGAAGAATATTTGATGAAGAACACGAATGCGATGCTTGAAGACCCGGCTCACTCATATAAAGGAGCGGACGGGCTTAAAACAGGAACCACCCCATTTGCAGGATCCACTTTTACGGGTACAGCAGAAAGAGATGGCGTGAGATACATCAGTGTCATTCTGGATGCAAAAGATCAGTACGGCCAACCGAGCAGTGCCGAACGGTTTATCCAGACAAGAAAACTCCTGAATTACGGGTTCAATCAATTTGAAAGTGCTCAATTCACGTTGGATGACGCCGTTAAGAAAAAGACTGTACCGGTAAAAGATGGGAACGAGTTTGAAGTGGAGATGGCGCTGGACAAGTCAATAGAAGCTCGAATGCGAAAAGAAGACATTGACGATGCAAAACTGAAATTGAATCTCGATAAAAGTAAGTTGAACGAAAAGGGAGAACTGCTTGCTCCAATCGAAAAAGGTGAAAAAATCGGTGAGCTCATTCTCGTGAGTAAAGAAAAGGAAGAGTATATTTTAGACCACCTTAAGCAAGAAACGAAGGTTGAAGTATATGCAGCTGCTTCTGTGGAGAAAGCAAACTGGTTTGTTAGAAGTGCTAGAAACATTGGAGAATTTTTTGTAAGTTTATTTTAAGGAAGTGCTCGCTATTCAATTTAATAGAATGAAGGGTTTTCTTAAAACACTGAAATTCACAGGAGAATGTTCATGGCTTCCCCCAAGTTGCCTTTCTGATAAAAATAGTTGCTTTCTTTTGTGATTAGTGACAAGCTTACTAGGTCAATACTTTAAGAAGAAGGTGAAAAAATGATTGAAGTGAAACTATCCTCACTGAGTGACGGTGACTTGAATAGAGGCATTTTTGCAAAGAGGGACATCGCCAAAGGTGAGCTCGTACATGAAGCTCCGGTAATTCCATACCCGAATGAAGAACATGAACATATCGAAAAAACATTCCTAGCCGATTATGTGTTCGAATATGGGATCAATCATACGGCTCTGCTTCTGGGCTATGGTATGCTGTTCAACCACTCGTATAGTCCAAATACGATTTATGAGATAAATTTCGATAATCACACATTTGATTTTTACGCTTATAAAGATATCAAAGCTGGAGAAGAACTACTCATCAATTATAATGGTGAAGTAGATAATGATGATCCGCTTTGGTTTAACAAAGACGACCAGGCAGAAGAAGAATAAATAATTTAACCAATTAACGCGTCGAGGGACGGGCCTTTAGTAAGCTAAAGGCCCGTCCCTCGCTTTTGTTGCATCACTGATGTTTTCTATATGGAATGAAATAAATACCTGGAAGTTCCCAGCTTTTTATGATGTCAGCCAATTTAAGAACCTGCCATGGGTTGAACATGGTTTGACCCTGTTTATTGAAAGCCAGTTCGTTGTTCAACACAAAACAGGAATGAGTGATTTGATCTACATCGTTAAACCATATCAGTACATCTCCTTCTTCGATTCTTTCATTTTCGAACGGCTCATAGTTCGCTTCTTTGATGACCCCCATAAATTCTTCCTCTTTCATCCATTTATAAAAAAATGCCTCGTTTCGGGTGAGAGCTGCTGCAACAGCAGCCAGACAATTAGGACCATTGGATTTAGGAAATTCATCGATTTTCTCCAAAATGTGCGGATATTTCATTTTAATGCTCGTTTGATTATCCTTCTTTACCTTATCCCAATGTGCGGCTTCATTCACCCACAGAGCTCCGTAGTTTACTAGAAATCTATGACGCTCCAATACGGTAAAGGTTTCCCAGACTGGACGATGCAGCAAGACGATTTCTTTATTGTCATCAATCGAAACGCCAGGTAGTGAATCTCTTGATACCCCTGCAAGTTCAATAAGTTCTTCCAGTTCAAACACCAGCCCTCTTCCCGCCGTCCATTGCTGCCTGATGATTTCAGATTGCAAGGATACAGCCAGATTCGAGAATGCCAATTGACTCATTCTTGCGTAGTACTCTGTTTCATTGCTTAATGCCCAGGTTGCGTATGACGTCCGGATGTCCAATGGCATTGAAGAACGGTCTAATGATTGCAGAGGATTCATTTCAACCCCCGAAATCATCTTTACGAAAAAAAACCATTCTAAGTCCGGAATCAGCCGTTTCCCCCATGCAGTTAAGGTTCCTGTATTTAAACGGTAACCGTTAATATTCATTTAACCCTGCTCCCTATACTTAAGTATCAGCGATTTAGTTACTTGTGCTGTCTATTCCATCTTCTTTATGCTGAGTAACCTCCTTTTCCTCCAGTTTTTCAAGAATGCGGCGCTTTCTGTAAAGCATGCGCCCCGCCTCCCCTATGTCATGCATCATTGATTTGTTAATGAATGAGCCGAAAAGAATTCCTGCAATCGGAATCATTTGAAAAAGCTTTTTCCATCCGAAATTATCACGGAAACTGACCATGACTTCTCTCCACCCTTGAAGCTGAGAAAGCGTCTGATCTTTTTTTTCAGGAGAGGAATTATTAAATTCTGACAGTTCCTGAAGGATCGTCTGCTTGCCGACGATATCGGAAGAAACGAATTGAAGACATTTGATGATAAAGATTCTCTCACGTTGTTCATTCGGATCATAGCCGTAACTTAAGGCAATTTCCTGTAAAGTCTTCAAAGAGATACCTAAAATGAACGGGATGTCGATGCTTAGTGTAAGAAATCCTCCAATTCCTGTAGTCGCACCTTGTGTCATGGCTACTTTCTTCCGGGTTTGAACAATCGCTTCACTGATTTCATCCATAGCTGACAGTGGTAATTCTCTTAAAGAATTAATTTCAATACCGTCACTGCCAGTATATTTTTTCACTCTTTTCAATACTTCATTTTCACTTGTAAGATAGCTTCCGCCCTTTTGAATGAAGCTACCGATATCATCAAGAGCTTGTCCCAATTTTTTATGTACCATCTTTGGAGTGACCCGATCAAGTATCATAAACGGCACCTTTCCAATCTTCTCCCAAAACCATAATCCCTTTTGTTCATTCTCCCATTTTGTCACTACTTCCAATTCTTGAAGCAAATATTGCTTTGTTTCTTGATGATTCATATTTGCAGCAGCTCCTAACTATTTATTAAAAAATAACAGGCAGTTGACTGCCTGTTATCTAATCATTATTATTTTCTCACAATGAATGACATCTTAAACGCATCTTCATTTAGAATATGATTGCAATACGTCTTCAGAAACCTGATCCATAATGTCCACTTTGATTGTCCTGACTCTGCGGTTATCCACTTCATCCACCGTTATTTTCAAGTGTTCGTACTCGAAGCTTTCACCTTCAGTTGGAATGTCCTCGAAGCTTTCCACTACCCAGCCTCCAAGCGTATGATAGGAACTTTCAGGCTCGGGGACATTTAATAATTCAGTGAAATCGTCTAGCTGGTATTGAGAATCAAATTTATACATTTTTTCATTGATTTTTGTCATCGAATGAATTTTTTCGTCCTGCTCATCCCAAATTTCACCGACTATTTCTTCAAGGATATCTTCCAGTGTGATAAGTCCGGTAGTTCCGCCGAATTCATCCACGACGATCGCCATATGAACTTTGTCTTTTTGTAATTTTGTAAGCAATGAAGAAATCTTCGCGGATTCAAAAACGAACATCGGTTCCCGAATCAGTTCACGGATATTTACTTCACCGAACTTCAGTAAATGAGTGAAGAACTCTTTCTCCGACAGGATACCGATAATATTATCGATATGATCTTCATAAACAGGGATACGGGAGAATCTTTCTTCAAAGAACATTTCTTTTATTTCCTCACTTGATTGATTCACTTCTACTGCTTTCACATCGATTCGAGGCGTTAATGCCTCTGATGCGATAATATCATCAAAATCCATTGAGCGGTGAATTAATTCTCTTTCCTCTTTATCAATTACGCCCTCTTCTTCACTAATATCAAGCATTGCCTTTAATTCTTCTTCAGTAACGGAAGGCATTCCATCATTTTTAGAGAACAGCTTAGATACAAATTCCTTTAACTTAAGGAATAGGTAGTTAATCGGTGTCAGGAGCTTGATCAAGATAAAAAGAACTCCGGCTATCGACAATGCCCAACTTTCTGCATTTTCTTTAGCTAATGATTTAGGCAGAATCTCACCAAATATAAGGATGACGATGGTCATGACGAATGTACTGATGACCAATCCGGCGTTTCCTCCGACCAATTTAGCTGCGATGCTGGCAGAAATACTTGCAGCAGCAATGTTTACGATGTTATTCCCGATGAGTATGGTGGAAAGGGCGTTATCAAAGTTTTCGGCTATATAGACAGCTTTTTTGCTCCCCCTTACTCCGTCACCTTCAAAGTTCTTTAACCTGATCTTATTCACACTCGAATAAGCAGTTTCTGCCGATGAGAAAAAGGCAGAAAGAAAAATTAATACACCCAATGATACTAATGAAAACAGTGGTATATCGTCCAAAAAAACGTCACTCTCCTAAAGATGTTTATCTATATCGACTGTTTGAACATCAAACAGTAAAACCACCAGAATTGAAAAATGCCAAAACCGCTTGGGTCTTTGGCTGAGAAAAAAATCCTCTCAGTAAGTATACACTTTTTTATGAAAATCGTATAGTATCTACAAAGGGTTAGTTCAATCTAAATATATGTAAAGATGTAAGCCTGGTATGTATTATAATTTGAATCTTGCTAGTTTCATACAAAAGAGCAGTACCATGAAGAATACCGCTCCTTACTTCATGGTACTGCTACTTCTTTTGATCAAGGGAAACGACCCCGGTTTCTGCATTTTCCACCACACCTACAGAACCGATAATCTCACCATTAAGTTCGTAAATCGCAGCCTGCAACTCGTGTTCTCCTTTATATTTTTCCTTTATATCATAATGAGTGACCGTAATTTCCTTACCTTCATAAAGGCTGATGTCAAATCCTGCTTTTCTCATGTTCATGGCATTCATAGGCTCAACGTCTTTGACTAATAATGTATCCTGGGAATCCTGAGCCTGTATACTCCACCCGTTATCTTCTAAAAGCTCCTCATGCCCATCAGGAATATCTTTTCCGCACGCTGTAAGTAGAACACTCGTAAAAATGATGAGGAAAATAGGGAACCTCATTTCATCACTCCTTGTTTTCAAAGTGAATATCGATCTTATGTAAAATGATAAATGCAAACATACTGTTTTCCACCTTTACTTACTCATACCCATTTTTTGAAAATCATAACATCATTTCACAAATGATGGGAGTAATCATTTGTAGCGAACTAAAAAAAGATGCATGGTGTATTACTCTCATGCATCCCGACAAATTATTGACCACCGCCAAACCAGCTGCTCGCTTTGATTCTTTCTTCCTCTTGAATTTGGCGCTCATTGGCGGTCGGATCTTGAAATCCTCTGGTTCTTCGTTTTAACATCGCACTTATCACACCGAAAAATATGGCTATTCCAATGATTAACCATAGCATGTAAACCCCTCCTTTGAGTGAGTATCTTTCGGAAATTGAGTCTTCTATAGTATATACGGAACATATGGTGAAAAGTTTCAACATTCAATAAACTTAACCTTAAAAAGAGGCTGGGACAAAACTTATAAACCCAATCAAAAGACGAATAATTTCTGTGCAGGCTCTTAATACCGCTAATGATTTCCGTGCAAGACTTCGCTTTCCGCGGGTAGCCCTTGAGCCTCCTCGTTGCGTTCGGTCCTGCGGGGTCTCACATAAGCTACTATTCCCGCAGGAGTCTTCGTCTTGCACTCCAATCAACCGCTGGAACAAGCTGGAAACTAAACCTGCACTTGAAAATCCATTAAAAAACCAGAACTAATTTAAATTCTAGAATTCAATTAGTTCTGGTTTTATTAAGACTAAAACACTTTTGTTCCAGCCTCGTTTGTTTTTATTCTGCTGTTTCCTCTGTCTCTAGTTCTGCTTGACCTTCAGCCTCATCCATTGTTCGAACTTCACCATCCACGGAGGTTTCAAACAGACCTTCTTTTTCGGCTTGTTTCTTTAATTCGAAGTATTTGTCCATGATTCTTTTGGCTATCGTTTTATTGACACCGGGATCGATATCCTGATGTGACCAGGGTACCACTACAGAATAAGCTATTTCAGGATTATCATATGGGGCATAGCCTATTAATGTAGTATTATAAGTGTCTTTTCCATTATATACTGATTCAGCAGTCCCGGATTTGGCTGCTGCATTATAAGGAGCATTACTAAATTGAACCCGCGCTGTACCTCTTGACCCGTGTGCTACTTGGTAGAATCCGCTTTGAACCTGTTGCAGTTCTCTTTCTGAAACATTTATTCTATTCAGTACCTTAGGCTTATTCTCGTAAACGATTGGTCCGATTTTGTTTTTCTCATGAAAAGGTTCCCGTATTTCTTTCATGATATGAGGTTCTATACGATAACCACCATTTGCAATAGCCGAGACATACTGTGCCAACTGCATTGGTGTATATAAATCATATTGTCCGATTGCTAAATCGAGAAGTAAACCAGGTTTTTTTTCAGAACCCTTAAGACCGTATGTTTCACCCGGTAAATCAATACCTGTGTTGACTCCCAATCCAAATTGACTAAAATGGTTTCTCATAATGTCAAATGCTTCTATATCAATATCAACATACTCTTGATGATGTGAGGTAGATCCATTTCCAATTTTGAGTGCGGTTTTAAACATATAAACATTTGAAGATATTTCAAGGGCCTGAATGTCCGATAAATACTTACTTCCTTGCGTAGCATTAAACCAAGAGCTTTTTTTCTCTTTAGCTAAGTACATTGGTGCATCATATAAAACATCTCCGATATTCAATTTTCCTGTCATATAACCGGTCAATACCGTGGCACCTTTTACTGCTGAACCAGCCTCATAAGCAGAAGTATAAGTCCCCAATGCATAATCCTGCAACTCTGTTTGACCCTCAACATTTTCACCGTATTTCTTTCCGACCATCGACATAATTTCACCAGTATGAGGGTCCATCATCACTACAAATGCACGATCGAGATATGGGGATTCCCAATATTTCGAAGCTTGTTTACCCAACTCCTCCTCAACAATCTTCTCAACTTCCTTCTGCAGCTTCATGTCAATGGTCAGCACAACATCTTTACCGCTGTGCCCCTCATTTATTAGCTGCTCTTCAAGGACGCTTCCTTTTTTTGTGATATATTGAATCTCCTCTTTCTGCCCTTTTAGTACATCTTCATATTGGGATTCTATGTAGCTTGTGCCTACACGATCATTAAGAGCGTATCCTTTGGAAGTATAAGAATTTACCAGTTCACTTGGCAGTCCCTGATCGGATGTGGATACTTTTCCGAGGATGGATCGAAGGGTATCATCACCCACGTATCTTCTTTCCCAATCTGTCGTGACATTGACGCCGGGGAGCTTGGCAAGATGCTCATTAACTCTTGCCATCTCTTCTGTTGACACGCCTTCATTCTTAACAATCTGCGGAGACAAAGCATAGCCTGTATTAAACTCCCTGAAAATCGCAAGCACTTCAAGTTCCTCTTCGTTAAACGAGTTAATGTTTTCTTCAGTAATACGGTCTAGCTGCATTTGATAGATCTTTTTATTTACATCATCTTTTGTTAGATCTTCGTTATCTTCCAGTTTTTCAATCTCACTTTTTGAAACAAGTTTATCTGCTTCATCCGGATGAGTGAGCAGCCAGAAATCCTGTTTGTCACGGTCAGTGACTTTGTCCGGCTCCATTTTAATCAGCTGCGCCAGTTTCCTTGCGACTTTTAACATATCATCAGGCTTTGTTGATTGTGTCCTCGTATAGGTAATCGCGTTTAAAGGGACATTATCAACGATGATATTACGGTAACGATCATAAATTTTCCCTCTGGGGGGACTGCCGTTAGTTGCTTTGACATTCTCTGTACGCTGAACTTCTTTTAAATAGTTATTCCCGTGAACAATCTGAACGATTCCGAGTCTCAGAATCAGTAATGTGAATAAGAGAAACACAGCAAAAAACAGTATGTTCATTCTGAACGGCAGCGTATTTTTCTTTTTCTTATTTTGTTTTTTCCCCTTCAATACTAAAACTCCCCTATCCTATTAATAGTAGGCTGTTTTCTAAAAAAGCGCGAAAAGCCTAATGGTAAAGTAAATACCTTCCATTATTGTACAGAATAAACTGTTGTTTTTCTACCTTGTTTTTCCATTAATGGATGTATTTATAATTAGTTGTAAGGATAAGTAAATAAGTTGTTATTGGATTATATGTAGATTTTTTTTAAGAAAGTAGCAGATAACGCCAAGAAAATATATATTTATAAAAGAATTTTCACTCCCTGCAAAATTTGTCGACAAAGGGGTCTAGACAGTACTCTCCCTTTCTCTTACAATAGGGTTTGAATTTGAATTGAATCTAAAAATGAAACCAAAACTCTCCATGCAGAATTGGTAACTAGATGATTGAGAGGTTGATTTGCTGTTATGTTTACTAAACTGATGTGCAGATTCGGTATTGGATCTACAAAAATTGATTTGATTTTAAGCAAAAAAGATTACCGCCCTGGAGAAGTCATTCAAGGCGAATACGAAATTATTGGAGGAAGGGTCGAGCAGAAGCTGAAACGTATAGAAACTGAGCTACTGCAGTATGATCACAGCAGCGAACGATCATCTGTCCTTCATCACAATACCATTTTGAGCTCATCGACTATGAAGGCAAATGAACTTAAAAAAATCCGTTTTTCTTGCAGACTGGCTGATTCATACCCGCCAAGCAGTGAATCAATCTCTTATAAGCTCGTCACACGTCTCGTTTTTGATGAGGGCATTAACAGGGTCGACCATGACGATTTTCGTATAATAGCTTAATACAAGCAATAGAAAAAAACGTTCAGGTAATTGAACGTTTTTTTGTGTCTGCTATTTCTTGAATAATGCTGCCATCAGTTCAGATAACCCAAACATCTGCTGAGATTCGTCCATGTCCTTCATTTTCCTGATTTCAACTGAGTGAAGATCAGAGAAAATACGCTCTAATTGAGTCTTATTGTACCCCAGGCCTCCATGAAGAGACCTAGACCTGTACACTTCCCAATCAGAAACGACTGCACCTCCCAGTTTGCCTCCCCGTACGAAAGTAGTGAGTGCAAAGTAACCACCAGGCTTCAAGGCCTTGTTAATTAATTGAGTATAGCTCAACCTTCTGTGAGGTGCGATATGATGGAAACATCCCGAATCATAGACTAGATCATAACTGCCGTATTCAATTTCCATTTTGAATATATTATTATGTATGAAGTTTATCGAAACACCGCTCTCTCCTGCCCGTTCTTCTGCCCATTGAAGAGATGTCTCTGAGACATCAACCGCATCCACCTCCCATCCATTCCTGGCAAGGTAAATGGCATTTCTTCCAGGACCGCAGCCTAATTCCAGCACTCTTCCCGGGGTGACTAATCCTTTGTCAAGATAGGATACTAAATTTTCATCAGGCAGATTTTTAAAAAAAGGAATTTTCTTTTCTCGATCACGATAAAACTCGGTCCAAAAATCATCTGGTTCTCTTAAAAACGAGTCAAGCATTGAATATAATTCCTCTTCATTGTAAATTGTTTCTTTCATAAGATTCCCCCTTAGATGGTATGATTCAATTTTATCGATAATACTCCAAATTTTGGTTACCACGATTTTACAATGTTGTTAATTATGTCTTTTTATGAGAGGACTATGGTCGGGAAAACACACACGAGAATACGTTTTACATTACTATGTAGAAGCCGAAAGTCTAATTTCATTGGGAAGTTCTTGTGAAGAACTGCGTCGTCTGTAATTGATTGTGAGAGCATTCAGAATGCACAAACTTCTTTTGTCTCCTCTGTTTAGTTACAATTATTTCATTTTTGTTACAAAGAGGGATGTGAAAAAACCACTCAGAAAAAATGAGTGGTTTCTCCTATGTATTCAATCTCATTCGTTTTTAATGAACAGGTATATCGAATGGCCCCAAAATCTTATTCTAAATAACCCACTGCAAGCACACTGACAATACATCCTAATAGGACAAATATTGTGGCCAAAGTATTCACCTCACGTTCTTGTTATTATTACTCATTACATCCGTGTTTCTTTCCTATTGAAAATCCATGAAACAAACGGCCTCCATAGGGCTGTAACACCGCATCCACCAGTGATATGACACTTTGCTTATCTCCTGTTTTATAATAATAGTCGAAGTTGTCAACGAATGTATCAGCAAATTCCCTATCATATTCCTTAAGGGCACGCACGATCCACTTGGATGAACCTACCCACCTCCGATTGGTTCTTAAAACGAATTCATGCAAAGCTTCAGCAAGACTTCCCGCAATGAAAATGCTTTCACCATGATTCGTGCTCCCGATGAAATCATCAAGCAGGTCGGTTAGAAAATATCTTTTCTGCATGAGGGTTGATGTATTCCATTCTTTAGGTCCGGCACTCAATAACTCCCGAGCTGTTTCCTTGAGATCCCTGCATGATCCATTATCTTTGATGATGATTCCTTCAGCCACCATTCTTGGCAGAGAGGGCCGTGCTCTTTCACAATCGCTCTTAAAGTAATACATAAGAGTTTCCGTATTATGAACAAAAACTTCAATCGGCCACTCGTAAACCACCAGCGATTCGCGGTATGCGTTATTTACATTGCAATCAATGACTACAATATCCAAGTCGGATGTCTCCGTGGCTTCACCTCTAACAACACTTCCCCCTAATAGGACGATTCCGCTCGCTGAAAAGTTTTCTTTTGCAAACATTTTTGCAGCTATTAATGGTTCTAATCTACTATTCTCCATTTGTCTGGACTCCTTTTGGTTTTTACAGATATTTACTATATTAGCTCATCTGTTAATGAAATAGTTATAATTTTTCATTTGCTATTTTGAGCAGATATACTCGTTTGGTTTTCCTTCAAATGGGAACAATGGATGTAAACAACTAAAGGAGGTCTGAAAGTGAAATACAGAATTCTTTTCAGCTTTATTTTAATTGGCGGCATGTTCCTGGGAGGCTGCGGAGGAAACGATAATGCCCAAGAAGTGAAGGAAGTTACCCCGGAAGAAGAAGCTCAGCCGGCTACTGGTGATGGAAAAACAAAGAATGATTCCCCGGATGATGGAGAAAAACAGGATCTCTCCAAAGGTATCGAGGAAACAAAAAGCTCAGTGGAAGAATTAACGATGACATTGACAAATGCACCTGATGATGCAAAGAAAATCAATGAACAGGGAACGATGATAGAAGAAAAATGGGACAAAATCGAAAAGCAGATAGAAGAAAAATACCCTGATGATTATGAAGACATCGAGAAAAGTCTGTATCCTTTGATTGCAGAAGCCAAAAAGGAAACACCAGATCCTGAAAAGCTAAAGACCCTATCGGAAGAAACAAAGAATAAATTGAATCAATTTCATGAAAAGATTAATAAGCAGTAAATAGCTAGAGCTGCGGCAGGGAAATTCATCCACTGCTGCGGCTTTTATATTTTTATTCGTAATCGTTCCACAATAGCAAAAATACTTTTAACAGTGTAAGTAGGTATAGTATCGGTAGGAGGTTTCAGGTCAAAATGGTTTACCCATATTGTGTCCATTCCAATCGAACTTGCGCCGCAAATATCAGTATAGTAATTATCACCTACGAAAAGAGTCTCTTCAGGATTTATTTTGAATTTTTCTAACACATGGTAAAAAATTTGAGGTTCTGGCTTACTGTACCCTGTTTCTTCTGAAACGATGATATACTCGTCCCCGAACACGTCATTTAATCCTAGGCGCTGTACTTTTTTATATGCATTAAAACTCGTACCATTCGTTACGATTCCCATCTTGAAAATACCTTTTAGTCGCTTTAAAAGCTTTTGTATTTGTGGATCGGGAACGATATTCTTTAAGTAGTTCCCATGATAAAATTCATTGATGCTTTCTGTTTCTTCAAGGCTGATATTTATATAAAGCTGATTGAGGGTGCTTATTAATCTTTTCAATGTTAATTCTTGAAAAGTAATTCTTTTACATTGAAACTCTTTCCAAAGTTGTTGATTATTTTTCGCGAAAGTTTTAAAAAATACTTCTTCATCAAGATGATTCAGACAGTCGTGAAATTTCACTGTATCTGTCACAGCTTTCTTATAGCAATAAGAATGATTAAATAATGTATCATCTAAGTCGAACAATAGAACTTTATACTTTTCGTGCAACATAAACTCTCCCCTTAATAAAACCCAATATCACTACTCCATTGGTATTACCCTTCTCATCACCGCTAGCAATAGCGTTCAACTTTACTCTGTTTAAATCCAAATGGATAATAAAGACCTCTACCTTCCTGAAAAACATAAACAAAAGCGTAATTCCCAGCCTTTTCAATATTTCCACTCTTAAAATATGGTCAATTGAGCAAGCTAAACGTGAGGCGGTGATCTAGTTGAAACGAATTATTCTCATATTAATGCTTGCTTTTGTTTTATTCCCCCAAGTTAACGTCAGTGCTGAATCATCATTGAAAGCGGTTTTCCTCAGGGGGCAAAACGTATGGACTTTAATAGATGGAACAGAACAGCGAATGACGAACTCTGGGAAAGTTACCGAACCCCCGCAATGGTCCCATGATGGTCAATGGATCCTTTATCAAGAAGAAGCACCTTCTGAATTTGAACAAGGCACACAAAATGAACTTTGGGTATACAACGTTAGTTCGGGTGTAAGAAAGAAAATCTTCTATGACGGTTATGCACCCTCATGGGCCCCAAATAAAATTGAGGTATCCTTTCTGCAGCGTGGTACTTTGAACATTTCTGATCTGAATCATTTTTATAACATTGCAGGTGGGGTGGATGGTTACAGCTGGATGCCTGATGGCAGCGGATTTATCTTGTCGTCCCAGGCTAACGTTCTTCCCGATGGATGGACAAACCCGATTCTTTACAACAAGAAATTATCTTATCCCTTAGACAATCTTTCCGAAACCAAAAATATAGAGACTTTGTATACCATCCCAAAGGAAGTCGGAAAGGGAGCACATAAAGTGATGGCAATCGGTGCTTCGCAATTTCGCTATTCACCTAGTCAAAAATGGATTTCATTTGTTGTTTCCCCAACCGCATCCCTTGCGATGGACAGCAACATGCTCAGTGTCATTTCTGCTGATGGTGAAGATTTTACAGCACTTGATGATATCATTCTCGGCGTCGGCGAACCAAAATGGGCCCCGAATGAAGACATTCTTGCCTATATTGCAGGAAGCGGGCGGATTGTTTATGGTTTCACCAATAAAGAACTAAAAGCAAAAGAATTTCCAACTGCAGCATCGTTGACTCCTGATTCTTATGCTGAGCTAGAGTTTACCTGGATCGATGATGAAACCATCGTTTCTTCGAGAGTAAAGGAAAAGGAATGGTCAAATGATTTTAAAGAACACCCTCTCCCAGCTCTTTACTCGATAAAATTGAAATCTGATAAAGGAAAGCCTATTACCAATCCGCCAGTGGGATTTGGTGATTACGATCCGCACTATTTGTCTTCTGCTCAAAAGCTTATATGGTACAGGGCCAGATCATTAACCTCTGACCACCGTGATGCATGGGTTTCCGAGACAGACGGGAGAGAAGCAAAAAAATGGCTTGAAAATGTTGAAGTTATTTCTGTTTATGAGCCGCATTGATTACTAGGGAGAGCAGTTAATCCCCCTGTTCTCCCATTACCATTTTCCACTGTTTTCTTATTTTTATTAAGTACATCAAGATTGTCACAAAAATCCAATTTAACTGTTATTTAATCTTGCAATCAGGATAAATCGGTTTGTCTTCACTTCAAAAAAGCCTTTTGACTGAATTGTTTTATGAATGGCATAAAGGGAATCTTTATACCGGTCGATTGTAAAGTCAGGTACTTGCCAAGGAATGGCTTTCAGGTAGTAAAGGAGTGCACCGATATCATAAAAGCGCTGAAAAGGTTCTTCCTCCTTCCATTCAACTACATCGAAACCTCCCTCCACCAGTTCATTTCGGGCATATTCGAGATTCCAGTGAAGAAACTCCTCGTTGACCGGTGCACCCAATGCTTGATTGATATCAAGACAGTCATTGCCCCCAACCTGCTGAGTGATGAAGGTCCCCTGTGAAGAGAGAATTCTTTTCACTTCTTTTGGTGAATATTCCTCATGCTTATTGATGATGAGATCAAATCTTTCACTAGTAAATGGAAGAAGATTATCCTCTTTTACTTCTTTTACTGTGACTCCGAGAGGTTCCAGGCGTTTTTTTGCGATTGGAAAGTTTGGGGCATAGCCTTCAGTTGCACAAGTAACCGGAGGCAGCGGCTGAAACTTTGCCAGCAGCTCACCTCCCCCTGTTCCCATATCCAACATCGCTTTTGACTGACGAATGTGTGGAGTCACAATGCTGCCGTAGGACCAGCTTAGCATCCCGCTGTCCATGCGCCCTGAATCAGTAATATAGGAAAAATCCCATCCTGAAAAATGTTCTTCAATATCCCTAAGGTAATTTTCAAATAATGTGTCCTTCATTTGTGGTTGATCCCCCTTGAATCTTTACTATTAACAGTATACCTATATCACTCTTGTAATTGATTAATTATTCCTTTATTTTACAAATTAAAACTCTAGTAAATATTACTAGATGGTGATGTTTAGGTAATCATTTTGTTATGGTAACAACTACCTGTTTAAACGTTTTCAAAAATATATTTCAATAGAACTATGAAAACATTAAAATTATTTTTCATCTTATTGTTGTCTGTCACTTTAGTCACTGGTTTAGGGAAAAATCCGGAAGTCTCTGCTGCAGGTACTTACACTGTAAAATATGGGGACACAATGTGGAAGATCGCTGTGAAGCATCAGGTTGGTGTATCAGAATTGATTGGTGCCAATCCGCAATTAAATAACCCCGATCTCATCTACCCTGGACAAAGCATCGCAATACCCGGTGGAGATCAAACAGCTCAAAATTATACATACGAAGTGGTGAAATTAGTGAATGCCGAACGTGCAAAAGCTGGATTCGCACCACTTAAAGAAAACTGGGAACTATCAAGAGTCGCCCGCTATAAGTCCCAAGATATGATCGACAAGAACTATTTCAGTCATACATCTCCGACATACGGCTCGCCATTCCAAATGATGAAAGACTTCGGCATTTCTTATCAAGCTGCCGGAGAAAACATTGCAGCCGGACAAAGAACGCCTGCTGAAGTGGTCGATGCATGGATGAACAGCGAGGGTCACAGAAAAAACATTCTTTCCCCTGCTTATACAGAAATCGGAGTAGGATATGTAAAAGGTGGATCGTACGGACATTATTGGATACAGATGTTCATTAAAAGATAATCTATTAAAAAAACGGGAGGTAATCAAAAGGGTCAAATCACAGTGATTTGACCCTTTTAATCATGCAGTTATACGATTCTGCGTCCTGCCTGGGCAAGGGCAAAATGTATGCCATGTTGCAGCGTCTTGAAACATTCGAATCGAGAAAAATCGATTTTTGTCTGAGCGATATGTGCGCCAAGCCTGGCAGAAATACCAACGAGGATCGTTCTTGTACCAATTAATGAAGCGGCCGAACCGATTTTTTCAATCAGGCTTGTAGTGTGGTCATCAATGTCTTCGTCCAATGCCGTTAAATCAAGTATCAGGTAATTGGCTTTATGGGAAGGCAGATTATTTAATGTTTTGAACACTAGGTCCTCAGATCGTTCTCCATCGTATTTACCAAGGAGCGGCACGACGACTACACCTTCGAGCACAGGTATGATAGGTGAAGATAAAGCTTTTACCAGTTCTTTGAGATCTCTCGTTTTATCTTCCACAAGAGCCTCTAACTGTCTGATTTGCTCGGTTTCTCTGTTACGTGCAAGCTCATGGATGTTGTTATTGACGGTAATTTCCGATTGGAAGTACTCAACCTTTGTGTATTCATGTCCATTCAGCTGATACTGAATCACATTGTACCAAATGTTCGTTTTGAACAGACCTGTGAAGATTCCGGCAAAGTGTGCAGGAAGAAATTTTCCTCCCTCGCTTTTTTCCTGAGCCACGTTAATCTTATGCTCCCAGCTGTCCTTTAGAATGATTGTTGCTGTTTTCGCCTCAACATTCAGTTGATCAGTGGATATTTGTCCCCATCCTGCTGATGCGTATGTATGACCAATCAACTTTGCAGCTTCTTCTGCACGTACATGCTTCAATTTCTCAAAGTATTCTCCAACTACTAGACCCTGTCGATAACCTGTTGTTTCAAGCACTAAATTAGCCGCTTCTTCCCCGGATACCTCTTCAATCGTATCAAAGAACATTCTCATTGCACTAGAAATCCAAAAAAGAACAGCATCCTGCCCTTCATACGAGAATTGTCCCTTGTCCATATTCCATTCAAAATTAATTCCCTCGACCTTGTATACGTTCTTAGTTTGCACGTTTGACCCTCCAGTTTTTAACGTTTCTGCTTAACATGTTAACACAGTTTCATGAAAAAATTCATAATCATTCCTTAACAATGCATCTTATTTCATTTATTATCCAGTAAAAATGTGATTCTGTGATTGGATAGGAGAATGGGCTTCATTTTGGATTAATCCAACGACAAAAGGCGCGATGAGGATTCATCACGCCTGTAGGGCATTAAATTTTTTTAACTGCTTGTTCAATAGGATCGTTTCCAGAAACCAAATCGAACCCTCGATTATACGTGTGTTCTTCTGTTAAAGAAGCGAAGATGGTTTTTGCGACGTCTTCACGCGGTATAGTCCCTCTCGATAGATTTTCCGCCGCAGCCACCTTCCCTGTTCCCCTTTCGTTCAATAATCCGCCCGGTCGGATGATTGTGTAAGTCAGCCCACTTTGCTCCAGTCCCTTATCAGCAAAATGTTTTGCAGTATAATACGGCTTTATTGATTCGTTCCAATTTTCCCTGTGATGGGCTTGCAGTGCGCTAACCATGATGAATCGTTCAATTCTGGACTGGCTTGCTGCTTCCATCGTTTTTACCGCCCCGTCTAAATCGATAAGCAGCGTCTTATCAGAACCTGTGTGTCCGCCTGAACCAGCGGTAAATACTACAGCATCCACCCCATCCAGACCTTTTGCGATTTGATCGACCGTATCTTCCAAGTCGACAAGTGCAGTTTCAATTTTTTCATCTTGAAAAGATTTAGCCTGTTCTTCTTTTCTTACAACTGCTCTGGGAGTATGGTCCTTGCTGTTTTGTAAGAGCTTGATCAAGTGTTTTCCGATTTGTCCATTTGCCCCAACAACTGCTACATTCATTCTTCTCATCTCCTTACCCGATTAAAATGGTATGAATTTATGATGACATGTTTTATAAGAGTTTACAAACTTTCTGATTTTGCAAGCAATAAGAAAGTAAAAAAGGAGCCTTTGCCGGCCCCTTATTCCGTGAGATATTCATTCTTTTACGATACTAATCACAAATCCATCATAACCTTTCGTTCCCACTGTTTGAATGGCTGTAGAATCAATCCGCTCGTTTTCTGAGAGTAAATCTACAAATTCTCTTATCCCTTTAATATTCTCGTCTTCACTGGCAGCATCCGTTACC
This sequence comes from Rossellomorea oryzaecorticis, assembly GCF_038405515.1. Lineage (GTDB taxonomy): Bacteria > Bacillota > Bacilli > Bacillales > Bacillaceae_B > Rossellomorea > Rossellomorea oryzaecorticis_A. The sequence goes on along the minus strand of NZ_JBBYAF010000005.1, from coordinate 109,586 downwards.
TTGCCTCCGCGAACCACGTTATCTGTAATGATCACGGTTCCTGGCTTGGAAAGCTCGAATGCCCATTTGATGTAGTGCGGGTTATTCTTTTTATCTGCATCAATAAAGATAAAATCGAATTTTTTGTCCTTTAAGGAAGGAAGTGTATCAAGTGCAGCGCCAACAAGCACCTCGATTTTATTATCAAGTCCTGCAAGTTTAATATTTTTACGGGCCACTTCAGCATGTTTTTCACTATATTCGAGAGTGATCAGGGTACCGTTTTCAGGCAATGCTTTTGCCATCCATATGCTGCTATAGCCTCCAAGAGTACCAATTTCAAGGATGTGCTTTGCACCTTTCATCTTTGCCAAGAGATGAAGCATCTTCCCCTGGTTGGGCGCTACATCAATCGAAGGCAGTTCTGCTTCTTCGTTGGCTTTTATTGCTGCTTCCATCACTTCATCCTGGTTATGCAGTTTGGTAGTGAAATAATGATCGACCTCTTGCCAGCCTTTTTTAGTCATAATTTAGCTCCTTTATGATTAATGAGTTAGTTATTAATGGTTTAAATGGAGGGGTTCATTCTAATGAAGCAGGTGTGCAACGTGTGATAAGCAAAAAAGGAATGAAATGATTCTATTCAAACTATTCCAAATCATTTTACCATAATTGTACAATTTATGTAGCTAGTCTAAAAAAGAGCCAGCAAAAAAATGCTGACTCTTTAATAAGCTCTTTCGATAAACATTGAAGTATAGGCGTAATTTTGGATACTTTGAATCTATGTCTCTTTCATCTTCTTAAAATGTATGTGCAAGATCCTCTGCACGGGCGATGCCGTCTTCTTTGATTTCTTGTGCTTTATCTGGCATGGCTGCATGTCCTTCTATGAATAACCCTTCGAAGGAAGGAACTCCATAGAATTGCATCATGATGTCCAGATAGCGGTGTCCCATCTCCATCTGAGCGGCAGGTCCTTCGGAATATACACCCCCGCGTGCCTGGATGTGAAGGGCTTTTTTATCTGAAAGCAGGCCAATCGGGCCATGCTCAGTGTATTTAAATGTTTTTCCTGCTACTGAAACGGAATCGATATAGGCTTTCATAACAGGAGGGAATGAAAAATTCCAGAACGGCGTAACAAAAATGTATTTATCCGCCTCCACAAATTGATCAACAAGTTCGGTTAATCGGCCTACTTTGGCCTTCTCACTGTCTGATAGTTCTTCAAAACCTTTACCAGTTTGCAGCTTTCCCCACCCGCTGAACACATCTGCATCAATTTGTGGAATATCTTCTTTGTATAAATCCACAGCCACAACCTCGTGTGATGGATTCACCTTCTTATATGTGTCAATAAACGCTTTCCCAGCGGCCATGCTGAAAGATTGAACGTGATCGTGAGGATGAGCTGTGATGTACAATACCTTTGTCATTTAAATGACCTTCCTTTCTGTATGTCTAAGTAATATACCTATCACATATCTCAAATAGATATATTCTTAATTCGAGATTATTGTAAGACATCCAAAGGATTTCATCAAGCTATTTGCTTGATGAAGATATTTGATTGTATTAATAAGCTGTATATTACAGTAGTTTTAACCATACCTTTTTGCTTCAGTAAAATTAAAACCCCTACCTGCGGGGCTTCTTAGAATGAGATTTTATAATTAAAAAATGCGGGTTCTTCATCAAGTAATCATAAGATTTCTTTTTTACACGTTTCATCTTTTCGCTAGGTTTCGGCTCTATAAATCGATCAAGATTGAAATGCCTGGCCGTATCATTCAAGATTCGTTCAAGCGGCTTCCTGTAAAAGGTGACATCAATTGTGATATGTGGCTTATTCCACGTTTCAGTAATCGTTTCCGTTTTAAAATAATCGTCACAGTCATTCCGTGTAAAGTCCATGAACGGATGATGAATGGAATACAAAAAAGTACCGCCGGGTTTTAATACACGGTGAAACTCCTTGAAAGTATCCTCCCAATTTTCAAAGTAGTGAAGAGTGAGCGAACTGATAATATAATCAAAGCAATCGTCTTCAAAAGGGAGAGCCATTTGAAGGTCATGACATAATACGGCTGCCCGGTTCCCTACTCTCTCTTTTGCGGCTTTTATCATTTCCGGGCTCAGGTCTATTCCCGTGACATTTGCTCCTTTTTTTGCGAAGTACTCGGTGTACCAGCCTGCCGCGCAACCCGCATCAAGTATGGTTGTGTTCTTCAAATCCTCTGTAAGCTCACGAAGCATGGCAGGTCGTTCATAATAAGCATTGTAAGGACTGTCTTTATCAATATCATGTTGATAGGTTTCTGCCAATTGGTTATATGTATTTTTAGTGGAATCAGACATTTAACAATCTCCCTTTCATGCAACGGTACAATTTCTTGATTGTAGTGTACCATTTATTCCTATAAACTGTTAGGTAGTTATTTAGAATTATTTAGAAAGCTGGAGGAGTAAAATGGAACCAAAAATAAATTCAAAAGCGATACTTATTACATTTATGATTGGTGCATTTTTTGCCATTCTGAATGAAACATTATTGAATATAGCTTTAACTGAATTAATGGACGTATTTGGAGTGAAAGCACCCACAGTTCAGTGGCTCGCTACAGGTTTTATGCTTGTAATGGGTGTATTGATGCCAATTTCAGCATTATTGATCCAATGGTTCACAACGAGACAAATGTTCATTGGAGTAATGTCAGTATTCCTGCTTGGAACGACAATTGCAGCATGTGCATTGAATTTCCCCATGCTTTTAACAGGCCGAATGATCCAGGCAGTAGGAACGGGGTTATTGATTCCGGTCATTATGAATGCACTACTGCTTATCTATAAGCCTGAAGTCCGCGGGAAGATCATGGGTACATTCGGACTGGTCATCATGTTTGCTCCTGCGGTCGGACCTACTTTATCAGGTGTGATAGTAGATACCCTTGGATGGCGCTGGTTATTCATAACGGTCATACCTTTCTCTTTGTTCTCTATACTGTTTGCCTGGAGGTATCTCCAAAATGTTGGAGAAGTGACGCGACCTGGCGTCGATGTATGGTCGATCGTTCTGTCCTCTGTCGGGATTGCAGGTATCGTTTATGGGTTTAGTGCTGCCGGGGAAGAAGGTGAAGGCTTCACTTCAATAAAAATTCTCACGATTATCATAGTCAGTGCAGTCAGTCTAGTTTGGTTTGTTTTAAGGCAATTAAAATTGGATGAACCCCTGCTTGATGTTCGTGTATTTAAATACAAAAGCTATGCCCGAGGGGTCATACTATTCATCATCGTGATTATGGCGATGTTTGCTTCAGAAATAGTGATGCCGATGTATTTACAGGGCCCTCTTGGCTATTCGGCAAAGGTTGCAGGCCTGCTCTTATTACCCGGGGCACTCTTAAACGGATTAATGTCACCTGTAATGGGGGGATTATTTGATAAATACGGTCCGAGAAAATTGATCATACCGGGTACAGTCGTCCTTACCGGAGTGATAATATTCTATAGTAATATCAGTCAGTCCACCCCGATCTGGCTTTTCATCATTGTGTATATGATGTTGATGTTATCAATATCGGCTATCATGATGCCTGCCCAAACAAATGCATTGAATGAATTGCCCAAGAATCTGTACCCTCATGGAACAGCAATCGCGAATACACTTCAGCCCGTTTCAGGTGCTCTAGGTGTGTCGGTATTCGTCAGTATCATGACCCAAAGCCGTGAGAGCTATCTTAATCATCATACAGGAAGTGTCTCGGGGGATGTGTTAAATGATGCGATGACATATGGTGTTCACCACGCTTATTGGTTTGCATTAGGACTTGCGGTTATAGCCTTTACCATCTCACTATTCATTAAGAAAGCTGTTGCTCCTGATGTTGAAGATGCTTTGGGTGAATAAGACAGAAAGAACCTCGTCTTTTATAATGAGGTTCTTCTTTGTAGAGACAAGTTTATAAATGAATTCAAAAAAGCCAGTTTCTAAAAAAAAGAAACTGGCTTGACTTCTATCATGCAGTACTCTTAACTCTCTTAGGTTTCTTGTCTTTTACGAAAAAGGCAAGGAACAATCCCACCATAGCGGAGATGCCTGCAACGATGAAGGATACGTTCACACCATGTATGAGTCCTTCCAGTCCCCTGTCTGGCTGGGCAGCCGTGGTCATGACCGTTACGAGCAATGCCGTCCCGACTGCACCGGAAACTTGACGCATTGTATTGTTCATCGCCGTGCCATGCGGGATCAATCTATTTGGAAGCTGGTTGAGACCGGCAGTGGTTACTGGCATCATCACCATTGCGACCCCAAGCATCCTCACCGCATTGACAGTGGCTAGATACATGAATGTCGTCTGAGGAGTGAGGTTCGTGAACATGAACGTTGTCACCGAAATCAGAAGCAATCCGGTGACAGCAAGCCACTTCGCGCCGAACTTGTCAAAGATCCTCCCCGTTATCGGGTTCATGAAGCCCATTATGAGAGCACCAGGCAGCAGCATAAGTCCGGACTCAAAAGCCGTAAAACCAAGCATATTCTGCATCAGTATCGGGAGTACAGTCGCCCCGCCGATCATGGCGATAAAGACGACCATGCCGAGAGCCGTTGTAATCGTAAATAATTTTATTTTGAATACACGGAATTCAAGAATCGGCTGTTTCAGTTTAAACTGTCTTAGTATGAAGAACGTTAGGGCAATGGATCCCACAATCATCGCAGCGACAACCTGTATACTCCCCCATCCAGTGCTCCCTGCGGTACTGAATCCGTACAGTAATCCTCCGAAACCTAGAGATGACAAGATAATCGACAGGATATCGACTTTAGGGAAGGTTTGCTTCGTAACATTTACCAGGATATAATATGCCACGATGAAATCGATGATGACAATCGGCAAGATCACGTAGAACACACTTCTCCATGGGAATTGATCGACAAGCCATCCTGAAAGTGTCGGTCCGATGGCTGGCGCGAAAGAAATAACAAGACCGAACATCCCCATGGCACTTCCACGTTTTTCAATGGGGTAAATCAGGAATAGAATTGTTTGCATCAGCGGCATGATAATACCTGCACCCGATGCCTGTATGATCCTCCCCACCATTAAAATACCGAAGTTTGGTGCGACCGCGCATATCAATGTACCGGTCGCGAACAACCCCATCGCCGTCAGAAACAATGAACGAGTAGTGAAACGTTCTATCAAAAACGCAGTAATTGGGATCATGACTCCATTAACAAGCATAAATATTGAGGTTAACCACTGTGCTGTACTTGCTTCGAGGTGCAAGTCTTCCATAATATGAGGCAGTGCTGTGGCAAGCAGCGTCTGATTTAATATGGCCGCAAAAGCCCCTGAAATTAAGACCAATAATAACGGGAATTTATTGAAGGTTTCTGTAGACTGTGATATATCATGTGATTGCGGCTTCATTTTCTCCCTTCTTTCTCTATCCTTAACATCGGTTTAATTAGGTTATTTTTTGGATAATCCTGTTTTGAGCAGATTTATTTCTAATTTGTACTTAGAGACTGCATCCTCAATACTTAATTGGTTTGAGACGCTGTGTACCAGATTATGAAATGTAACCGCTGATAATATCTGCATAACATGATACAGCTGATTTTCATTGGTGATATTCAGGCTCTTCCAATCTACGAGTTCATAAACTTCATCATATCTTTTACTCAGTTCTTCCTTACTGAGAAATTTCGTGAACGCTTTTTCAATCTTGTAGTTCATATTTAGAAGGACATTTTTAATGAAATTATTTTGCCCCTCTGTATGGGAACGATTTAAGGTATGATGGAAAATCTCTGTTACCGCCTCAAAAATATCCCCGTTATATGTCTTTAAATTATTTAAGAATTTTTCATGTCTTTCCTGAGTATGTTCATTTAGTAAATAGAAAAATGCGTCTTCTTTATCTTCAAAGTACTGGTAAAAACTTCCTCTTGGAATTCCTGCTGATTTCAATATGTTTGAAATCGAGGCTTCATAAAGTGAGACACGTGAAAACTCTTTTTTGGCAGCTCCGATCAAAATCTGCCTTTTTCCTTCATTCAAGTTAAAAAACGTCGGCTTTGGCATACTTACCTCCATCCTGTCAAAGTGACACGGTGTCATAATCAAGACCTTCTCTACTATAGATGACACGGTGTCATATGTCAACGGATATACATAGCAGATTCAGTTGCCCAAAAATAAAAAGCGCTCTACATTGAGCGCTTCTTGTACTAGAATGGCTTATTCCAATTCAGCCAATTAGTTTAGCTGAATTTATCAATTAATCGGCAGCTCTGAATATCCAGTGACCATAGTCCTGAATTCAACACGACTCCGGATTTTATCAGCTGTACTTTTTTTAAAAAAATCGGCCCGTCTACCACAAACGTATGGTATTCTCCAAATTCACCCATTACACAAATATCTTTTTGCTGAACTTCTTCATAAAAACCCCAATCCAGGATCCGGCCCGGCCACGCTTGATCAAAGTGTTGTTCCGAAGCCCTGCATACAATAGCAGTAAAACCGAGTGACAGAAATTCTTTTAAGAGTTCATCAACGTCTTCAGGGTAGATCCATGTGGGGAAAAGTGGTTCAATCCCTGCCTTATGTGAGACTTCTTCATTCCATTTCCGGTCTTCTTCTGCATATAAACTCCCAAAGGCTACCTGCTCTACACCCTGCTCCTCCTTAAGGTTTCTCAGAGCATTGACCAGTGACTTTTCATATTCCTGAGCAGAGTCTACCAGAACTAATGGGATTCCTAATGCCTCTGCCTGGAATTCGAGAATGTTAAGCCTGATACATGAGCATGGTTGCGATCGTCTTTATCAGCTACCATCGATACCAGGCAAACGACATTTCTGTGTTCTTGTAAAAGCCTGTATAGTGCCAGACAGCTGTCTTTACCGCTGCTCCAGCAGACAGCGACCTTTTTATTTTGTGTATTATTCAACGTTTCCAACCTGTTTTCCATTTAAATCTCCCTGTGCATGCAATATGTAAGATTTCTTCGTATAGTTGATTCCATTCATTATAATAGTCCTCTACACTCGTTGGATCAATAAATAACCTCCCATGTGACTCATGCTTCTTTTCAAATGGATGCAGATGCCTTATGTCCATTTTGTAAAAAACTTGGTATCCTACTTTCGGATACTTACTGGTTTCATTCCATTTCAGGTTCTCATTGTGGTCAACGATGATGCAACCAAGATATTCGGAGACCCCTTCGACACATCCCTCTTCCAGGGCTTCGCGTGCAAATGTCTCCTCTGGGCTTTCACCCGGTTCCACATGACCGCCAGGGAATTCCCATCCCCTGTGTTCAAGATCCACAAGCATGAGTTTCTTTTCATGAAAAACAAAAACCATGTGCACTCGTTATCAGCTTCATATCAGGTAAAGTGCTGCTTGGCACCCAAGTTAATTTAACGACTGACTCTCCCCATTTCACTTGAATCGATGACATCAGAATCCCTCTTTCATTGTACAAAATCTCAAAGTGCAGACAATGGTGCGTTGTACAGACTTTATTCAATAGTAGCATAGTACAGAGTGAATAAATGCATCATATTTGGAAAATATTCCTTTTGAATAGGAAGTGAAAATTAACAAAAGATAATACAAAAACTTGGAAGGAAACATTCAAATGAAAAAAATAATTCTGTGTTTGTTTATCATTCAACTGTTCTCAATAGGCTACCAACAACCGAATACAAGTGCCAAAAACCTCGATAGCATTGGAGTGACGGTTCCTTCTTATGCTAAATGGGGACGTATTGCCATGCAAAAAACGAAAGAGCGTTACCCTGAAGCTCAGATTATCGATTACCTCCATATCGGGAGGGAAGATGGAGCTTCTTATAGTACAGAAAAATTCAAACTTTGGCTAAAAGGAAAAGATAAGGAATTCGGGGTGCTCATTAACATCAGGTTTGATCCTAAAACCGATGAAATAAAGCAATTATCATTTAAAGAAGTATCAAGATAGTTATAAAAAACTGCTGACAATCCAGCAGTTTTTTTATTGAAGATATCCCATACCCTTCTTTTCAGTCATCTTTATATCTATGTTGAAATACATATGAATTTAAAGGGGAGGTATGGCTGATGATTCTAAAAGCGATTGATCTGGCTTTAATGTCTGAGCACTTAATGGTTCATAAAGCTGTATTGGATAAACTGGCATCCCATTACTGCAGTGTGGAAGATCCGAAAGTAAAGCAAATTATTTATGAACAGTATGTGATTATGAAAAACCATGTAAAAGTTATGATTGCTTTAATGGATCCAGAGAAGAATGAAAACATTTCCGTAGAGGACTTGCATAAATGGGAGCCTTCAAGGATTTCATGTCATAAAAGCACCAAGGGGATGAGTCAGGAAAGTTTGATCATGGATCTGAAAAATACAGCTTCTACAATGGCAGATAAAAACTTCACATCGGCTTTGCAGATGAAAGCCGATAATGTTAAAAAAATTCATGTTCATATGGCAACGCAGCAGGTTATGATCCTAAACAGATATATTTCCTATATTGAAAAGCATATGGAAAGTCGAGCTCCGGACACTACACTAAAAGTGCAGCGTGACACGATGCAGGCTTTTCGTAAGATGTATAATTTGTAGTGCCGAAATTTACTTTTATTTAGCTGATTCGCCGCCACCTTCCGGATACGTTCTCTTCAAAAATGAAATCGATGCCTGGATCAATTCTCTTAAAACGTCTCCATCAATATCCTCTATTTTATTGATATATACACATGCTTTTCCTGTGGTATGCTTACCGAATTTCTTCAGAAGTTCTTCACGTTCTTTATCTCCCGGTGCAAAATATAGACTGATTTTTGCTTTTCGCGGGGAAAATCCTGCAAGAAATGAATCACCTTCATGCCCCGTTTTATATGTGTAGTGATATGAGCCGAACCCGATTATGCTGGGACCCCACATTTTAGCAGTAAAGCCTGTTTCTTCGGTGAAGATATCCAATAGTCTGTAAGCGTCTTCCCGTTTTTTCTCACTCTCGACACTTTCAATGAATTCAAGAACGCTGTTTTCGTTTTGCTTCGTTTTTAACTCGTACAAGCTTCCACCCCTCTACTTATCCAGCTTTTTTAATACTTTCGACCTTTCAGCTGGAAATACCTTCATTATACAGATTGATCTTCGCTTGGAAGACCCATTTCTTCCGGGTTGAGACTTGATGACGCGGGAAGGGAGCGAAGAGTTTTGTTCAGAACCCAGACAAAAGAAATAAATAGGATTCCCCCGGCACTTGCAAGGTATACGCTACCTGGACCAAACATATCTGCAAAGTATCCACCAAGCAATGAGCCGAGCGGCATAGCCATTGCTCCCAAGGACGCTGTTACGGAGAAAATTCTACCGAGCAGCTGGGAAGGTACCATTGATTGTATCGCGGCACCAAAAATGACATTGGTTGCGCCGATTGGAATCCACGAGATGCCAAAAAGAAGGATACTCACGCTGTTACTTGTCACAATACCTGAAATTAGCCACATTACTCCACCTATGAAAAATAACAGAATCGTTAGTTTTCCGATCGGCCAGCGCCCAAACAAAGATGCGCTTAATGCTCCAATAAGTGCTCCTCCAGAAATCGCTGCCAAGTACAGTCCGTAAAGCTCCGACCCCCCTCTTCCATCGGCAAAGGCCGGGAGTACTGCATAAATCGAGCCAATCGCAAAGTTTGCAACAATCGAACCAAGCAGGAATTTTGCTAAGTGTGATCTAAAGACGATTGAAAAGCCTTCAGCTAAATCGTTCTTGTACTGTTGAGCGGCTTCCTTAATTTTTTTCTTTTCGCCGGCAGCTTCTTTTTCAGCGAGCTTGATTAAGCCAAACAATAGACTCGCAACAATGAAAGTAACAGAATCAACAATATATAGGGTAATGGCTCCAACTACGGTCAGAAGAATTCCGGCAATTGCGTTGAAGGCAAGATCGACTCCCTGAAAAGCGAACGAAAAAAGTGAATTACTCTTCATAAGCTGATCTTTACGGACGATACGAGGAAGTAATGCGGCCTGGCCAGGATATGCGAATTGATTTAAGGCAGATATGATCGGCATGATGATTAAGATAAACGAAACAGATAGGATTCCAGCATAGTGCGCAGCGGGAATTAATAAGACAAGAATCCCTTGCAGAATTTGTGTGCGGACCAAAACCTTCTTAATCTGCCATCTATCAACAAGTGGTCCAATCAGGAATTGAAGAGTTCCGGGAAGCAGCGTCAAGAATCCTGCCAAACCAGTATAAAATGCACTTCCCCCCAACTCGTATACAAGCCACATCGCTGCGACGTAGTAGATGCTGTCCCCCATATTTGTAACCAGCCTTCCAAAAAATAAAGATGCAAAGTTTCTGTTTTTAAATAATAATTCTTTCATTTCACAATCCCCCTTATACTTGTATGGATTTTTTATTCTGTAAAAATTATTTTACCGTCACTGCAAAAAAATACTTTTAATCAGTAAAAATTATTTTACTGTTGTTGTAAAAAAAACCGATTACCGGTCTTTTTCTTTATTGTCCATAATACGATCTGCAAACTTAGATTCTTCTACTTCGAACCCCATCCCTGTCATGTAATAAATGTTTTGATCTGCATTTTTCTCTTCTTTAGCTCTTTTTTGAAATTCACCGACAAGTTCAAAATATTCCTTCAAAAACCATTTGAAATTATCTTCTGAGCTTGAGGTTTCAAAAGAGGTTGCAAGTATATTCCAGTCAGAAGGATCCTTATCCCCGGCTTCTTCAAAAGCTCTGCTGGGAGCCTCAAGGATCCTGCTCATCGTCCGCTCAAGCATACCGTACATCATCAGTCTCTTCGTTTCACTTATTTCTTCTTTATGCGGAAGGAGACTTGCATCGGGATAAAACCCGCTTGAAACAGACTGAAAGAACTTCTGCACAATTCCGTTCTTTTCCTCTGTTTTGACGATTTCAATCAAACCGAGTTTCTCTAATTCTTTCAGGTGATAGTGAATTCGCGCCCTGGACATTTCGAATATTTCAGAAAGCTGCTGGCCGGTGTAAGGCTTTTCCACTAGACACATCATCAACTTGATGCGAAAAGGATCACTTAGGGCTTTTAGTTGGTCATACTCTTTGATGATAAACATTGATTTCATGTAAACATCTCCTGTAATTAATTTTACTCCGTAAATTTTATTTTACCGTGTAAATGAAGTTTATCACATGATATTTTTTACACACAATAGGTTTCTACCCTTTTTCTCTCGACAAATCCTGCAGAAGGGTGTTTTAAATTGACATGTATAAATAAATCTTATAAGATTGGTTCATAAATTCATATTCTCCTAAAGGGGAGTAGCTTTTACAATAAAGTCGTCATTACGGAGTCAACCACTCTCGGCTTTATTGACAACAACGTTGTTAGCGAGACCTTTACCAGTTGGTGAAGGTTGATATATGCAGATCAGGACCTTTACCAAACAGGTAAAGGTCTTTTTGTATATCAGTCTTAAACGCGAAAGTATGAATAGGTCTTGGCTATAAGAATGTAAAACAAATGATGCAGTATTAGCAAAAAGAATGTGAATAGGAAGTTTACCAATAGTGAAAAGGAGAATGCCTAATGTTACTAAGAAAGTATGTTTCCATGTTTGGTATTGGCTCTGCTAAAATTGATTTGGTTTTGCCGAAAACAGCCTTTCAGCCAGGAGAGCTTCTTAATGGATATTTCATTCTAGAGGGTGGGATCGTGAAGCAAAACCTGAGGCGAATCGACTGTGATCTAGTCATGGTGGATAAAAATTCAACAGAGAAAATAATTGATTCCACCACCATATATAAAACAGAAGAACTTGAGCCTGATGAAACCAACAAACTTAATTTTGTTTATCGAATACCCAAAACATTGCAAGCCAATGGAAAGGGTATCCGTTATCTATTTAAAACAAAATTGACCTTCGATAAAGGCGTTGAAAGCTTGGATGAAGACTGGATAACGGTTGTTTCCTAATGGACTCAAAGAAAAAACGCCAGTATTGTCTCAAGATAAGAACTGGTTAGTGATTTTGGGATATACAATAATTTTCATAAAATAAGCTGCCAAAATAAAGGGAGAAATTCCTCTTATTGAGAAAATGGCACGAAATGTAGAGTAAATAGAGGGAAACATTCCCTCTATTTACTCCAAAAGCATGAAAATGGATCATTTTACTTTGCCTTAACGGGAAAATCTCCTCTTATTTCCCTCGAACCTATCCTTATTCCGCAGGATAACGGGAAAAACTCCCCTTATAAAACAATCAGAGGTTACTCACAATTAAGGATGAAAAAAATGTCTGCTTCATTTATCTGTCTCTCAAAAAACAACACGCGCCGCCTGCTAGTTAAATATCATTTGTAGCACACCAATTGGTATACCAATTAATGAGAATGTTCATGATATGATGCCCGGCACGTCAGCTTGTCCACAATGGTTTTGATGATATCTTCTATCTCAACATGATCCGTCTTAATGTACTCACCAAAATCATGCTCTTCAAATGCTTTCAGACATTTATCAGTTTGCTGGTAACACCAATTTCCCTCTTCCTCCCCCCTGTTCCGGAGTCTTTCAAAAATTGATTCTTTGCTGGCTTTTAAACAATAGTGGTACGTTTGCTCATCAATATTCTTGAATCCATTGAAGATGTATGTAAAGTATTCTGGAACCCTTAGCGTCATCGGTACTATAAGATTCTTGCCATATTGTTCTTTCAGTTTTCTGGCTGTTTCTACAGTAAGAACTCTCCAAAGTTCATAATTTTGAAAGTCGCCGCTCCTTGACTCTTTCTTTCTGATATCTTCAGGCAGAATCTCTCTAACCATATACCCGACCATTTCTGGATCGAATATCATGCTGTCATTAATTTTAATTAAAAGCTCGGTTGCAATGGTTGTTTTACCCGCTCCAAACGCACCGTTTATCATAATGATCATTTCATTTCCCCCTTTAGTATGAAATTTCGTTTTTGACAATAGAAAAGTGGTTTGCAGAAAGGGCTTCTTTCAAAATGTTTTCGTCGTACCCTTTTCCCCGCATTGCCCGAATTATGGACTGCACTCTTTCTTGTCGTTTCCTTCTAAGAATTGACTCCAGCTGAATTTCCAAAGGGACCATCCTGATTGAATGCCCGCGAAAGTTAGTTGTCTTGGCGAGGTTCCAGATATACTTGCCGCCCTCCCATATTCCGCTGCCTGTTCGCGTGTCAGGTATGCCTGCCGATTCAGCAATATGTACAACTTCCACTTCAAAATGATGTATTTTGTATCGGGCTTTTGACCAAGAAAATCCTGAAGGAAAGGTTTGGTGAAGCACCGGTTCTTCTTTAGTTGACCACCAGTCTGGATTAGACTCTTTTTGATAAGTAGAAGGCATTGCATAAACCTCCAGTAAACGCGCGAATTCCGCCACTCCTTCTGGATGTTTCGTATAAATATCAAGGTCTCCCGGCTCCATTTCACACCCTTGCAACACAGAACCGACTGAACCGACTATTATCCATTCGAAAGTTGTATTGGAATTTTCATAGATATCACATACCGTTTCTAACGCTTTCTTCCAGCTCATTTATTCACCTCGTCAGGATTGTTTTTTCGCTTTCGTTGTTTACATCCTTGGTTTTGCATTATCTCTCTACGATTTGCTGAGTCATTAGTTTGTTTCGACACGATTATTGGAATACCCTTTAATATGGAATATTTTAACTGAACCATCCATCTATTTATCGAAAAAAGCAGCCCGAAGGCTGCTCCTTTTATAAATCATTAATCATGAAAAATATTCAACTTTAGCTTATCAGACAGCATACGCAACACTTGTCCCCCTGCTACACTGTTTCCTTTTTTATTGATGGAAGGACCTATGATGCCGATTCCCATTCTGCCTGGAACTGCTCCAACAATGCTTCCCGAGACACCGCTCTTCAAAGGGAACCCTACTTCAACGGCGTAGGTGCCTGATTCATTATACATACCTGATGTTAACATGATCGCTTTCACCGTACGGACATGTCTAGCCTGAATCAGCTGATCACCCGTTTCGATATTTCTTCCGTGATTGGTCAGGAAACAGCCAAGTTTTGCTAGTGCAAGTGACGTGATGTCTATAGAATTCACCCGGTAATAAAGATCCAGCGCTTCCTCCGCTTCTTGATTAGAAAGAACTCCTGTACTTTCCATGAAATAAGCAAGTGAACGATTACGAGCACCGTTCTTGATTTCAGATTGATAAACTTCTTCGTTGAATTTTACTCTTTCGTCACTTGTAATGGTTTGAAGAAAGGATATTATCCGATCGAAGCGTTCATCGACCGAAGCTCCATTGACCAGACTGGCTGTCGCAATGGCTCCAGAATTGATGAGGGGATTGAACGGCCGGTGACCTTCATAGTCTTCCAGGTTTGATATTGAATTGAAAAAATCATCTGTCGGCTCCATGCCAACTTTCTGAAAGACTACTTCTTTTCCGAAGTCCTCCAAAGCCATTAACAATATGATTACCTTCGAAATACTTTGAAGGGAAAAGCTGCAGTCATCTTCTCCTGCTGAATAAACTTCTCCTTTTTGAGTGATGATTGTCACTCCCAGGTCGGTTGCATGAGATTGATCTAATCCCGGGATATGATCGATTACCTCTCCCTGTGCTGTATATGGCCTGCAGGCCTTTACCACTTCTTCCATAAACGCATTTGATAACTTCTCCAATCCAGTTCCTCCTCATTTCGATCTGATTCTTATTATTTACCCAATATATAAGGAATTAAATAGGTTTGAAAAGAAAAGTTAACTGCGTTTTGCTTTGGTCACCTTGCATCACCGCAAATATTCCGATATTGCTATTCTCATTCATTAGAATAGTTCATTCATTTCATCGAATGAATCAATGACATAATCGTAATTACTTGCTTCACCGAACCCATACCTTGCATACACGAACGGTATACCGGCATCCTGGGCTGATTTCCGATCTCCATCAGTATCTCCTACGTAAACTGGCTGCTTTAAATGGTTACGTTCGATGATCAATTTAATATTTTCCCCTTTCGAAAGTCCGGTTCTTCCAGGGTTTTCATAATCAATGAAGTGCTTTTCCAATCTATGATACTCATAAAAGGCTTCGATATATCCATGCTGGCAGTTGCTTACGATAAAGAGCTTGTACTTTTTTGCCAAGTCTTCCAGTACTTCTTCCACATTCTCATAAAGGTTTCCGCCTTTTTCACTAAGATGCTCCTTCTCTACTTCCGAGCAGGTGTTCAGGAACTGCTCACGCTCCTTTTCCTCTAGTTCAGGAAACAACTTACGCCCAATTTCGTGCATCTGGAGTCCCATCGTTTCCTTTAACTGCTGAGAGGTCAGTTCTTTTTTTACTTTGTCGTGATTTTCAATAACCTTATTCCATGCAAACACTACCGTTTTACGGGGATCCCATAACGTCCCATCTAAATCAAAAATGATACTGTCCATCTTTAGTCCTCCTTGTTTATAACAGTTCTTTCCTGAAAGTTGTAATCCATAATCCTTCCGTTAATTCCTTTTCATCGATAACTTCAAACCCGAATCCTCTTTTACAATTGATTCCTTTTCTGTGTCAATCCGTTCTATCATTACGCCCCTGCCCAATCTTCTTTTTCACATAAATGATTTCGGGGTCCCCTTCATCAAGATTGTCAACAAAACCGCTCTTTTCATAGCCCAGAGAATGAAATAGGTGATGCATGATATCGTGTGATTGGTTCGTAGAAGAGAAGATCTTATCTTCGTTTATTTCTTCTTCAAACGCCGCGATAAGTGTCCGCGCCACCCCTTTGTTTCTATGATGGGGATGGACTATGACCAAAGATATAAACGTATGATCAAAGAAATAGTTGTTAAATAAAAGAAAACCAACTGCTTCTCCATTTGTCTTGTAAACTAAACATTGATGATTCACGATTGCTTCTTCAATCTCCAGGCACCTTTCTTCATTTCCTATAATTAATTTATCAATATGAACTAAATCGTTTAAGTCTTTCAGTTCTCCCCAGTGTATGTTTTTCATCCCATTACCTCCCACTAACTAAATCATATGTATTAATCTATCGTTGATTTCTCATACACTTTTATTGAACTACCACCTATTCCGTAAGCCTCCGATGAATGAAGCCATTGATATTTTTCATAGTATCCAACCAAATCCGTTGCAAGATAAAGTTTTTTATAGCCTTTTCGGGCTGCTTCGTCAATAGCATACTGCAGAAACTGTGATCCAAGCTCTTTTCCGCGGAATGCAGGGTCTACATATAAACAAGCAAGCCAAGGAGTCAGGTCCTGCCTGCTGTTAATATCATTGCGCAAGATAGCAAAAGTTCCAATGATTGCCCCATTTTCTACAGAAATATAAAACCTAGGTACCTCCTCATCCGTTTCACACGAGCGCAGCATACAATCCCTATAAAAATTGTAGCTTTCTTCGCTTCCCCATTGCTTCCAAAAAGCATTGACTGCCTCTTCAAATAAATCTTTTCGTTCACTCAGTTCGTGGATGCTCATCGAAACCCCTCTTTTTTTTCTATATTATATATGTACCATTCGGTTTCACGCTTGATTTATCCTTTATAAATAGTTTTTAAAAAAAGTTATTGTGTATTTTTCCTATTCATATAGTAAAATTGTACAATATTAGTTTATAGGGGTGTTGATCATGTTTGTACATAAGATTGATAAAGATTTGTCATTGAAATTGGTAGACTTAAATGATTCTGAAGAAATGTTTCAATTGGTCGATACGGCAAGGGACCATTTGAAAGAGTGGCTGGGATGGGTGGATTATACAAAAAAAGTAGAAGATTCAAAGGAATTCATTCAAGGCTGTATGCGGAGCTATGCTGAAAACAAAAGCATGAATACCGTCATTCTATATAAAGGGAAAATGGTAGGCACGGCTGGATATAATTCGATCGATTGGTCAAATAAAACAGCCTATATCGGCTATTGGCTCCATCAAGACTATCAGGGAAACGGCATTATGACGAGAGTTGCAAAAGCATTGACGGAGTACGCTTTCGAGTATCACAAATTAAATAAAGTGGATATCAGGGCAGCTAAAGGGAATAAAAAAAGCAGAAGCATACCCGAGCGGTTGGGCTTTGTCGAAGAAGGTACAATCAGACAGGCTGAATGGCTGTATGATCATTACGTTGACCATGTGGTATACGGGATGCTTCAAGACGATTGGAAACTAAGAAAATAGATTATTAAGAAGCCCGGAATTAAGGGCTTCCTTTTTTATATTTACTGATACTTTAAGTGCATGAACTTTGCTGGTTCCAATTCGGGAGATTCAATGACAATCGCCACCAACCCGTTTTCTGATTTGGTTTCATGCCACTCATTTTTATCCCAAAAGACAGCCTCACCGGCTTTTATGGGTACATATTCGCCTTCTTCCCCTTTTACCAGCCCTTCTCCTTTCAAGATCATTAAAAGCTGTGGCACTACCGCCTGGTGGTACCCGATGATGCCCTTTTCTCCAAGATACATACACCCAACATGTGCTTCTTGATTTGTTTGGACGATTTTAGACATGACGAAATTTGAATCAAATTTTGTAATCTTGGTTCCTTGGTTTTGATGAAATGTGTAGAGCTTCATTGATTATCCTCCTTCCTGTGCATAGTAATCGAACCTAGATTTGCTTTGACATTTTCCTCATGTCTCATTCCTGTCATTACCGAGAGGATGCCATCCGTTTCTGTTACAGTTTTTAATAAAACAGATGAGTCCCTTGCTTTGATCAAGTTACCAAGATCGAATGGCGCACTGGTTGTTACATAGATTCCAAGTTCGTCTGAAGCTTTCAAAATTGTTAAAGGGACTCCCGACACGACTTGATTCTTCTTCCTAATGGCTTCGCTTCTATTTTGGTTAAAGGGGAATTGCACGAACTTGAAATGATGATGCCTCCCTGCTGCTCTTTCCGCAGTCTCGATTATTTTTTCCAAAGAAATATAAGATGGATGATCGGAGCTAACGAGAAATGCGTCCCAAGAGGCTATTCCATAGAATCGAATCTTCCTACGGAGCACCGCTTGTTCAAGATACGAAAACAAATCAATCAGTCTTTCATAGAATACCTGAGGTCCTAACACTCTCATTGAAATTTCAGGATTATGAATGTAATAGATATCAATGGTATCGAGGTTTAAATGTTTTCTGCTTTCCTCCATTGCAAACTGATAATAGCTTGGGGTCAACACATGTTTCCTGTGTTCAACAATATTAAGGTCGGTTTCAGAAATGATGTTGTTGAATAAAAGAATTTCTTTTAAATATTCAGCAGGAACCAGCTTTGCATCAATGTCACCCGGAATTAGTCCTGCTTTAGTAGAAATGACAATCTCATCTCTTTTCAAGCGTGTTCCAGAGATCATTTCCGATAGTACCTTTCCAATATCCCGCTCCGATTTCATCCCTCTATAATTGATGGCTGTATCTATGAAATTGATTCCATGAGTCAGAGCATAGGATAAAGATTGTCTATAAAGAATTGAATCAGCTTCAGTCATGTCTCCAAGGTGAGTCCCCAGTGCAATCGGAGACACCATAAACCAAGGTGTTTTCCTGGCAGGTATTTCACAATGCCGTGAAAAATATTCCGATGTGCCTTTTAAATCTGCATATCCTTTAATCATCGTAATCCCCTCCTCTTCACCCAATCTTGATTTTAGTGGAAATAAATGTGAAAAAACAGTCTAAAGTTTCCATATATTGTGTGGTATACTTTAGTTATAAGGAACAATTCCAACTGGTTGAAAAGCAGCCATCTAAAACTCCATTTGATTTTACTTGTTGACTAGTTCAATAGGAAATCAGAGCATTGCCCTAAAATGTAAGAAACATACAATCAATATGTACAAAAAGCCGCATTTAAATTTAAAATGCGGCTTTTTAGGTTATTTAGTTTTTCCGTAATGAGGTCCCACACCCGATTGCCCCTGAAGTGAAAGGAGCTGTGAGATGGTTATAAATTGGTATCCTTCCCTTTCCAAGCTTTCGAGAAGCTTAGGCAGGGCTTCGGCTGTTGATGGGTGAATATCATGCAATAAGATGATGGAACCTGAAACAATTTCTTCTTTAACCTTTTTATTCACATCATTTGCATTACGTGACTGCCAATCAAGTGAATCAACAGACCATAAAACTAAAGGTGTATTTTTTTCCTTTATGTATTCTTTTACGTCCTCATTAAATGCTCCATATGGGGGACGGAAAACAGACGGGGTTTGACCGCTGGCTTTTTTGATCAATTGATTTGAGGTTTGGATTTCTTTAATTATTTCTTCTTTGTTGAGATTGGTGAGATTCATGTGGCTCGTCGTATGATTACCGATTTCATGTCCTTCCTGCGCCACTTCCTGAGCAACCGAAGGATAATACTCTGCTTGATTACCCAGCATGAAAAATGTTGCTTTTGCATCGAATTCATCCAAAGTCGAGAGTATTTCAGGTGTTACCTTTGGGTGGGGCCCGTCGTCGAACGTTAAGGCTACAACCTTTTTATCCGGATCAAGGTCAACGTTATCAGGAGTGACTTCTTCAGGCAGTTCATCCACTGTCTTCTCTTTTAACCCTTCCAGGATCTCTTCGTCAAGATAGGGTGCCATTTTTTCAATAGGTATTTCGATGTTAACCGACCCAGCGGCTCCTGCAGCAATTTCACTCTCATCAAAATGGAGAGTAAATCCATCTTTATTTAACGACCATTTCCATTCGCTGGGCTCTTTTAATACTTCATTCAAAATATCTTCAAAAACATACATGACCAAGTTGTTATCTGCCAAAATTTCTTTCTTAACAAGAGAGGCAATCTTCTTCTCAGTGTTGTCTTTTACTACATGCTGCAGTGCAAGAACCTTTTCAGTTTCCAAGTTGATAGTAAATGGCTGAATCTCTTTCTTCCCACTTGCTCGCCCTGTATATTGGTAAGATTCCAAAGTTAAACTATAAATGTGGTCGTTAACCTTAGCTGTATCAATATTTATGTTTAAATGTGCACGTTTGTCTTTATTGATAAATGCCTCATTTATTTTAACTTCCTTCATAAACTCATTCTGTTGTTTCTGGATCCAGGCATTGATTTGGCTATTAAGTGCATCACTTTTCGTAATCGGTGTAGATATAGAAGAAGTAAACAGCTCTCCCTCTTTGGTTTTCGTTTCGAGGTTTAATCCGGAAAACGCACTTAGCTCCTTTTCCTCTATTTTTACAACTGCTTTAGAATCATTATCAGCCCATTCACCATTTGCAAAAAGACTAAATGAGACAATTAACAGAAACATAATTACACTAATGCCTAGTAATCTTCTATTCATATCATTCATACCCTTCCCTTAAAGCAGGTGTTTTCTTTCAAACTCAAAGATTTTAATCTCTTAATCTTTATCCAAGTATAGAATTATATCATCTCTTCCCTCATTATCAATAGTCGTAAGGAGCCCCAACTACATGCTCCTTTAAAATACAGATATCCACATTAAGTGTAAAAATCTCCCGTGAAAACGGGCGCTCGTCCATACCAATTGGACAAATATACATAGAATGTACTAAGTCGAGGTATTACCTCAGGCAAATACGTGGAGTTAGGGGGAAGTAATATGTGGTTTCCATATTTTCATGGCTGCGACAGAAGGAGAAAAAGACACAACCGCTGCAGTTTCTGGGATAATTTGATGTTTATACACTGTTCACACTATGATGACGACTATGACCATGATGACTGTAGAGACTCCAGAAGAAATGAAGCCGTTGAACAAAAATGTTTTAAGATCAACGATTCTCATTCCTGCAAATGCCACAGACGAGACGACCATCATCACCATTCGAATAAATGCGGATGCAAGAAAGAACACAGTAAGTGCGGATGCAAGAAAGAACACCATCATGGCGACTGTGGCTGCATGAAGCATCATCATTGTAATTGTCATAAACACCGTGAACATCACGGTAAAAAATGTAACTGCGGCAGATAATTTTAAAAACCCATCCAGCGTCGGATGGGTATTTTTTAAAAAGATCCCTATTTCTTCGTTACCGGAAGCAATTTATCAAAGTGTTGCTCCTTAGATCTCAATCATCTGGATATAGTTAAGAAAAATATCAAATAAATATAAAGAAATCATCACAAAAAAATGCTCATGGCTGTGACCATGAGCATTTCTTTCTATTCAATCTCTTGAGGTATACTCAATTTCATCTAATTTCTCTAGTTCTTTTTTCGATTTACGCTTGAAAAATAAAACAACGAGTAATGCAGGTATGGATAATATGACGTATCCCAATAGTAGATTTAGAATATCCCTCAACCTCCTTAGTACCTTTGTTACCATTCTAACTCTTTAAGCATTTATTTTATACGGAAACGTTTGAATATAATGTGAAATTCATGCTATCTCGGGGTTATTTGTTTCTTCTCCCCGAACATGACTGTCAAGCTGATCAAGGTGACCAGAATCGTTGCTCCCATATCAGACAAAATGGCAATCCAGAGTGTCAGTAACCCAGGGATTGTCAATAATAAGGCAATCAACTTCAGACCGAGTGCAAGTGAAATATTCAGTTTGATAATTTTATTCACTCTTTTTGATATTTTGATGGCTGAAGGAAGTTTTCCCAGATGATCCTGCATCAAGACAATATCAGCCGTTTCTATAGCGCTGTCTGTTCCTTTACCCATGGCAATACCCAGGTCTGCAGTTGCCAAAGCAGGTGCATCGTTTATCCCATCACCTACCATGGCAACCTTTCCTCCCTCAGTCAGTTCTTTCACTTTTGCCACTTTCTCATCGGGTAATAGACCTGCATAGTAATTCGTCAACCCGACTTGCTTTGCGACTTTTTCAGCCGTTTTATTGTGATCTCCGGTTAGCATCACGGCATTTCTGATTCCGGATGAGTAAAGTTCACCTATGATGTCTTTACTCTCCTCCCTGATTTCATCGGTGATACCAAAGAGGCCTAAAACTTCTTCTTCACTCGAGACAATCACCAGTGTATATCCTTCACTTTTCAAGGTATCGATGTTTTCCAATACGTTGGAAGGAAATGAGAACACAATACTTTTTTCATTGCCTACCTTGTATGGTTTTCCGTCAATGACTGCAGAAACTCCCTGACCGGAAATGGTGTTGATTTCTTCAGGTTCTGCAAGTGGGATTTTTTCACCGTTCACTTTTTCCATCACTGCTTTTGCAATTGGATGTGATGAAGATTTTTCAACTGAACCCGCCACATGGAGGAAGTTTTCTTCATCAAAGACAACCATTCTCTCTACATATGGATGCCCCTTCGTTAATGTACCAGTTTTATCAAATGCTATTGTATCGATCTTTCCAAGCTGTTCAAGGAATACTCCGCCTTTGATAAGGATTCCATTCTTGGCATTCCGTGCAATCCCTGAAACAATTGCAATCGGTGATGATAGGATCAACGCACAAGGACAGCCAACAATGAGAACCGCCAGTCCTTGGTAAAACCAGAATCCCCATTCTCCATTGAGTAATAGTGGAGGTATGATCATAACGAGAGTAGATATCACCATAATGATGGGTGTATAGTATTTGGCAAAACGATTAATAAATTGCTCGGTCGGGGTTTTGGTTTCCTGTGCTTCTTCGACCAAATGAAGGATTTTAGCAAGGGATGAATCCTTATATTCTTTCGTAATTTTAACTTTCAGTACCCCTTCGTTGTTAATACTTCCTCCAAATACCTTTTCATCTGCTTCTTTTTCAACAGGCATGGCCTCGCCTGTAATGGCTGCTTCGTTTACAGAACTTCTTCCGGAAGCCACAATCCCGTCGGATGGAATCTTCTGACCAGACTTGACCAGCACCAGATCCCCAACAACCAATGTACTGATCGGTACAACCCGCTCTTGTCCGTTTTCAAGGAGAACTGCTTCTTTCGGGGCCACTTTGAGAAGCTCTTCCATAGACTTCCTTGCTTTTTCCATTCCTAAACCTTCAAGAAGCTCGTTGATGCCAAACAGAATTGCAACAAGTGTACCTTCTTTCCATTCACCGATTGAAAAAGCGCCTATTAGTGCAATTGTCATTAGCGTATCAATATTGAATTTCAGCTTAAAAAGGTTTTTCGCACCCTTGATAAAAGTGGGATAACCACTTGTTGCTGCGGCTGTAAGATACATGATGACAGGCACCAAATTATTCAATTGAGTGTCTACATAAATAGCGGAAAAGAAAATAATTGCAGACAAGCCGATTAAAATTTTCATATTATCATTGCTGCTGTGAGAGTGAACATGAGCCTGGTCATGCTCAGAATGATCGTGAGGCTTCTCTTTCATAATTGCTGCCCCGTCAGATGAAAGAATTTTCTCAACCTCCTGCATGTTTACTCCCTCGCTTAACACCAGCTTACTGCTATTGTAGAGAATTCTTGTTCCCTCTCCGTTTTCTAATTGTTTTATCTGTTCCTCCATTTCCCTGGCACAGTTGCCGCATGTAAGGCCTTGGAGTTTATATTCGTTCATGTAGATTCCCCCGTGATATTAGTGATGTCTCGCGTGATGCATCGTTTGCTGAAGCATGTTCATCACATGATCATCATCAGCTGAATAATAAAGCGTAGTTCCTTCACGTCTGTATTTGACCAATCGCAGATTCTTCAAGAAACGTAACTGATGTGAAACAGTCGTTTGAAGAAGTGACAGTCTCTCAGCAATTTCATTGACCGAATGTTCTTTTTGGGCTAATAGGTGCAATATTTTGACCCTGGTTGGTTCAGAAAGCGCTTTGAACGTTTGTGTGACTATAAATAATGTTTCTTCATCGATTTCTACGCAGTTTTCAGGATTGTTGACCGGCTCTCCGTTAATAAACTCGACCAATTTATCATCTTTTTTATTTTTACCCACGGTGTCACTCCTATTCTACTTCAATATATGACAATGTGTTCATGTATTATAGTTTAATCATAAAAAAAGTATGAGAAGCTGTCAAATATAACAAAAGGGATAAAGGAAATGTTCATGCAGGCTCCTCTGATATACTTGTACCTATTCAATCACTTTAAAGAAAGGACGGGATGGAAATCTTATCAGCAATTTTACTATTCATCATTGCAGGGCTGGCGGAAATCGGCGGCGGGTATCTTGTCTGGATTTGGCTTAGAGAAAATGCATCTCCATGGTACGGAGTATTCGGCAGCTTGACCCTGGTTCTTTACGGTATCATACCAACGCTGCAGAACTTCCCGAGCTTCGGAAGAGTGTATGCAGCTTATGGCGGAGTGTTTATCGTGCTTGCAATATTGTGGGGCTGGTGGGTCGATAAGAACACGCCTGATGTTTATGATGTTATTGGCGCTGCTATATGTATGATTGGTGTGTCCGTTATTTTATGGGCACCAAGATAAAGAAAAGCTGAAGTTATGACAAACTTCAGCTTTTCTTTAATTAGTTGGTTTTGTTCCACAGAAAAGACGAATGTGATTTCATAGCATATCTTTAAGAAAGCCGCCGGACCATGGGACAGAGAGCTAATTTTCTAGATTCCAAATGGCTCGGAGTAACGAACAGTGCCGCTGACTCCAAAAAGGCCGCCTTTCTTTAATTCCATCGCCATAAAGAATTCATCACCGATATCAACTGGAGCTTTAATGGAAAACTCCCTCGCAGGTTTAAAGCCAAATCGAGGATAGTATGTTGGATGGCCTAATACAATGACCGAAGTATACCCCAGATTCCTTGCGCGGGCTATTCCTTCCTTTATCAGAGAACTCCCTATTCCTGTCCCTTGATGATCAGGACGGACCGCCACTGGCGCTAAAGCGATGGAGGGTACCTGCTCCCCCATTTTATTCTCAATATGTATTTTGCTGAATAGAATATGTCCTGACAAGATTCCTTCATTTGAAATGGCAACGAGTGAAAGCTCCGGAATATACGCATCACTCTCCCTGATTTTCTCTATCAGTATCGATTCATCCTCTTTCTTAAACGCAAGATCATTCACATCTTTAATACCTGCAAAATCATCCATTATTTCCTGTCTTATCACTACATCCCCCATCTTGCATCCCCCTTTTTAAGGCCCGCCCTTTACCGATTTAAATCGGTGAGGGACGGGCCTTCGTACGTAATGTAATGATAACCGATTCAGTATTCGATTTCATCATAATCTTTTGGCTGGGGTTGTGGTTCTGCCTGTACGTTCTCGCTGTTTGAAATGTTTTCAATGGTTTGCATGTCGCCTTTTTCTTTTAGCGGTACTTCTTTATGTTGTTTACCTTCTTTCATGAATCTAAATCCCCTTTCGTAGGTGCTAGGAATAATATGTGCAGTAGAAGGAGAAAACATGCCTTTTGATAATGGCTATTCGTTCTATATAAATTAACCAACCCTTCACTACATTCCAACAAGTATGGAACAGCACAAACTGGTTATCCTTGTTACTAAGAAAACCTGCCTGGAGGTGACCCCATGATTAAGAAAAATTGCAGTTGCAAACGTTGTAAATGTCAAACAAAAAAAGAATGTGATTGTCCATGTTGCTGTGAAAAATAATTAAATCCCCGGGCATCCATAAGCCCGGGGTTTCTCATTTAGTAAACTTTAACGTTCAATCCAACAATTTCTTTAAAATATTTAAGTGATTTCATTTCTGAATCCAGCCATTCATTCTTCTTCCAAGCGTTCTCAATGTAGATGTCAGCGATCATTCTCCTGCGTTCGCCTCCGAATAGTGCTGCATCACTTAGGGCAACCACGCTTTCATAAATCAGTACCATCAATTCTGCGATACGTTTACTATGATACGTTTGGGTATCACCGTCAGCCTCCGCTACTTTCACCAGTAATTTTTCTAGAACAATTAATCCTTCGAGGACCGGTTCGCCTAGCTTAATCAGCTCTTCAGGAAGTCCTGCAAGTTCCTTCTTCATTTTACTCAGAAACAACTCGTGTACCCGGTACTTCTTCATCAACCGAAGCACTTCAAGCCCTAATATGTTTGCCGTGCCTTCCCAAACCGTCAGTACCTGGGCATCCCTCAGAAGCCGAGGAAGAACGAAATCCTCTATATATCCGTTGCCTCCATGTAATTCAATCGCTTCATGTGAAAAATGGATTGCCTGTTCAGCGCTTTCTTTTTTTAAAATGGCAATAAGCAGACGGGTGAGTGCAGCATCATCTTCTGATGTCGGAATATTATCATCCGATATCCGATCAAACATTTCCACCAACCTGAATACAGCACTCGTTTCTACTTCCTGCTTAGCTGCCAGATTTACAAGGCTCTCCCTGATCATGGGGTAATGTGCAAGCTTCTCTCCAAAAGCCGTACGGTAAAATGCATAATTTCTCGCTTCCATATAGGCTCTGCGCATGATTCCGATTGAGGCAACCGCGTTGCAGATCCTGGATAGGTTCAAGGCTTCCATCATATAATAAATGCCTTTGTTTGGTTCCCCCACAAGATAGGCTCTTGCTCCATCAAATTCGATTTCAGCAGAAGGGACGGCACGAACGCCAAGCTTATCCTTCAACCGGCGGACATGGATGCCATTCAAGCTGCCATCCTTTTTTCTCCATGGTACAGCGAAAAGACTGAGACCCTTCGTTCCGACTCCAGCACCATCGATTCGAGCCAGTACCATGGCGACACCGCACATACCGGAATTAGATGCAAAGTATTTTTCCCCATATAAATTATATTCATCACCATTCTC
This sequence comes from Rossellomorea oryzaecorticis, assembly GCF_038405515.1. GTDB lineage: Bacteria > Bacillota > Bacilli > Bacillales > Bacillaceae_B > Rossellomorea > Rossellomorea oryzaecorticis_A. Next base: position 82,824 of record NZ_JBBYAF010000005.1, on the reverse strand, counting down.
AACGGCACGCACTTCGTTCGCACCTACATCCGACCCTCCCTGTCTCTCTGTCAAGAATGTTGCTCCTTCATAAAACTCGACCTCTCCCGTCGCCAGCACATGTTTTAGGAATTTCTTTTTCACTTCATCAGATGCATATTTTTCGAGCAGTAATGCCGTCGCCATCGTTAAAGTGACTGGACAGTAGAATCCTGGCTCGGTTTGGGACAAAAGATAACCCTGTGCATATGAATAGAGATAGTTACCTTTAGACCCGAGTTCGGGTATCTCTTTGTGGATATAGCCGACAATCCCTTTTTTGTATGTCTCCTCGACTGTTTTCTTATAGCCTTCATTTACCCAGATCTCTGAGACTTCCTCACCAAAACGATTATACTTGATCAGCCGCGGCTGTCCTTCTCGGTCGGTATGAGCCGCACGCTCATCAATATCCCCAGCACACATTCCTCCGAATTCAGTCAGCTCCCCTTCAGCCCATTGGTAAAAGTCGCCCTTGAGATAATGGCACATAAGCTGTTGGAGGTGATGATCCTCAAGATAAAAGTTCTCGATTTTCTTCATGATTTCACTTCTCTCCCTTTATGTATTTTCCTGGCATGACGGTAAGTGATTGGGTAGATTCATTCACTTATCTCCAATTGATTCAATTTCTCTTGAACTTCACCTTTGACCATTTTGTTTCAAGAATATTCCGATAGTTTTATTTTACCATTTAAGTTACCGTTAAGTTCAATAGTTAGGATAGAAAGTCAATAAACTTCACTATTATGAATGGAGGCTGAAGCTAGTATTCTTGCCATTTTGACACAGGACAATATCCGGTTCCCATATAATGTGAAAAAACAGGCAGGAGTGTTTCCTTGTGAAAAAGAAGGTTCTGCTTTTCGCTGATGTCGGTATCGATGACATCATCGCGCTAATATATGCATACTTAAGTGATGATATAGAACTTGTGGGAGTGGTTGCAGATTACGGAAATGTCCCGAGGGAACGTGCAATCCAGACAGCAAATTACTTAATGACCTACGTTCCGGAAGAAAAGAAGTTTCCTATTATAGGAGGAGCGGAAATTCCGATGACGGCCCAGCAACCGACATTTTACCCAGAGATTCATGGTGAGTATGGATTGGGACCTATCATCCCGGATAAATTGGGTAACACATCTGAAAATTTCTTTGAAATTGTAAACCTCATTGAGCAATATGACGGAGATCTAACCATTGTTAGTATTGGGAGATTGACGTCGCTCGCTACGATGTATATCCTATATCCGGATCTTATGGATACAGTGAAGGAAATATTTGTAATGGGAGGAGCATTTTGGGTTCCAGGGAATGTAACAGCGGTCTCAGAAGCGAACTTTTATTCAGACCCCGTTGCGGCACGGCTAGTCATGAACTATGCGGATAAATTGACGATCATTCCTCTTAATGTCACCGATTATGCGATCGTGACGCCTGAAATGGTGGATTATATCGACTCCAAAGGACGAACTGAGCTGTTAAAGCCTCTGCTCGATTACTACTATGCTTTCTACAAAGAACGAAATCCAGATATACAGGGCAGTCCCGTGCACGATGCGATCACCCTTATGGCGCCACTTTACGAAGACATGTTCACCTTCAGAGAACTTCCTGTCTATATCGTGACCACAGAGGGGCATGTCAATCAAGGACAAAGCATCACTGACATCAGGCCATACATCAATTTTGAGGAAGACGCAAAGAAGCATCGGATTGCATTCGGGTTTGATTATAAGAAGTTTTATAATCGGTTTATGTCCCTTATGACGGGGGAAGAGTTTGGATGAGCCTAATTCAAACTCTTCCCTCTTTTTGCTCATATCTTTTTTTCTTCATATCTTGAAATCACCCAAGAACCTGAGAGAATCCAAGTGAGTTCAATCCATATCTGAATAATTTAACTACCGTTGGAAAGTACATAAGAAGACTACATATTGAAGGGAAACACATATGAAAAATAAATTAGAACTTAAAATGCTTGGCGGCCTTTTCTTTTTTGGGATTTTAGCTGATTTTCAAAATCACTTTTAACAATACCAAATACCTCGATATCTTCAAATGTTCCACTTAGTAGCCGATCTTGTTTGAGCACGCCTTCCTTAACCAAGCCAGCTTTCTGTAGTACTGTTATGGAGCCGATGTTCCTGGAAAGCGCAGAAGCCCAAATCTTATTTAATTCAAGCTCTTCCATTCCGAACAACATCATCCTCTTAACGGCTTCCGTTGCAAATCCCAAACCCCAGAAAGGTCTCCCGATCCAGTATCCAAGCTCCCCCTTCTGGTTGTCTTTATCCACCCGCAGCGTGATCGTGCCGACCAATTCGTCCGTTCTTTTCTGCACGATCGCCAATGGATATTCAATTTCTTTTTCAAACAATCCGGGTTGGATATCAAACCAGTCAAGCGCATGCTTCAATAAGTACGGTTGAGGCAAACCAATCATTTCTCCCACTTCTTTGTTGTTAGCAAGATTTTGAACACTTGGAGCGTCTGATTTGCTGAAACGTCTCAGAATCAGTTTTTCTGTATGCAGGACTTTAATCAAATAAAACTTCCCCCTTTAACTTACACAAATGATGTCCCTTTATGGTCTTTTTTAATATCAGCCAAGTATGAGGTTTTTACTACTTCTTCGCCTCTTAACTTGAGCTCAGCAGGTTACTCTGGAAACTTGTTCTTATTATAAACTTCAACCTCGATAAGTTAAATAAAAAAAGCTGCTTTCCTGAAAGCAGCTTACCCATAAATCAAATTAAAGGTTTTCAAAGAATAACCGTATGACATCTGCTCCCCCGATAAAAGTTCCCAGCGAACTCCCAAGGTTAGCTAACACTACAATCAATAATACACGAGTCACTTTATTGGACCAGAATCCCTTCATACTTAATACATCCTCGGATAGCCGGTCGAAATCGGCAACATTCGGCCTCTTGATGTATGCCTGAACTGCACCTGCAAACCATCCTGCTGCCAGCAATGGATTAAGTGAAGTGAAGGGTGCCGCAACAAACGCAGTCAAAATAGCTAAAGGATGTCCGAGTCCTATTGCCACACCCAGGGCAGAAAATCCTCCATTCCATAATATCCAGCTGATTGACTGCTGCATACCTGCATCAGGATTAGAAATGAATGTGTACGCAATAAGGGCAAGGATAAAAATTGGGATTCCCCAACCTATGATTTTAGGAAGCTTGGATTTTGGGGGACGTTCATTCAATCGGTCGAGATTATGGTCTTTCTTGATTTCTTCTCTAATACCCGGAACATGAGCAGCTCCTAAGACAGCGACGATCTTCTTACCTGGAGCTTCTTTAATCTTTTGAGAAAGGTATTGATCTCTTTCATCAATCAAAGGTTTCTTCAATCGAGGGAAGGTTTCTGTAAATTCGTTAAGCATCCCTTCGAGCATGTCCTTCGATTTCAGCTTCTCAAGTTCTTCTTCCGAAATGCTGTCATTGCTGAAGATACTGTAAATAATTTGCATGAGCAGTTTTGCTTTTCCGGTGAAACCAACATTGCTCCAAATTCGCGAGAACGTTATCTGGATATTACGATCAGCAAGAACAAGCTCCGCCCCCGCTTCCTTTGCAGATTCAATTCCCTGAATCATTTCCTGCCCAGCTTGAATGCCAAGCTGCTTCGCCATTCTTTTTTGGAAAGAAGAAATCGCTAAGTTCATCAACAGGAAAGTAGCTTTGCGCTCCTTGATAACTTTGAAAATGTCCGTTTCTTTCCACTTATCGCCTTGCACGATTGATAGGTATCTTTGTTCATCCAATTCTACACATACGGAATCAGGCTGTTCCCTTTCGATTACTTCTTTGACTTGTTCTGCGCTCTTTTTTGATACATGGGCTGTGCCGATTAATATGTATTCCTTCCCGTCCTGGTTAATCCTTGTTATGCTTTGTTCTTCTATATCAATAGACATCGGGTACCTTCCTTTTTAGGATAATAATAAGCTTTATCATCGTTAAATTAAATACTTCTTTTATTTTACCATTTTTATAAACGTTTGCCTGAAAACTTTTCCTATATGAATAGATTAGATGAATTTCCGAGAAAAGGTTAATTAAATCCTTAATATTTCCCTAATGTCATCTTCACTAAGGATAGTTCCCATTTTTTCTGCCGGATCAATAATTTCTGAGATTAAATCTTTCTTTTTTTCCTGGAGTTCATTAATCTTCTCTTCAATCGTCCCCCGTGCGACCAGTTTGATCACTTGAACGACATTCTTCTGCCCCATCCGATGAGCCCGGTCTGCAGCTTGCTCTTCCACAGCAGGATTCCACCAAGTGTCGTACAGGATAACCGTGTCTGCACTATGAAGGTTAAGACCGGTCCCTCCCGCTTTAAGTGAGATAAGGAAGATATCCCGTTCCCCCTTATTGTATCGATTACACAAGTTCAACCGTTCTTCAGAAGGTGTTTCCCCATCCAGGTAGAAAAATGGTGTGTCTTTACCTGCCAGATCCCTGCCAATCAGCTGAAGCATTTTGGTGAATTGGGAGAAAATAAGGACTCTTCTTCCCGAATGGCTCGATTCTTCAAGGATTTCCATGAGATGGTCCATTTTTGCGGATCTTCCTTTATATCCGTCCACAAATAAGGCTGGGTGACAGCATAACTGCCGCAATCTTGTTATGCCTGCCAGGATTTTAATTTTGTTTTTTCTCAGTGTGTCTTTGTCCAGGTGCTTTAATGTGTCGTGACGAAGCTTTGCAAGGTAAGCAGCATAGAGCTTCTTTTGCTCGGGATGCAGTTCTACGGTTTCCCGTATTTCGATTTTATCTGGAAGTTCTTCGAGAACATCTTCTTTTACTCTCCGCAGCATAAAAGGCTGGATCCTGCGAGCGATGGTTTTACGTGTGAGCTGACTGTATTCCTTCAATCCAAGGAATAGCTGCGGGAAGACAACGTGAAAAATCGACCACAGTTCTTCAATTGAATTTTCGACTGGCGTTCCGGTTAAGGCGAAGCGGTGACTGGCCTGAATTCTTTTAACTGCTCGGGCCGTTTGGGTCACCGGATTTTTAAACGCCTGGGCTTCATCGAAAAATACAGCTGAGAATTTCTGTTTTTCAAACCAATGGACATCCCGTCGGACGATTGGATAGGATGTGATGAGGACATCGACCTTCGAAATATTTGCTTGCAGTCTTGTTCTGTTCGTTTTGTTTCCGTCAATAACCATTGCTTCAATGTCCGGTGTGAAATTCGAAAATTCACTTAACCAGTTATATGTAACTGAAGAAGGACAAACGATGAGTGCAGGTGCTTTGTCACTTCTGATTTCCTCCAGGATTGATTGAAGGAATGTGATGCTCTGTAGTGTTTTACCAAGGCCCATATCATCTGCAAGAATGCCTCCGAATCCATAATGGGCGAGCGTTTTCATCCATAGATAACCATTCTTCTGGTAATCCCTTAGAATGGAATCAAGATTTCTCGGCACCTTGAATTCACTAGTTCTTGGATTACGGAGACTTTCCAGAACCCCCCTGAAGGATTTTTCTATTTTGAACCCTTCGCTTCCATCTACATGATCCAGAAGTTCCAGACATTGAGTCATTGGGAGTTCGAGACCGTTTGCGAGTGTGCCCGGGTTCACCTCTGCTCTCTGCAGGAAGCGCTGTATTTCCTGAGCTTCTTTTGTGTCCAATGACATCAGTGAGCCATTTCGCATTCGATAGTATTTCCTTTTTTCCTCAAGTGCTGACAACAATTCATGGATGTCTCTTTCCGGAATTCCGTCCATATCGAATTTGAACTCCAGCCAATTGGTCCGCTCTCTTTTCACCTTTACCCTGATTTGCGGCTTTGCGTCCCCTCGGAAAATTCGAGTTCTTACTGCGGTGGTAGCATAAATACGCACAATTTTTTGCAGCTTGGGCACTTGATAGTGAAGAAATTCAAATTCCAATTCTTCATTGTGGAGTAAATAACCGCCCTCCGTCTGGGCAAAGGAACTGTCTTCCATGAGGGCTAAAACTTCTTGTTCCTTTTCGTCATCCCGAATGATCAGAGAACCGGCTGGAACATCCTCTTCCAATGGATTTATGACTACATGGTCATATTGAAACTCGAGGCCGGCAAGCAGTTTATTATTCACCCGATCCAAGTAGAGTTTAGCAATCAAGGGAGATTTGATAAACTGATCCGTCAATGATTTTGACATCCTTACCTCCCCAAGCTTTTTTAGATGCGGAGCCACTTTTTCAAGGAAAAAGCCGATTTTTTCTTTTGGAATGGCTATTTCATTTGTTTTTGATGCATCCAGCATGGATTGTAATTCTTCAAGCCTGCTGCAGTCTGTCTCGTTTAGTTCAAATAGCTTTCCTTTGTAGAGAATGGAATGGTATGGCTTTAATAAAACCATTTCTGATAGACCGGAAATACTCAATGTATATCGACTGTCCTCAGTTTCATCAAAATTGAATACCAACGGGAGAGTTGTAGTTGATTGCTGAATGCCTTTGAACCAGTTACCCATATATCCCCATTTCGCATCAGATAGTTTAACGAGCAAAGGTTGTATGGTTTCCCATGAAGACGGAGGAATAATCATTGTCATTTTATCTAGATGTACTTTCTCGTTCATTTCCTCTATATAAATTCGCTCATCAAGGAGAACTTTGATCAAAACTCTCACTATAGCATCCGTTTCTCTATTGAAAAAATATTTCTTGGTTGAGTATGTAAAGTTTTCTGCGATCTCGTAAGGTCTTCCTTCTTGCAACTTGAATAAAAATGTCCGTAAATTTTCAATTGGATAGTTATTGATTCTCATTTGGATACTGATGTGATTGGTGCCATCACCCAGCGAGACAGGTATACATGTAAATTCAGTATGGACGGATTCCCTCGTTTCAAAGTGGCGCTGCTCACCGCTTGAACGGGCCTCTCTTTGATTGAATAAAGTAAAAAAGTCTTCAGTCAAATTCCGGCCGGATGTCTGTTGTTGCTGCTGAATGGCGATCAATACTGCAGCGACATGCTGACAAGACAAGTCAAACGAAGCCAGTTTCGGGCAACTGCAATCAGTTTGCAAATCACCGTAAGCGTCTTTTTTGACAGTGACATGAAACGTTTCGGCACCATTTACCGTCGCTTTACAATTATTATCATTATACTCTTCTATATTGACTTTGTTCGATCGAAAGTATGACTCTCCTCTCTTGAAGGAGACAGTACCACACATATCTTGAATGATCTTATGTTTAATCTTAATATTCATGTTTCGCTCCTTCATGCTTTATAACGACTATTCGATAAATCGATTGTAACATATTTATGGGTGGCTGCTGTCTCATTAAGATGCAACTTGTTTTGCTATATATAGAGATTATTAAATGTAAAAAGCCCACCCCGTTTGAACTGGGGATAGGCTTTTTAACTGTATTTGATGTTATGTAAGGTTCTAGGTTAGGTGGTATGGGTGATATTTGTAATCACAGTTTTTTTAATTTACTTTTCTTCGCCAGTATAAATCTGGAACGTCACGCCATATTTATCGATGACACATCCGTAAAGCGGGCTGAAGAACGTTTTTTGTAAAGGCATCGTTACTTCGCCGCCTTGCTTTAATCCATCAAATAGTTTCTGTGATTTCTCGGCGTCGGTCGTTGTGATGCATAGTGTCACCTGGCTGCCCGTTGAGTGAGGCTGTCCCGGGAATGTGTCACTGAACATCAATTCAGTTTCACCGATTTTTATCGTTGCATGCATGATACGGTCTTTCGCTTCTTCGGGCAAGGAAAACTCAGGGTCCTCGGGACTCTCTCCAAAAGACTGGATAAAAAGAACTTCTGCATCCAGCGATTCTTTGTAAAAATTGATTGCCTCTCTCGCATTGCCATCCATCACCAAATAAGGAAATACTTGTACTGTCAACAAAATCAGCTCCTAAGTTAGAATCATAGCGTTTTGAAACACCATGCAATACCGGTTTCTCCTACTGTAGAAGAATTCAAATTTCTGCCATCACCCAATACATATTTATCATAATCGATAGAACGAATGTTCGCAATAAGATTTTTGGATTATTTTTCTATTTATCTTTGAAATATAACATGCCGTTTATTTTTATAAGTCTATTAATCTTCCATTCCCTGGTCTATTAAGCCAAGATTTCTAATAGGTATAAATAAGACATTCATACTTGGAGGGCCGCTTATGTACGGTACGGTTGAAGTCATTCCATTGGAAAAGATCATTAGCAATGATGAATTGTATGGAGACCAAGGTAAAGCAAGCAGTTTGAAAGCCGGTGTGATAAAAAGGATTTGTTTTCGATTATATGAGGACTCTTCGTTTATCACGTATGATATCGACGGAGTTTTCAAGAAGTATGTTAATGTGGAAGATGGTTTATCCTCTCCTTCTATTAAAAGGGCACTGTTGTCATTTCAAACTGCATATGAACTGAATGATTCCATCATGATTGAAATTGCCGGTTTGAAACGATGTGCAGTGGTGGATTCCATTGAAGTAAATTGGGTGGCTGATTCATGTATTGTCCGTTACGGGTTAAGGGACGAGACGGATACGGTTTATTATGGAATATCTGAAAAATTATTGGTGGAGTGGAGTGAAAATTAGCATGAAAAAGACTTTCATAGCAGGCCATCACATCAAATAACAAATGAATACAAATTTAAAAAAGTCAGGAAATTAAAAGACGAAGAATGTTTTTTATGATACCATATTTTTAAAAAGTCCTGGAAGGGGAATGATTGTTTGTCTGTGAATATGGAAAATACAAAAATGATGGGTATTGCTGAAGCCATACTCAGCTTAAAAGAAAGTATGGTTGATCAACGAGCAGTTGATAATCATGATAATTACTCAAGTAAGATTAGTAAAGATTTAAAGGTTTGGCGGCATAACCTTATTGACATTTATGCTCAATCAATCAACAACGACCTTGAAACCTCCTATATAAAATTAAAAAAATGGGGAGAACAGGCCGTTGATTTACTGATAGAATTAGATCTTCCCCTGGATATTGCAATTGAAGAGATTCGGAATTACAGAGATCGCATTGGAAAAATCATCAGAGATGAAGCTGAAAAACAGCAGCTTTCGTATACAGAATTTTACGATGTCCTTTCACGCTTTAACTCCGTTGTCGATCGTGCTGTCCACTGGCTTAGCATTTCTTACAGTAAAAAATACTATTCCAGAATTCACGCAGCTGAATCAGTCGCACTAGAACTGTCTGTTCCTGTAATCAAAGTCACAGACACTATAGGGATTCTTCCTTTAGTCGGCGATATTGATACAAAGCGTGCCCACGAATTAATGGATAAAGCCCTGGTAAAAGGAACTCAATTGGAATTAGATCATATCATTTTAGACTTATCCGGTGTCCCTATCATTGACACAATGGTGGCTGATCGGATCTTTAAAGTGATTGATGCTCTAGGCCTTTCAGGCATCAGTGCTATCTTAACTGGCATCAGACCAGAAATTGCCCAGACGATGATCAATCTGGGTATCAACATTTCGAATATCCCTATTTATTCAAGTCTTCATATTGCCATGAAAACTCTACAGGAATAGTGAAGGGGATGAAAAGGGAGTCCTGGATTTCCGGGACTCCCTTTCTATATTTCCACTTTTTGTTTAATCATAATATTTTACAATCTCAAACATACAAGCCAATAAAAGCAGAGGCAGGTCCCCTTCTTTTGAGTCAATGAAGATCTTGCGTGGCGGAAGCTTTCTTTGGTACGTAATGACGGCTATTTCTACCTCATTCTTTTGAAAACTTATCAAACCATCTCTAGGGTTATTTGATACTTGAATCACTTCGTTTTCATAAGGGAATGAGAGTCTGATATTTGACTTCTTTTCAGACTTGCTCTCAATGGTAAACCTCTCAACTTTTCCACTTGTTGTAACCTCTGCTTCCCAGCTGCTGAGGAGGAACTTACTGTGGGTTCTAACATTATGTAATTTGATTTTCATACTTCCATCGTGATTTTCACCTGTTAGATGGATATCTCTACGAGGTGAAAAGAACGTAAGCAACTGTTGAAATATACTAGTAAAGTAACGTTTTATATAACCCACATAGTTTATTTTTACGTCGATGATTTCTGCAGGTTTGGCTGATGCCCTGAAACGATTCTCATGGTATATCGCCTTCAACGCAAGCTTTCCATCTCCCCCGGTTTGCAAGCCTTTCTCACTTCTAGTCACCCAATAGCCTATTCCCACAAATAATATAAAGACAATAATGACCATGATGTAAAACCATGGGGGAACAATTCCTGATGTATACATAATGATGCCTCCTTTCTGTTCACTTTTACTTAACCTTGAGCATTAGGAGCCGAGGAATTCAGTAAAATAAGCACCTGTCATTCATAATAGCATAGTTAGTGCCCAGCTGATGATTTTAAGGGTCAAACCCATAAGCACGTGGCTGCTTCACTGTTTCAAATAAAAGATCATGTTAAACCTATTGTATCAATTCAATAATGTTTTACAGAATGTCTTCCATGGCCTCTTGGATTGTCGGATATTTAAAACTAAATCCTTCGTCTATTAACTTTTCTGGAAGGACCCATCTGCTTTTCAAAATCAGTTCGGTTTCTGTACAGATGAATACAGCCCCCAATTCAAGCATCCATTTAGCTGAAGGCAGACCTGCTTTTTTATTCATCTTATTTCTCAAAGCAGCCATTAATTCACGGTTTGTAATCGGCACGGGTGAAGAGCAATTGAAAATGCCTGAAAGTTGTTCCTGTTCTTTAATAAAGAGTATCACTCTATACAGATCTTCGATATGAATCCAGCTGAACATTTGGGTGCCGGGTCCTTGAACACCGCCAAGTCCGAACTTTACTAAGTTTTTGTAAGGTGTCATCACTCCTCCTTCGCTCCCAAGAACGATGGCCATTCTAAGGGCTGCCTGTCTTGTAACTGGAAGGTCAAATGAGAAAAATGACTTCTCCCATTCCTTAGCTACTTCTACAGAGAAGCCTGTGCCTACCTCTCCCTCAACTTCGGTCATCGGTTTGTCTTCAGAATGTCTGTAAATCGTTGCTGTACTCGAATTAATCCACAACCTTGGAGGATTTATACATTCTTCGAGAGCTTTGCCCAGTATTTCCGTAGTCGTTGTCCTTGATTTAAGGATTTCTTCTTTATTCCTGTCGTTGTAGCGGCAGTTGACGGATTTACCAGCAAGGTTAATAAGAAGGTCTGAACCCTCAAGAGCCTGTATGATTTCATTTCTGTTCTCCCAGATAATATGAGGTTCTCTCCGCGAAATGATTTTCACCTCATAGCCAGATTCGCTGAATTTATCTTCTAAATACTGACCGACAAAACCGGTCCCTCCTGCTATGACAACTCTCTTTACCATGAATATCGCTCCTTCACTGGAGTTTTATGTGAAATAATTCACATTAATTATACCATAACCATCCAGTTCTGACTGCCCTAAACTAAAGGCCCGTCCCTCATCTCGTTAACGCTTTATCTGAGTGAGGGACGGGCCTTCAAATCGCAGTAAATATTTAGTTCCATATCCTTATAAAAATAGACATTTTCACAAAATTCTGTCTACAACGCATTTTCCAAACTTGCTATAATTATGTTATAAGGAGGTATCAACTCACCATGTCATCACTCTCAAAACTTGCCTATTACTTACTGCATAACCATTCAAGGATTGCAGCAAATCTAGTCGAACAAGGAATTAAAGAAATGAATATCAAAATTCCTGATGAGGAAAAAGATCATGCTGTTTGTGTATATGAAACGTTTTTTCAATTTATGGGAGATTCCTTGGAACAAGAGACAAATGAAATTCCTTCAAAATTGATTGAGTGGAGCAAGAAAAACGCAGAAGGTCAAATATTTTCTGGTGGGAAAATTTCAGAAATAATTATTCGCTATCCCGTCACAAGAAAAATATTCGCAGACCTTTCAACTCAATGGGCGGAGGAATTTTCTCTCACCAATAAAGAAAGTATCAAGATCCTTCAAAAAATGAATGCCATGCTTGATGTAAGCGAAGTAGAAACCGTTTTTGCCTTTGAGAAATTGACCAAACAAATGAAAAAGGACTATCAAAAAGAACTAGACACCCTTTCGAATCCGATTGTTCCTTTAAAAGAAGGCATCGCCGTCCTTCCTTTGGTAGGAACCATCGATTCATATAGGGTGAACCATCTGATGGAAAAGGTCATTCCTGAAATCGCACATCTCAATCTCAATTACGTTATCGTCGACTTTTCGGGTGTGCAGACTTTTGACGAAACGACCGCCAGCTACTTACAACAAATAGGGAGCGTTTTGCGTTTATTAGGCATCCGTACGATACTCACCGGTATTTCCCCTCAACTTGCGCAGATTGCAGTAGCCATTGGAGCAGAGTTCCATGACGTCACTTCTTATACAAATGTCAAACAAGCATTGGAGAATATATAATAAAATCGCCTTTCAATTTTTTTTATAATGTTAAATAAGTATCCGTTTTAAAAGATTTCTTATAAAATTAATTCATACATAGTAATACAATAAAAAGGTAGGAGAGAAAAAAAGTGAATTTCACCTTTGAAGTACTTCCTGAAGACAAAATGGATTATGTCCGTGAAAGCTGTAATGAACTGATGGCGTTTCAAAAGTCGGTGGCAACTATCACTCCTGAACTCTTTGATGATATGAGTTTTGAAACAAGATTGATTCCTTCTGTTGATAAAGCTATTCATAATTATACCGTTGTGGTTAAGGATGGAAATCAAATTGTGGGTTATGTCTATTCTAATGTTTCTCCAAAGGAAACCTATTCCAATGAATTTGCAACTTTCTTTGATCTATCATCCGTACAAAAAGCAAATGTAGGCTGCCTTTCTCAGTTTTACATCAAAGATGGTTATAGAAAGTTTGGAATCGGTTCACGACTCTACACCATGTCGATGGATTGGCTGAATCAATTTGATGAGATTGATGATATTTTTATCTTTGTATCAAACGGAAACAGCAATGCTCTTGAATTTTATAAACGTAAAGGGTTTACAGTAAGCCATGATATCCTGGGAGGGTTCATTACAGTTTTAAGAAATAAATGAAACTGCAGAGCCAAGGCTGTTTAGAAAAAGGGAGTCTGAATCAAATAACGTTTCAGACTCCCTTTCGCTTCCTAAAAATGCGGCAAATTATTTAAATTGTTCTCTTCAATTCCATCCGGTTCACTACGGATGATATCTCTTCCGTATCGGTGAAACACATCGACATGCGCGAGTTTCCCTGATTTCGCTTCATCGAGCGCTGTCAGGTAATCGAGTTCGCGTCCACTTTCTGTTTTGAATGCGATAATATCATCGTCCTCATTTTTACGTATGGCAATGATTTTTTCCCCACCACTTTCATCAGAGGAACCTGAAGTTTCCTGCTGAAGATGATGGGCTCCTTCCTGCTTGTACTGATCATAAATTTGTTCAAAATCTTTATTTCCCAATGATTACACCTCCCGAACGTATGTTTAGTATGTACGGGAGATAGTGTTTTTATTAAATGGAGTTTTGAATTGTTTACATATTCGCTTTAGGAGTGTTAAAACCATGCATTCAATTTGAAAGTGGGTACTACCCTTTATTCAATATCGATATATAGAGGCGGTAAGCGGTGGTAGATTAGAATGATTCTTAAACGATCATAAAATTAGAGAATGGATCGTATTTTCATATAATGGATTGTATATTTCCAGAATGGATCATAAATCCTGAAAATGGATTATATTTACACATAATGGATCATAAATGTAATGTCTTCACAGATATGAATGTCGTTTAAATCTGCTTAAAACAAGTTCCAATGAAATTTGCCCCATAATATACCTTTACCACGTGAAAAAGTGCCCTGAATATGAATTCTGAGCACTTTTTGTTTAAAGCATCTGCTTTTTAATACTGTGAACTTTATCAAATCATGAATCTCCTATCAGTTTCCCTTCAAATTCACGAAATCACTCTCATCACCAAGCCATTTCACAGACCCTTCGACGTCCTTGCGTTTTCCGGCAGGTGCAACTTTCTTCGGATATCCAAAGTAGAGAAATCCTAGCACTTTCCCTTTATCTGATAAGCCGAAAAGTTCGTTCATTGAAGGGTGATAGCAAGGTTTACCGGTTCTCCAGATCCCCGCTAACCCAAGTGCATGTGCTGCAAGAAGCATGTTTTGAGTTGCTGCATAGGCAGCTCCGTACTCTTCGATTTCAATCACTTTCGGATTGTCGCTTGGTTCAACGGCGACTGCGATGATCAGTGGTGCCCGGTATGGTTTCGCAGCAGTTTTTTCCAGCTTTTTCTTACTTTCTTCACTATCTGTTTCGTTCATATTTTCCCTGGCAACTTTTACGAGTGTTTCACCAAGTGGTTTTCGCCCATCACCTGTCAGGACAAAAAAGCGCCAAGGCTCTGTCCGATGATGACTGGGTGCCCAATTTCCGGCATCCAGAATCTTTTCTATGAGTTCTTTTGGGACTGGTTCTTCCTTGACAAGTCCCATGCTTCTACGGTTTTGAATCGCTTCGAAAATATCCATGCAGGTCACCCCTTTTATATTCTCCCTAATTTATATGAAACAATTATTATCTATACGTTTCTTTATTTGGCTGGAGGTCCGAATTTCCCATTTTGAAAGTCTTGGAACGCTTCTCTTATTTCATCCATCGAATTCATGACGAATGGTCCATATGGTACGATTTCTTCCTTGATGGGTGCACCTGAATACACAAGGAGTTTGGAACGACGGTGTTTGGATTTAATGGGTACTTCGCTGGTTGTTTCTTTGCTTCCATGCTCATGATACGTAAGAGTGGCTACGCCATGTTTTTTAAGGTTTAATTTGTTTTCACCAATTTCTACATCACCGGACAAAATGTAAATAAATGAGTTATGGTTTTCAGGGAGATGATGAGTATATTCGGCTCCATCCTCCAAGGTTATTTCACTTAATGTAATAGGAACAAGTGAATTCAAGGGTCCTTTAGCTGGTCTAATTTCACCTGCGAAAACTTTCACGGAACCACCTTCCACCTTAAATTGAGGTGCATCTTCTGAGTAGACATTTTGATAAAAAGTATCTGAGTTCTTCAGATGCTTTGGCAGATTCAGCCATAATTGAAGGGTGTGGGCAATATCATCGTCCACGCCTTCCTCTGCATGCCGTGCGCCCCATCCTGCGTTCATATATTGTAGATCCCCAGGTTCCAGAATATCCCTTCTGCCTCCGTTATCAATGTGTTCAAGCCTTCCATCGATGACATATGTAATTGTCTGAAACCCTCTATGAGGATGATCTGAAAATGTACCGCGTTTAAACCAGTCCTCCGCCATTAAGATAAAAGGATCAAATTCAGCCCAACGGCCAGCGGGGAGCACCCAACCTTTTTGAATTGAAGGAAACTGTGCTTCTTCGTATTTTACGTACCATGAATCTTTTACGCTTCTTTTCATGACTTTTGGAGATGGGGACATTTATAAAACTCCTTCTGATAGTGATTGTAATCAGCACTAACAATGTGTGTATGAATTACCAAGTTATTTTCATTACAGCATATAATCTCCCAATATGGCAATTGTACTGTTCCATGAATATTTTCTGAGCTATTCTTTAAAAACTCAGTACGTAAAAATACTATGAGAATCAAAAAAGGAGTAAAGTGCAAAATCTCTTTAAGCTCCACTTTCACTCCTATATTTATTAACTACCTGCAGCTGACGGACCAATTAAATGCCAGGAACTCTTTCTCTGCTCTAGTAGTTTTTTGATTCTCGACACATGACTGCTTTGCATGGTTGAACGCTATAGAATTTGCAATTACCGCTGTTGTCAGAAAGCTGCTTGTAATGATGACAGCTGCAATAAGTTTTCTTCTCATGGTGACCTCCATTTTTTCAATGAAAGATTAAGTCCTTCTTCATTTCAAATACTATCTAATATTCCTCACTAGACTAGTAGATTTAGATCAAGGCTGATTCCAGAAAAAAGTCGTGATGACGACCGGCATGATGATAACCGTGAAGATAATCAGCCCATTTCCGAATAATCCCACTCTTCTGTACCAGCTTTTACGTGCGAATAAGGCAAATAAGAAGCCGATCATTGATAAAATCACACCGGTCAACAAAAATGAGTCATTTCCAAATAACATCGTGATATATGCTGCCAATCCTAGTAAGAATAATACGGTTGATAGCTTGCCCATCATTCTTTTCATTGCTGTCCCCCCTTTTTTTCGTACTAGAAAAACATATGAAACTACTACGAAATAAAAAAATCTTTGTAATAGAAAAATAGAACTATAGCAGAAACCAAAGTGTACCCAATTGCCGTATAAAAACCGATAGTCGGTGTGAATTTCTTCTCCTGAATCTCTTGTTTAATTCCCGTTGTACCGCGCAGACGCATATCCATGTGACGGCCGGTGAAGCTTCCGGAAGAATTGAAGAATTTAATCGTAACAGCCCCTATGATTCCAACTACAAAAGAATAGTCAATGAACTTGGTGTTAAAGATGAATACGAATGAGTAATTTAGTAATATTAATGCTGCCAAGGTGATTAAAATAGTTAAAATCTTCTTGTTAATTGCAATGCCCCCCTTTAATAGCTATAAAAAGTTTACGAAATTAGAGAATAGAAAGTTTCACTTTTATGGAAACTTTTTCATGTTCGTAATCTTTTTAACCTCCCTTTCACCGCCTTTTTAAAGCTTTATTTCATATCACTCGGAATTGTCGCATCCAAGTTATTAAAAGTCTTCCAAGTAACGATTGTTGTACTATCTTTAACCTGGTTTCTTTTAATTTCATTCATGAGATTATATACCCCATCCTCAAGCGTTCCTTCACTGAACTCCTGCAAAATGAATCGCGCTTCTTCAAAATGTGTATTCGGACATTCTATCAGACCATCTGTTGTCAAAAATATATGATTCTCTCCTGATCTCAATTCTTTTATTCCCGTACTATAACTAGGTATTGCCTTGTTGAACGTACTGTTATTACCAATCCATTCATAAAAACTTCTGTGATTCTGTTGAAATTCCCCTAATGCAGACAATTCCCGATTAAATAAATGGAGAATGCAGTCACCAATCGAGAGCCACCATAGATGATTTTCTTTTCTGTACACAATCAGGCAAGCCGTTTCACCTTGGATATTTTTTGCTTTCTCTCTAAAATTGTCACTCTTGAATGTATCAATAAAAAAGTCTTGCAAGCTACGAAGCGTTTCGTGTGTTTCTTGTTTAAAGATTTCAAAAACTTGTGATTTATTATTTTCAAGCGTTTCCAGCACTAACTCGACACTTTCTGCTGTGTCATGCCCATCCAGGATTATGACAAACTCCCATTCTCCCGGTGAGGACCAGACCAGACAACCGTCTTCGTTTTTAAATTGTCCCGCGGAAGAATTTCCTCCAAATAGTCCTACCACAATATCATTTATTGATTTTACCTGAACTTGATCAACGTAATGTTCTTGACTGCCTGCCCAACTGAATTCATGCATTTGTTAAACTCCTTTAAATATTTTATTCTTTGAAGGGTCATTAATTGGTTAAAGTAATTTGGACATATAGTATTCATCATGAAATTCTCCATTAATGATTAGTGAATTGCGTTTTGTGCCTTCTATTTCAAAACCGCTCTTTTGGTAGAGTGCGATTCCAGCAGAGTTTCGAGTCACTGCAGTGAGTTCAAGGCGTGATATACGATGTTTATCCGCCCATTTTTCCACCGTTTGAAATAGAGAAGTTCCCACACCCTGACCTCTGAGATCCTTCAAGATGCCAGTGACGAGGTATGCAGAATGTCTGGTCCTTTTCGCAGATCCGCCAAGCGCCATCAGGTACCCTATCAATCTACCTTCTTTCTCCGCAACCAATATAACCGCATTTTCCTGCTTCTGTATACGTTCAATCATCTTTCTTTGTTGTTTTACAGAAGTCTGCCGTTCTCCAGGTTCCATAAGCATATATTCCGAGTGTGCTTCAACTTCCTTGATCAAATTCATTATTTCTTCAGCGTCTTCAGTATGTATTTCTCTAATAACCATGCAACCATCCTCCGTGTTGTAACCTGAAAAACATATAAATAATTCCCCTAGCTCAAAAAAACCTTATACTGACCTTTTTTCTTTCAATTCAAAAACAGGCTTAGTTACATACTCCATATAATTAATTTTTCCTTCGAACTCCAAATATGTTTGATACCGAGCACGGATTGCAGGTGTTTCAACTAAATCCAACACTTTTTCTTTTGCAACCCAGCTGCTGTCGGTTGTTTCTTCAGACACACCAAGCTCCCCGCCTGTGTATCGACAGATAAAATCAAACATGACCTTGGTCGGCACTTCCGTTTCACCATCATGCCAAATATAATTTCCGGTGTTGGAGTATACCCCGATCATTTGCGATACTTCAGCATCTATTCCGCTCTCTTCCTTTATCTCTCTCACTAATGCATCAGTCAGATTTTCTCCGACTTCAACTTGTCCACCTGGAGTCTCCCACCCTCTATGAACGGTTTTCACCAATAAGACATTTCCCTTTCCGTCTTCAACAATTCCTCCCACAGCAACTATATGCGTAGGCATTTTCATCGTCTTCCCCTCCTGAATTTATTGATTAATGATTTCTTTTTCTATACCGTAACGAATCAACCCCATATAAGGATCCCCGCTGATTCCGAGCAGTTCACAAAATGCTTCTTCCGTTTTAAGGCCATCCATTTTGAGGCGAATTACCTGCTGCTTCATTTCGGGTCTGCTTTTCAGAATGGAATATTCTATTACCACATGTAAATAAGCGTTTTGATTAAAAACCGATTGCGGCTGGCCAAATAATTCAAATTCAAAGTTTCCATATGTAAAATTTGCTTTTACAACAGGTATTCCTCTGATGACTTTCCATTTCAATCTGAATTGTTCATTCGCGCTATATAATCGATGAACTTCTTTTTCAAAGAGCTGCAAATCTTCCACTTCCATAATGATGTCCAGATCCGACGTTTCGATATCAATACCGATTGGAATCGTGCCGCATACAAGCGGTTGATAATGATTTAAGTCATTCATCACATTCAATGATTGTACAGCTTCATAGGCAGCTTGCTGCCTTGGACTTCCTGCTTTCATTTGTTCATATATCCCATGCATCTCTATAATCGCCTACTCATATACGAAAATTCCAAAAATTATAAATTTATTTTAACATAAATTTCCTCACTCAGCTGTCTCCCTCACCAACTCAATGAAGTTTTTATATACAGGTGACAGATCCTGCTCGGATTCCAAACTTACCAACGCTATTTCCCTATGGACTTTAGGTATACTGGCATGCTCAAGGATCTTTATGTTTTCACTTATCGCGGGAGTATCAATCATGGAAGCCGTCAGCAAAGCAACTCCTCTTCCATTGCTGATAAAGTCAAGCGCGCTCAACGGGGGAAGCTCAATGGTTTCCACGTCCCGTTCCATATGATTTTTTTGCCATTGCTTGGAATCACTGCTCCAATCCACCATTATATACGGCCGGCTATTCCCAAAGATTTGGTTTAAGGTAGTGCCGTGTTCATTCAACACCTCCCAGACTCCATTTGATTGATGTGCAACTAACTTAAGGGGCTCCTTCAACACAAGATGTTTCTTAATATCTGTATTGAAAAAAGGATGAGTGATAAAGCCGATTTTGATTTGACCTTCGAATAGCATGTCCACGATTTGCTGATTATGCCCAGTATGAATCTCAATATCTATATCAGGATTATCCCTATATAAAGAGAAGATGATTTCACTGAAAGGCTTAGTTGTGAACGTCGGCAAAGTTCCGACCGATAATTTACCTGCCTTTCCTTCTTGCATATGACGAGCGGTTTCCACCCCCTTGCTTAAGATTTCCAATGCCTGGCGGGCGTAAGGTAAAAATCCTTTCCCTAATTCACTTAATTCCAACGACTTACCTGCTTTCTGGAATAGTGGTCCACCAACTTTTTTCTCCAATCCTTGAATTCTTAAAGAGATAGTCGGCTGGGATAAATTTAAGTATCTGGCAGCTTTACTGAAACTGCCCATCCTCACTACGTAATCAAAAGCCTTTAGCTGATTAATATCCATATGCTCACCTCATTATTAAAAATATTTATATTAAGTATAATTGATATTGTATTGTTTAATACATCATCTCTATTATACTTTAAATGGATGTTAAAATAATCAGAAGAGGAGTGCTTACCATGCTGCAATTATTCCACACCTATATTGATCGTCAATACAAAACGCCGTCCGGATTGATTGGATATGTCATTGGGGAAAAGATGGTTAAACAGCACCAGCCAGAGACTCATTGGACGATCAGTCTCTTGGACTTGAACAGACAAGACACAGTATTGGAACTCGGTTGTGGTGCAGGATATGCCTTGAACAAAATTTTAAAGACAGAGCAAGTCCAACATGTAACGGGTGTGGATCTTTCCCCTGTTGTATTGAAGTTGGCGAATAGAAGGAACCATAGAGAAATCCAATCAGGAAGAGCAGAGCTGGTGCACAGCAGCGTTGATTCCCTCCCCTTGGAGAACGAGAGCTTTCATAAAATTTTCAGCATCCATTCCTTATACTTCTGGGAGGATCTGCAGGCAGCAGTCAAAGAGATGCACCGCTTGTTAGTCCCGGGAGGAATGACGATTCTTACCATTTCTAATGGAAAAGATGGAGAAGCGTGGCCTTCAATTGAAGAGCTGATAGAGGGACAATTGATTCCAGTCATGACCAAGACCGGCTTTCATCACATCGAAATGCTAATGGGACCCGATTCCAGAGGTTATCATACCGTTGCCATTGCTGGGAAAAAGAAGTAAGTCAAAAAGCGATTACTGTCGCTTTTTAAATTAAAATCATAATTTAAACTTGATTTGAAATCATTCCGTTTCACCAATCCACAGCCGGCTTATCAAACGAAAAAAAGGACCTAAATAATTGGTCCTTTTTAAATCGTTCAATTCCATCTCTCTTTAAAAGTGGGGCTCAACTCACTCCAGACATCAAACTTATTACCATCAGGATCGGTGAAGACAAAGTTTCTGCCCGCATGTCCCCTGTTTTCAATTTCCCCGACAACAATTCCTTTTTCAGTTAATTCTGTGTGAAGGGAATTCAATACTTCCAGTCCATCCACTTCGAACGTCATTGAAAACCTCACTGCTCCATCATGGTCATGAAAGTTTGCAGTTTGTCCCGTTTCTGCTTTTACAAGAAATAGGCTTTGGTTAGCCAGATCAAGTATGGCTTTCTCTCCGTCTTTATAGTTCAACACCGCTCCAAGATTTCCTTCGTACCATTCTGCTGAACGGTCCACATCGATTACAGGAATATAGTTGGTACCCACTCTTATTAGCTTCTCACTCATATTTTACCTCCTTTTTCTGAGATACTATTTCTTCAATTCCATGTTGAATCCCTTCAAATGTGGATATATTAACAATTTAATTTTTTTGAATATATAATTCGAAATATATTGAATTATATTTTTTCTTACTATATCCTATAACCAAGACGCTTTTACCTAAAGGAGGAAAATGATGAAGTATTATTCACCCCAATCCAAAGAAAAGATATCTCTTAAAGTTGAATCATCTCCTGTATGGGAAATCATTTTAGGAATCGCAGGATATACACATTCCAAGCTGCGGCATACCTTTGATTTTGATGAGAAATGGAAAATGGATAGTCCTTCGATGCCGGCTGCCTTACAAAATAGACTAATTTGGATCGAAGAGACAAATTCCTGGTTTGCCCTTATTATGCTTCAAAATAAATTATCAGCAGAAACCATTCGAGATTTTTCGAATTCTCTCTATCAGGTAACCTACGAGGAATTTTATGAAATCGTGCTGCCGTATAAAAATAGAGAATGTGAAAACTTAAGAAGATCCCTTGCAGAAAATATGTTGAATAACGAACTCTTAAATACGTATGTTGAACAATTCAAAGATCATGAATTTCTTGGAGGATACATACAAAATCTGTCCCGGCAAGGGCTGGATGAACTTCGTGAATTATTGATTGACTCTGTACAGGAATGGTTTGCCTGGATCAGCCAAAAAGAAGAATGGTCTACATGGAGCAAAGCTTTACAATATGAAGATAAGCTGCAAGCATCATTGGATGAAAAAAATCCAATTGAAGAAATAGAGCGGATAACCGGAGGAGTACGCTATGTACCTGAACCCTCGATTTGGACCATCAAATTGATCCCCCATGTTTCCTATCGTCCATGGGTAATGGAACAACGTACCTCTGAAACGAAACTCTTCTTCTACCCTGTAAAAGAAGAGTACTTATTGGAACCCGGAGTACCTGGGCAGGATTTGATAAATGGACATAAAGCGTTAGGAGACGGGACCCGCTTGAAATTACTTTATGAACTTATGAAAGGCCCTCTCTCCCTCCAGGAAATCAGCGGAAGGTTCAACCTTTCTAAAACGACTGTTCACCATCAGCTCTCCCTATTAAAGGCAGCAAAACTCGTCAGAACAGATAAAGGTATTTACTCGATAAATGAAATACAGATTCATTCATTAACGAATAAGCTTGAACAATTTCTGGGAATAAGAAAATGAATAGATATTCTGCTGGGTTCAAAGCGTTATGGACCGGGGAAATCGTCTCAGAGTTCGCGGGGGCAGCGGGAGGGATCATTAATGGTCTGTTGTTATATGAAATCACCGGTTCCAAGGAATGGATGGGTGCCTTGTGGCTTGTCTATTTCATCCCCTCCTTGATCCTGCAAAGCGTAAGTGCTCCAATCCTGAACCATGTGGTAAAGGAAAAAATGTTAATGAACATGCAATTGATCAGGGCGGTTGTCTATTTATTCCCTTTACTGGGTTATACGATGGGAAATGATAAAGCGGCAATCATTGGCCTTATTGTTCTTCAATGCATACTCGGTTTATTACAGCCGATTTATGGGAGCCTATCTTTTTCATTGGTTCCTGAACTGTGTAGAGAAGAAGAACTGATAAACGCCAACGGTTTATTGGATGGAACGCTCCGATTAATGAGCTTTCTTGCTCCCGGAGTCACTTCTTTATTTCTGTTCCTGATTCCGCTGCATTATGTTTATATCCTTTCTGCCTCCTTATTTTTATTGAGTTATTTTTCACTTGCACGTATCAAGTTACCCCATCAAAAAAAGGGGGCAGCATGGTCAAGGAGATTTTGGTGGTCGGAAATGAAAGAAGGATATAAGAGTTTCTTCAGCGTACCGGTTCTTGTACGATTGACGTTTCTTTCTTCACTCGTTCAGTTCGCCGTAGGGGCAGCGATGGTCTTAAGCGTGCCTTTCATTAGAAGTGAATTGAGCGGACAACAATGGGAATATGCAATCTTTGCCGGTTCCTTCCCGGTCGGGTATGCGGCTGGTACGCTTATATTAAGAAAATTACCACGTACCTCCGCATTTATGTATGCAGGCTTAATCGGGGGCGGTCTCTCATTCTCACTGCTATTTTTAGTAGATTCCATTTACCTCGCTTGGCTGTGTGAGCTGTTTGGAGGTATCATGTTCCCTCTCTTCAACGCTCAAAGTGCAGCCATTTTCCAGCAGCATGCTCCTCGCAATCGACTCTCGCAATTAAGCGCGGTTCGTTTGTTCTTCCTTCGAGTCACCATGCCGCTTGGAATCCTGTTCGCTTCGATCAGCCTGATGGAGATGAGGTACATTTACTTAATCATTGGCAGCTGCATCTTCATTCCGGGAATATATTATTTGATTAGATCATTTATTCAATCAGAACAGGTTCATGATGCAGGTAAAAACCTTAAAAATGCATAAAAAAGAACGGCTGCATCCGTTCTTTTTTGTTTATCTTCATTTTACCATCTTTTTTATCGCAAACTCATATTTTTTGTAGTCACCGTTGTTAGAGGAAAATCTTAATATATTCTGATCTTCAGGTACACCTTCAAAAAAAGCCCCGATCCCTCCCGTCGTACATCTGTGTCCGGATAGTAGTATGTTCACTTCTTTTTCCCCGTACTTCAGCTGCAGTTCCCCCATAAAGCTGAATACTCTATTTATGTAATCTTGAATGTCTTCCATACCTGAGTATAAGTTTCTGTCGGGAAGTATGCCATCCAGTTGAACTTCATGTTTCTTTAATCCATCAGCTTCTCCTAAATCGTAAACATCCAGCCGAGGCTCTATGAGAGGCTGCATTCCAGTTGCAATTTCAGCCGTTTGAATGGCTCTTTCCTGGGGAGATGAATACACATAATCAAACCTTACTTCTTTCAATCGTTCTCTCAAACTCTCAGCTTGTTTGCGTCCTTCCTCATTTAATGGCAATCCATTCCTGCCCTGCAGTCTTGCTTCTTTATTGAGATCCGTTTGCCCATGTCTGACTACGTATATCATATACGGCCACCTCTCATTATTATTTCATTGAGATATTGATTAATTGTAAGATTAGTATAGTATATAAAATATGGAAAATAAAGGTTTTATAATTCGCTTTCCTTCAAAAACGATATTAAAGAATGGAGAACAATTCAATGATTAATAATCTATTTTCATACAACTGGCAAGTGAGGAAGGAGTGGTTTGAATGGTGCCGAAACGTTCAAAATGAAGAATTAACGAAAGAGCGGGTCGGCGGTATGGGCAGTATCTTACACAACTTACTCCATGTAATTAATTGCGAGCATATTTGGATCAGTCAGATGAATGGGGAACCAGTTTCAAAGAAAGACTTTACTAAGTCTACAAGTCTTGAAGAGATAATCGTGTTTTCAAACGAAATCAAAAAGAACACACAACAATTCTTGCATACCATTGAGGCAGACCTGAATGAAAAGATTTTGTCAGTTACCACACGGAAAGGCGTCAGCTATGACTTCCCTTATCATAAAGTCCTGCTGCATATCGTTACCCACGAAGTTCATCATATGGGGCAGTTATCGGTGTGGGCAAGGGAAATCGATAAGAAACCAGTGTCATCTGATTTGATATTCAGGGAATGGAAGTAATCAATGAAAGAGCATTGGACAGTAATATATTCAATACTCTTTCATTTAATGAATTATTTCAATTTAACAAATGCTTATATTCACTTCCTTGAAGAATTTCCTCCGCTTCAAGCTTTGTCCATTCCTCAATTGAATCCTCAGGATGGGCGTCCAAGTAACTTTGCAGAATGCTGAAACCTATCCTGTAATTGGACCATTGAGGCAGCCCTTTTGATGGCTCCCCTCCAAAGAATTCATAGTAAACCGATAAATCAAATGAGTTCAGATTCTTCTTAAGTTCTGCCAATACAGCTTCCTCTGAATCCTCAGGTAACGTCTCGGTCCATTGAGGATTATGATCAGGATAGACAATCTTTGCGAATGAATCCGCCTTTCCTTCATTAAGGGTTAATCCTAATAAAGTTTCTCGCTTCATCCCCATAACTTCCATATTTATTGTGTGATGATATTCATGAGCTGCAGTATACTTCAGGGCTTTCTCTGTAAATGAAGGATCAATCTGCAGCAAAATTACATCATCACTGAAGGTGACACCGGAAATACCTTCCATTTTATCCGGGATGACGGTCATCTCAGGATTACTGGGAAGCATAAAGATTGTTTTGTCGCCGCCTGCGATATGCTTAGAGGATTTTATAAGAGATTCTTTGATATAACCATTGATTACTTTCTGATTTTGAAGAAGCTCAGCAGTGTTTTCTTCTAGTTCTGCGACATCCTTAGTGGGGAAAAAATAATCAAAATAATAGGACCCGGCATCTGCATTATGTTCATCGACTTTGTCCTGAAAAGGTTCAAGTACTTTTTCAAAGTACATCTTCTTCGTATTCAGGGAAGCGTTATCTCTTGCCGAACCTGTATAGTTCAGCACTTCTTCATAAAGAGGAATGATGTGAAAGGTCTGTCCATTATGGGTGAATTTCAATGTAGTTTGAGAAGGAATTTCCCCCTCTTTGATCTGCTCTTGAATTGTGGCTTTCGAACAGCTGATTAATAAAAATAACGGTACAATTAGCAGCATAAGATATAATCGACTAATGATGCACACCCCTTTCAAAGTTTAATTGCACCATTAAGTACGAATGAATTACCAAAAGGTTTCGTCTATTGATTATTTTGTAAAATATCTTGTTTAAAATAAAAACAGTACACACTGGGATCCCCAAGCTGTACTGCTTCAATTTAATGAAAAGATCCATTTACCAATAATAAAAGCAAACATGAGGATCGCGATGATGATGATTTCCAATGAAGATGTTTGATATCGTTCCTTTTTTCTTAACTTCTGCCTATATTCATGCTGAATTTTAAAATTCTTTTTCTTCATCGTGCTCCCCCCTTTAAAAATAATATGAATCCAGGGGGTTGGTTGATTATAAGTTCAAGCTTTATTCGTTACTTTAAGTATGGATGGAACAACAAATTGCTCAACTGTAAAATTCGCTCTTAAGTATGCTCATTCTAAAACGGTCAACATATTCACCATTCCTAAGTCTATCCTGTCGTAAAATTCCTTCATCAACATAGCCAATTTGTTTGTAGGACTGAATCGCCTTTTCATTATCCGTTTCAACCCGCAGCCATATTTTATTCAACCCTAGAACAGTAAACCCAAATTTTAACATCTCTTTCATTGCAGCTTGTCCATAGCCTTTTCCCCAATAAGCCTTATTTCCAATAGCTATACCCAGTTCCGCATGCTTATTGACCAGGTCAAAATTCTTCAAATCAATCCAGCCTATATGGACACCTTCATCAGTAAGAATGGCTTTCTGTTCATACCCATTCGTACGATTAATGCACATTTCAATCCACATGGATGTTTCTTCTCGTGTAAACGGAGGATAGGTATCCGGCATATTTAAATACTTAGTAACATCACGATCAAGACACCATTGATAACGGTCTTCCACATCTTCCATTCTTAAATCTCTCAATCGTATTTTTGGCAGCACAGTATCAAGCATTATTTGATTACTCCTATTCTCTTATCTTTCATGGTACTCACTCTCCAGGACACTATAAATGGCAGTATCGCGCCAGCCGCTTTTAATCATGATGGATTCACGCAATACCCCTTCTCTTTTCATGCCGACTTTCTCCAGCACTCTGGAAGAAGCTATGTTATTGGGGTCGCAGGTGGCTTGAATACGGTGTAAATGAAAGTGTGTAAATCCTAATTGGATCATCAATTTTGCCGCTTCTGATGCAATGCCTTTACCCCATAAATCTGGATGCACGATATATCCGATTTCACCATTCTTATGCTGAGAATCGCGAATATTCAATTCTGCGGCTCCGATCAGACGGTTATCATCAAGCAGCACAATTGCAAACATGAAGCGGGTTCTTGGTTGCATTTTTTTATCTGCCAATACCTCCTCTATGAATGTTCGCGTATCTTGAATCGTATTTGGTCCCCAGGGCTGGTACTGACAGACAATTTCCAGAGATGCGTAATCATGAACCTCTTTCCAATCGCTCTCCTTCATTTCTCGTAATTTCAGTCTCTCTATAGAGAGCAGATGCTCAGGAATTTTCATGGGTAATACCTCCCTAATTCAACAATATGTTTTAAAAAGTGACTCTAATCCTGGAGTCTATTTGCTAAAATTGAATTCACTATATTTCCGAAGTTTTTGATATCCCTGAGATAGTCATATCCTGGAGGGTTCCCCCTCTTGTTATACATACGTACAGCGACAGCATCATATTTGGGAATGACCAGGCAGGTACAGCCTGATGCGCCGAGAATTTGATACGATCCAGCCGGTAATTCTTCTCCCAACTCACTTTTCTCATATCCATTTTCATTCAGGAACCAAAAGAATCCGTTTTGAGGAGTATACTTTAGTTGTTCGGGTGTCTGAATCGCAGTTGTCATGTCAAATAGTGTTTCAGGGAGAATTTGTTCATTGCCGATACGTCCCTTATTCAAATGAACATATCCCCAATGAGCAAGCTCTCTTGTACTGACGTATAGATTCCGTTCAAATCCGGTGTGATCATCGAACCTGATATTCGGTTCATTGTGTTCATTCACATCTGCTGTGAGGTGTTCTCCAGGTCCTGTTTCCCATCCTGTTTCATTAAATTGCAGCGGGTTGAATACACTCTCAGTAAGAATTTCATTTACCGTTGACCCCGATGCCTTCAAGATGATTTTATACAACAAAGATAAACCTGCGTTGTTGTAATCCCAAACTGTCCCCGGGGTGGCTGACTTAGTGATTCCCGTCTGTTCGTCATTCAGTCCGTGAGTATGTGTGACAAGGTGGCGGATCGTTATCCCATTGTAGAGTTCTTTTTCACCTAAATATGTAGAAACCGGATCATCCAAACTGGCGATTTTCCCTTCTTGAAGCAGAAGTACGGCAGCAAGCCCTATGTAACTTTTACGTACGGAATAGACATTATAGCGTGTATGTTCATCTATTTTTCTATTAGAGGAAGGGTCTATTCCATTGTACCATTCCCCGATCACATCGCCGCCCTGAATGATGTAAACCGAACTTGCCGAAGCTGAAATTTGATTTCTGACCTTATTTACATAGTCATATAGGGCTTTCATCTCTTTTTGCTCTTGCCTTGTCAGGAGTTGATGGATTTTGTTCATGTTTTTAGCTCACTTCCATTCGTATAATAAACATAATGCATTTACTAATCTACCGGGAATTTATACTACTCTATCGACTCCGCCATCTCAATCAACCTTCCCTTACTCAAATCATGGGGAGTCACTTTAGGATGATAAGTAATACCGTAATACACGTCTCCGTGTCTCCAAAAGAGTCTGCGGATGCCATTTTCATTAGGTATATACTTTCCCGTTATACCACTTCCAATTTCCACTTTTTCAGTTTTCGTTCCACTGTCGATCTCTTCTTCATGATTCGCCACACTGTAAACCAAGGTTTCCTTGTGCTTATTCATCAATGTGATTTCGTAATGTTGTTTGGTACCGTCCCTCTTTAACTTGGTATCAAATATTTTCATTTCTTCAAAAGGGACAAGTACCGGCACCTTTGATTCAAACGATAGAATCTCAAGTTTGGCAGCCAATTGCTCATTGTCAAAACTGTACATTTTACCCGTCAGATTTGACCAATTGATGAAAATTAGATATCCAGCTGCTATTACAGCCATAATGAATAACATTCTCTTCCACATCTGCTATTCCCTCCATTCTTCAGGTACGGTCTTTATTTTTCATCTTCTCCTCAAATAAAATATCAATATTGATGCAGCCGCTGCGGAAATAACTACAAAGGTAAACAAATTATTTTTTTCTTTCACTCGGATCCCTGTCTTATATTCCCCAATCCTGACTGCTTTTTTGTATTGTGAACCTGTTTTTACAGCTATTGCTTCATCCGTCGAAATTCCTTTAATAGAATAATATTTTGTACCTTCTATATATTCATTCGAGAAATTTCCAGAAAGTGTCTCCATATCCGAGTAACTAGTTACTTCCCCGATTTCAGAATCGATTTCTTCCACATATTCATCTAATACTTCAAATCTATACCCATCCCACACAACAAAGGGATATGCCCAGGAAGTGGCTGAAGAAGTCGTCGCAAAAAACATTATATGCAAAATAGCAATAAGAATCATGGGGAACCACTTTCCCTGAGATATCATGATATGAACTCCTTTTTAATTGTTTTTAGATTAGCGCGCCTGTAGGTGAACTCAACGACTCCCGACTACTACTTGATCAGAAAAAACTTCATCCAATTCGGTAATTGAATCAGGATTGGACAATAGACGACTTCAAAACTGCGTACTTCCTTCAGTTTAACTTTAATGTAATTCTTTTTGGAAACAAATAACAGTCTGTGATTAATTGTAAAATTGTGGTATGGATTGAAATAAGATGGCTGGGACAAAAATGTTTTAGTCTAAATGAAACCTGAACTAATTGAATTCTAGGATTCATATTAGGTAGGAGTTTTTATTGGATTTTTTCAAGTGTGCGTATGGTCTTTAGCTTGTTCCAGCGGTTGATTGGAGTGCAAGACGAAGACTCCTGCGGGAATAGTAGCTTATAAGAAAAGCGGAAGGGCTTTGCTCAGAGGCTTGGGGCATAAGACGAATCAGCCTGGAAGGCGCTCTTTGCCTTCTTGGCTGGTTTGGCTTATGACCTGTGCCTCTAAGCCCTGCAGCTAGACATGTAAGACCCCGCAGGAGCGAACGCGACGAGGAGGCTCACGGGCTACCCGCGGAAAGCGAAGTCTTGCACGGAAATCATAATCAGTAATAAAAGCCTGCACTGAAATTGTTCGTCTTTTAGCCAGGGTTAATAAGTTTGTCCCATCATCTTTTGTGGTGATCAGTTCACTTGTAATAAAAATAATCTTTTTAGGAAATGGTATACAAAAACAATCGGAAAAGGAGCGCATTTAGGATGAGTATATGGGAGTTGTCCATAAGGCTTTTATTGTCCTTCACGACTCTATTATTACTGACTAGATGGATGAGCAGAAAATTACTCAGTCACATGACTTTTTTTGACTTTATTTCTGGTATTACAATTGGAAGCATCGGAGCTAATTTAGTGTTCAATCCTTCGCTCACCATTCGGAACGGGCTCCTTGCGTTACTTGGATGGAGTATCATAACCGTGACTCTCGGCTACATTGATATCCATTCAAAGAAAGCAAGGGCTCTCCTTGATGGGGAACCAAGAATTCTCATAAAAAAAGGAAAAATAATGGAAAATCAGCTCAAAGCTGTTCGACTTGATGTTGATTCATTGATGGCATTATTGAGGCAAAAGGATGTATTTTCACTACAAGAAGTAAATTACGCCATCTTCGAAACGAATGGTGAATTATCTGTGTTAAAAAAGGAATCTCAAAAAGAAATCACGAAATCAGACCTCAATCTTTCTTTTGAAAATCCTGCAGCTCCCCCTATAGGAACGGAAGTCATCAGTGATGGAAAGCTGGTACATTCAAACCTTAATAAGCTGAACCTGACTGAAGAATGGGTGCACCGTCAACTGATGGATAAAGGGATACATAATGTAGAAGATGTTTTTTATGGAGAAATTAACAAAAACGGGATACTGATCGTTGATAAAAAAGACGATTAGATTCATAATGAATTTTTTAGAAATTATCTATTTATGATTAAAGAGGATGGTTAAAAAATATTATTGATTTTGGTTAGGCTCTAGCGGTTGATTGGAGTGCAAAACGAAGACTCCTGCGGGAGAAGCGTGTTAGGTGAGACCTCTCCAGCTCTGGGGCTTAGAGGCACATGTTATAAGCCAACTCGTCCAAGAAGGCAAAGAACCGCCTTCGTGGCCAGTTCGTTTTATGCCACCCGCCTCTGAGCAAAGCCCCTCCACTTTTCTTCCCGCAGAAGCATCGCGACGAGGGGGCTCACCAACCGCCCGAGGAAAGCGAAGTTTTGCACGGAAATCAACAGCGGTATAACAGAGACTAAAATATAATAATTTAATAACATCTAAGTGTAATATCTTGAAAAAACAAGCTTATAATGATTATAATAATCTTAATCATTTATCAAGGAGTGGATGGATTGAATGGACACCCACAGGAGTAAAAGAATTTCTAAGTTATACAGAAAGATGATTACTTCTGAAAAGACGAAGGCCTTTCTAATCTATAAAGGTCTAGATGAGAAGACAAAAGAGGAATTGCATATATTTATGAAAGATATAAACTCACCTCATTATGAAAAGCTAATAGATAAAAACAATCTAATAATTTAACCCACATATAAAAAGGAAAAAGGCTTGAATGATTCTAGCCTTTTTCCTTTTTTGTTGGTCAAACTAATTTCTTCACATCCAGATAATGAATATGATGTCCGTCACCCTCATGAACGGTAAATAGAAAACCGTTATCTGTTTTGATTTCCTTGTTTTGCTGATTCATGCATTCCTCAAGATACCACCCGCCGATGGTGTCGATACTGTCATGAAAGAAGTTGGTTTCAAGCAGATCATTTACTTCGTGAAGCAGCAGTTTAGCATCGATAATGTAATGGTCCTCCCCTATCTTCTGGATCTCTGGTATTTCATCTTCATCAAACTCATCCCTTATTTCACCGACGATTTCTTCGATTATATCCTCGACCGTTACTAACCCTGAGGTGCCCCCATATTCATCCAGGAGCAACGCGATATGTACACGTTCTTTTTGCATCTTTACGAGAAGATCATGGATAGGGATGGTCTCAATGACACGGATGATGGGAATGATGAATGGTTCAAGACTATCCCCTCCAATCTCTCTGACCATTTTGGCCGTCAAGAATTCTTTCACGTTGATAAACCCGTGTACATTGTCTTTATCTCCATCTTCTACAACGGGATAACGGGTATAATGTTCGGATGAAATAATTTCTTTCACATCTTCGAAAGTAGCCTCTCTGGAGATGGTCACCATTTCCGTCCGGGGAACCATGATCTCCCGAGCAATCCGTTCATCAAATTCAAAAATATTGTTGACATACTTAAGCTCGGATTTATTGATTTCCCCACTTTCATAGCTTTCCGATAATAGGATCCTGATTTCCTCTTCAGAATGGGCCAATTCACTTTCTGAAGCTTGGTTGACGCCAAATAGCCCTACAAATATTCTGGCCGATCCATTCAACAACCAAATAAATGGAAACATCACTTTATAAAAGAGGATGATTGGACCGGAAAAAAGCAGTGTGACCGCTTCTGCTTTTTGAATTGCGATGGTTTTAGGGGCCAGTTCTCCAATTACGACATGCAAAAATGTGACTAACGAAAAGGCTATACCAAATGATAATATTTGAGTCAGTGATTCACTTAATTGAAAATATTCAAAAATAGGATGCAGCAGCTTTTCAATGGTGGGTTCTCCAAGCCACCCAAGCCCAAGTGCAGTGACGGTAATACCCAGCTGACAAGCAGATAAATACTCATCCAGGTGTGAGACCACCTTTTTGGCTGATACCGCCCCTTTCTTCCCTTCTGTAATCAGCTGATCGATCTTTGACGTCCTCACCTTTACAATCGCAAATTCAGTTGCTACGAAAAACGCCGTCATCGCTATTAATAATACAAGCAGAAAGAGATTTAGTGCCATTATGTATCGTCCTACTCAGTAAGACGTCCACCTCCTGATTTAAAAATAAACTGAAGAAAAATGTAATAAGTCCATTGAATCTTATTCATTCCACTAAAGGATTGCTTTAATACCATACCCTCTAAGATAAAAGAAAAACGCTTAGAAAATGAAATGCTTACTAAGCGCTTTCCTTTTATAACAGTGCTTTGATTGCCTGTATGCCAAAATAAATTCCAAACCCGATCATTGATAAAGAAGATGCTGCTGAAATCACCTTTAAAAAGCCCGTATGAAATATATTTTTGGCAAGACTTGCTAAACTTGCCATGGTAAAATCCCATGATAGTATGCCTGCAATCATTGCACTGCTGTATAGAAGCAATTGATCATGAGTGAATTTGCTGGCAGTCTGGGCAAGCACGCTTCCATAGATTCCAATCCAAAAGAGGATGGTTAAAGGATTGGATATGGAAATCAGGAATCCTGAAAACAACGACCTTGAAAGGACCGGCCTTCCTCTCTGTTCACTATTCAGGTTGAATTCTTCTTTCTTTATCATGCTTTCAATTCCTGTGTATGTAAGAACAAAACATCCAAAAAACCACAAAAATGACCTCATGAATTCCATATCAATAAATTTGATGACACCGAGATAAACCAACAGCATGTAAATAACATCCGCTAGAAGTGCCCCTATACCAAACACACATGCAGAGAAAAAACCGTGCTTGAGCCCGTTATCCAGTTGAGCTGCATTGACCGGTCCGATGGGGGCAGCTAATGAAATGCCCAACAAAAAGTATGTAATCAGTGAACTCATGGTTCCCCTCCAAAATAAAGATATACTTCATCCTTATTCGGAAGAAAGTGCTTGTACCACTACTTTCAAAAAAACAAACTCAAAGAACGAATCCTTGAGTTAGAAAAATGTCTTGGCTATATTTTGGGTCTGCTTGCACTTTGTACAGGTTGCTTCTATTTCCAATGCGTCTTCAGTTAGTTTTTGAAGGGTTTCCTGCTTGCAATTCTTACAGTATTGGTGTTTTTCTACTCTTTTCAAACCAGAGATGCATCCTTTCCTATTGCAGTGATGCCTGCGTTTCCTGCAGGTGTCTAATCATTTCTCTTGCGTGTTTCACTTTAAGCGAGTCTGTTTCGCTAACATCTGCATCTTTTAATTCATGCAATAACTGATTTACATAAGCAATCAACTGCTGTGCGTGCTGATACTGTCCTGTATCGTTCAGTTCCTGTGAGTGATATACGGCAGCTTGTGCATGCTCGACCGCTTCACAAAGTGCTTTTACCTGCGATTCATATTCCATTCTAGTCCCTCCACTTTTACTATTAGGATGCAACGTTCAATGAAGAATATTCCTGTGACTTGTTTTTTCAACACTCATGAATCTGCTGCTCCCGGGAATAATATAGGCACCATATCAACGGGAGGAAACTACGATGAACAACTTACTTTCTATCTTTGCCCTTGGCGGCATAAATGAGATCGGTAAAAATATGTATGTCTTACAGTACGACGAGGATTTAGTAATAGTGGATTGCGGAGGGAAATTCCCTGATGAGAGCCTGCCCGGAATCGATCTTATTATCCCTGATATTTCATACCTTGAAGAAAACCGGGATAAAATCAGGGGGCTTATTGTGACACATGGTCACGAAGATCATATAGGCGGCATCCCCTACCTTCTGAAAAAAATTAACATCCCGGTTTATGCCACTAGGTTTACCCTTGGAATGATTGAAATAAAACTGGACGAACACCGCCTGATGAGAGATACAACCTTATTGACGATTGATGAAAGTTCTAATCTGCAATTAGGATCAATCGGTGTTTCTTTTTTCAGTGTGAGTCATAGTATCCCTGATTGTCTCGGAATCGTATTTCATACCCCTCAAGGCGATGTCGTCCACACAGGAGACTTTAAATTTGATTTAACGCCAATGAATCATCAGCGATCTGACTTGCACAAGATTGCAGATATCGGCAGGAATGGGGTACTTGCCCTGTTATCCGAAAGTACGAATGCTGAACGATCAGGACTTACTCCATCAGAGCAGATGGTGGGAGAGCATATGAATGAAGCATTCATTAAATCTGAAGGGAAGATCTTCGTTTCTACCTTTGCCTCCAATGTCAATCGCGTACAGCAGGTTGTAAATTCCGCCATCCTGACAAATAGAAAACTGGCACTTCTTGGCCTAAGTATGGTGAATGTCGTGGGGGTTGCCATGGAGCGCGGTTATTTGGATATTCCTGAAGGTATGCTTATTGAACCGAGGGAAATTGACACTCACGATCCCGGCAGGGTGGCGATTCTCTGCACAGGAAGTCAAGGGGAACAGATGGCAGCACTCGGCAGGCTTTCTTCTGGTCAATTCCGCGATGTGTCGATCCATCCTGGCGATACTGTCATACTCGCTGCATCTCCAATTCCTGGTAATGAAAAGGCTGTGTCAAGAATTATCGACAATCTCTTTCATTTGGGTGCAAATGTAATATACGGTTCTGGCAGCACTACCGGCATGCATGTTTCAGGACACGGATATCAAGAAGACTTAAAATTAATGCTGACTTTAATCAAGCCTGCTTATTTCATCCCGATTCATGGTGAAAACCGCATGCTCCATCACCATCGCATGCTTGCTGAAAGCGTTGGCGTTGAAGAAGGAAACACATTTATCATCAAAAACGGTGAAGTCGTCGACATCGAGAACGGTCTCGCAAGACAGACACGGTCTGTCCCTTCAGGCGATACATATGTTGATGGGGTAAGTGTAGGTGATGTAGGTTCGATTGTGTTGAGAGACCGAAAACAGCTATCAGAAGATGGAATGGTCGTCATCATCATAACCCTTAACAAGTCAGATCAAAGAATTCTTTCAGGGCCTGACACAATTACCCGAGGATTTGTATTTGTAAAAAACTCTGAAAGACTCATTCATGACCTGAATGCGCTGGCCGGGAAAGTTTTCAGCGAACTGCCCCAAGAAGAGCGCCGGCAGTGGAGTGTTATCAAACAAAGCATTAAGAAGGCTGTCGGCCAGTATCTCTTTAAGCATACTAAAAGAAAACCCATGATCCTCCCGGTGATCATTGAAATATGATTAAAAAAGCAGCTTACCTTATTTCGAAGGAAAGCTGCTTCTTTCATTTTATTTTTATCTTACTTCCTCTCTTCTCTACAACGAAGGTTTTCTTTTCACCAGATGCTAAACGACTGGATTTCATCTTCATTAATTCATCTCTCCAGGTGATTTTCACTACCAATACCGGTGTATTGGGCACATCTTCAAAAGATAAGCTTTCATTGTCTTTAACGTTCTTTCTTACCATATAGGAATTTAATTGAATTTCTGTCCCATTTGCTTCATACCCGATTACATCTGCCTTCACCGCATGAACTTTTGATCCGGTATTTTTCATCGTGATTGTCTGTCTGCCTTCTGGAATATTCGTAAAATCCACTTCCCACCTGTATGTTGCATACGCATACGCTCTATATTGACTCGTAAGCATAAAAAATATTGCTGCCAATAATAATATTTTTTTCATAGTACTTCCTCCAGCATATAGTATACTTATCTTTTTTCATATCATTAATAAATATTCTGATTTTTCATGGATGGAATTAATTAGCCAATCCGGCAGCGAATGATATTGGCCATATTTTCAAATACTTTAGTAGTAATCTATAGAATCCACTATGAGGTGTCGACATGAACGATCAATGCAGTAACGAAAATAAAGTCAGTAATTGGTGTGTTGTCAGCATGGCTTCCATTCCATTGGTAATGACTTTGGGAAACTCTATGCTGATACCGGTCCTGCCTATATTTGAAAAAAAGGTTGGCATTTCTTCTTTTCAAACAAGTATGATCATTACTTCTTATTCAATAGCATCCATCTTTCTAATACCGGTTGCTGGATATTTGTCTGATCGCTTCGGGAGAAAGATTGTCATTATCCCAAGTTTGATTCTTGCCCTGATCGGAGGGCTGATTGCTGGATATACGTCATGGAAATTCAATGAGCCGTTTACCTGGATCATTATTGGACGGGTTCTTCAAGGAATCGGTGCAGCTGGTGCAGCTCCGATAATACTACCCCTTGTCGGTGACCTTTACAAAGATGACGACGAGAAAACGAGTTCC
The DNA here is from genome assembly GCF_038405515.1 of Rossellomorea oryzaecorticis. Classification (GTDB taxonomy): domain Bacteria; phylum Bacillota; class Bacilli; order Bacillales; family Bacillaceae_B; genus Rossellomorea; species Rossellomorea oryzaecorticis_A. The sequence goes on along the minus strand of NZ_JBBYAF010000005.1, from coordinate 45,501 downwards.
TGTCTAGGTATCATTGAAACATCCAACACGTTCGGAAAAGTACTGAGTCCCATTCTCGGGGCACTATTTGCCGCGTTTTTATGGTATCTGCCATTCTTTTCGATTTCCTTTTTCAGCCTGATTTCAATCTTATTAGTTCTATTTTTTATAAAGGCCCCCAAGCAAAAAGAAGAGCCCGTAGAATTGAAAATTTTCCTTAAAAAGACAAAGGAAATTTTCACTAATGAAGGTAAATGGATCTTCACTGTGTTTACAATCGGCATTTTTGTTATGTATGTTCTTTTTTCCGTCCTTTTTTTCTTGTCTGACATTCTGGAGAAGACACACAACCTGTACGGGGTAAAGAAAGGGTTTGTGTTAGCGATTCCTCTCCTTGCCCTATGTATTTCTTCTTTCATCACCGGCAGAAAGATAAAAGGGGACTTGAAATTAATGAAAAAAATCATCATGTTCAGTCTGCTGGCCATTGCTGCAAGTGTTTCCTTCGTGGGGTTTGCCAGTGATCGTTTGATCATGCTCCTGGTAGTTACAAGTTTTCTTGGACTTTCAATCGGGGCACTGCTTCCTACCTTGGATGCGATTATCACTGAGAATATCGAGAAAGAGGAACGGGGTACGATTTCTTCATTTTACAGTTCTTCCCGATTTATCGGTGTAGCGGCGGGTCCTCCCTTGATGTCAATATTCATGAAAAATTTTCTTAACGGCAGCTTTATTGCTGCAGGAATAATCGCTCTCATCGTTTTGGGGATGGTAGTTATTTTTATCAAAGCAGAAGAAGGACCTCAATTAGAGGAAGCGACAATATAGTCTTTCGAAAGGATGGATGATATGGCAAATCAACCTGCTGGCTGCGCGAATTCAAATGGTTCTGATTCCGGTGGTAAAGGAAGCATGAGTTGGTGGCAGCTCTCTCTGCTTGGAGTGGGCTGTACGATTGGCACTGGTTATTTCCTTGGTTCTGCTATCGGAATCCGGCAAACGGGTCCATCCATTTTATTCTCATTTATCCTTGCCGCGATTGGAACGTATATTGTCTATAATCTGCTAGCGAAAATGACAACTGAAGATCCTCAGGAAGGATCTTTCTGTTATTACGCAGCGAAAGCTTTCGGAAAATGGGCAGGCTTCAGCTGCGGATGGAATTATTGGTGTTCCAACATATTGATAATGGGTAGTCAGCTGACAGCTTTAGCAATTCTTTCACAATTTTGGTTTCCAAGTGTTGCTCTATGGGTATTCGCAAGCGGATATGCTATTCTTTCACTGTTGATTGTTTTCCTCGGAACAAATAGCTTTGACAAAGCAGAAGACCTATTCGCCATTATAAAAACAGCTGCAATCATTATGTTTATTGTGATCGCGTCACTTGCTCTTTTTGGGGTGATCGAAGGCAATGGAAAGCTTCCGGAATTATCATTCAGCCATGAGGACCTGTTTCCTGAAGGCTTGAAAGGTTTATGGTCATCATTGATTTATGCTTTTTATGCATATGGGGGAATCGAGGTCATCGGGCTGATGGCCATGCAGTTAAAGGATAAAAAAGATGCTCCAAAAGCCGGGAATGTCATGCTTATGATTCTGACTTTTATCTATGTTGCATCTTTGGCATTGGCTGTATTACTCATTTCTTCAGATGCTTTCAATGATAAAGAAAGTCCATTCGTAACGGCACTGGGTAAATACAACCTCCCCTTCTTCCCTCATGTATTCAATGGGGCAATCATCATTGCAGGATTTTCAGCACTCACAGCTGCCCTCTTCGCCGTGACTAATCTGTTAGTTACTCTTGCCAAGGACGGCGATGCCCCTAAGATTTTCGAGAAGAAATTGAAGAAGCACAAGGACCTTCCCCTGCCATCACTGACACTTGCGACTTTAGGGCTGATTGCTTCAGTCGTCACCGCTCTCCTCTTACCGGGAAAAGTGTATGAATATCTCACCACAGCTGCCGGAATCCTGCTTCTTTACAACTGGGCATTCATCATTCTGTCGGCTTTTAAGATCTTAAAACAAAAACGATCAGGCATAATGATTGGTATATCGGGGCTGGCTCTTCTGCTCTCTGCTGTAACGGGTACAATCTTGGAGAAAAGTATCAGGTTTGGTTTTTATATTTCCTTATTGCTGGTGGCTGTGATTGCTGTCATAGCCTTTTTCATGAATAAGAAGTGGAAGAAGGATCACATAGTCTAGTAACCCCTTTATGAATGGTTCTTTTCGATATGAGCATTATAATTCAAAAGCAAACTTTTTAATACATTGTACCGCGGGAGGATTACCAATGAAGCAAAATCAAGTATGCTGCCACAATGAATTCACTGGATTAAAAAAAGTTATCTTGTGTCCACCGACCTTCATGAAAATTGTTGACGTGATTAATGAAACACAACGACGATATCATAAGGAAAACATCGATGTGGAAAAAGCTGTCTCACAGCATTCTAAATTACTGGAAGTTTTAAAATCCAACGGAATCGAAACTTATATACTGCCACCGAATGATGCATACCCTGAGCAAGTCTTCACAAGGGACATCGGATTCACAGTCGGGGAAACAGTATTCATCTCAGATATGAAAATGCCTGTCAGACAAGGTGAAGAAGGTGTATTGAAAAAATGGATGTCGGATCATGGACTGACATACATTGATCTTGTAGAAGATGAAACAGAGGGGGGTGACGTCCTTGTACATGGGAAGACGGTCTATGTAGGCTTGAGCAGCAGGACGACTCCAGGTGCAGTTGAAAGAATTCAATCACACCTCCCAAACCACGACGTCATCTCGCTTCCCATTCATGAAGATATTCTTCATCTTGATTGTATCTTTAACATCCTCTCCGACAGAGATGCACTTATCCATCGCGAAGGATTACTGAAAGAAGACGTTGAACGGCTCGCTTCCAAATTTAATTTAATCGATGTGTCCCGGGAGGAACAATTCACCATGGGAGTAAACGTCCTTTCAATTGGAAACAAGAAAGTCATCAGCCTGCCAATAAATGAGGAAGTGAACAGGAAACTTCGTGAACACGGGTACGAGGTAATCGAAGTAGATTTCGATGAAATCATAAAATCCGGCGGGTCATTCAGATGCTGTACGCTGCCACTGTTAAGGGAGTGATTGCATATCAATCAGCGCTGCTCTTTTGGTGACACTTCTCACCTCTGATGTGAATCCCTCATAAAAAAACCAACCCGATGAATTTCTCATCGGGTTAGTTTTATCTACTATTCCTTGTCTCTGTTTTTCAGATGAAATTCATCGGTAAGCTTCACAGGGAATTCAGGATGAATTTGCTCCGAAGTTTCTGTTTGATATTGAAGATTGACCGGAGCTTTTTTTACTCTGGATCGCTTTGGTAAAATATTACGCACGACATACCGGTGGAAAAACAACTCAAACACCATGAGCGCGAGAGCAGCCAGAATCGATCTTGTTAAGTAAGGGCCTCCTTCCGTCAAACCATCACTCATAAAGTATATGAGAATGAAGGCAAGGCCGAAATCAGCCAGGGCTGCAAGAGTATTACTGGTTCTCGGAAGAAGTATCAAGTCCCCCAGTATATATGCAATTGCTCCTAACACCAATGATAAAAGGAAAACATCTCCAACTGTAATCCCTTGAACTCCTGCAAGGATCAAATATAAAAGGACAAATGTCGCCAAAAATTTCAAGGCAAATGCTTTTACATGTTTCATGGACAATCCCTCCTATCCTTAGGTTTCTCTTTTTGAATGAGATTATGCCTTTACAGAGGAGGATGTTTTCTAACATAAACCTTATGGGATTATTTCTTAAATCAATGAAGCGTACATAAATCCCTAAAATTTTCTAAATGTATTATTTGGATAAAATTCATCAAGAAAAGCTTGAATCCCAATAATGGAATTCAAGCCCAATTTCACTTAACCATTCACTTTTTCAATAATTGCATTCGCCGTGTTTTTTCCATTCTGTATACAAGCGCCAATCCCCACTCCGTAATAAGAGGCCCCTGCAAGCAGCACATTCTGATATTTCTCTTGAAGAATCAATTGAAGCGAATCAACTGCCTGGCTGTGCTCCAAATGGTAGTTCGGCATCAGGTTTTTCCATTCCGTGACCATTACGGATGTTGGCATTTCTCTGATGCCCAGGCTTTTTGAAATATCAATAAGTGCGGCCTTTGTAAGGTCTTCTTTATTAAGTTCTTTTATCTCATCATAATGTGGGTTGGTACTTTTGTAGAATAATCTTACCAACAGTTCCTGATTCTGAGATGTGTGTTTCCATTTTCGACTTGTCCACGTACAAGCGTCGCACAAAACATCACTGTCATGCGATGTGATAAAACCAGTTCCATCTGCAGGAAGAAGATCATCCTTCACATCAAATCCAAGATAAATGCTGGTGAGTGAAGAATTTGTTAACTTCTCAAAATGATGATCCATAACGTGATCATTGATTATTTTTTGAGTAACATCATGTGTTGTAGAGAACACTACATAATCAGCATCCAGCCTCTTACCGTCTGCAAAAGTAAGCTCGTATTTATCTTCGTGTTTCTTCATTTCAACAAGTTCGGCATTTTTTAAAATGTCTGCGTCTTTTAAGACCTCTTCCATTCGATTAATCAGAGAAGATAATCCGTTTCGGAAAGAGATGAATTTCCCTTGGGAGGAACCTTTGAATTTTTCTTTATTTGCACCGAGACCTTTGATAATACTTCCATAACGGTTCTTATATTCCAATAGATATGGTAGTGTAGTCGACATCGTCAGGTCTTGTAGTTTTCCTGAGTACACACCCGATAATACAGGTGCAATTTGGTTCTCTACGAGTTCACTCCCAAAGAATGCTTCAAGAAATTCTCCCACTGAACTCTCTTTTGTAAAAGACGTATTAGGACTTTCCAAATCCTTAAGTGCTTCCCGCTTTCCTTCTTCTGAAACCAACGTACTTTCCATTAACGAATCGACACTCATGGGAATGCCGAAAATGGTATCTTCCGGAATTTTATGCAGCTTCCCGTTTGTGTATATGTATGAAGTGCCTGTTTCGTTATAAACCAGTTCATCTTCCAGCTTCAATTCCTCTATAAAAGGCAGTAAACCTTCACTTCTGGCAACTATAGAATCCGCACCCGTCTCCATGATAAAAGGTTGAGCTTCCACGGATTTTATCTTTCCGCCAAGCTCACCCTCACGCTCAACCAGTGTCAATTCCATATCAATGTTCTGTTCTCTTTTTACTTTATCAAGATGGTACATTGTCGTAAGACCTGTAACTCCCCCGCCGATAACAACAACCTTTTTCATCGTCCCACACTCCATATTCAGGTTTATATCAATAGCCTATCATTTTTTATTGTGAAATCATAAACAAATAGGTAACTTATTGTGACTTTTTATTGAAGGTTGTGTGTACGGAAACTTATGACAACACAATTGCATCCCTGATTCAGTCCACAAATACAGCAAAAAAATTTAAAGGCCCGTCCCTCAGTGCTTTAAAGCACTGAGGGACGGGCCTCCAATTGGGGTAATTATGCTATGTTCTTGCATGCTTCCGCGCACTTGAAGCAGGCATCTGCGCATTTTTGACAATGATCGTGGTCGTGTTTTTTGCATTCATTTCCGCAAGCTTCACATATTGCTGCACATACTGAAGCAAGTTCAGATGCGAACGGCGTACCTCTTACCAGAGCTTGTTCAAAAAATCCGCACATGTCTGAGCATTCGCGGTCCAAGCGGATGCAGTCCACCATCATTTTTACATCATCTTCGCCAAGGCATGCATCGTAACAATGGTTACAAGCCTCCATGCACTCATGTAACGTTTGTACTAATGATTGATACTTTTCGTGAGACATTAATTAGTTCCTCCTTGTATTCTTTATATTCATTCTTTATCCGGGTTTTACTCTTACTAAACAATTTTTCCTGATTTTTTAAAAACAGTTGCATATGAAATAATAACCCGGATAGTCTATAGTTTCCCGCCTTATTTGCAGAATTTATGCAAATAACATAAAAAATAATTTTTTTGCAGCTATTCTTATTCATCCTTAAACTGATAACTGGTTCTAAAATCGAGAAATCCTATTTTATTGTGTGGAAAACAATCAAGAATACGAAAAGGGCAAAAAAAAACCTGCCTGATTAAGCAGCTTTTCAAGGATATGCCTATCCATTCACCTCTACAACATCCTGCTTGTAAAACTCTGCAAAAATCTCTGCAAATGCTTCCGTAGAATTGTAGAGCTCGACTAAATTATTTTCTACACCACCGAATTCCAACAGCATGGCTCGTTCGGTCAAGTCCTGATTATAAACCCCGTTTCCTTCTGCTTTCGTTTTAACAAATACCCCTCGGCTAATGCCAGGGTATTTATTTTCAAGGGCGCTATTCAATTCTTTTGCGATAGCCAGATTCTTTTCGAAGTTTTTATTTTCTTTTCCAACGATAAAGAATAGGCGTGCATACTGTTTCCCATTAATTGTTTTAGTGGTGATTTCCCGAGGCTGTGAGTCACGATGGATATCGATCAGGTAATTGAGGTCATTATTTCCGGCAATCGCTTCCTGAACCTGCTCCCTTGATAATTTATAGGATTCATAATAGGTCCAGTTCTTTTCTTTCAATGCCTGCGTAGTATCTGTCTTATCCTGTACGGCACCTATCCCTCTTTTCGCAAGTTCTTGTTGAAGCTTTGACCCGATCGCAATGACGTTTACCTTTTCATTCGTACTGGCAGGATTTTCGGTTTGATTGTTTTTGATCAATGGGCTGAATGCTTCCCAGCTGTGGGAATGATAAATAAAGACAGATTTTTTATCAACTTCTTCAATGTCGTCTCCACTGTCGCCATTTGCACGGTCAATCTGATTCTGATCGATTTCCTGATTCTTCAATTGTTCCTCAGTCGGTGCCGGTGATTCAACAGGCAGGTTTGTAATATCAGTCCCCTTCCCGGCCACGGCAATTTGTGTATGATAATTTTCAATCCCCGGTATCTCTCTTCCAAATAAACTCCTGGCATCGAACAGCGAGACGTTCGTCACACTTTCTAGCCAGTCGAAATCAGACTGCACTTCATCTTCATTCATCACCCTTAGATAGGTGATCTCCTCAGACAAAAGCTTCAAAAGGGTTTCTTTCGGCACCATTTCGGATACTGTAGAGTAAAACAGCGTGTCCACTTTCAGTTTAATCGTGGTCGCTGATATGAGCCAGACAGAAAAATAAAGTAGAATAATTCCAAGAACAATCATTCTTGCTAAGGATTTCACGGTCACGAATACTAGAAGGGGAAGGGTGCTATCTTTTCTGGATTTATACGCCATGAATGAACTCCTATACTATAAGATTTACTAATTCACTATATGCGCGAATTGTGGAATATAGAATGCCCAGACATTGTTTCATACTTCTTTACCAGAGAGCGGAAGTTTTTTTAAAAGGGGAAATTCTGTCCAAAAAAAAGCCCCTCTTAACGAAAAGGGACTGGTCACTTTAACTTTAACATCCGGTACATAAATATTCCCAGTGTTCCGAAGATGACTGTGAGGAACAACGGCACGTCCCATACTGACTTAGCAGACATCTTCCCTATTGCAATATTGTTTATCTGCCAAGTGGTGAAAACGAAATATGCCATGATTTCCGTTTTCAAAACTGAAATCAACATAACCGCGTTTTTATATTGCCGTGCAGCGTTTTCTTCAGTAATCGTTACTAGATAATCAAAATGTTGTGGTGCTTTTTCCATGATAGTAAGTGCACCCCATACCGCAATACCGATTACCGGTAGTACCCAAATGAACCCTTTGTACCCCCAAGAATCCACCATACCATTAATATTGAAATGAATCGGTACACGGTCCGGCAAATCAGGAAAAATAAACAATATATATACGAAAACGCCTAACCAACCAATAGAACCGGCGAATGTAAGTCCGTTTTGCCATAGAGTTTTTTGTGTTTTCAATTCAGGTTGTTTTGCCATAACCTACTCCCCTGCCTTTATAGAAATAAAAAAAGATAAGAAGACTGTACAGATAGAAAGATTAATGAAAAACTGCTAACAAAAACATTCCGACAACGTTCATCATTTTTCTTGGGAGGGTTAGAAGAAAATTCACTTAAACTTTCAATTGATACGGCAGCTCATTTACTTTAAGAAACCCCATAATAGCAACCCTTATCTTACTTTACGACGGAGAAGGGAAAAAAGATTCAACATCTTTCTATATTTATTTAATATAAATAATTTCAATGCGCAATTGAATGAATTCCATTCGTTTTCCTCAATAGGTATATAAATAGTCTATTCTATGCTATAATGAATACTTAATCAAGATTAAATTATTTTGGGTCTTCGAGACTGTATTTAGTCAATCCCTCTATAATATAGAAGGGAGACGTTTTATGTCATTCGATACAATAGTACGAATGCTGAAAACTCAGGTGGATTTCAAAGAAAGTGAAATTGTTCACACTTTCACTTCGGAGGATCAGAAGCCTGTGTTGTCTGTTATCTACCACTTTGACACTGAAACGTTCTTGTTAACTTATATAGAAACTCAGCGAATAGAGAAATTCACAAATATCATTAAGTTGGCAGACATTATCGAACAGTACTTGAATCAACAGCCACAGGAAGTATAATATAAAAAAACCGCCCCGTTGCTTTCGTAACGGGGCGGTTTTGGGTTAGGATAACTTTGAAATGAATATGCTGGCAATGCCAAAATAAACGAGCAGTGAAAAAATATCATTGATGGTTGTTATGAGCGGCCCTGAAGCTACAGCAGGGTCGATGTTGAACTTATAGAGTACGAGTGGAATGATGGTCCCTGCAAGTGTCCCGATTATGAGTGTGATCAACAGGGAACTTCCAACCACAACTCCGAGTGTAAAGCTTCCTTGCCAAATAAACGCAATGATCGATATTAAAAATGCACAGCTGAGCCCGATGATGATACCGACCCATAATTCACGGAATATGAGCTTCATTACTTGTTTGATATCCAAATCCTGTGATACTAATCCCCTGACGACAACTGCTAGGGACTGGGTACCTGTATTTCCTGTCATACCGGCAATCATAGGCATAAAGAATGCGAGCGCCACCGCAGATTGCAGTGTATCTGAAAAACCATCAATGATGCTGCCGGATACAAGGCCGATCAGCAGCAAGAGGATGAGCCATGGCAAACGTCTGTACGCAGCTACGAACGGCTTTGTGTTAAAATCGATTGCTTTACCGGAAGCAGACAGCTTTTCAATATCTTCATTCGCCTCTTGAATCACTACATCAATAATGTCATCTACTGTGATGACCCCCATCAGTTTGTCATCGCCTTCAATGACAGGAATGGAAATGAAATCATAGCGGCTGATCATTTTCGCAACTTCCTCTTGATCGGTATGAACATCAACCTTAACGACTCTTGTAAACATGATATCTTCAATTTTATCCTGCATTTCGCCAAGCAGGAGGTCTTTATACGACACTACCCCGACCAGCTTTTTTTCCTCATCAATCACGTAAAGATAATTCAAATACTCTGCAAGCTCGGCAAAATCCTTCAGTTTATCAACCGCTTCCCTCACCGTATAGTGCTTCGATATCCACACAAAGCGGTTATTCATGAGGCGGCCTGCTGTTTCAGGGGGATAGTTCATCATGTGCTGAACCATATCAGATTCTTCCTGCTTCATTTCGGATAACAGTTCTTCAATTTGTTCCGGTTCTAGGTCGGATAAAAGTGTGGTCAAGTCATCATTTTCCATCAGATCAAGCACCTTGGTCGACTTTTCAATTCCTAGTTTCTGAAGGACCTCCAATTGATCCTCTTTGTTTAATTCTTTCATCATTTCTTTAAGCTGAGCTATATTCAAATATAGAAGAAATTTATTCCGATGTTTTGCAGGCAGATGCTGATATTGCTGAGCCATGTCATATGGCTGCAACTCGTCCATGATTTCCTGAAATCCCCGTTTCTTTCCTTCTTTTAAGCTTTGGATAATTTGAAGTGTCAATTCGTACTCTGAAGGTGATGCTGCCATTGATTTCAACTCTCTCTGCATATATTCGTCATTGATATAATACCCAATCTCACCCATAATGAACATGAATAAGTAAAACAATTCTAAAGAAAAGAGATGCATCGTTTTGCAAAATTATATACTGTTAGGACTGGCAGGTGCCATCGGTTCTCTTTCGAGGTTCTTTCTAGGGACCACCGTTCATTTCCAGTTCCCTTACCTTTTCCCACTTGGTACATTGCTCGTTAATCTTATCGGCTGTTTTCTATTAGGATGGATGACCACGTTCCTATTTCAATTTAATAAACTGCATCCTTCCACAAAGGCAGCACTGGGCACAGGCTTAATAGGTTCATTTACCACGTTTTCGACTTTCAGTGTGGAGACAATTGAACTGATTAGGCATTCTGAGTGGTTAACCGCTTTTCTATACATGATATTAAGCATGACCGGCGGACTTTTTATGTCGTGGGCAGGCTTCAAAACAGGCAGCTATCAATGGAATCGGCAGCATTCCGTTTTGGAGGATGATGTTTGATGTTACTTCAAGGGATCATGATCGGGCTTGGAGGGTTTTTCGGTGCAATTAGCCGATATTGGCTCGGTAATTGGTTTATTACACATACGTCCTCTCAATTCCCATTTGCAACCTTAACAGTCAATCTAATCGGTTCATTCTTATTAGGATATATAGTCGGTGCAGGGTTGGATGGTCCACTATATTCATTCATTGGGATTGGATACCTCGGTGCTTTTACAACTTTCTCTACCTTTAAGCTTGAGACCGTACAAATGCATGCAAGCAAGAAGTGGAAGCTTCTTGCTGTTTACCTTTTCACAAGTTATACATTTGGCATTCTCTTCGCATTTGCTGGTATGTGTGCAGGCAGCGTTTAATTTTCTAGTTTAAATATTTATTTCCAGAAATTTTATATATAAAAATAGCAAAAGTGTTCCTTAGTCTTGAGGAACACTTTTGCGTTACGAACAAATAAGGAGGTACTCTTGTCTATACGGCGGAAGTATATAGACGAGAAAGCTTGTTCATGGGCAAAACCGAATGAAGTTTTCTTTCACGGTGACTAAAGGATTTTTTTAAGCCGTTATGGAACAACCGCATTCTTTTTTGCCGATTTTTCTGTTTCTCTACTTCACTATATGTACAACCCTGCCCCCGTGTGCAGACAAGCACTTCTTTTTCTGAAAATGGTCAAACGCCTATTTATCTTCTGTTTTGAAATAGTATATTTAAGAAAAATATAAAGATTAAACATGTGATACAAAATAGCAGCACATACACAGCCATCACTGATATACCGAGCCCCGTCCAGCCCCCAATTAAAAAGATAGATACCGGAATGGACAAGATAGCAGCAATCATTAGTCCGAAGATTATCCTGAAAGGAAAATAACTGTTCAGTATTCCCTTCATCTGGAGGATATACAAAACAAATGATAACAGAATGGCACTTCCTATTACGATCATCACAAGGGTGCTTTGCATAGGATACTTCCTCTCTCATGTTATTTTTCTGGGAATCAACTCATTTTTTTAGTAAATACTACAACGTGAATACTAAAAAAGGAGAAGATGAAATGAAAAAATTTTTGATTGTATTCACAGTCATTCTAATGACTTTGAGTATGACTGCCCAGGTTCCAAAAACTCAGGCTGCCAAAGAGCAATGTTTGAGTTCAAATGCTCTGAAGCTTAAAGAAGACATGCGAAGTCTTTGGAATGATCATGTCATTTGGACTCACAACTATATTGTCAGTGCTGTTGACGGTTCCGAAGATCAAGAAATTGTACTTAATAGACTGCTTCAGAATCAAAAGGATATTGGAAATGCCATCAAACCTTACTATGGGGAAAAAGCAGGTAATCAACTGGCTGATTTATTGACCGAGCACATTGTCATTGCCGGTAAGATCGTCGAGGCCGCAAAAGCAGGAAATCAGGCAGAAGCGGAGAAATTCAATAAAGAATGGTACAGAAATGCTGATGACATCACTGCATTCTTGACCGAAGCAAACCCGAATTGGTCTGAAAAAGAATTGAAAGATCTCTTATATATGCACCTCGATTTTGTCACTAAAGAAGCAGTAGCCCGTATCAGTAAAGATTGGGTAAAAAACATCCAATCATTTGATAACGGACGAGCTCACATCTTTCATTTGGCCGACGCACTTTCTAAAGGATTAATTAAACAATTTCCTGAAAAATTTTAGACTAGAAAAACGCTGAAATGATTTAGACTTTCAGCGTTTTTTTATGTATATTCGCTTGAGCACCCATTAATTCGGATCGTTAAAATCGATTTCTTTTATTACTCTCGCTGGGTTTCCTCCCACAATTACATTTGAAGGTACATCTTTGGTCACGACAGCTCCAGAAGCAACCACCACATTGTCTCCAATCGTCACACCTGGATTAATGATAGCCCCTCCGCCAATCCAGGCGTTATCACCGATGGTAACCGCCTTTCCGTATTCTGGTCCCTTGATCCGTTCATAAGGATTGACTGGATGAGCTGCCGTATAAATATGGACACCAGGAGCGAGCATGCAGTTGTCTCCAATACTTACCTCACAAACATCTAGAATCACACAATCAAAATTTGCAAAGAAGTTGTCCCCGACATGTATGTTATATCCGTAATCACATCTGAAATTCGGTTCCATATAGGCTTTTTCCCCAGCAGAACCGAACATTTGATCTATAAGCTCTACCCGTTTATCATATTCTGTTTCAGTTGTTGAATTAAATTGTCTCACCAAGTATCTTGCACGTTCACGGTCTTTCATTAATTCTTCATCCCACGGCTTGTATAATTCTCCCTCTAACATCTTTTGTTTCTCCGATCTCATGCTTTTCATCCTTTTCTTAAGGTTTTACACTATTATATTAACATAAAATCCCAACAAAAAAGATCGAAATCATAAAATAGATTTCGATCTATCAACAGACTCCCCTTATTCCGTTAACGGTACCATCACCTCAATATGACTCGGTTTAATACCAAGGGTGATCGGGAGCTTCTCGCCTTCCTCTCCGTCCACATTGGTGACTAAATTTTCCCTGGAAGAAACTCTTATGTTTCTAGCCGTGAAGTACAAAACATCTTTATTCTTCTTCAGTTTACCCGTCAAGATGGAAGTCAATATCGCAGGGAGTTTCAGGACATTAATATCTTTAATGATGTAACAATGCAGGACCCCGTCATCTACATCTGCATCGGGAGCAAGGTTTTCAAAGCCCCCTATCGAATTGGTTAATGCAGCCAGAAATAATAACGATTCCCCTTCCCATTCCTCTCCATCATGCTCAATTGACAGTGGGTAGGAAGGGTTCGAAGCAAGGGTTTTCATTCCTTCCACCACATAAGCAAGGGGGCCAAGCTTCGTTTTCTCCTCAGGTGAAACATCATACGTAGCTTCTGCTATAGCACCCACAGCAACGATATTGACAAAATAATCAGCGTTGAAGGTGCCGATATCCACTTTGCGGGTCTGATGATTTCTCAGCACGTCGATTGCTTTTTCCGGATCTAATGGAATATTCAAGGCTCTCGCAAAATCATTCACAGTCCCCATTGGAATGATTCCAAGCTTCGGCCGGTGTTGTTCATCAATCAGTCCATTAATCGTCTCATGAAGCGTACCGTCTCCTCCAAGCGAAATAACAAGTTCAAATTCATCCTTGCAAGCCGATTGACAAAACTTTGTCGCATCCAGCTCCTTCTCTGTCTGACTGACACTTACCTCATATCCTTGCTGATTCAAAATCCCCTCTAATTCTTCAACATAATTGAGCGCTTCTTCTTTACCCGAAGAAGGATTTACAATTAACATTGCTTTTTTCATCTTTCTTCCTCCTATGTACGTTCCTAATATATGTATTTATACCTCAAACTGGATTAGGGGAAACATTTGAGAAAAGCATGACTTTAAATATTCATTTCTCTTCCGACATCTACCGAACCGAAAAATGTTTACCGCCTTATTTTTAAGGTTAAACCTTAACCAATTCCTTTTTTAAACTAGGAGGTTCATCCTTATGAAACCATCAGATAATCAAAACCAGCGTAAAGGCACACAATCCAGGGATCAGGACTATCATGATTTGATTCTATCAACAATCCAGACATGCGAGTCTCTATCGATTAAGCCAACCATCTCTATGTTGGTTGATTTTTCAGGATTATCAGAAGAAAAGATACTTGAAATCATGGAGAATTACTATAAGAAAAACTCATCTACAGAGAAATTAAAAAAACTGAATGACGACAATGGAACTCTTTGATCCTGAGATTCTTCCATAAGTGTGAAAAGAGTGTGCACCTCATCTGGTATCACACTCTCTTCATATGAAATCTTATTCCATCTTTGTAAGAACCAGCTGATCTGATATAATCCATTAAGTTAATGTGCCAACCGATACTATACACTCCCTCCTTTACCTTGACTTTACGAGTAAAAAAATCGATCAGGCAAAAAGCCAGGTCGATTTTTAGTGTACCCTTATACAACGGTAAAATTCTTTTTATACTCACGTCTAAACATTCGGTTTCACCTGCCTTAAATAGGTAATTTTCAGCAAATGATTTCCAATATATTTCCATCTAGATCAACTACATGCATGTACCTGCTTCCAGAAACTCTGGATAACGAATAATTACGTGATTCGAGTAGTCTGCAGAGAGCAAATAGGGATGCTGGATTACTCTGTTTTATCGCTCTGGTTAACTCGAGAATAAGTTCTTTATCAGTCGGTTGATGGTGAATAGGCGGAGTATCCTTGCTTAATTTCTTTAATCGGGATCTTGATCGTGATAGAGCCGTTTTAACCGATTCATCAGTGACCCTAAGCATGGCTGCGATTTCCTGTGAATGATATCCGAAGACATCTTTCAGTGTGATAAGAATCGCCTGGCGGACCGGCAATTTCAAGAGAAGTTCTTCGACTATGCTCTCGCACCCGGTATAATCTACTTCATATTGATGGAGTTCTTCCCTGAAAGTAGCCACGGCTTTTTTCTTTCTTTGTTCGTCTATAAAAAGGTTTTTTGCAACAGTGTACAGAAAACTATTAGTGAACTCTCTTTGAGGATCAGTCTTTTTAATCGTATACACCTTGATCAGAGTTTCTTGAACTAAATCCTCTGCCGTCCATTGGGATCCAGTCAACATTAAACTATAACGGTATAGCTGTGCCATTGTTTTATCCATGTTATCGAAAATCACATTATTCCTCCAATTTTTTTGAAAGATGTAACTTTTCTTTCACTATTTTCGTTATTAAGTTGAATTCAATTATGTAAGGAGTGTTTGTATGTTCAAAGTAGGAAGCGTATTTGTTCCGGTAACAGACTTAAAAAAATCAAAGAAAT
The DNA here is from genome assembly GCF_038405515.1 of Rossellomorea oryzaecorticis. GTDB lineage: Bacteria > Bacillota > Bacilli > Bacillales > Bacillaceae_B > Rossellomorea > Rossellomorea oryzaecorticis_A. The sequence goes on along the minus strand of NZ_JBBYAF010000005.1, from coordinate 30,075 downwards.
GGTATGAAGAGCTTTTAGGTGTTAAATTGATTGATGAATGGGATGGCGGCGCAGGTTTTTACTTTCCTGACAGCCCCACTCAGCTTGGGTTGGTTCAAGTGGATAAACCCCAGCCATCAGAGTTTACAATAAAGGGAAACAAGAAAAATTCATATTATAACTTTCTTGTAAAAGATATTGACGAAGCTCACTCTCATTTTAACAGAAATAATGTTAAAACATCTGAAATCGATGAGTTTGGTGGAATGAAATTCTTTGATTTCTTCGATCCGGACGGGAATCCCTTCAGTGTAGTGAATGAAGTGGAAGATTCGCCTTTTCACAGGGATGAAGTTAAAAAATTGCAGGAAAAGCATTTATCTACTCAGGGATGACTTGGGTAATCATAACACGAAACGAAGGAGGGGGATTATGTCGATTATTAGAGAATTGAGTACGGAAATGGATTGGCTTGAAGCCTACCCTGTGATGAAACAGCTCAGAACTCATTTATCTCAGGAACGATTTCTCGAATTAACAAGGGAAGCCACAAACTCTGAAGGGTATAAGCTTGCTGCTCTTTATGAGGAAGGAGAAATCGTGGCTGTCACAGGATTCATGCCTATGATCACATTATATAACGGAAAATTCATCTGGGTATGTGATCTTGTGACAGATTCGAACGCGCGTTCAAAGGGGTATGGGGAAAAATTGTTAAATTACGTAGAGACATGGGCTAAAAATAATGGCTTTGATATCATCTCACTTTCCTCCGGACTGCAACGACTTGATGCACATCGCTTTTATGAAGATAAAATGGATTATATGAAAAAAAGTTATGTGTATTTGAAAGAACTGTGAGCCTGGGCAGAACTTATACTCCACAAGCTAACGACGAACAATTTCAGTGTTTCTCATTACCGCTAATGATTTCCGTGCAAGACTTCGCTTTCCGCGGGTAGCCCGTGAGCCTCCTCGTCGCATTCGCTCCTGCGGGGTCTAACATTAGCTACTCTTCCCGCAGGAGTCTTCGTCTTGCACTCCAATCAACCGCTGGAAAGAGTTAACATCCAGATGTATATTTATATTTGAACAAGTTAAAAACCCGAACGAATTAGACTCTTAGAAAGACTAATTTGTTCGGGTTTTACTTAGACTTAGACACTTTTGTCCCAGCCTCATTTTATACATTTTAATAATCTTTCACTCAGATCATCCCTAAATGTGTATATACACAAGGCGCATTAGGCTTATCCTGTTTGCTTACCATATTTAAGTGAACGGACTGTGAGAAACGAAAGTATCATATACATGAAAACCGTCAACATCCCACGAGTGAAAGAGTATTTGAATAGGTTATATAGACTATATCCGCCCCATAATAGAATGGTAATCAAAAACCACTTTCCTCTCACGGGATTTCTTCTATGCATTGACAGAAATATCCCTAACGCCAGCGTCATGCTTATCGCATGAGTGATAAACAATAATACGCCCATCATCACTCCCACCCTACTTTCCCTATGTTTTAATCACAATATCGGCATGTTCCATGGGCTGTAAGTTAAGCAAGTAATAATCTTCTGCTTTCCAGTAACGATTTTTGAATTTGTCCATTTGTGTTTGTGTGGATTTGCTCTCTCGGTTAAATCGCGTCTCTCTTTCACAATCTAAATAGATGATATAATCAAAATATCCTTTCCACTCTTTTCTTTGAAGGAATACTCCTTCAATAAAAATCACCCCGTTTGAAGGTAATTTTAGATCTTTCCGAAACTGAATATCCGATTCACCATCATAATATTGAAGTGTCAATTCGGAAGAAACTTTTAGTTTTTCAAATAGATTTACTGTTAGACTTTCTACATTCCACTGTAAATAATAATACTCTTTCCATTCATCAAATCCAGTATTATATCGTTTATTGCACCTTTCTATGAAATCGTCCATATGTAAACATACATACTCGATATGATTTTCTTCAAGCATCTTTCCCAACTCATTAACATAAGTCGTTTTACCTGACCTGCTTAACCCATCAATGCCAATCACGCTAAGCCTCTCACTATTGCTCTGTAAAAAGTTTTTTAAACCGATATTCTCTTCAAACATCTCTTCTTATCCCCCAAACCCTAAGCAATTGGATAATATTAATCACTTATAGATCATTTAGTTAAATGCCAAGTGGTGTCCTAAATATATACCGGAGGCTGCAGCCTGGGAGAGCGAGTGTGTAACTCCCGAACAATCACCGATTAAATAAATACCAGGAACCTCACTTTCCAAATATTCGTTCGTAGAGAGCTTCGGTTCATAAAACTTCGCATCTAGTCCGTAGATAAGTGTATCTCTATGAATCTCTTCATCTATTAAACCTTCTAATGCACCTAAAAAATCGATCAATGCCTCTCCATAAAGAATAGGGGCTTCTTTTCGTGCATCCCCCCATTCAGCCTCCATGGATGGCTCCACTTCATTATGGGCAAGTGTTTCTGTTTTCCTTTTCTTTATGAAATCTCCTAGCCGTTGAACAACGATCCTGTCTTTTCCGTAGTTGATTCCTCCGATGACACTTTTTGCTACATCCAAGGCCTCTTCGTATGAAGAATAGTATTGAGGAACAAACAACGTGAAATTTAGATTTGCACTCGGAGTATCTTTCTCAAGTGCATTTTGACCATCAGGCATGACCAGTCCGTTTTGATATTTCCGTATGATTCTGCCACGGGGATTCATGCAGTAGGTAGTCGCTTGATAATGATCAGTTTCGATTTTCAACTTTGTTTCGAAGGTGTCCTGCAGAATAGACTTGAGCTGATCACCTTTCATCTCCACCCTGTATCCCATATCCAGTCGGGTCTCCCCCGGATAGACGCCAAATGACTCCATCAAGCTTTTAAGCCAGATACTGCCGCTCATTCCGGTGCCTACCACTAAGCGGCCGGTCTTGAATCTCCCCCGATTCGTGTCAAGGTCAAATCCATTACCGGTCTTTTTAACAGATTCCACCTTTGTTTCAAATGTAAAAGAAACCCGTTCTCGCATGATTTCATACATTTTCTGAAAGATTTCATGCGCTAAACCTGTTCCTAAATGCCGCACCTCCGTCGATAGGACATGCAAGCCTAGACGCTCTGCTTTCTCAGATAGAAATACATTCTTTGTGCTGTATTTTCCCCTGGCGCTGCCGCCAAACTGACAAAGGATCTCATCCACTTCCTCCATCAAATGAAGTGCATGATTTTCTCCGATTTTCCTATGTAGTTCACCGCCGAATGCGTTCGTATAATTGAATTTTCCTTCTGACTTTCCAAGTCCAGCAAAACCTGCGTACTTACTGCACGTTCCTTCGCATGTACATTCATTGCCTTCGTCGAGACCGCACACTCTATTTTCTAACTCTTTTCCAATATCAATCATATGTATTCGTGCATCCTGATTCTTATTCATTAACGTGTACGCGAAGAAAATACTGCTGACCCCTGCACCAATTATTGTAATATCATGCTGAATTGCTTCCACTGTCACACCTCACCACTGAGTTCAAAGAATTTAAAACACAAAAAATTCAATCTATTTAATACTAACATAACGTCCCTAATGCACAAGTGACCCGTCCTTCAATGCATTAAAGCAAAGCGGGACGGGCATTTGAATTCAGTTGATTTTTTCGATGATTGTTCCAGTAACTTTATTTTCATAAAAGCTGAATTCTATGTTGATGCGGTGTTGCTTGTCGAAATATCCGATGATGTTTGCTCCTGTGTCGGTTCTTTCATAATAATTCGGACCGTATGTTTCAATAACCTTTTCACTGGACTCTCCTGCTGTGATTCCTCTGTGTGAACTATGGTTCTCTGTAAAGAAATAACGAAAAACTTCTTTATCCTTGAATCCAAATTCTATATCTTTGTATACAAGATATGTAGTCTTCGGTTTTGAAATTTCATGTGTTTTTTCAGGGAGGCCGAAACGTTTTAAAACATCTTCCTTCTTTGAAGACAATGAAATTGAATCCACCGTTTCTCCTGAAAGGTCAGTACTTTCTACTTTCTCGTAGAAGTCGCTTTTCTCATTTGCACTAAGTTCATAACCCGTCATTAGGATAAATGCACTTATAATAACAAAGCATACCACCATATGAAACTTCTTCAAATATCTCTCCCCCCTTAATATGAAAAAAGCTTATATAGTAGCATCCGCAGTGTTTACTCCATCACGAAAAGGAAAAAGTTTTTTTAATTCCCCTAAATCATTTACGACTGCATCAGCCTTTACAAGCTCTTCCTCTTGAGAAAAATCAAAGCGGCATCCAACAGATATCAAACCATTATCTTTTGCCGCCTTGATATCAGAAAGCCGGTCACCGATCACTGCAGCTTTATTTATCGAATGTTTCACCAAAATCATTTCAACCAAATCTGATTTATGTAAAGATTGAATTTGATCTATGCTGAATGTTTCATCCACCCAACGATCCAATCGGAAATGATGCACAATTGCATGCAGATAGGCTGACAACCCATTACTTGCGATGAATAGCTTCAATTGTTTTTGTTTTAGAAAGGTTAAAACTTCGATTACATGTGGATAAAGCGCACCGTTTCCTTGTTGAATGTTTTCAATCAGCCTTTTTTGAAAATAGTCATTTATATTTCTCCTCACATCCTCCGAGTGGTCCGGTAACAACACTTCCCACACTTTGGGTAGCGGAACACCCATAATTTCACGGTACTTCCCAATCGGGGTTTTCCCTTCCCACATTCCGATTGACCGCAAGCTTTCAAATGCATCTTCCAGAGACATTTCCAGTATTTGATTTGTCTGAAATAACGTCCCATCCATATCAAAAATCATAGCATCAAGCTCCATAAAATCTCCATCACCCTTCTGTGTCACTATTAATTTCGAGTTTATGCCTTCCCCTTTTTCAGGATAGACAGAATTTCCATTGTGATCCCGACTTTCTCAGTCAATACAGTCACAGTTATTTTCCTCTTTGCAAGCATGACATCGATATTGATCATAATGGCCATTGTCTTCACTTCATACAATCAAATCATTTTCGGATTTGAATTCGAGTGCGTGACCTAAAAGGCCCTGCAATACTGCTGCAAAAACAAAAATGGTCACTGAGGTAAAGATGATGACAATTCCAATAAGGGCCACACCAGGATGCAGCGCCTTCTGCGAAGACAGAAATAGTGCACCTGAAACATACAGCAGGGTAATGACCAAGGCATTTATTTTGATTTGGCTTAGGCTCTTTACTGCTTCTTCAGAGAATGCATCTTTATTTTCAATGAGTCTCAATAGTTTGAATGACTGGTAAAGTGCAAGAAAAAAAGGAATCTCGGTCATGAATAAGCCTAGCATTACCGGCCACTTAAGATAGGCAAACTCAGGATTGGCCGTCGTCGAGAATGCTGCAAGCTTAGGTAATCCAAATACACTCAGCCCTAAAACTACCAGCCCGATCAATAAAACTGCTGACTTCAAAAATAGTGTAGTTACTTTCATCATGCACCCCATTTTTTCCATTTTTTTCATCATACCCCAATATTTATTGTTTTTCAATAAATATTTATTAAAAATCAGTGTGAATCTCAAAACGATTTTTTCTAGTAACATAAAAAAACACACGAATTCATTAGAATTCGTGTGTTTTAATGTCATTTATTAAGATTGAATCTTTTCTTTATCCTTCTTAATCTGCTTACTTCTCAATTGGCCGCAAGCCGCGTCGATATCTGTACCCTGTTCCACACGGACACCACAATTGATTCCATGCTCAAGCAGTGTGCCGTAAAATTCTACAATCGCATCTTTTGTACTGCGCTGGTACTGATTGTGTTCGTCAACCGGATTATATGGAATCAAGTTCACGTATGATAAATGACGCTTGTTTTTCAATAGTTTAGCCAACTGCAGCGCTTCTTCTTTGTGATCATTCACATCACGCAGCAAGATATACTCAAAGGTGATTCGTCGATTCGTTTTTTCCAGATAGTAATCAATGGCTGGCATGAGCTTTTCGAGTGGGTACGCACGGTTAATCTTCATGATTTTTGTACGAAGATCATTATTCGGTGCATGCAATGATACTGCCAGGTTGATTTGAATGTTTTCATCGGCGAATTTATAAATTTTATCCGCTAAACCACTTGTCGATACCGTAATATGACGGGCTCCGATGGAAAGACCCTTCTGATCGTTCACCACCCGGAAGAAGTCCATCATGTTATCATAGTTATCGAACGGTTCACCGATTCCCATCACAACGATATGGCTTACACGCTCATCCTTGCCCTGTGCATCTAAATGATGCTGGACATTCATGATTTGTTCGACGATTTCTCCGCTTGATAAGTCCCGGTTTTTCTTAAGCAATCCGCTTGCACAGAACGTACAACCGATATTACAGCCTACCTGTGTTGTTACACAGACACTTAACCCATAATTGAATCTCATCAATACAGTTTCAATCAGGTTGCCGTCCTCTAGTTTAAACAAGAATTTGATCGTTCCGTCCTTCGATTCCTGTTTGACTTCCTGCTTTAGCGTTTGGATATAAAAATGCTCGTCTAACAATTCAATGCATTCACCATTTAAGTTCTTCATTTGCGAGAAGTCAGTCACTCTTTTTTTATATAGCCAATCCCACACCTGGGCGGCACGGAACTTCTTTTGACCGTGCTCAACCAGCCAAGAGGTCAGTTGATCTAAAGTTAATCCATATATGGATGTTTTCTCCATTTAAAAACCCTCATTTCGAAACTCTACAAATTTTCTACTTATCTATACTACTTAAAGTGTAGCCATGTTTCAAGGGATTTATCAACTTTACACAATATTGGAATTCCGTAATTTCTAATGATTCACTCTCTGAATAAAATTCTCGAGCTTCTTCAGGTCCTTCAGTTTACCGTTACACTCCATACTATCCTGGCAGATATAGTTCCCTTTTTTCACAAATGTTCCACGAGAAGTTTTTCTTGATTGTGAAACATATAGGCCTACACTAGAAAATGTATGGCATATAGCACAGATTCCCTTTTTGCTGCTGTTTTTAAAAGTTCCTTTAAATCCTTTCAGTTTCCCTTCAAATTCAGCTACAATATACTTGCTTTCCTGGCCGTAATCATTCCATCCTAGATATGATAATTCCTTATACTCCAGTTCTTTCAGGGCTGGCATCTTAAGTTTCTTCACTTTCGGGAACATTTTCTTAAGCGTTGTCTCATTTACCTTTCTATAAGGAATTACATACTCCCTTAGTTCAGTGAGGAAGTCCTCTGCATGGTCAGAATCCTTAATATCAATAATTTTTTCTATAATTCTCACTTGCTGAGGTGATAATTCCTCGAATAGATTCAGCACCTTATCTCTTACCAATGATTTTAATGCGTCCAGCACCCCGAGATCATTCACAGTGGCATATCCATTTATCAATACCTGCGTTTGATAATTAATGAAGTTATATTGGTCATTTCGAATAAATGCATCCATTTCAATCGCTCCTATATCCCATACTTCAATTCTGTATATAATTCCATTCAATTTTAATACTTGTGCCTATAAATATAAATGGATTAAATGATTTAGAAATAAACTTTACATAATAAGCCTTGTTAAATAAGATATAAAAAACCACCGGGAGATTGTTCTCCCGATGGTTATTCACTATTTCCTGTAAACGATTTTCTTTATTGTTTCGCATGACAAGTGATGATCAAAAGCCAGTTGATCAATTGTCTTACCATTTTTGAATGCATCTTGAATACACGCATTTCGCTCATCAATAAGTGCTCTTGCTCCGGAATGAGTCCCCCATTTCCGATAAGCTTTTTTTGGCTTAGGAATATAGATCGTCTCTCCTTGCACGTATCTTTGAATTTCTTTCAATAAATTCTCTGGTAGTATTGCTTCTGCTTTCACATATTTCATTGAGGTCAGCCCCTTATTTTCTATTATTAAATGATAAATAAGGTGCAAAACCCATTATAGGAAATATACGAAACATGTACGGGCGATCAATTCCTTCTCCAACCCATGCAAAGTATCGCCTTCCCAGTAACAGGCTTTGCATGAGACGCTCCAAACTTTGGTAATAACCTTACCATGTTACCACCTCCTGCATGATTTCTATTTATTTATTATAAAGTAATCCCAAAAAAACTGTTACCCTTTACATTATTATTCATGGTATAATTTTCTAAATTCATCGAAGGAGAGAGGTCAATGTTTTCTTTTGCAGTCAATGAGGAGATCTCGATAGAATTATTTCAGCAGCACCATAAAGAAGAGTTATATGAATTAATTGATTCCAATCGGGAATATTTACGAGAATGGCTTCAATGGGTGGACAAACGTCAGTCCCCTGAAGATTTCGAACCCATCATCCCAATATGGATCCGTAATTATGCTGATAACAATGGATTTGATGCAGGAATTCGTTATAAGGGCAATTTAGTTGGCATGATTGGGCTTCATTACATCGATTGGAAAAACAAATCAACGAGTATTGGTTACTTTTTATCAGAGAATGCACAAGGAACAGGAATAATAACTACTTCCATTTCAGCTCTACTAAACTACCTTTTTACTGAAATGAAACTCAATCGCGTGGATATACAATGTTCAGTGAACAATATAAAAAGCATCGGAGTTCCTGAACGTCTTGGCTTTATAAACGAAGGAATTACTCGCGATGGTCAGTGGTTATATGACCACTATGAGGACATAGTTACTTTCAGCATGCTTGCAAGAGAATGGAATAACATGCATCATGTACATTCATAAATCACACATCTCAAACCCCGCTGACATTGGGTGCAGCGGGTTCTTTCATTTCATATGTTAGCAGTGCACATCATCCCGCTAACAACTTGCTAGCAGTTACTATCAAGTTTATAAATGCTAAATTCCTCTACTTTCAAAACTACGTTATTGGACCATCTTTAAAATACTTATAAATAGTCAGTAATGCTACCTCACCATCCCATAGATACAAGTATCCGTTACACGTTTCCCATCCACAGACAAATCTTCATTCTTCAAAACACCTTCCAATTCATACCCAATTTGTTCAGGGATCCTTCTGCTTTTTATATTTTCGCTTTCACAGCGAATTTCCACTCTCTTGCCTTTCAAATCTGTCAGTGCAAGCTCTGTCAGCCTTCCGACAGCTTCTGTCATATATCCTTTGCCTCCCATTCTCGAATCGATCCAATATCCGATTTCGAATTTGGGTACATCCCAGTCGATATTATGAAAACCTGTAGATCCGATAAATTGATCGGTTTGTTTGCAAAAAACGAGATATCTAAGTGCTTTGCGGGTTATGAAATTCGCATACGCTTCTCGTGTGTTGGTTTCGGTGTCATCTACTGAAGGCAGAACTTGAGCGAACCCAAGCCAGGGCTTCAATTCTGAGTATGATGCTTTTATCGCTTCATTCACTACGAGACCGTCTCCTGGCATCGGCATTCTCAAAATCAGTCTTTCTGTTTCGACCTTTTCAGGTACATCAATTAAAACATGAGTCATTTTGCACTCTCCCAGCCTTTTTCCATAATTTATATCTATCTATGAGTAAATTATTTCTATTATAATATTATAGAAGTATCATTGTAAATTTTTTCTAATATAAAAATACCATTGCAGGTACTTTTTTCTATACTTCAAAATTTCAATACATTATAATAAAGGAAAAAACATACAGATGGAGGTTTGCATGTCTTACATCAATATCAACCATTCAATCGGTGATCAACTAAAAGAAAGTAAAAGAGAGTTATCCGTAGACATCTTCAATGAACTTCATCTTCATTATCCTGATACCTATCCGGTGGAACATCGAGAGGATCTTCTTTCTTACCTGGAGCAATTAGTAGAATTGACAGGCCAAAGCCTGTTAAAGAATTTCGAAAATGAGACAGAGGTATATTCCTGGGGCAAAGAAGTGGGCAATCTTGCGACATCACATGGAACACCTCTTGCCACGACAATCAGTAAAGTTACACTTTATAAAAAAGCTATTTTAAACGGGATCATTCATTGGAATGACACTCTGACACCCGAAAGGCTATTGGAAGTATATATTGAAATCGATCATGTCTTCAATACGATGATATCAGCTTTTAGTGAAGCCTATAGTGACTATTCACAACGGCAGTTAAAAGCATCAGAGGAGAAGTATCTTTCACTTTCCACTCCTGTGGTACCGATCTTTGACCACCTTGCCATTCTTCCTCTTATAGGCAATGTTGATGAGGTGCGTGCGGATATGATGATCGAACATGTTCTGCTGGAATGCAAAAACTTGTCCATTCATCAATTAATCATTGACCTTTCTGGAGTGTATGAGGTCAATCCTCTGTTTCAGGAAGGAATCATGAAGCTGATCGACAGCCTCAAGCTTCTTGGGATCGAACCGACACTTACCGGTATGCGGCCAGAAATGAGCTTGAAGTTCATTGAAGTCGGTATCAACCTTTCAACCATCAATATCTTTCAATCCTTAAGTAAAGCAGTGGAACATCACCAGCTCAGCTTATCGAAATGAATTTGCAAAGGCCCGTCCCTCACTGCTTTAATGCACTGCGGGACGGGCCTTATGTTTGTAAACTGGTACTTTATTACGTCATGACAAAATCACGTTTTTTGTATACAAAAATAGATAAATCATGACACCGATTATTCCTATCGTTAATCCAAATACGATAAAGCCATATAGAAATCCCTTTATTGCTGCAATTACATCCAAAAATAAATCCCTGCAGAAATCTTGAATGGCATTCAATTCTCTTACCCCTTTTCAAATCTTTGTTTATTTCTCCAACATTCCCTTTTTGTATAGTAAATATGCACTGTATCCGCCTCCGACAATCAAAAAGACGGCAGATGAATTAATGAATGTAAAATCCATTACATAGTCATCATGTGTATAACTGCCTGCCATAGCTGCCTGAAAAGATGCTTTTCCCATCATAGGCATCACAGTGTTGAGGATGCCGGTAAAAAACAAAATTGTAACACCAAAAAAAGCGCAAAGACAGCTAATGAAAAATAATATTTTATTCATTATGTATTGATCACCTTTCATAAGAAGCCCTTCTACCTGCAATAATTGACTTCTTCTTTGCTTTTGACGGTTCCGTTGTTTTTATTAATGATGATTTCATAGCCTTTACAAGATGATATATCTCTTTCGTCTATAATCTCAACGATCATTTCATCACTCATTTGATGTACATCTTTCGTTGCGTATGGAGTAAAATCCAGCTTCGCTGGCGTTTTCCACCAGCCGGCAAGGTATCGCTGGGAAATTTCAACTGCCATGGTTCTGTTGACAGGTAAATCGGATGGTTCAATATGTAATGTACGGGCATCATTTCTCACAAAAATACCCAGCATGATCACGATACCGATCGCTGGAATGATCAGAAGTTTTAAATTCATCTATGCCTCACCTATCTTCTCTTTGCTGTCTTCCTTATAACATTTTTGCTATTTCTTATGCTTTAATGATAATTCGTTCTTTTATTTTTGTATATAGTGCTGAATTGATGGGCCACTGGGGATTAACTCACTCCAGGCTATCTCACCTTTGTCTTCATTTCATTCAATCAGAGTCCCGATGTTCACTTCACAACTTCCCTTATCGTCAAAAACTATTGCACTTTTATTTCCGATCACTTTTATATCACACCCTCTTATAAATAATCCCGTCTCCTCTGATAGAGCGATGACAGGCAGTTGAAATTCTTGTATAAATGATTGAATGAATAAATCCTGTCCTTTCTCATAGTGACATAGAATGGCAAAGCGACCTAAGAATCCAAGACCTTCATAACCTTCTGATTGAACTTTATTTTCATCATTGATTGCACAGGTCATAATATGACTTCCTAAGATAATTCCACCTGCACTGCCTCCATAAACAGTCCCGCCAACCTCCAAATAATCCCTTATCACCTTTGAAAAATGAGTGTCATTCAGTATTTTTAAAAGATGAAATGTGTTCCCCCCTCCAATATAGACAGCGGAAAAGCACGTTAAATCTGCTGCACTCTTACCTTCTAAATCCGTCCACATTACAATATGTTCTACTCCAAGAGGGCAGAACACCCCTGTTATCCACTCATAGCATGCCTTGTATGAAACTTGTGGCGCTTCCATTGCCACCGGTATATATAAAAGCGGCTTGGCGGGATTTAGCAAGGAAACAAAATGACGATCAATCGCCTCAGTCTGTTTTTCATTTCCTCCACCTGATATCACAATTGTCCGCAATTCATTTCCCCCTTTCCACAATTGTCATTTTACCACTTAATGGTAAGAATTCTCCATAAAATCTTTTGAAGAATTCAGTCATTATAAAAATTTTGTTTGCCAGGTTGAGAAAAGGCATGACAGATTTCCTACACGTAACGAAGCTATAATAGGGGTTTTCAGGAAACATTTCATAAATTAAGAGAAAAATCTAGTTTTTGACTTTTCTATTTCCTTTTATAACCATTTATCTTTACATAGGGGGTATTCTGTATTTTTACATAGTTTGCTAGAATCCTATTTAGCGAGATGCACTACATACAAGGAACCTTCTTCAACAGCATCTCCAGTCTTATTTTGAAAGGAGGAAAACGGTAAGGGAATTCGAAAGATGGTCATTAGAAGAAATTTGTCGTTATGATGCTGGACTCACTTTAAAAAAAGAAAATGGAGGAATACGTTTATGAAATTCAAAAAAATTGCCGCATTATCATTAGCCGCCTCGCTTGCGATCTTCCCCAGTTTTGGTGGAAGCGTTTTCGCGAAAGATTCAAACCCTCTGGAGACCACTCCCAAAAACACAGCCGTTAAAAAAAGTCTTGAAAAAGATAGCTATGTAAAAGGTGAGGTTATTGTTAAATTCAAGGACAACGCAACGAAATCAGAAAAAGCACAAGCCGTCAGAAGTGCAAATGCTACTGTAGTTCCTGATACCGATGCAGTCAAATCACCATTTGATGTGTTAAAAGTCGGCAATGTCGAAGCAGTTGTTAAAGCATTAAACAACAACCCTAATGTTGAATATGCTGAACCAAACTACAATCTTGCTTCAACATGGACGCCAAATGACTATTATTATCAAGGTTATCAATACGGCCCTCAAAATACTTACACTAATTATGCTTGGGATTATACCCGCGGCAGCAGCGGTCAGGAAATCGCAGTTTTGGATACGGGTGTTGATTACAACCACCCTGATCTTGACGGCAAGACGATTCGTGGTTATGACTTTGTAGACAATGATTATTATCCGATGGATCTTAATGGCCATGGTACGCACGTAGCTGGTACAGCTGCTGCCGAAACGAATAACAGCACAGGAATTGCCGGGATGGCTCCGAATACTAGAATCCTTGCCGTACGGGTGCTCGATGCTAACGGCAGCGGGTCATTGGCAGATATAGCTGATGGAATCCGTTATGCAGCTGATCAAGATGCAGAAGTCATCAATCTCTCTTTAGGCTGTGATTGCTCGACCACTACATTGGAAAGTGCTGTTAACTATGCATGGAATAAAGGAAGTGTAGTGATTGCTGCTGCAGGAAATGATGGAGTATCCACTACATTTGAACCAGCTTCTTATGCAAATGTTATTGCAGTTGGTGCTGTGGACAGTAATGATCGTAAAGCTTCTTTCTCTAACTATGGTTCATGGGTAGATGTATCTGCACCTGGTGTTGACATTGCTGCAACGGTACCGAATAACGGGTATTCATATATGTCTGGAACATCAATGGCTTCTCCTCACGTTGCAGGTCTTGCTGGTCTACTTGCAAGCCAGGGCCGCAGCAATAGCCAAATCCGCCAAGCGATCGAGCAGACTGCAGATTACGTAAGCGGAACCGGTACTTACACTCAACATGGCAGAATCAATTCATATGATGCTGTAAGATACTAATCTCTCAAAAAAACAATACAAACAAGATCCCTCTTTGCCGGATAGGCATGGAGGGATCTTGTTTGTTATTCAGTAAAAATCATCAGTCATTCCACGCACTCTTTTTTAAATACTTTGTCCCTCATCACTTTAACCTAATTATCCATTCAAGCCTTAAAAACTTTTATAGTCAGTAAATCTTCAATTTCATGAAAATTTTCCTGAATTAATATAAAACCACTCTACTTTCCCTGCTAAAATAGTCCCTGTTTTTCTCAATACCAAAACATATAATAGAGTGTTAACCTTTTATTGACAGAATTTTTAGAAATAAAAACAGGAGGAGATCATGTGAATAAGAAAAAATTAGCAGGTGTTGGTTTGTCGGTAGGTTTATTGACGGGGATGCTTGCAACAGTAAGTGCCGCTGCCGAGCCTCATGCAAATGTTCAATGGAATGAAAAAGCAGGCACGCCTGAGTTTTTATCAGGGGCCCTGTCCGCCCCATCTAAAGAAAAGGCAGAGTCTATCGTTCTATCTTATTTAGAAAAGAACAAACATACTTTCAAATTAACAGATAAAGATGCTAAAGAACAATTCAATGTGTTATCGGTGGAAAAGGATGAGCTAGGGCTTACAGTCGTCCGCTTTCAGCAAATGTTTAATGGTGTACCTGTCTGGGGCTCCACTCAATCAGCTGTTGTAAATCAAAATGGTGTCATCAAAGCTTTTTCAGGTACAGTAGTAGCCGACTTGGATAAGAAAAGCTTGAATGCGAGTAAAAAGGTGAACGCAAATAAAGCACTCAAAATCGCAAAAAGAGATTTAGGGATTGATCCTAAGCTTGAAAAAGATGCAAAGCCCGAGCGTGTTGTTTATACAGATGGTGATTCTGCCAGACAAGCATACTTCATCAACTTGAATTTCCTGCAGCCTGAGCCGGGGAACTGGAACTATTTCATCGATACTGAAACTGGGGAAATCCTCAATAAATACAATGATATGCACGAAGTCAGCGGAACGGATCAAGTAGGTACGGGCACTGGGGTCCTTGGCGGTACGAAGCTGCTCAATACTACACTTTCAGGCAGTACTTATTACCTTCAGGACAATACTCGCGGAGGTGGAGTTTATACATACGACATGGACAACATGACCTTCTTCCCTCAATTCTTCCTGCCGGGCTCGCTATGGGCAGACAGTGATAATGTATTCAACGACTCTTATGATGCAGCAGCAGTTGATGCCCACTACTTTGCTGGACAAACCTATGATTTCTACAAAGAAAACTATAACCGAAATTCCTATGACAACAACGGGGCTGAACTTGTATCCTCCGTCCATTACAGCAGCGGTTACAACAATGCATTCTGGAATGGTTCACAAATGGTTTACGGTGATGGTGACGGAACCACATTCGCACCGCTTTCGGGCGGAATTGATGTTGTCGCACATGAGCTGACACATGCGGTTACCAACTTCTCCTCTGACCTGGTCTATCAGAACGAATCAGGTGCTTTGAACGAAGCGATCTCTGATATCTTTGGAACACTTGTAGAATTTGAAAAAGGTTCAAATCCTGATTTTGAAATTGGTGAAGACATTTACACTCCTGGTACAAGCGGGGATGCCCTTAGATCCATGAGCGACCCGAGCAAATACGGTGACCCTGACCATTACTCCGTCCGTTACACGGGAACTCAGGACAACGGCGGCGTTCACATCAACTCTGGAATCATCAACAAGCAAGCTTATCTATTAAGTGAAGGCGGTACATTCTACGGTGTAACCGTACCGGGCATCGGACGTGAGAAGCTTGGTGACATCTATTATCGCATGAATACTGTATACCTCACTTCTTCCTCTACTTTCAGTCAGGCAAGAGCGGCAGCAGTACAGGCGGCAACGGACCTCTATGGAAGCGGTTCGGCAGAGGTGAATGCAGTGAACCTTTCCTTTGATGCAGTCGGAATCTATTAAATATAAAAAAACCAGCAGAGATTCTTCTCTGCTGGTTTTATACCGTTTAATGGTTTACAACCTTGTCAATTTCACCCGGCTTATTGTGAACAGCCAGTTTATCCATCAATTTATTACTTTCTTCATTAAGGCCTGATAAGTTGACCTTTACACCGTTTTGGTGATATTTCATCACGATTTTATCAATCGCCCCTATGGCTGAATCATCCCATAAATGCGCATTAGTAAGATCCAACGTCACTTCCTTCACATCTTCCGTGAAATCAAAGCTCTCAACGAAATCTGTAACGGATGCAAAGAATAGTTGTCCGGACACACGGTATACTTTCTTATGGGTTTGCTCCGATGTCAAAGTGGTAACCTTCACTTTTGAAATCTTGGAAGCAAAAAATACGGCACTTAATATAATTCCTACCAGTACTCCTTTTGATAAATCATGCGTGAATAACACTGTAATGACAGTAGCAAGCATGACAATTGTATCTGTGATTGGCGTTTTGTGAAGATTCATGATAGATCCCCAATCAAATGTTCCAATCGATACCATGATCATGACCCCTACCAGGGCTGCCATCGGAATCTGTACGAGGAAATCATTCAGCAGGAGAATCAGGATCATCAAGAATGTCCCTGCCACAAAAGCAGATAGTCTGCCCCGGCCGCCGGATTTAACATTTATGACTGATTGTCCGATCATTGCACATCCTGCCATACCGCCGAAGAAACCTGATACGATGTTAGCCATTCCCTGCCCCTTCGCTTCTTTATTCTTATCACTTGTCGTGTCCGTCATATCATCTACAATTGAAGCAGTCAGTAAAGACTCAACCAACCCTACAATTGCGATCGATAATGAATAAGGGAAGATGATTTGAAGCGTCTCGAAGGTAAATGGAATATCCGGAATCAAGAATATAGGCAGTGTTTGTGTCAATTCACCCATATCCCCCACTGTCCTTACTCCCGTGCTTGCCATAACAGAAAAAATCGTCACCGCAATGATTGCAACAAGCGGTGAAGGAACTGCTTTCGTAAAACGTGGGAGAATGTAAATAATGGCCAATGCCGCAGCCACCATCACGTACATCATCCATTCTTCTCCGACAAAATGCGGCAATTGTGCTGTGAAAATCAAGATTGCCAAAGCGTTAACGAACCCAATCATGACAGAACGTGGGACAAATTTCATTAAGCGGCCTAATTTAAGGACACCCATGATAATTTGAATCACACCTGTCAGGATAGTAGCAGCAAGCAAATACTTTAATCCATGCTGGGCCACTAAAGTAGTCATTAATAAAGCTGTTGCACCCGTCGCTGCAGATATCATACCCGGACGTCCACCGACAAACGCTATGACAACTGCGATACAGAATGATGCGTACAACCCGACCATCGGATCTACTCCGGCAATGATCGAAAATGCAATTGCTTCTGGAATCAATGCCATCGCTACAACCATCCCTGCAAGAATGTCTCCGCGGATATTTCCAAACCATTCATATTTAATTTTTGAAGATAAATTCATAATGCACCTCGTTTATTTTTTTGTCGTGACTTTCAACTCTCATGAAAGTCGGGGCCGTTTTACACAAGGCACATTATATAATGGATATTTGTTTTTGTGAACCACCTATGAAAGCGCATCCACAAGGAATTATCTCTTGTTTATTCAGTTTTTCTTATGTTTTCTGACGAATTGTAAAAATGTAAAAAAAGATACCTTTTTTCATGTGAAAAAAGGTGTAAAATAGAATATATTTAGAAAGTTCAATCATTCGAGGGGGATTTCTATGTTTAAAAAAATATTGCTTGCCACTGACGGTTCTGAGCATTCAATCAGAGCTGCTGACAAGGCAATTGCACTTGCTTCTTTGCAAACCGATGCAGAAATCAACATTGTTTATGTGATTGACGCGAAACAATCAAAAGATGATGTCCTTCAGCACTGGGGAACCGATGCCTCAGATAAAAGAAAATATAAACTTCAATTGATTGAACAAAAAGCGAAACATGCTGATGTAAAATACGAAACAATCATTTTACACGGAGAACCCGGTCCTGCAATTGTGGAGTATGCAAACAAGCATACATATGATGCACTTGTAATCGGAAGCCGCGGCTTGAATACGTTTCAGGAAATGGTGCTGGGGAGCGTGAGCCATAAAGTGGCGAAGCGGGCGAAATGTCCGGTTATGATTGTTAAATAATTTGTAAAGGCATATATAAAAAAAGTGCGCGTCCAGAAAGACACGCACTTTTTTCACGAAAGGTTATTACTCACTTTCGCTTCTATTATAAGAACTCTCAGGCAAAGTATCCCAGAAAGAAGTATCTGCTTCATTAATCGAGCCATCAGCTATGGCTTTAGCTGTCGCCTCCATTCCGATAACCGCCTGCTTGATCAGGTATCCGTTGCTCTTTTGACCAAGTACATAGTCTTCACGGTAATGATCCGCCATACCTCTCATTTCAAAAAGAAGCGTTGCAATCCCATACTCGGCTGCCAATCCATTTCTTGAAATGGTTTGAGCAGAACCGCCGATATATTTAGATAGAGTCCCAAAACCTCTGCTTTCCACAGTATTATATAATACAGCGCCAAGCTGCTTGGACTTTTCCACGACTTGAGGATCTACTTCTTCGTTCGTAGGATATAAAATAGAACCTGATACTAACTCATTTGTATCCCCAAGGGTTGTCTCCGCTCCCTGGTGATGAAGATCAATCATGTAATCTGGAGTGTATTTCTGCAGGACATTTTCATGGAGAGCATGCGTTTCCGGCTGTAGACGATCCACGTGATCCCGGTTTAGGTCCACTTCATTTGCATTATAGCGGGTATGCGTGCCTGACACATAATCTTCCAAAGAAAAGTTCACGTCACCTTCCGCTCCGTCCACATTTAAACGTGGTGCCACCAAAATATTCACTTTATCTAACATTTCTTTTACTTCTTTTGAATTTGAAGTGAGATGTTGAATGAATTTAAGAGCCCCTTCTGTCGTGAGTACCTCGTTCCCATGCTGCTGGGTCAAATAAAGAATCGTCGGATTGTTTTCGTTTGTTCCGAATTTTGCAAGATATAAATCGCGTCCTTTTACAGATTGTCCGTATACCTCAAGTGAAAGAGCTTCTGACTTAGCATCAAGACGTTCAAGAAGCTTAGACATTTCATCATAACTGTGCAAACGTTCATTCTTGATCGTTTCACTCCCATTGTAACCTGGTCCATCGGCAGAAACGGGTGATGTTGGAACGGTCAGTGAGATACCCGATGCCATTAATACCCCGGATACTGTGCCCTTGATCCATTTGTTTTTCATACGTATTCCTCCTTAATGTTTCGGTACTCTAAACTAATTTGATGCGCTCGACAAGAAACCCTTTTCTTTACGAAAAAACGAAACGAAAGAACCAAATTCCGGAATGACGGATGGTGAAAAATGACTAAAAATGATGTCGGAATGAAAAGCAAATTGATTCCTTGTGTCCAGAGACTAAATATACGGATCGTTAGCAGAAAAACGATTATCGAACAAAACAACTTCCTTTTCACATCGGCTTCTCATTTCCGCCGTAAAAAAAAGAAGCTCAATTAGATGAGCTTCCACTGTTGTTGAATCTACTATTATTGAAAATACATTTTTCCTTCATCATCCACATATATGGACTTTACCATCGTCCTTTTAAATTTATCGCTGCCCTTCTCCCCATCCACATCTATGGTTAAATTGTAGACACCTTCACCGAGCTTAGGCAGTTTGAATGTAGAATCTTTGAATTTTATTTTTCCTTTTTTAAGTTTCCCGTTCTTGTAATAGTCAATGGTAATATCCGTTTTCAATTTAACTTTGCTGCTTTTCTCCTTCACTTTTATAGTGTCTGAGCTTATATGCACATTCACTGAGTCGTTCATTTCACTATCGTAAGTGATATTCATCAGGTAGTGTTCTTCTTCAGAAGTATTAGCATGCAGTTTCCATTTTCCTGATTTGGGGATAGCGATGGAAACACTGTGATGAAACGCATCATCGAAAAATCCATTTTCATCTGTTGTTGTTTTAAGAGTATAAGTATCTTTTCCATCAGGATCTTCAAGGGTCAGGGACGTGTTTTTATGATTGCTGATCCAGTCAATTGTAACTTCTTCAGTTCCTTCCTCAACATAAAACGTTTCCTGTTTATTTCCTTTATATGCTCCGCCGCGAATATATGTCGAAGCAGTTTGGACTTCAGAATCGATACTTTGAATACCGGCACCAAAACTCGATGGAGCGCTTTCATTCAAATAACTTTTAAACAGGTTGAATGTAGAGGACCCTTCTTTGATCGTAGAGTGGTTCCAGGAACTTGTACCGAGATGTGCAGCATAGGGCAGGCGTGAACTGTTCACCGTTACCGCTCCATCATTACTTCCATATGAGCTAAGATATAAGCCGCCCCAATAAAATGAACTTCCGAAGCTTCCCCACTTCGTACCTGCAAAGGTATAGAAAGGGACTCTTCCGACGTTGCCGTGGGAATCGGTTTGTTCACGAAAATAACTTATATAGCCCGTCTGCAGAGAGTAAGTCGCATCACTTTTGCTTCCAAGGATTCCGGCGAGCCAGCCTGCCCAGCTGCTATATGCAAGGTCCGCGAGTTCAGAACCATGGTGAGGGGACGACAATGTAATCACGCGTGCAACATATGGGTATGCTCCATAATGAACAAGTGCCGATTGCGTATCTATCCCGCCTTTACTATGAGCGACAATGACCACCTTTTCACCAAAGTAATTGTACATGTCACGAATCTTCCCAGCTAACAGTGCTCCGTTATCCCACATCGTTTTTGTCGGATAGAGATCGATAAACGCTGTCTCATAGCCATTTTGATAAGCGGTATCATACATGTTATTTTCGTTCCACCATGTATTGGAAGAGGAATTCAACCCATGGACAAATAATACCGGGTGTTTTGAAGGTGCCACATAGGAAGGGGTGGTCCCCACATACCATTGTCCCGGAACACCCGATGGATCGTCTTTTCCGAAATCACCAGCCAACCCCCAGGATGGAAATAATAAGACAAGAGCAAGAATCATCATCCAAATTTTCTTAAACATAGCATCTCCCCTTTTCACTCAGAATAAAGCCTATAAAGTATATCGATAAATAGCACTTGTTAGTACGCGATATCCGTTAATTGATAAAAAAGAACTAAAGAACTAAACGGTGAAAAAGTTTATATGGTAACACTTTTGTTCTAGAAGTCTGATATCCCCAGTAAAACTGAATCAATTTTCATGTATACACTTCACGTCTAAAGTAAGAATAACTAGTAACTAAGTTATTGGGAGTTTTTATATGACAGCAAAAGTTCTTCTCTTTATCGCCTTTTCCCTTCCCTGGTTCTCCCTATTTTTCGCCAAACCTGCTACCATCAGACGTTATATGCCGGTCACGATTTTTACCTGTTTATTGATGACCATCGTCTTCCAGATTGCATATACGTATGACTGGTGGGAAATTAAAGAATATATTGTACCTTGGGGGTATATGATTGATGTGAGCTTTGCATATGGGTTATTTGCTATAGGCACATTTTGGATTTTCCGTTTTACGCATCATCGGTTCCCTCTTTATTTGCTGGTAAACATCATCATGGATGCCTTTATGTGCTATGTGGCTCTGCCTTTGTTGGATGTATTGGGAATTGCGAATTATAAAAACATCACACCATGGCAGTATCTGCTTGTGATCCTCAGTATCTCAATTATCATTTACTTTTATCATAAATGGCAGGAAAAAGTGTTCCTGCCTTCTGAGGATTAAAGAGGCTGCGGCAAAACTAAAATCCCGCACAAAAAGATGAACAATTTCAATATAGGCTCTTAATACCGCTAATGATTTCCGTGCAAGACTTCGCTTTCCGCGGGTAGCCCGTGAGCCTCCTCGTCGCGGTCGCTCCTGCGGGGTCTCACATTAGCTACTCTCCCCGCAGGAGTCTTCGTCTTGCACTCCAATCAACCGACCTAAATATACTTTAAACAAATTAAAAACCCGAACTAATTTGCTTCCTAAAATGCAAATTAGTTCGGGTTTATTTAGATTAAAAAACTTTTGTCCCAATCTCTTAATATCATTCATGTTTCCCTCTTTTTATAAAACGATAGGCAACGTAGGCAAAGTAAAGCGGGGCAGCGATGTATATTAAGTAAGGAAATTGCTCATACGTTCCTTTGTATATGACGTACAAGAGTGCTCCAATAAAGATCGTTACGATCGTTCCGTATTTAGGAAGCGGTATTTCTTTGAAGCTCGGAATACGTATTCTGCTTACCATTAAAAAACACATAGCTGTAAAAATGACAGACGTTACGATATTGGGAATACGGTCTCCGAATAAGGTCAGGATGGCAAGAATCCCTCCTGCTGCTGTAATCGGGACGCCTATAAAATAATGCAAAGAGGACTTGGGCGGACTCGTATTAAAACGTGCTAAACGGTATGCCCCGAACAATGGCAGCAGCCCTGCAACAAAAAAGCCCAATAATCCAAATTGATAGAAGGAAGTATAGTAAACAAGGAACGATGGAGCTACCCCGAATGTGACAATGTCTGCCAAGGAGTCCAGTTCTTTTCCAATGGTACTGTCAGCATCAAGCATCCTTGCTAACCGGCCATCCATACTGTCAAGCATCATTCCGATAATAATCAATACAGCAGCGTTCTTAAACTGACCATTGGCTGCAAAACCAATTGATAAAAAGCCGCAATATAAATTGCCCAATGTCAGTGTATTAGGTATTTTCTTTGTAAATCTCATATGTAATCTCCAGTCTAATTCTACTCATACTAATAGAATACCATTTTTTCATCTAACTTAAAGGCTAAAGTGCAAATTTCTTCCCGGGGCCTCTCTTCGACGACAGTATTTCAGCAGGCTTGACTCGAGAGTAAATAGTGTATGGCCGTCAACCGATATAGCGACTGTATATCGACGGCCTTTTCAAAAATATGTAATCTAAACATATATACGCGCCTGTATCCTTTTGTTATAATTTTACTATTAAGACTAAATGATGAAAATACTTCGAAAATACTTCAATGAAGCAAGGAGGTAAAAAAATGACTGGGACAATTGCTGTTATCATGATTTTTTCCATTCCTATCATTGCTATATTTACAGATCATATTCAAAAGCAATCAAAGATTAAACAAAAGATGCTTGAAGATCAATTAAAGCTGGAACAATTGAAGCATGAAAACTTTGTCATCGAAACTGAAAAAATGAAGCTGGAACTACATAAGATGAATCTCGAAGAACCGAAGAACAACAGTCGTGTATTGTAAAAGATGATACTATTTAAAAACCCGCTAATTTAAGCGGGTTTTTGTTTACACACAGCAGGGGTTTCATCCTATCCCATCTCAAATACTTTTTTATCTAAGCATTTCATCTTCATTCATCATTTGGGAAATGGACTCTGACACAGATATAAATTGCGATTTCCCTTCACGATTTCGAAGGGATACCTTTCCTTCCTCGCTTTCTTTGTTTCCGACAACCATCATATAGGGTACTTTTCCTATTTGCGCTTCCCTGATTTTGAAACCGATCTTTTCAATCCGGTCATCTATCTCCACCCTAAATCCTTTCTCCAAAAGAATCCCCTTCACTCTGTCTGCGTATTCCGAATGATTTTGAGAGATCGGCAGCACTTTCACTTGTACGGGAGCAAGCCACATTGGGAAGTTCCCTTCATAATGTTCAATGAGAATGGCCATGAACCGTTCAATGGATCCATAAATAGCACGGTGAATCATAATCGGTCTGTGTGCTTTGTTGTCTTCTCCAATATACTCGCAATTGAACTTCTCAGGCATCTGGAAGTCCAGTTGTACAGTACCGCACTGCCAGCTTCGCCCAATCGCATCCACGAGATGAAAATCTATTTTGGGACCATAGAACGAACCGTCTCCATGATTGACCTGATAGTCTGCGTTTCTTTGCTGAAGAACCTTTTCTAAATCTTCTTCTGCTTTATTCCACATATCCATTGATCCCATATATTTCTCAGGACGAGTAGATAGTTCAATTTTATATTGAAATCCAAATTTAGAATAAAAAACATCAATCAAATCGAGTACTTTATTCAGCTCGGATTGAACTTGTTCTTCCAGGACAAATAAATGCGCATCATCCTGAGTGAATGACCTTACTCTGAGCAATCCGCTCAGTGATCCTGAAAGTTCGTGCCTATGGACTAAACCAAGCTCCCCATACCGGATTGGGAGTTCGCGATAGCTTCTCCTCTTGCTTTTATAAATCAAGACAGCTCCCGGACAGTTCATCGGCTTAATCGCATATGACTGGTCTTCCACATCCGTGAAATACATATTTTCGTGATAATGCTGCCAGTGGCCAGATTGTTCCCAGAGCTCCTGCTTCATCATGATCGGAGTCTTGATTTCCTCATAACCTGCCTTTCTATGTTCCTCTTTCCAGAACTTTTCAAGCTCATTCCTGACAATCATTCCCTTTGGCATGAAGAACGGCATCCCCGGTGCTTCCTCCATCGACATAAATAGTTCAAGCTGTGCACCCAGCTTACGATGATTTCTCTTTTCTGCTTCATTTTGAACTGACATAATCATTCCTCCCAATAATTTTATAAAACAAAAGACCGCACTCATCCCTGTACAAGGGACGCGTGCGGTCGTGGTTCCACCCTAATTCCGAAGCGGTCGAATTGACTCACCTCGCTCAAAGTAAGATAACGGTTTATCCCGATTATGGATACTGAATATTTCACCATAATTGCTCCGAGGTGGTAAATCATTCTCTTTTCTTCAGGGCTCTCAGCCGGTGACCCTGTTCTCTGGTAAGAATGCAAGAATCATTCATGTCCTCATCATCACTTTTCCTATATAAAAATAAAAGACCGCACTCATCCCTGTACAAGGGACGCGTCGGTCGTGGTTCCACCCTAATTCCGAAGCGGTCGAATTGCTTCACTTCGCTCAAAGTAAGATAACGGTTTAACCCGATTATGGATACTGAGTATTTCACCATAATTGCTCCGAGGCGGTAAACCATTCCTTTTTCTTCAGGGCTTTCAGCCGGTGACCCTGTTCTCTGAAAAAGAAAATAAAAAATGATTCATGTCCTCGTCATCGCTTTACACTAGTATATTCAAAAAGCAGTCAAACGGTTAAAAAGAGTATATGGTAATATTTACAAAGTGTCAAGAGTCTGATTTAAAATTTCAATAAAATTTGATTTTTCAGCTAAAACTTAATAAACACTAATAAAGTGGAACTATATTGAAAATAAAAATTGAACAAAACAGAACAAACATGTACTATTATAATAGTAAAGGAGGAATATTATGGTATATAGATTTAAAATGTATTGTATAGAACCAACCCGATTAGAAGATTTCAATGAATTTTTCCACCATTATTTACTTCCAAACCAACTCCGATTCGGATCTAAGCTCGTCGGCAGATGGGTTAATTCAGAAAAAACATCGATTATGGCTATTTGGGAGTATGAAGATGAGGATCAGTACAAAAAAATTGAGGAAAAGATTAAACGCACTAACTTGCACAAACAAGCACAAATCCGAAAAGATGAGTTTGGCTCCCTTTTTCTCACAGCAAACCAAGAGTTCTGGCAAATGACAGGCGATTACGTCTATTTAGGAGGAACAAAATGAACCCTATAATACCTAAAGAAACTGAAATGCCTCAGTTAGATAAAAAACAATTAGAAAAAGTTACCGATCTAACGTTTTACGAGAGAATACCTCTTAAGAAGTGCAACGCGATTTTTGTCTTCAGCGGCACTCACCCGGGTCATTGGGAAAAAGCAATCGAGGCTTACAAACTGGACCTTGCACCTAAAATCATAGTGACAGGGGGAAGAAGTTTGACAGGCATACCGCACCCAAAATGGGAAGGGAGGCAATCTCATTCAATCACAGAAGCATCTGTCATTATTTCTTATCTCCTTCAAGCAGGCATACCAGAAGAGAGTATCATCTATGAAGACCAATCAACGAATTCTCTTGAAAATGTACTATATGCTAAAGACATCATTGATTTTGTCGCGATAGCTTCCATGTTGGTCATCTGTAAAAGCCATGTTGCTGGCAGGCAGATCAGGACACATATGAAACATTTCCCTTCTGGAATAGTCTATATTTCTTTTTCTTTCAATGCTACTTACCAGAATAGTGAAATCACTCGCGAAAATTGGTTTAACTCTGAAATCGGACGAAATAGAGTCTGGGGAGAATACAGGAGAATTTTTAATTATGGCCAACTAGGTCATCTCGTCCCACCAACTGAAGAAAGGGTTCTATAACAAAAAAAAGAAAGAGAAAAACGGCAAACGACTGCGGTCATGTGCGTTTTTCTCTTTCTTTTTCAAGTTAAACGTTTTTTATGATCCTACCAACGATGCTTTATAAATTTAATGAATATCAGCTTTTTTAAACCTGCCACCTCTTACTTCAGCAATATCTGCAATTGCAAGGAATGCTGATGGATCATGCTCTGTCACGATATCTTTCAGCTTCGCCTCTTCAAGTCTTGTGATTAC
Organism: Rossellomorea oryzaecorticis; assembly: GCF_038405515.1. Lineage (GTDB taxonomy): Bacteria > Bacillota > Bacilli > Bacillales > Bacillaceae_B > Rossellomorea > Rossellomorea oryzaecorticis_A. The sequence continues at coordinate 3,587 of NZ_JBBYAF010000005.1, read as the reverse complement.
ACAAAAGATGACCTTTTTATCATCTCCTGAAAAAGCTCCTTCCCCCTTAAGGTATGTAACACCTCTGCCCAATCGATGCAAAAGGGCATCACCGATCTTTTCGTAATTCTCGCTGATGATCCAAACAGATTTAGATTCATCCAGACCCTTGATTGTGATATCAATCATTTTAAAAGCAACATAATAAGCAAGCAATGAGTACATGGCTCGATCCCAGCTAAATACAAAACCGGCGCTTGATAAAATGAACAGGTTTGCAATCATGATGATTTCCCCGACCGACAAAGGGAGTTTTCTACTCGAAAGAATGGCGAGTATTTCTGTCCCGTCAAGTGATCCCCCGTAACGAATGACCATCCCTATCCCTATCCCCAGGACAATCCCGCCAAACAAGGATGCGAGCAGAATATCCTGTGTAAAAGCAGGGACCGGATGTAGAAAGATGGTAGTAACTGAAAGGATGATGATACCGTACAGAGTGGAAAATGCAAACGTCTTCCCTATCTGCTTATAACCTATGAAAAAGAATGGAATGTTCAATACAAAGATATATAGCCCGAGCTTCATACCTGTCAAATGAGAAAGAATGATTGAAATACCAACAATACCGCCGTCTATTACGTTGTTTGGAACAAGAAAGATTTCAAGCCCCACCCCCATTATGATGGCTCCAATCGTAATCAGGATTACCCTTTTCACCATTTCTTTGCGCGCGATTTTCCTATGCATGACTTGAGGGCGCTTAAGGATTTCAGCTTCACTCAACATTATCAACCCCTTTACAATCAAATCATGAAAAAGGTATATCTTCTTATTGGAATTCATTCGTTTTTCTCCTATATAGTATATATTCTATATAGCAAGGAAAATACCTGTTGAAGTAAAGGCGACTGGGAATAATAACAATTTCCTAATTACAAAAGAGTATACTATCTTGTTGTTAACGTTTAATATATTAAACAATATATCTATGAAAAAGGTGATAAGCATGAAAGAGATGATGTTGGGTATAGCGGCTTCTATGTTCTTCGCGGTGACGTTCATTTTAAACAGATCGATGGAGCTTTCAGGCGGAAGCTGGCTGTGGAGCTCCTCGTTAAGATTTTTATTCATGGTGCCATTTCTCGTTGTGATTGTTCTTGCACGGAAGAATATGAAGCAGGTGCTCTTGGAAATGATCAAAAATCCGCTCCCTTGGCTGGGGTGGAGCTTTATCGGATTTGTTTTATTTTATGCACCTATTACATATGCGGCTGTTTATGGACCAGGCTGGCTTGTGGCGGGAACCTGGCAGTTGACCATTGTGGCCGGAACGCTCCTTGGGCCATTATTTTCCCGAAAAGTCATGACTCCTTCAGGAATGAAAACGGTTCGACAAAGAATACCTCTGCTCTCTCTTTGTATTTCAATTTTTATTTTGTCAGGCGTTATTCTCATCCAAACCCCCAATGCTCAGGGACTCACTCCAACATTGGTCTTGAGCGGTATCATACCGGTTGTATTGGCGGCTTTCTCTTATCCCCTTGGAAACAGAAAAATGATGGAAGTCTGCGATGGAAAATTGGATACTTTTCAACGCGTGTTCGGCATGACTATAGCGACGGTCCCTTTTTGGCTGCTGATTGCCTTTGCCGGTTATCTGCAAGAAGGTATGCCTTCATCCAGCCAGGTTTTTCAATCCTTAATCGTTGCAATCTGTTCCGGAATCGTCGCTACCACTCTCTTTTTCATAGCAACCGACCGGGTCCGAAATCATCAAGGTAAGCTTGCTTCTGTGGAAGCAACACAATCAACGCAGGTTTTATTCGTTATGGCTGGTGAAGTAATGTTATTCTCTTCCCCTTTACCTAAAGGAACTGCATTACTCGGACTCGGTATCATTGTTATCGGGATGGTTCTTCACAGCTTAAACCAAGCCGGCATAGGAAAAAAACTTCATTCCACTATCACCGCTATTACAAAGAGTGAACATCAGGAAGGGGCGCCTTTCAAAAAATAGGAAGAGGGACTCAATCTTCCTTTATTGTCAATTCTTGAACTTTTTGACTTGTAATATTGAACTTAATTTGGTATCTTATGAAAGTTTAAGACTATATTAAGAAAAACGTTTTTGGAGGCTTTTATTTGATTACCCTTATCAAGACTTTATTGGTCAATATCACGATTCTATTATCGTTAACGTATAACGCCAATACCCTTTTTCCTTTCAAAGTTAAGCAAATGCTGTTTTTGAAGCATAAATTTACATACGGGCTTATAGGCGCATTCGGAGCCTTTTTATGCATGCTCTATCCCATAGAAACGCTTGGAGAAACTCATTTTGATTTAAGGATGATCGCCATTTTGATTGTCACTCTTTATGCAGGCTGGATATCCGGATCTCTCGTACTTCTGCTTGTACTTATTTACAGGGGGATAATCGGAGGCGCATTTGTCATGACAGGTTTAAGTGTTTCCATCCTTGCATTCGTTGCTGCAGGCGTATTTCGCAAGGTATTTCTTACATCTTCTTCTAAATTTATGTGGAGTACGATTATATTCACTGTCTATTCTGCGATTTATTTTGTGACTATTTATTTTTTCGTCCCTTTACTGTATACATCGTTTTATTTTATCTATTTCACTGTGTTCTATCTTACATTCATATCAATGGTCTTCATCATTGAACACCTGATCAGGACGAATAAACAGATAGAAGAAATGATGTATCTTGATAAACTGAACATGGCTGGGCAGATGGCTGCATCTATCGCCCACGAAATCCGAAACCCCCTCGCGACCGTTCGAGGGTTCATTCAGCACCTAGCTGAAGATACACAAGACAAGCAATTCAAAAAATATTCACCTCTTATTATGGATGAATTGGATCGTACGAATAAAATCATCACTGACTATTTAAATGTAGCAAGACCAAGTAAGTTTCAACTGTCATTATTGAATGTAGATAATGTCTTGCGCGATTGTGTGGAACTATTAAGACCATTCGCTTCATATTCAAATGTATCGATCACCTATAATGAATCCGGGCAACATTGGATAAAAGGTGATGTACAGTATTTGAAACAGGCAATTATGAACGTAATAAAAAATGGAATCGAAGCAACTGAGGGTCAGGGATCCGTTCATATAGAAACAAAGGTAAATCCCTCCTCAGACAGAATCGTGGTTACTATTTCTGATGATGGGAAAGGTATGACCCATGAAGAATTGAAGAAAATCGGACTGCCGTTTTATACTACCAAATCAAAAGGAACCGGACTCGGCAGCATGGTCACAAATAAAATCGTACGTGAAATGCAGGGGATGATTGAATACGAAAGTGAACAGGACAAAGGAACAAGGGTTAACATCTCTTTTCCTTTATCAGACAAGAATTAATAAAAGTGACTAGGAAAGAAGTATTTTAGAGTAAGTAAAACCCGAACTAGTTTGCGTTCTAAAACGCAAATTAGTTCGGGTTTTTAATCTGTTCAAAAGAACATGTAGAATTAGCTCTTTCCAGCGGTTGATTGGAGTGCAAGACGAAGACTCCTGCGGGAAGAGTAGCTTATGTGAGACCCCGCAGGCTTGCCGAGGAGGCTCACGGG
>NZ_JBBYAF010000004.1:0-149118 GCF_038405515.1 Rossellomorea oryzaecorticis | reverse complement strand
GACTCCTGCGGGAAGAGTAGCTAATGTGAGACGTGTCCAGCTCTGGGGCTTAGAGGCACATGTCATAAGTCAACTCGTCCAAGAAGGCAAAGAACACCTTCGTGGCCGATTTACCTTATGCCACCCGCCTCTGAGCAAAGCCCCTTCGCTTTTCTTCCCGCAGGGAGGTACGACCGAGGAGGCTCACGGGCTACCCGCGGAAAGCGAAGTCTTGCACGGAAATCAAAAGCGGTGTCAAAGAGTCCTGAAACACATCTAAAAAATATAGATGAATCCTTGACAAAAACGCTCAAAATCTGTATTCTTCATATGTAAAGGTTTTTCACTTAACAAGGAGGGATATCGTGTTAGAGAAAACAACCAGAATGAACTATCTCTACGACTTTTATCAATCTTTGTTAACTCCAAAGCAAAGAAGCTACATGTCCCTCTATTACCTGGATGATTTTTCACTGGGTGAAATTGCTGAAGAGTACAATGTGTCCAGACAAGCAGTCTATGACAACATCAAACGTACAGAGGCAATGCTAGAGGAGTACGAAGAAAAGCTTTTATTATTTAAGAAATTTCAAGAACGCAACGAGATTCTTGATCAATTAAGAAAAAGTGTAGGAGATTCATCAATCGATTCTTCTGTCTCTCTGAAACTCATTGATGATCTTGAAATATTGGATTAGGAGGCGGCATGAATGGCATTTGAAGGATTAGCCGACCGACTGCAAGGTACAATTCAGAAAATCCGCGGTAAAGGTAAGATTACAGAAGCGGATGTTAAAGAAATGATGCGTGAAGTTCGTCTTGCTCTTCTAGAAGCAGACGTTAATTTTAAAGTGGTTAAGCAATTCGTTAAGAAAGTAAGTGAACGTGCTGTCGGGCAGGAAGTCATGAAAAGCCTCACACCCGGACAGCAAGTCATCAAAGTGGTTCAGGAAGAGCTTACTGAATTAATGGGCGGCGAACAAAGTCAGATTGCTGTGGCTAAACGACCTCCGACCGTTATCATGATGGTGGGATTACAAGGTGCCGGTAAAACGACGACCACTGGAAAGCTTGCAAATCTGCTTCGGAAGAAACACAACCGCAAACCGCTGCTGGCGGCTGCTGATATTTACCGTCCGGCTGCAATTAAACAGCTGGAAACAATCGGCAAGCAGCTGAGCTTACCCGTTTTTTCTTTAGGCGATCAAGTAAGTCCGGTTGAAATTGCGAAGCAGGCAATCGAAAAAGCAAAAGAAGAACATCACGATTATGTGCTGATTGATACAGCAGGCCGGCTGCACATTGATGAAGACCTGATGGGAGAGTTAAAAGAAATCAAGGAACTCTCAAACCCAGATGAGATTTTCCTCGTTGTCGATGCCATGACAGGTCAAGACGCTGTAAATGTTGCTCAAAGTTTCAATGAAGCGCTTGGCATTTCCGGTGTTGTATTGACCAAGCTTGATGGTGATACACGGGGCGGGGCGGCTTTATCAATCCGTTCGGTCACTGAGAAACCGATCAAGTTTGTCGGTATGGGTGAGAAAATGGATGCACTTGAACCTTTCCATCCAGAACGGATGGCTTCGCGAATTCTCGGTATGGGCGATGTCTTGTCTCTGATCGAAAAAGCACAGGCCAATGTCGATGAAGAAAAGGCAAAAGAGCTGGAACAAAAAATGCGCACCATGTCTTTCACATTTGACGATTTCCTGGAACAATTGGGACAGGTAAGACAAATGGGTCCTCTCGACGAACTGTTGAAAATGATGCCGGGAGCGAACAAGATGAAAGGCCTGGATAAACTTCAGGTGGATGAAAAACAGATTAGTCACGTTGAAGCGATCATTCAATCGATGACTAAGAATGAAAAGAGCCACCCGGAAACAATCAATGCAAGCCGCCGTAAACGGATTGCTAAAGGAAGCGGAACATCCATCCAGGAAGTCAACCGTCTACTCAAACAATTCGAAGACATGAAGAAAATGATGAAACAAATGAGCGGCATGCAGGGTAAAGGTAAGAAAAAAGGGATGAAATTCCCATTTATGTAAGGCAATCCGTTCAATTTTTACAAAAAAAATTGAACTGTTAAGAAAAAACACTTTACAAACAAAATACACATTTGATATCATACTAACTTGTGTGAAACTATTCGGAGGTGCTTTAATAATGGCAGTAAAAATCAGATTAAAACGTATGGGAGCAAAAAAATCTCCTTTCTATCGTATCGTAGTAGCAGATTCTCGTTCACCACGTGATGGACGTCAAATCGAAACAGTTGGAACTTACAACCCGGTTGCTAAGCCAGCTGAAGTAAAAATCGATGAAGAGCTTGCTCTTAAATGGTTATCAAATGGTGCAAAACCATCTGACACAGTTCGTAACCTATTCTCAAAACAAGGCATTATGGAAAAATTCCACAATGCTAAAAACAGCAAGTAATCGATCTGATCGATGAAGGATCTTATTCTAACGATTGTGAAACCCTTAGTCGACCATCCTGAAAATGTTCATATCGATATCGAAGAAGGATCAAATGGAATAACATATAAGTTGTCTGTTCATCCTGATGACATGGGAAAGGTAATCGGAAAACAAGGGAAAGTAGCTAAATCGATTCGAACTGTGGTATACGCTGCAGCAGGATCTTCACAACAGAAGAAAATCTTTTTAGAGATAGTTGAATAAGAGCGGTAAATAACCGCCTTCAACCTTCTCTGGGAGAGCAGGGGACTGACCCGAAAAAGGTTCATACAGCCTTATCAAGTCAGTCCCCTTTTTCATACCTTAAAACAAATGCAAATCGATAACTCCCTAAGAAAACACCCTTTATTATATCAAGACATCGCCGGGGCTGAAATAAGGAGGGGATGAACGTTGAATATATTACATACGATCACAGTAAAGCAAGTGCTGACAGAAAGTACGAAAGAAGTCCTGCTGAGACGATATGAGAATCAAAAGATTCAATTGAAGAGAGAGCATGAACAGCTGCAATTCGAGTGGAAGAAAATTGAACGGGCAAAAAAATATCCTTCTCATAAATTAAGCCAGCACTTTCAAAAAGAAATGGATGAGAAGCTTGAAAAAATCAAGCTGTTGGATTTTCAGTTGGAGCAGCTGGATATTTTGCCGATCGGCAGTGAATTGAAAGAGAAAGAAGTTCAAGGTATGATAGATATTCAAGTTGGTGACAATTGGGATGAAGGAGCATTGTCAAAAACAATTATAATAGAAGATGGAATCGTGAAAGAAATCCGGTGACAACAAGAGGTGGAAATATGGAAAATTGGTTTAATGTAGGTAAGATTGTCAATACCCATGGAGTCAAAGGGGAAGTGAAGATTGTATCAAGTACGGATTTCCCTGAAGAGCGTTATCAAAAAGGGAATACCCTTCACCTTTTTCTGCCAAAAAAGAATGAACCTATTTCGTTAATCATTCAATCTCATAGAACACATAAGAATTTTGATCTTTTAACTTTTGAGGGATATAACGATATCAATCAGGTGGAAGTATTCAAAGAAGGGATTCTAAAGGTTCAGGAAGATCAATTACAGGATCTTGAAGAAGGCGAGTATTATTATCACGAAATCGTTGGCTGTAAAGTCGTAACCGGTCAGGGTGAAGAGATCGGTACCGTGAAAGAGATTCTGAGTACTGGCGCGAACGATGTATGGGTGGTTAAGGGGGATAAAGGCAAAGAGCACTTGATCCCTTATATAGAGGATGTTGTGAAGGAAATCGATATAGAAAAACGCTGTATCACGATTGAACCGCTGGAAGGGCTGCTTTCATGATGAAAATCGATGTATTGTCATTGTTCCCTTCTATGTTTCATGGAATATTTGGAGAGTCAATTCTGAAGAAAGCCAGTGAAAAGCAAGCTGTAACCTATAATGTGGTTAACTTCCGTGAATATGCTGATAACAAACATGGTCAGGTGGATGATTACCCATACGGAGGCGGAGCGGGTATGGTGCTCAAGCCTCAGCCGATCTTTGATGCAGTTGAAAGCCTCAAAAGTGAAAATGAGACTAAGCCGCGTGTTGTCTTGATGTGTCCTCAAGGGGAGCGCTATACACAAGCAAAGGCAGAGGAATTAGCAAAGGAAGAGCACTTGATTTTCATTTGCGGCCATTATGAGGGATATGATGAGAGAATCCGTTCACATGTGGTCACGGATGAAATTTCTATCGGAGACTACGTGTTAACTGGTGGAGAACTTGGAGCGATGGTTGTCATCGACAGTGTGGTAAGACTGCTCCCGGGAGTCCTTGGTAATGAAGATTCTCCTATACTGGATTCGTTTTCTTCCGGGCTTCTTGAACATCCCCATTATACACGTCCTGCTGAATTCCGGGGAATGAAGGTTCCTGCTGAGCTTATCTCTGGCAATCATCGTCTAATCGAAGAATGGAGAGAGAAGGAAAGCCTGAGAAGAACGTTTGAAAGAAGGCCGGACCTTTTAGAAAAGCGCGCTTTATCGGATAAACAAAGACAATGGATAGAGGAATGGGAAAAGTCCAGATAATTATTGCATCCTGAGATTCAATATGTTAATATATTCTTTGTGGCTTGAGGAGTTATCCTCCTAACCACTGATCCCGATGTTCCGCTGCAATCCATTGCTTTTGTAAGAGCATCTGTTGGAAGGAGTTGAATAAGATGCACAAATTAATCGAAGATATTACTAAAGAACAGCTTCGCTCTGATCTACCATCTTTCCGTCCTGGTGATACTGTACGTGTACACGTTAACATCGTTGAGGGTACTCGTGAACGTATTCAGGTATACGAAGGTGTAGTAATCAAACGCCGTGGTGGCGGAATCAGCGAAACATTCACTGTTCGTAAAATTTCTTACGGTGTAGGTGTTGAGCGTACTTTCCCTGTACACACGCCTAAAATCGCTAAATTAGAAGTAGTACGTCGCGGTAAAGTCCGTCGTGCGAAACTTTACTACCTGCGTAACCTTCGCGGTAAAGCGGCTCGTATCAAAGAAATTCGATAATCAAGAACGTAGGAAAAGGAGCTTGGAGACAAGCTCCTTTTCTTCTTGTTTATAGTAGTTTATGTATTCTCTCCCTGATGGATGATAGGTTGGGGCTATTGGAGTAATTCCTCCTTTTTTAGATGAGAAAAAAAGGATTTTCTAGTAGAATAGAAAAAGATAGGAAATTACATTGGGTGGTGGATGTGTTGGCGAAGGAGAAAAACGAATGGTGGGAATGGATGAAAGCTCTCTTGATTGCCGTTGGACTGGCAGCGATCATCAGATATTTCTTATTTGCCCCAATCGTAGTGGACGGGTTATCTATGATGCCTACCTTACATAATGGAGATCGGATGATTGTCAGTAAGCTGGGGGAGCCTGAACGTTTTGACATTGTTGTATTTCATGCTCCGGAACAGAAAGATTATATCAAACGGGTAATCGGCTTGCCTGGAGATAAAATAGAATATAAGAATGACACATTATATGTAAACGGAAAAGCTTTCAAGGAGCCATATTTAAAAGAGTACAAGGATCAAGTAAGTGACGGTCCGTTAACGGAAGATTTTTCACTAAAAGATATAATAGACAGAGAAACGGTACCTAAAGGCCAGATATTCGTAATGGGCGACAATCGCCGATTCAGCAAGGACAGCCGCCATATAGGGACGGTTCCTTTTGAAGAAGTAATCGGGGACACGAAGTTTATCTATTGGCCTGTTAAAGATATGGGTGTAGTGGAATAATAGTAAAAAGTGAGTTTGGAGGTGGTCATATGACGATACAGTGGTTTCCGGGACATATGGCTAAAGCCCGCAGGCAGGTAACAGAAAAATTAAAACTGGTTGATATTGTCATTGAATTGGTTGATGCACGAATCCCCTTATCGTCCAGAAATCCCATGATAGAAGAAATTATCGGCCAGAAGCCACGGCTTGTCCTGCTTAACAAGGCAGATATGGCAGATCCGGTGAAAACCAATCAGTGGATTTCATATTTTGAGGAACAGGGTATCACAGCGCTTGCAGTCAACGCCCAGGGTGGAAAAGGACTTCATTCCATCGTTCAATCAGCGAAAGATATCCTTAAAGAGAAATTTGACCGTATGAAGTCCCGGGGAATGAGGCCGCGTGCCATAAGGGCGATGATTGTCGGGATACCGAATGTCGGGAAGTCCACATTAATCAACCGCCTTGCGAAAAAGAATATTGCCAAGACAGGAAATACTCCCGGTGTAACAAAAGCCCAGCAATGGATCAAAGTGGGCAAAGAACTTGAACTTCTTGATACTCCTGGTATTCTTTGGCCAAAATTCGAAGACCAGCAAGTAGGCTATAAGCTTGCTCTAACGGGTGCGATCAAAGATACGATTCTGAATTTACAAGATATCGCTTTATATGGTTTGAGGTTTCTCGAAGCGCATTATCCTGAACGATTAAAAGAACGCTACAGCCTTGAAGAGATTCCGGATGAAGTCATTGCGAAATTCGATGCAGTGGGAAAGAAGCGCGGATGCTTGATGGGTGGAGGCGAAGTCGATTATGACAAAACTTCCGAAGTGATTATCCGTGATATCAGGAATGTCCAGCTTGGCCCCATGACCTTTGACATGATTGAAGAGATTGAAAGCGAAGAGGAATAATGATCGAGGCTCTTTAAAGAGGGGGTAACCGCTCTTTATGGATGCCTCTTTATTTTTGTAAGTTTGATCCGATAATAAGAAAAGGAGAACAAATCATTGGAAATGAAAAACATGACGATTAACGAAATCAAATCGCTTGTAGAGGAGATGTCAGAGGGCGATCCCCTTTTTGAACAATTACATAAAGACAAAAGAAAAGGTGTTCAGAAAATTATTGAGAGCTACAACCGCAATCTTCAGAAAAAGAAAAAAGAAAAGGAAGATTTCGCCAATCTGACTGAATTTGAAAAGAAATTATATAAACAAGGTTTTTCTTTACTTGCCGGTATAGATGAAGTCGGGAGAGGTCCATTGGCCGGTCCGGTTGTAGCCGCAGCGGTGATATTGCCAAAAGATTTTTATCTCGCAGGTTTGAATGACAGTAAAAAGCTATCTGAATCAAAAAGAAATGAATATTATGACGTGATTTGCAAAAAAGCTCTTTCCATTGGAATCGGGAGAATTGATGCGGAAGAAATTGATTCTATAAATATTTATGAAGCAACAAAGAAAGCAATGCATCAGGCCATTGCAAATCTTCAAATTAAACCTGATTATCTATTGATCGATGCAATGAAGCTCCAAACTCCATACCCGCAGGAATCCATTATAAAAGGGGACGCCAAAAGTATTTCAATCGCAGCTGCTTCAATCATTGCCAAAGTGACCCGGGATGAACTTATGAAAGAATATGCTGTTATACACCCTGGATATGGATTTGATCAAAACTCTGGTTACGGCACAAAAGAACATTTAACGGGGTTAAAACGGAAAGGGGTCACTTCGATACACAGAAAGAGTTTCTCTCCAGTAAAAGAGGCATACCTGAAATGATAAGGGAGTAATTAGAGATGAATGAAATTCTAGGCGCATACAATTCACAAGCATCATCCCAGGTAAAGAGCAATGCATTCTCCCTGCAGAATGGAAGAGTTCTACATATATCTGTTCATAAGCTTGTAGGAGAGGGTATGGCTGAAGTATCTTCATCAGGCCGGAAGTTCATTGCAAAGCTTGATGCACCCTTAGAGGCAGGGGGACACTATTGGGTAAGGGTACATCAAAATGAAGATGCTTTAAGCCTCAGTGTCATTCAAAAAAGCTCCGGCGAACAAAACAGTAAACACGTGGCGCAAGCATTAATCCACCAATTACATAACCAACCGGCAGACAAAGTATTGATCAATGCGGTCACCCAATTCATTAACAATAAAATCCCTGTTACAAAGGAATTACTTCACTTTGCCTCCGAGCATATCAATACCGGAAACTTGAAAAATCGGCTGCCGGTATTGATCAATATGCTTAAAGCCCACCAGCCTCTGTCAGAAAAGGTGCTATTATCAATGGAAGCTGGAAAGGGACCTGAAACATTCAGCAAACTTTTGAACCTTCTAAAGGACCGCTTACTGGCATCTGGCTCAGGGAAGGAGACGCTGGAGATTATTAAAAAGATCCAAGACCCTCTTCAATCCCAAACTTCAAAGCATATGGCAGTCAGAGCGATGGAAAATGCTTTGAATACGTCAGAACCTTTTTCGAAACGTCTAGGTAATTTTGAACTGCTGAAATCTTTGGGCATCCTTCCGAAAGGTATCACCTTTCAAGGGATGCAGGAAGGAATGAAGAGTTCGTTCTCCAAAGGACTGCTTGAAAGCGGTACGACTGCAAAACAACTCTACACTTTATTGTCGACTATGAAAAATATTACTGTACAAAATGATTCAAAAGGACATACATCCATACTCGAAATGAATCAAATCTTTTCTGAGTTAGCTCCTGAAGTCAGTAAAAGAGGTCCAGCGAATAGTAAGAGCATTGAACAAGTAATGAAATTGATCTTTGAACACTCAACAGTAAAAGGGGGAACCTTCTTGAAAGTAGGGGGAGATTTGATTGACCTGATGAGCAGTTCAAGAAAGCAGCAGCTGGAAAGCTCCTATTCGAATCTCCTTTCCAAATGGGATGCTCAGCTACCTCTTTCAAATGAAGGGAAGATCTTTAACATGTTACGTGCTGATATAGATGCAGATTTGATGACTCTTCTAAAAGGTGAAGACTTGGGACAGGCTCTTAAAACATTAATACGGAGGTTCGGCTTTAACTTAGAATCTCAACTGAATAGCCAGCCTCAAATCGCGGCTGCTTCCACAACGCTTAAAGAGAGGCTGACACAGTTAATCACGCACCATTCGAGTACAGAAATAAGCGAACTTGCAGAAAAGCTTGTGCTGAAAATGAATCATACTGCCTTAGTTTCATGGGAACAGTCATCGATTATGAATATCATGCATCACTTCCCTCTTTATTTATTCGGCCGCCACACAGATATTACCGTGCAGTGGATGGGAAGGGAGAAGGAAAAGGGGAAAATCGACAGCGATCATTGCAGAATCTTGTTCTACCTCCAATTGGGTAACCTTAAAGAAACGCTCGTTGACATGCACGTGCAGAACAGGATCATTTCGCTATCTATCTGGAATGAACATCAAATAGTAAATCATTACTCTCAATCACTTATTCCCGAACTTAAAGAATCACTCCAAAGAATGAATTACCAGCTTTCTTCAGTGAAAATAAAAAAGCCGGAAAATCAAGACAGTATATCCAGGAAAAAGATGATGGATATGCAGAACGTCTCTTATACAGGAGTTGATTTAAAAATATGAAATCTCATCATAGAAAAGAAGCAGTTGCCCTTGGCTATTATCAGTCCAGTGAATCAGCACCGAAAGTTTTGGCAAAAGGCAAAGGACTCATCGCTGAAAATATCATTTCTAAAGCCAATGAACACGGGGTTGCCATTCAGGAGGACACAAGTCTACTATCTTTGCTCGGCAAGCTTGATATCGGAGAATCGATCCCTGAAGAGCTGTATGGTGCTGTAGCAGAAGTATTTGCCTTTGTATACAGATTGGATAAAGAATTGGAAAAAGACAAAAGCCGATAATTAGTAGTATTTTGACTTCCATTGAAAATAATTTTATGAGAATAATAAATTACAGTTGGCAAAGAAGGATTAACCCGTTAAATTATGTGAAATAGTGCAAAAACTGTTCAGAATTTTTAAATTAATATAATATTTTTAGCATAATGGTAGACAGATAAACTGTCATTTTATACAATGAAAGCGCAGTCTATTTTTTGAAGAGTTTGATAGGAGGATGGAAAATGAATATCCATGAATATCAAGGTAAAGAAATCCTCAGAAATTACGGGGTGTCCGTACCAAATGGTAAAGTGGCTTTTACAGCTGACGAAGCAGTAGAAGCGGCGAAAACGCTTAATTCCAGCGTTTATGTAGTAAAAGCACAAATCCACGCAGGTGGTCGCGGTAAAGCTGGCGGTGTTAAGATCGCAAAGAGCCTTGACGAAGTGCGTACATATGCAGAAGAGTTAATTGGCAAGACATTGGTCACTCACCAGACTGGTCCAGAAGGTAAGGAAGTAAAGCGCTTACTTATTGAAGAGGGCTGTGACATCAAGAAAGAATATTATGTTGGACTAGTATTGGATCGCGCGACTTCACAGGTTGTCCTAATGGCATCTGAAGAAGGCGGAACTGAAATTGAAGAAGTAGCAGAAGCTACACCTGAAAAAATCTTTAAAGAGTACATTGACCCTGTGGTAGGGCTTACTGGATTCCAGGCGCGCCGTATCGCGTTCAACATCAACATACCTAAAGAGCTTGTAAATAAAGCGGCTAAATTCATGCTGGGACTTTACAACGTATATGTCCAAAAGGATGCTTCAATCGTTGAAATCAATCCTTTGGTTGTAACAGGTGATGGAGATGTAATGGCATTGGATGCGAAGTTCAACTTCGATTCAAACGCATTATACCGTCAAAAAGATGTCATGGAATTACGTGACCTTGAAGAAGAAGATGCAAAAGAAATCGAAGCTTCAAAATATGATTTAAGCTATATTTCGCTGGACGGTAACATTGGCTGCATGGTTAATGGTGCAGGACTTGCTATGGCAACAATGGATATCGTAAAACATTACGGCGGCGATCCGGCTAACTTCCTTGATGTTGGGGGCGGCGCGACTGCCGAAAAAGTAACGGAAGCATTCAAGATCATTCTTTCTGATGAGAATGTAAAAGGTATCTTTGTCAATATATTTGGAGGCATCATGAAATGTGATGTCATCGCAACGGGTGTGGTTGAAGCAGCTAAACAAATCGGTCTTCAAGTACCATTGGTTGTTCGCCTGGAAGGTACGAATGTGGATTTAGGTAAAGAAATCCTGAACAAGTCTGGTTTGAATATTATCGCAGCTGAATCAATGGCAGACGGCGCACAAAAAATCGTTGAGCAAGTAGGCTAAGAAAGGCGGGGGACAAATGAGCGTATTTATTAATAAGAATACAAAGGTTGTTGTACAAGGAATCACTGGATCAACAGCTCTTTTCCATACAAAGCAAATGCTTGAATACGGCACACAAATCGTGGCAGGTGTGACACCTGGCAAAGGCGGAACTGAGGTTGAAGGCGTACCTGTCTTCAATACGGTTGAAGAAGCTAAGAAAGCAACTGGCGTAAACGCCTCAGTAATTTATGTTCCTGCTCCATTTGCAGCAGATGCAATCATGGAAGCGGTTGATGCTGAACTGGATTTAGCTATTTGTATCACAGAGCATATTCCAGTACTGGATATGGTTAAAGTGAAACGTTATATGGAAGGCAAGAAAACTCGCCTGGTAGGACCAAACTGTCCGGGTGTCATTACTCCGGAAGAGTGTAAGATCGGTATCATGCCTGGTTACATTCATACTAAAGGTCACGTAGGTGTTGTATCCCGTTCAGGGACATTGACATATGAAGCGGTTCATCAGCTTTCTCAAGCTGGTATCGGGCAATCAACTGCCGTAGGTATCGGTGGAGACCCTGTAAACGGCACGGACTTCATTGATGTATTAAAAGCTTTCAATGATGACGAAGATACGTATGCAGTGATCATGATTGGTGAAATCGGCGGAACAGCCGAGGAAGAAGCAGCTGAATGGATCAAAGCCAACATGACAAAGCCTGTAGTAGGCTTCATTGGCGGACGTACGGCGCCTCCAGGAAAACGCATGGGGCACGCTGGTGCAATCATTTCAGGAGGTAAAGGAACGGCTGATGAAAAAATCCGCGTAATGAACGAATGTGGAATCCAAGTAGCCCCAACCCCTTCTGATATGGGAGAAACATTGATCAAGGTTCTGAAAGAAGAAGGAATTCTCGATAAATGTAAAACACATTAATCAAGCAGATGACAAGAGGCCGGGCATTTAGCTTTCAGCCTCTTGTCTCTTTTTCCTAATAATTAATCTACAGGAGGCAGGAATGAAGGAAATTACCCGTTTGCTATTTCATATACAGCACTGCAGAGGAATTGGGCTGAAAGGGACAAAGTTGTTGATGTCCCGACTGTCAAATCCCTCGATGATCTATGAATTATCCCCAGCTTCAATCCAGCAATTATCACAATCCACATCATCAAATGCCCAATTATTCCATAGAGATCTTCACACACTTCCCATCCATGAATATGAAGAGCATTATCGAAGAAATGACATTCATTGGATATCCCTTTATGATAAAGAATACCCCGAACTCTTGAAAATGGTGTATGATCCACCCTTTATCCTTTTTCTGAAAGGGAAAAAAGAGCTCCTTCATTTTCCAAGAAAGCTGGCTGTTGTCGGTTCGAGACAGGCTACCCCTTATTCAGAAGAAAATCTGAGAGAACTGATGCCGGGACTTGCAGAAAAAAATATTGTGATTGTCAGCGGGCTTGCAAGGGGGGCAGATACCATGGCGCATAAAGCAGCTATCCGCTCCAGCGGTCAAACCATAGGTGTAATAGCAGGTGGATTCGAGCATATCTACCCGAGTGAAAATCTTCAGCTTGCAGAATATATGATGAAGCATCAGCTCCTCATATCTGAATATCCCCCCAGCACTAAACCCCAGAAATGGCAATTCCCATTCAGAAACAGAATCATAAGCGGTTTATCAGATGCAGTATTAGTCACAGAGGCTCAAAAACAGAGCGGCACCTACATTACAGCTGATTATGCATTAAATGAAGGAAGAGAAATCCTCTGTATTCCAGGGTCAGTTCACCATAAGTTGTCGGAAGGAACAAACCTCTTAATAAAAGAAGGAGCTAAAATGGTACTATCAATAGAAGATATTTTTTTTGAGCTCAATGTATAAAGTTCCAGAAAATTATATAAAATCATGTAATATAGTAGCCTTTTTTCCAGCAACTAGAGAATTTATAGCAGTAATTTATACAAAAAGGTTGCATTTCTGTGCAAACTGTTATACATTTTGCAACAGGTATCGAAAACAATAGAAGAGAAGTTAACGAGATAAATGGAGTGAAAAACTCCGCACTGAATGAAAAACTTTATACTGTATCGGAAGATGTGAAACCGTTTACTCCGGTTGTCTTTTATACAAGTTGTAAAAAAATAAACAGTGATTATTATCCTCTTCAAGGAGGCATATTGGATGGCAGATTATTTAGTAATAGTGGAATCGCCAGCTAAGGCGAAAACCATTGAACGTTATTTGGGGAAAAAATATAAAGTACGGGCATCGATGGGGCATGTAAGAGATTTACCGAAGAGCCAAATGGGTGTCGATGTTGAAAAAGAATTTGAGCCAAAATATATAACAATACGAGGTAAAGGGCCTGTATTGAAAGAGCTTAAAACGGCTGCGAAAAAAGCGAAGAAGATTTTCCTTGCGGCCGACCCCGACAGAGAAGGGGAAGCGATTGCATGGCATCTTGCACACAGCTTAGATATGGACAGTCAATCTCAGTGCCGTGTAGTATTCAATGAAATCACAAAAGATGCAATTAAAGAGTCATTTAAGCACCCCCGTCCGATTAATATGGACCTTGTGGATGCTCAGCAGGCTCGAAGAATTCTAGACAGGCTGGTCGGGTATAACATAAGCCCGCTGCTTTGGAAGAAAGTCAAAAAAGGACTAAGTGCGGGCAGGGTGCAGTCAGTTGCAGTAAGACTGATCATCGACCGTGAGAATGAAATAAAGAGTTTCCAGCCTGAAGAATATTGGTCCATTGAAGCGGAATTCAAGAAAGGCAAAGAAACGTTCCAAGCTTCTTTCTACGGACTTGATGGAAAAAAAATAGACTTAAAAACTGAAGAGGAAGTCAAGTCAGTACTTGATAAAGTAAAAGGTAAGTCCTTTGAAGTAGACAAAGTGACGAAAAAAGAAAGAAAGCGGAATCCCGCGCTTCCATTTACCACTTCCTCCTTACAGCAGGAAGCTGCCAGGAAGCTGAACTATCGTGCGAAGAAGACGATGATGCTTGCGCAGCAGTTATATGAAGGTATCGCGATAGGAAAAGAAGGTACAGTCGGTTTAATTACCTATATGAGAACCGACTCAACACGTACTTCCGAGGTAGCTCAAAAAGAAGCAAACGAATTCATCACCAATAAATATGGTGAAGATTTTGTAAGACAATCTGAAAGAAAAGAAAAGAAACAGCAGAAAGCCCAGGACGCGCATGAAGCGATCCGTCCCACCAGCACGTTAAGGGACCCAGGATCGGTAAAAGAGTTTCTTTCAAGAGATCAATACCGTTTGTATAAACTGATATGGGAACGTTTTGTGGCAAGCCAAATGGCACCTGCCATCATGGACACGATGAGTGTTGATATCGTAAATGGTCCCGTTTATTTCAGAGCAAACGGATCAAAAGTCAAGTTTCCCGGGTTCATGAAGGTGTATGTAGAAGGATCTGATGACCAGAAGGAAGAAAAAGACAATCTCCTCCCTGAACTTAAAGAAAATGATAAAGTGTTAAGTGAGTTGATTGATCCAAAACAACACTTTACCCAACCGCCTCCAAGGTATACGGAGGCAAGGCTTGTAAAGACGCTTGAAGAACTTGGAATCGGCCGTCCGTCCACATACGCTCCTACACTTGATACGATTCAAAGAAGGGGTTATGTATCCCTCGATAATAAAAGGTTCGTACCGACAGAGCTCGGAGAAATCGTACTGGAACTCGTCAGGGAGTTTTTTCCTGAAATCATCGATGTAGAATTCACTGCCAATATGGAAAGAAGTCTTGATG
The DNA here is from genome assembly GCF_038405515.1 of Rossellomorea oryzaecorticis. GTDB lineage: Bacteria > Bacillota > Bacilli > Bacillales > Bacillaceae_B > Rossellomorea > Rossellomorea oryzaecorticis_A. Next base: position 134,348 of record NZ_JBBYAF010000004.1, on the reverse strand, counting down.
ATATTGAAGACGGGAAAGTAAAATGGGAAAGAATTATCGATGAATTCTATCGTGATTTCGAAATCCATTTGGTCAAGGCTGAAAATGAAATGGAAAAAATCGAAATTCGTGATGAGCCAGCAGGGGAAGATTGCGAAGAATGCGGCCACGCAATGGTATACAAAATGGGGCGCTACGGAAAGTTCATGGCTTGCAGTAATTTCCCTGACTGCCGGAACACGAAGCCGATCGTCAAAGAAATTGGAGTCAAATGTCCTAAATGTGAAAAAGGGAATATAATAGAAAGAAAAAGTAAAAAGAAACGGATCTTTTACGGCTGTGATCAATATCCGGAATGTGATTTCTTATCCTGGGATAAGCCGATCGAAAGAAAATGTCCGAAATGCTCTGAATTACTTGTAGAGAAAAAGCTTAAAAAAGGTAATCAAATACAGTGTACGAGCTGTGACTATAAAGAAGAACCACAGAAATAAGCGTGAACCGATAAAAAACGATTGCTTCTTTGACGCACTACTTATACAATGTAACGATGGACTGTCCCCAAAGGTGATGATTCTATTGCCTGCCGGGTCAGTTCTTTTCTGTTTTTAAAAAAGCTCAAATGCTTTTAACTTTTTAAATAGTATGTGTTGTTGTAAAATGCAAATGGATAAGATAAAGATAGATGGGTTATATAGTAGGATGCTCAACGGGCGTTAGAAACAATTCAGAACTTTGTGAAAAAAATGTAAAATCAATTGCAAGGGCCGCAGGGTTGTGTTACTATTTAGTAGCCCTTGTGAGGTGTTAAACATATGGCAAATACATTGACCGATCAATTACATTCATTTATAGAATACTTACAAATAGAGAAGCAGTATTCCACTTATACTTTTGAACAATATCGTCATGATATCGAGGATTTCTACGTATTTATGAAAGAACAGGGTCTCCGTTCATTAGAAGAAGTGGAATATTTTGATGCGAGGCTCTATCTAACAGGTCTTCACGAGAAACAGTTGATGAGAGCATCCATTTCCAAAAAAATATCGAGCCTGAGGAGTTTTTACCGATTCCTGAATCGGGAAGAGCAGCTGGACACCAATCCTTTTTCTTTTGTAAATCTACCCAAAAAAGAACAACGGCTTCCCAAGTTTTTTTATGAGGAAGAAATACAAGTCCTTCTTGAGGCATGTAATGGAGATTCTTTATTGGATATCCGCAATAAAGCGATCTTTGAACTTCTTTACGGCACAGGGATTCGTGTAAGTGAGTGTGCTAATCTGCAATTGAAAGATGTAGATATGGCTTTATCGACGATTCTTGTGAAAGGAAAAGGAAATAAAGAAAGATATGTCCCATTTGGAAGCTTTGCCCAAGATGCATTGACTGCATACATAAATCAATCACGGCCTTCACTTATTAAAGAACAGAGTCATTCTGCCGTATTTGTCAATCATCGGGGAGGAGCCCTTACACCAAGGGGGATACGTCTTATTCTGAATAAAATCGTTGAAAAAGCTTCGTTGACAGCTAAAATAAGCCCTCATATGTTGAGGCATACTTTTGCAACGCATTTATTGAATAATGGGGCAGACATGAGGACCGTACAGGAGCTCTTGGGACATTCTGATTTGTCTGCAACCCAGGTATACACACATGTGACAAAAGATCAGTTAAGGAAAACATATCTGGCACATCATCCGCGTGCTTAATATTGGAGGTTATAAAATGGATCAATTCCATGCTACCACTATATTCGCTGTGCAGCATAAAGGGGAGTGCGCCATGTCCGGGGACGGTCAGGTGACATTCGGAAATGCAGTCGTGATGAAACATACTGCCAAAAAAGTAAGGAAACTGTTTAATGGTAAAGTACTGGCCGGCTTTGCAGGATCGGTTGCGGATGCATTTACATTGTCGGAAAAATTTGAAGGAAAACTTCACGAATTCAATGGAAATCTGCCGAGGGCAGCCGTGGAACTTGCGAAAGAGTGGCGCAGTGACAAAGTATTAAGAAAGCTTGAAGCAATGCTTATCGTCATGGATGAAGATCATTTACTTCTTGTATCTGGCACAGGCGAAGTAATTGAACCTGATGATGGCATTTTGGCCATAGGTTCCGGAGGTAATTATGCATTATCTGCCGGGCGGGCATTAAAGCAGTATTCGGGCGATCATCTGTCAGCTAAAGAAATTGCTAAAGCATCATTGCAAATTGCGGCTGATATTTGTGTCTATACCAATGAACAGATCATTGTAGAAGAATTGTAACGGCTCATTATATGATTTTCTCACACTATAGAATAGTTAGGAGTGTGTCATTTGAAAAAAAATGCTGAGCAATTGACGCCAAGACAAATAGTTGAACGATTAGATCAATATATAGTTGGGCAGAAGGATGCGAAAAGGGCCGTAGCGGTTGCATTGAGAAATCGTTACCGCCGAAGCCAGCTTCCGGATGGAATAAAAGATGAAGTGATACCGAAAAATATTCTGATGCTCGGTCCGACAGGCGTCGGTAAGACGGAAATTGCAAGAAGGATTGCGAAATTGGTACGTGCTCCTTTTGTAAAGGTGGAAGCAACAAAATTCACTGAAGTCGGCTATGTAGGGCGTGACGTGGAATCTATGGTGAGGGACATTGTAGAAACCGCGGTTAGACTGGTCAAAGAGGAAAAAATGGCAGGGGTCCGCGAACGCGCGGCAGAGAACGCCAACCTGCGTCTTGTCGAGCTGCTGGTTCCTTCAAAGAAGAAATCGTCATCTTATAAAAATCCATTTGAAATGATCTTCGGCGGCAATGGCACGGACCAGGGCTCTGAAGAAGAGGAAGAGAAACAAGAGGAGCTGTCCTTAAGGGAGCAAAGAAGAAGGGCCGAACAGCGATTGCAGAATGGTGAGCTTGAAGACGACTTCATTACCATTGAGGTAGAAGAACAGCAAGCTTCCATGTTCGATATGCTGCAGGGCTCAGGTATGGAACAAATGGGTATGAACATGCAGGATGCGTTTAGTAACTTCATGCCGAAGAAAAAGAAAAAAAGAAAACTGAAAGTTAAAGAAGCAAGGACCATACTTACTAATGAAGAAGCGCAGAAGCTGATCGATATGGATGAAGTAACACAGGACGCCATCGCAAGGGCTGAACAATCAGGGATTATCTTTATTGATGAAATTGATAAGATTGCGAGTAAGGGATCTGGTCAATCATCAGCGGATGTATCCAGGGAAGGGGTGCAGCGTGATATCCTGCCGATTGTAGAAGGTTCGACCGTGGTGACAAAATATGGTTCTGTCAAAACAGATTATATGCTGTTCATCGGAGCCGGGGCCTTTCATATGTCTAAGCCCTCTGATTTAATACCTGAGCTTCAGGGGCGCTTTCCGATCAGAGTGGAGCTACAGAAACTTACGACAGAAGATTTTGTGCGCATTTTAATCGAACCTGATAATGCAATCATAAAGCAATATATTGCATTAATGGAAACTGAAGGTATACAAATTGAATTTTCTGACGATGCTATTCGTAGGCTGGCAGAAATTGCATTTGAAGTCAATCAGAATACAGATAACATTGGGGCGCGGAGACTTCATACGATCATGGAAAAGCTTCTTGAGGACTTATCTTTTGAAGCACCCGAGATCACATTGGAAACCATTAAAATCACTCCACAATATGTCGATGATAAATTGGGTGCTATTTCAAAAGACAAGGATTTAAGCCAATTCATCCTTTAAGTTTTTTCTATCTTTTTTTGGGGTATAGGAAAAAAAGATTCGTGAATTAAGAAAAAAATCAAATAAATATTACAATAGATACACTTTAGTTGTACTAGGAGGAAATGAAAATGAATTTATTAGGAAAAACAAGAACGATTAATGCCATGCTCCAAAAGGCGGCGGGCAAGCCGGTGAACTTTAAGGAAATGTCAGAAACATTAAGCGGCGTTATCGAAGCGAATGTATTCGTAGTAAGCCGTCGAGGTAAACTTTTAGGGTTTGCGATTAACCAGCAAATCGAAAATGAAAGAATGAAACAGATGCTTGAAGATCGTCAGTTCCCTGAAGAATATACCCAAAACCTTTTCAATATACAGGAGACATCACCAAATCTGGATGTCGACAGTGAATATACCGCATTCCCTGTCGAGAACAGAGAATTATTCAAAAACGGTTTAACGACCATCGTACCGATCATTGGCGGTGGTGAGCGTCTTGGAACGTTAATCCTTGCTCGTCTGCAGGCAAGCTTTGAGGATGATGATCTAATTCTTGCAGAATACGGTGCTACAGTGGTAGGGATGGAAATCCTTCGTGAAAAAGCAGAAGAAATTGAAGTGGAAGCAAGAAGTAAAGCAGTCGTTCAAATGGCGATCAGTTCCCTGTCCTACAGTGAGCTTGAAGCGATTGAACATATTTTCGAAGAGTTGAATGGAAATGAAGGTTTATTAGTAGCTTCTAAAATCGCGGACAGAGTCGGTATCACCCGTTCGGTTATCGTAAACGCACTTCGTAAACTCGAAAGTGCAGGAGTAATAGAATCTCGTTCACTTGGAATGAAAGGGACATACATCAAAGTCCTAAACAATAAATTCCTGTTTGAACTTGAAAAGCTTCGCACAAATTAATGATAGATAAAGGGAATCCGTTATTTCTTTAAAAGAAATAACGGATTTTTTATTTGCAGTAAAATAATGCTGCTGCATACTTGTCTAACAGGAACCTCCCAGTCTCTCCACAAAGAACTGATATTTATACATTTACTATGGGGTAAATAAGTCAAAAGGACTATTAATAGACCTGTGCTGGGTCTTGTCTTCTTTTATAGGGATAGTAAAATAAAGTTGTTACATTATTGTTACGACTTTTTTCGACAATGTTACGTAACCAGAGTATTATTGGATATATTCGTTATTTAAACCAAATGAAAGAAGGTAACTAGTTGGAATCATTTCACAACCGTGAAATGAATTGGAAAAATATACAGGTAGTGGGAATAACACTATGTTGATAAAATTAATTTTGTAAAACTTTGTAATGATATAAAAATATAATTGAAATACTACGGTAAAATTACCGAAAGTAACTTTCCAGAAATAGGGCTTAAACTAGGTTCAAAGTCATATTTTCTTCATTTTTCGACGTTTTTCCTTAAAAATTACAGAATATTCATAGACACTATTCGACCTAAACATTACAATAAGGACGGACAGAAGTTATATTTGTAAAAAAAGCCGTATCTTGCTAAATAATTGGATAGAGGTGTTTAACATGAAATTATTTTCCAGAACTTTTACTAATATAGAAAGAGGCCTGGATTATGCCTCATTAAATCAAAAGGTGGTATCACAAAACATAGCTAATGTAGATACTCCAAACTACAAAGCGAAAACGGTAGAATTCAAATCAGTCTTACATAATTCAATTCATCAACTAGAAGCGAAAAAAACCGATTCCAGACATTTTACATTTCATTCAACTGGCCATCATCCAGCTGTAAGAACGAAAAGTGGATTTCAGTACAACCATAACGGGAACGGTGTGGATCTGGATAAGGAAATGTCTGAAATGGCATCCAATCAAATATATTTCAATGCTTTGTCGGATCGTATCAATGGAAAATTCAATTCATTAAAGTCTGTTATTAGAGGAGGTAAGTAACATTGCCAATCTTCAGTAGTTTGAATACCACCTCTTCTGCTTTGACAGCTCAGAGATTACGGATGGATGTCATTTCCTCAAACATGGCCAATGTAGACACCACAAGGGCAAAAGTAAATGAAAATGGGGAATGGGAGCCATACAGAAGAAAATCTGTAGTCATCGAACCTAAGGAAGCGGGTTTCTCCTCTTTTTTAAATGCAGCGGTGAGTAGAAGAGAAGATCATACAATCGGGCAGGGAGTCAAGGTTTCCAACATAAAGGAAGATGAAAGAACGCCTTTTAAAATGGTATTTGATCCCGAACACCCAGACGCTAATGAGGAAGGGTATGTACAGCTTCCTAATGTCGATCCTTTACGGGAAATGATTGACCTTATTTCAGCGACACGTTCTTATGAAGCGAATGTCACTGTTTTCAATGCAAACAAATCAATTTTAATGAAATCATTAGAAATAGGCAAGTAAGGAGGTACATACTTATGGCTATTCATAGTATAAGTTCGCTGAATTCCGGAGTTTTAAGTCCGTCTTTATCAAAAAAACAAATTTCACCTTCAGATGCAACAGAGAATTTCGGTCAATTGCTTAAGAAAACTATCGAAGAAGTAAATCAAACACAAGTACATTCTGATCGAATGACAGAAAAACTTGTACGGGGTGAAAACGTTGACCTTCACCAAGTAATGATTGCTTCACAGAAAGCCAGTATCACTCTACAAACAACCATGGAAGTTCGTAATAAGGTTGTAGAGGCGTATCAGGAAATAATGAGAATGCCAATGTAATAGATACATGCAGTCGAGTACCGGAGGATTGTAATGAATGAATCGCTTAAGAATTATACAGATCAAATAAAGACTTATTGGGCAAGCAGAACGAAGAAACAAAAACTCAGTATGGGGGCAATATTGCTTTCGGTCCTTATTCTTATTAGTATTGCAGTCTTTTTTACAACAAGAACCCCTATGGCTCCCCTTTACAGTAATCTGTCGCCTTCAGAAACAGGTTCAATTAAAGAAAATCTGGACGGAAGGGGGATTCCGTCTCAGATTACAGAAGGCGGAACTGCCATCCTGGTGCCAACTGAACAAGTAGACACGTTAAAAGTGGAATTGGCTGCTGAAGGAATCCCGAACTCCGGCAGCATCGATTACTCTTTCTTCAGTAAGAATGCAGGATTTGGAATGACAGATAATGAGTTTAATGTGATGAAGCTTGATGCGATGCAAACAGAGCTTGTGGATCTTATGAAAGGCATAGAAGGCGTTAAAGATGCGAAGGTCATGATTAATCTGCCGGAAGAGCAGGTATTCCTTAATGACGACGTTCAGAAAGCAACCGCGTCGATCGTCCTGAACACTAACCCTGGTTTTAATATGGACCAGCGTCAAATTAAATCGCTTTATCATTTAGTATCCAAAAGTGTTCCGAACCTTCCTACTGAGAATATCGTCATCATGAACCAGTTTTTTGAGTATTTTGACTTAGAATCACAAAATAATTCTATGGGAAGCGGAAACATTGCCCAGCAAATGGATGTCAAGAAGGAAATTGAACGGGATTTACAGCGCCAGGTTCAGAATATGCTCGGGACATTGATAGGTTTCAACAAAGTGGTCGTTTCAGTTTCTACTGATATTGACTTTACCCAGGCAAATCATGAAAAAAACCTGGTAACTCCTGTTGATGAAGAAAATATGGAAGGAATCGCTGTCAGCGCCCAGCGGATAACAGAAACGTTTTCGGGTGAGGGAGCCGGCCCTGGAGGGGTAACTTCAGGGGGAGATACTGATGATACTCTTGATTCTTATCAAGAAGGAACAGAATCAAACGGCGATTATGAAAGAATAGAAGAAACAATCAATAATGAAGTGAATCGAATAAGATCTGAAATTGTAGAGAGTCCATATAAAATTCGCGATCTCGGAATCCAGGTTATGGTAGAGCCTCCGAATCCTGAAGATGAGAATTCGCTTCCTCAAAACCGTATCGATGATATACAGCAGATATTATCCACAATCGTCAGAACTTCCATCGATAAGGAAGCTGCACCTGAACTGACCGATGAAGCTATAGAAGATAAAGTGGTGGTTTCTGTTCAGGAATTTAACGGGAAAATGGAATTTGATGACAAGTCGAAGCAGGTGTTGCCTTGGTGGATTTACGTAGTAGGAGGTATTTTGCTAGTCATCATTCTATTGCTTGTATTCTTCCTCCTAAGATCTCGTAAAAAGAAAGAGGAAGAAGAATTGTTCTTTGAAGAGGAACGTATTCCAGCAGAAATTCCTGATATCGAACCGAAAGAAGAAACAGAGGGTTCAATCAGGCGCAAGCAGCTTGAAAGAATGGCAAAAGAAAAACCTGAAGAATTCGCTAAATTACTTCGAACTTGGTTAGCTGACGATTAGGAGGGTGAAGACATGGTTAGAAGAGAGAAAGAATTATCAGGCAAACAGAAAGCGGCCATCCTCCTGATCTCACTTGGTCCCGATGTGTCGGCATCAGTCTATAAACACTTATCTGAAGAAGAAATAGAGAAGCTGACTCTGGAGATATCAGGAGTAAGAAAGGTAGAGACTGAAGCAAAAGAAGATATTTTAGAAGAATTTCATAATATCGCCATCGCTCAGGACTATATTTCTCAAGGCGGCATCGGTTATGCAAAAACAGTCTTAGAGAAGGCGCTTGGCTCAGATCAGGCCGCATCAATAATCAATCGTTTGACTTCTTCCCTGCAGGTGAAACCGTTCGACTTTGCGCGGAAAGCGGATGCTGCTCAAATCTTGAACTTTATTCAAAATGAACATCCGCAAACGATTGCTCTTATCCTATCTTATTTGGATCCGCAGCAATCTGGTCAGATTTTATCTGAATTGCCTCAAGAGGTGCAAGCTGATATTGCGAGAAGGATAGCCATTATGGATAGTACGTCACCGGAAGTGATCAGTGAAGTGGAGGCCATCCTTGAAAGAAAGCTTTCTGCGACAGTTACACAGGATTATACCCAGACCGGCGGCGTGGAAGCGGTAGTAGAGGTATTGAATGGAGTGGATCGGTCTACAGAGAAGACGATTCTGGATGCACTCGAAATACAAGACCCTGAATTAGCGGAAGAAATCAAGAAGAGAATGTTTGTATTTGAGGACATTGTAACTCTGGATGGCCGCTCCATCCAACGCGTCATCAGAGATTGTGACAATGAAGATCTTTTACTGTCACTTAAAGTCTCCAGTGATGAAGTGAAGGAAATCGTATTTAAAAATATGTCTAACCGTATGGTGGAGACACTGAAAGAAGAGATGGAGTTTATGGGTCCTGTCAGACTTCGAGATGTAGAGGAAGCTCAGTCCAGGATTGTGGCAATCATCAGAAGATTAGAAGAAGCCGGGGAAATCATTATAGCCCGCGGTGGAGGAGACGATATCATTGTCTAGGATCATTAAATCTTCCATTGCCCATACATGGGAAAAGAAAGAAAAGGTCATAGCCCTTAAGCATATTCGTTCTTCAAATATAGAACTCTCTGAAAAAGATGTTTCAGAGAATCATAAACTGCAGAATGAAGAAATAGAAAAGCTGGTTTCAGAGGCACAGCGTAAAGCAGATAAGATTTTGGAAGAGGCTGTTGAACAACAGAAACTAATACAAGATCAAATTCAACAAGAAAAGGACAACTGGGTGTCAGAGCGCGAGGGGTATATTCAAGAAGCCTACAATGTCGGATTTCAGCAAGGTGAAGAAGAAGGAATGAAAAAGGGGTACCAGGATTACGTTCACCGCATCAAGGAAGCTGAAGCTATTGTTGAAGCAAATAAACAGCAGTATTATTCCTATTTGGAAAATGCTGAAAAAGTGATCGTCTCCCTTGCGGTGGCAAGTGCCGAAAAAATTATCGGAAAAAAGATAGATGATGATCCGGAGACATTCCTTTCCATCATCAAGCGAGGATTGAAAGAAGTAAGGGAATTACCAGAAGTGCAAATCCATTGCCATCCTTCAAAGTACCATCTTCTAATAGAGAACAATAACGAAATAGAAGTGGTATTTCCTGCAAATGTTCAATGTTTTATCTATGCTAACGATGATTTGAACCCGGCACAATGTTATATAGAAACCAATCAAGGGCGAATTATCGTAAGTATCGATACCCAACTCAAGGAATTAAAACACAGACTGCTTGAAATCCTGCAGGGGGAAGAGTCATGAAAGCAATAGATTTACTCCCGCGTATCACTCAAATCCCCACATTTAAGAAGTATGGGAAAGTGAAACGTGTAGTCGGTCTGATGATCGAGTCGCAAGGTCCTGAAAGTTCCGTGGGTGAGGTTTGTAACATTCATATCCTAAGCCGGGGGATCCCAAAAGTGATCCCTGCAGAAGTGGTAGGTTTTAACGGTCAGCTGGTTATCCTGATGCCTTATTCAAATATGCAGGATATATCACCTGGCAGTCTGGTCGAGGCTACTTCAAAGCCGCTTGAGATCAAAATAGGGCCCTCCTTAATCGGAAAAGTTGTGGATTCGTTAGGAAATCCTTTGGATGGAAGCATAATGCCCAGCGGCTTGACTGCAGCCTACACGGATCAAGAGCCTCCAAATCCATTATCGAGACCCCCTATAGATGAGCCGATGGAAGTCGGCGTGAAAGCGATCGACAGCATGTTGACAGTGGGTAAGGGACAGCGTGTTGGTATCTTTGCAGGAAGCGGAGTAGGGAAAAGTACGCTGCTTGGAATGATTGCACGTAATACAAAAGCCGATTTGAATGTCATTGCCTTAATTGGGGAACGGGGCAGGGAAGTCAGGGAATTTATCGAGCGTGACTTAGGTGAAGAGGGATTGAAGAGAACGATTGTCGTTGCTGCTACATCGGATCAGCCCGCACTTATGAGAATAAAGGGAGCTTTTACTGCCACAGCGATCGCGGAATATTTTCGTGAGAAAGGCTTGAACGTCATGTTGATGATGGACTCCGCCACCCGCGTAGCGATGGCACAGAGGGAAATAGGCCTCGCAGTCGGTGAACCGCCGACTACGAAAGGGTATACCCCTTCTGTCTTTGCGATACTGCCTAAGCTGATGGAACGGACGGGTACAAACGTAAAGGGAAGTATCACTGCATTTTATACTGTCTTGGTTGACGGTGATGATTTAAACGAGCCGATTTCAGATACAGTGCGGGGGATATTGGACGGTCATATTGTATTAGATCGTCAAATAGCCAACAGGGGACAGTACCCAGCAATAAATATCTTGAAAAGCGTCAGTCGTCTCATGAACCACCTTGCTTCACCACAGCATTTAGAGGCTGCAGTGAAAATAAGGGAATTACTCAGTACCTATATCAATTCTGAAGACCTGATTCAAATCGGTGCTTATAAGAAAGGATCTTCGAGGGAAATCGATGAAGCAATCCACTACTATCCTAAGATTATTTCTTTCCTAAAACAAGGAGTATATGAGCAGATTACTCAAGCTGACAGTATAAACCAGCTCTTACAGCTGGCAGAAAAAGGTGATGGGGGATAATGAGTTATCAATATAGGTTTGAACGTATTTTAACCCTCAAGGAAAAAGAAAAAGATGAAGTAAATGAGCAGTACAAAGGGGCTATTTCAAAATTTGAACAAGTGGCAGAAAAACTTTATGAATTTTTGAAAAAGAAAGAAGAGCTGGAAGTCCATCAGGCTGACAAACTTCAAAATGGCCTGTCTGTACAGGATATCCGTCATCATCAACAATTCATCACAAACTTGGAGAAGACTATTTCTTATTATCAGGACCTTGTAATCCAAGCGCGAAATCGGATGAATTGGTATGAAGAAAAACTTGTTGATATGAATGTAGAGGTAAAAAAATACGAGAAGATTAAAGAAAAAGACCTCATCATTTTCCAGCGCAATATGAAGGAAAATGAAAACAAACAGCTGGATGAGGTGTCGGTTGTTCAATATATGAATCGGGAAATTAGGTGATTTAATGCCAAAAGTGATTGATGAAGAGAAAGAAACCAAGTCAAATAGTCGCTTTCAATGGATTGTTTTTGTTGTTTTCATTCCTCTATTGTTTGCAATTACCATCGCTTTGGTCGTCATGACGGTGGCAGGAATTAACGTTTTTGAAAAAGCTCAGTCCATTCCTTTCGTATCAAAAGTACTTCCATCCGAAAATAAGCAAGATCAAGATCAGCTTGAAAATCGGATCGTCTCATTACAAGCTTCCATCGAAGATAAAGAAGCCAAAATCTCACAGCTCCAAAGTGAGATCGACGGAAAGGAAAAAGATAATGAGAAGCTCCAGGCAGTGATCGAACAGCAGAAATTGGAGTTAGAAGAACTAAGGCAGATAGGTGAAGAGAATAAGCGGGCATTTAAAGAAGTCGTAAGTACATTTGAATCGATGTCTGCCAAGAGCGCAGCACCCGTACTCTTAAACATGGAAGATCAAGAGGCCGTAAAGATACTTTCGAGTATCAAACCCGATAATTTAGCCGACATACTGGAGAAAATGCCGCCAGAAGATGCTGCGAGATTTACGGGATTATTGGCTGCTGACGAAAGCTAGATGATAAGTCGTTGAGGGGAGGTGAAAAAGTGGAAATTGGATTAATGAAAACAGTACAGCCTAATGAGACAGCGGCATCTGGATTGCATTCCATGAAACCAAAGACTCCGAATGATTCATTTTCTCACCATCTGCTGGGGAGTTTAAATGTTACAGCCCAAACGATTGCGTTAGCAGATAAAGAAGTTTCTTATGACTTAAATGTGTTAAGTCAATTAGTGGGTGCAGAAGGATTAGAAGGTCTGGAACTTTCTTTAGAACAAATAGCGGCTTTGAAACAAATGAGTGAATTGGATATTGGGATGATTGCAGATATATTGGGGATTGATTTAACTGAAATCACCAAGCTGCAAACTGAGCTTCAAGACGCGATATCTTCACTTTTGGGGAAAGAAGCTGATGGAGAAACCTCCTTGGAATCTCTAACCTCAGTATTGCATCTAGTTCAGTTGTCATTTACGGATCAACCTAAGAATCTGAATAGGCTGGAGCAACTCGTTAAGCTCTCTAAAGTAATTGAATTGCTTGCCAATCAAAAAGAACTTCCTATCACGGAATCTCAAAAAGTAATTGAATTGAAGGACATGTTGAAACAACTTCAATACAAAGTAGATACAGTAATGTCTGGTTTTACGAACCAGCCGAGGAACTGGAATGAAATCATGAAGGCTGCATATAACCGTCACATCCCAACAGAGGTGCCAGGGGAAGGGGTACAAACAGAACAGAACAAGAATCTGCAGGCAGTCTCAGGAAATAATCTTCATTTTGTACTTCCCAAAACAGAACAATTTACTATGACTTTGTCACAGGCAAAGGGCCAGATACAATACGAGCAATTTGTGAAAGAACTGCAATCCATATTAAGTAAGTCTCAAATGCAGACCCAGCCAAATATGACTAAGCTGTTGATTAAATTGTATCCTGAACAATTGGGTTCTTTGCGCATCGAGCTCCTCCAGCAAAATGGAATCATGACAGCGAAGATTCTGGCTACAACAGCAACTGCAAAAGAATTACTCGATTCGCAGCTGCAAGGATTGAAGCAGGCGTTTACTTCTCAGAACTTACAGGTTGAAAAGATTGAAATTTCACAGGCACTCTCCGACCCGGAACGACAATCCAAAGGACAATCTCAGCAGCAATCTAACGGTCAGGCAAAACAAAGCCAACATGAACCCAAAAATAATGAGGAAGAGGATTCAGCATCTTTTAAAGAATATCTCGTGAATAGCGAAGTATAGGTGATGACATGACAAAGATAGATCCAAATTTACTTTACTCAACCATGCAAACAAAGAAGCGCGAGGGTGGGAATGATATTTTAGGTAAAGATGACTTCCTGAAAATCCTCATGACCCAGCTTCAAAATCAAGACCCTATGAACCCCATGCAAGATAAAGATTTTATAGCCCAAATGGCTACCTTTTCATCATTGGAACAAATGACGAATCTTACAAAAACAATGGAGAAGTTTGTTGAAAATCAAAATCAATCCCAATTGATTGCTTACAATCAATTCGTCGGTAAACAGGTGACATGGCATAAGATGATTGAATCGGATACAAATGAATCCCCGGAAATTTCAGAAGGGCAAGGTATTGTTCAAGGGGTCCGCTTTAAATCAGATAACGTCGAATTTGTCATGGAAGATGGCACCATCCTCACTCCGGGAAATATTTCACAAGTGAATGGTGGAGCAGCATCAGACGTTTCCCTGGTCAATGCTTCAATGTTAATCGGAAAAAATGTGACTTGGGAAGGTGAAGAAGGCGGAATCAGCGGTGTCGTGCAGTCTGTATCCTCTAAAGATTCTAAAATATGGATCCATACTGAAGCAGGTGATAAAGTCCTAAGCGATAACCTGATAAAAATCGAATCATAACTAGGAGTGGTTGTATGGAGAAAGCCTTCTTTAATCGCGTTCCATCGCAGCCTTTAACGACGACCTTCAAACCGAAAGCAGTTGAATCTGTATCTAATTCAGGCACTTCATTTGCAGCCGAGTTAAACAAAGCGGTAAACCGCTCGCCTGAAATGCAGATTAGTAAACATGCAAAGGTACGGATGGAACAAAGAGGAATCTCGATTACTCCACAGGAGTGGGAGAAAATCGGAGAAAAAGTAAGTGAAGCAAAATCCAAAGGAGTTCAGGAATCACTTGTTCTCTTGAAAGGTGCTGCATTAATTGTCAGCGCAAGAAACCAGACGGTCATTACCGCGATGGACCGTCATGAAGCAAATTCACAGATTTTCACAAATATTAACGGTACGATATTAATTGATTCATAGGCCGGACCTTTAAAGGAAGCCTAAGAGCTGTGGAATGAGAGAAGCAGCTAATCACGAAAGGGGAAAAATTCATGCTACGTTCAATGTATTCAGGTATCAGTGGAATGAAAAACTTTCAAACGAAATTAGACGTCATCGGGAACAATATTGCGAATGTTAATACGTATGGCTTTAAAAAGGGCCGGGTTACATTTAAGGATACGATGAATCAAACAATTTCAGGAGCTTCAGCTGCACAAGCCAACCGTGGAGGAAGAAATCCAATGCAGGTCGGGTTGGGATCAACGATTGCTTCTATAGATACTATTCATACTCAATCAAGTCTGCAAACTACAGGAAGGTCACTAGACCTTGCTGTCAATGGTGATGGTTATTTTGTAGTGAAACAAGGAAATGCTCAAGCATACACTCGGGCAGGGAACTTTTATTTAGATGATAATGGAACTCTTGTTAATGGGGACGGTATGAAAGTTCAACAGTATGATAATGGTGTTCTTAAAGATATTGTTGTAAACGTGAATGCTACTTTACCTGCTGTGCCTACTAAAAATATGTCTTTAGGTGGAAGTCTTCCAGATCCTGCTGGCTTAACGAATGGAACCGCGGGAGCAGTACAGCAGATAAAAATTGTTGATAATAATAGTGAAGAGCATGTATTAGATGTTCAATATGTACCAAATGGATCAAACTGGCAACTTGAAATTACGAATCAAAGTGCGGACCCCACAACAGTATCACCTATTAATATAGGACTTACTTATGATGCGGTAAATGGAGAATTTACTGCTGCTAATCCGTCCACAATTAATCTTACATCATTAGGAATTGCAAATGGGGGGAATGTACAGCTCGATGTAGCTGAATTGGTACAGGAAGGTGATTCAATAACTGCACTAGTCAACCCCGATGGGAACTTAGAAGGAGCTTTAGAAAGCTTTAACATTGGTTCACTTGGTGAAATTAATGGGGTATATTCAAATGGTCAAATTAGAACACTTGGAAATCTTGCTCTAGCTAAATTTAGTAATCCATCTGGTTTAAGTAAAGTTGGAGGTAATACTTTCCAAGAATCTGTTAACTCTGGAACAGCTAATATCAATGTTGCCGGAGAAGGCCGCGGTACTTTAGCGGCAGGTTCACTCGAAATGTCCAATGTCGACCTATCTGAAGAATTCACCGAAATGATCACAGCACAACGCGGATTCCAGGCAAATACCAGAATCATTACAACTTCAGATGAGATCTTACAGGAACTGGTTAACTTGAAACGATAATTCGTTACTAAGGGAGGTCAGGGGCTGACTCATACAGATGTTATTACTTTGGGTATGGGTCAGTTCTACATAATATGATTACGTTAACTAGATTAAACGGTAAATCCTTTACACTCAATGCTATGTACATCGAGACAGTTGAGGCATTCCCGGATACGACCATCCAACTAACCAACGGACGAAGATATGTAGTGAAAGAATCGGTTGACGAGGTTACTGGCAAGTCTCTTGCGTTTTTTCGTGAAGTTAACCTTCTGGATCCTGCGTTCAAAGGAGGCGGTAAAGAATGAAAAATAAGTTCCTAACCATCATGTTAATCTTACTGGTAACCATAACTCTGGTAGGAGTGATTGCATTAGTGGTCATCCTGAAATTCTCAGACGGGCAAGAAACGAAGGAACCTTCCATTGAAGAGGTCATTGAAGCGTCTGTAGACATACCCGAAATCACAACCAATCTATTAAGCAATGATTTTATACGTATTTCTTTCAAAGTTCAAACTGACAGCAAGAAAGCAAAAGAAGAATTGGAGAAAAGGGATTTTCAAGTGAATAATATCATCATAGAAGAACTTTCTGAAATGAAAGCGGACGAACTGCAGGGAAAAAAAGGCAAAGAATTGATTGAAGGCAAGGTCAAAGATAAAGTGAATTCCCTTATGCAGGAAGGTATGGTAGAAAAAGTGTACATCACCTCTATGATGATTCAATGATGATCCTATTATGCAAGGGACTGGAGGTGAAGAAATGGCAGAAGTATTATCGCAAAGTGAAATAGATGCACTGCTATCGGCATTAAACACGGGTGAGATGAGTGCGGATGATTTTAAAAAAGAAGAAGAAGAGAGAAAAGTAAAGGTTTATGATTTTAAACGGGCTTTACGTTTTTCAAAAGACCAAATTCGCAGTTTAACCCGTATTCATGAGAATTTCGCAAGAATCCTAACAACGTATTTTTCTGCTCAGCTTCGTACGTATGTTCAGATTAATGTTGCATCTGCAGACCAGATACCATATGAGGAGTTCATACGCTCTGTACCAAAGATGACTATTCTTAATGTATATGAGCTTCCGCCGTTGGACGGAAGAATACTCATGGAAATCAATCCGAACATCGCTTATTCGATGATGGACCGAGTGATGGGAGGAAAAGGCGTCAGTGTCAACAAGGTGGAGAATCTTACAGAGATAGAGACTACCATCATGTCACAGTTGTTTGAACGTGCTTTTGAAAACTTAAGTGAAGCTTGGAGCACTGTGGTGGATGTGGATCCGGTCTTTGCGGAGTTCGAAGTCAATCCACAATTCCTTCAGATGGTTTCACCCAATGAAACAGTCGTGGTCATTTCTTTAAATACTACAATTGGGGAAACTAGCGGCATGATCAACATTTGTATTCCTCATGTTGTATTGGAACCCATACTGCCGAAGCTGTCTGGAAGCTACTGGATGGAATCGAAGAAAAAAGACATCAAGCCTGAAGAAGCGGCAAACCTGGAGAAAAGAATTAAGAAAGCTTACGTGCCGGTTGTTGCTGAACTGGGAAACTCTGAAATCTCGATTGAAGATTTCTTGATGCTCGATAGAGGAGATGTCATTCAGTTGAATGCTAGAATCGATGACCCGTTAACGATTAAAATCGGTGAGATTCCGAAATTCACAGCACAGCCAGGCAAATCAAACAACAGACTGGCGATTCAAATTTTAGAATCACTGAAAGGGGGAGACGACGATGATGAGTGATGATATGTTATCACAGGATGAAATCGACGCGCTGCTTAGAGGCTCTGCAGAACCTGAAGAGCAGGATGCCAGCGAGATGAACATAGAAGATTATATCAGTTCCATGGAACAAGATGCTTTAGGGGAGATAGGGAATATTTCTTTTGGCAGCTCTGCAACAGCTTTATCAACTTTACTTAATCAAAAAGTTGAAATTACAACCCCTAAAGTTTCCATAGTTAATAAAAATTCCTTAGAGGAAGAATTTCCTCATCCATACGTTGCGATAGAGGTTCAATATACTGAAGGTTTTGCAGGTGCAAACCTGTTAGTGATCAAACAGTCGGATGCCTCGATCATTGCTGATTTAATGCTGGGTGGGGACGGTAAGAATCCTTCCGGTGAACTCGGAGAAATCCAGCTTAGCGCAGTTCAGGAGGCAATGAATCAAATGATGGGGTCGGCAGCCACATCAATGTCGACGGTATTCAGCAAAAAGGTTGATATTTCGCCTCCAACTGTAGATCTGATGTATATCCCTCAAGGAGAAGGTCAGGATAACATCCCAGATCAGGACTTACTTGTCAAAGTATCATTTTCACTTAAAATCGGTGACCTGATTGATTCGAATATTATGCAGCTGCTTCCTTTAAGTTTTGCCAAGAGTCTTGTTGATGAGTTGATGAATGGAGGCAGCGAAGAAATAGTAGAAGATATGAATCTTGCAAATGAGCAGGAGGTGCATTACGCTCCCCCTGTTGCGCCACTCAATAACCAAGGACAAGACGACTCGTCCCGTGAATTTGTGGGTGCCGCTCAAGCTTCGACTCACGCTGCACAGCAGCAAACTTCCCTGCAGCACTATGGAGGTCAGAATTATTCCGGCCAGCAGCCTGTAAATGTACAGCCGGCAACATTTTCTAATTTTGAACCTGCAGGATTAGGACAGCAGGAATCAAAAAACTTAGATATGCTTCTTGATATTCCTTTACAGGTTACTGTAGAACTTGGAAGAACGAACCGTTCAGTGAAGGATATTTTAGAAATGTCATCCGGTTCGATCATTGAACTCGATAAGTTAGCAGGGGAACCTGTTGATATATTAGTGAACAGCAGATTGATTGCAAAAGGTGAAGTGGTGGTAATCGATGAAAACTTCGGTGTTCGCATCACCGATATCGTCAGTCCAAGTGATCGGTTGAACAAACTTAGATAAAGACTGTTTACAAAGCGTGCGAAAAGAACCTAGATAAATAAAATGAAAGATGGAGGATGACGGCGATGGCGAATAAAATTTTAATAGTTGATGACGCGGCATTCATGCGAATGATGATTAAAGATATTTTGACAAAAAACGGATTTGAAGTAGTAGGGGAAGCTGCAGATGGAGCTCAGGCTGTAGAAAAATACAAAGAAGTTCAGCCAGACTTGGTGACAATGGATATCACAATGCCTGAAAAAGACGGTATCGCAGCATTGAAGGATATTAAAGCGTTGGACCCCGGGGCTAAAATCATCATGTGTTCGGCAATGGGGCAGCAGGCAATGGTAATCGATGCCATTCAAGCAGGAGCTAAAGACTTCATTGTAAAGCCATTCCAGGCAGATCGGGTAATCGAGGCGATTCAGAAGGCTTTAAGTTAACAGTTTTTTAAGAAGGTGTATGGATTGAAGAAGCTTCAACTAGTAGTAAGTTTAGTATTGATGTTCATACTGGCAGGTTCTGGAGAATCAACAGCGCTTGCCAATATGAAGTCTGTGGATGATTGGTATGAAAAGCCAGCAGAAAATGATGGGGAGAAGGAAGGGGATCCTTCTTCTCCTAAAGAGGAGTCTATTGAGAATCAAGCTCCGACAGTCACCTTTTTTGATTATGTGAAAATGGTAGCGGCCCTCATTTTTGTGGTGGCACTCATTTACTTCCTCTTAAAATTCATCAATCAAAAAGGAAGATCATTCCAACAGACGAAAATAATTAATAATTTGGGCGGTACACCCCTGGGGGGCAATCGTTCAGTCCAAATTGTGAAAATCGGAAATCAGGTATTGGTCTTAGGAGTTGGTGAAGACATTCAGCTGTTGAAAGAGGTCCAGGACGAAAAAGAGAAAGAAGAGATATTTGCTTTTTATAATAGCGGAACGGAACAAATGAGTGATCCAAGAACTTTGGTTTCTAACATGCTGATGAAAGTAAAAGGCAGCCAATCGGATGCTTCGTCAAGCTCTTTTCAATCCCACCTTAAAACACAGCTGGAAGAAATGAGTAAAGGAAGAAAAAAGATGTTAAAGGATTTAAAGGGTAAGGAGAATCATTCAGATGAATGAATTCATGGAGTTTTTTAATAGTAGCTCAGCGGATTCTGTCTCCACCAGCGTAAAACTTTTACTATTATTTACGGTCCTTTCTCTGGCACCAAGTATACTCATCCTTATGACATCCTTTACACGTATCATGATTGTCCTTTCGTTTGTTAGGACTTCACTGGCAACTCAGCAGATGCCTCCTAATCAAGTTTTAATAGGGATTTCTCTGTTTCTGACTTTCTTCATTATGGCTCCTACTTTCCAGGAGGTTAACGACCAGGCTTTGACGCCCCTTTTTAATGAAGAAATAAATCTTGAACAAGCTTATGAGAAAGCAGCTGTCCCGTTTAAAGAGTTTATGAGTAAACATACAAGACAAAAAGATTTAGAACTTTTCTTAAATTACTCAGGTGCAGAAAGACCGGAATCGATTGAGGATATCCCAATGACATCCCTTGTTCCTGCATTTGCATTGAGTGAAATCAAAACAGCTTTCCAGATCGGTTTCATGATTTTCATTCCTTTTCTCGTTATAGATATGGTGGTGGCCAGTGTCTTGATGTCGATGGGGATGATGATGCTTCCGCCGGTTATGATATCATTACCATTTAAAATTTTGCTCTTTGTATTGGTGGATGGCTGGTACCTAGTCGTTAAATCTCTTTTAGAAAGTTTTTAAGTAGGTGAGTTTTATGAATGCCGAATCTGTTATAGCTTTAGCTGAACGAGGAATTTATGTAACCTTGATCGTTTCAGGTCCATTATTGCTGCTTGCCCTGGTAGTGGGACTGATCGTAAGTATTTTTCAGGCGACAACTCAGATTCAGGAACAGACGCTTGCGTTTATTCCGAAGATTGTCGCTGTATTAATCGGTATCGTTTTTTTCGGCCCATGGATGCTGACGAAAATCGTTACCTATTCATCTCAGATATTTTCCGATTTAACCAGGTTTGTAGGTTAATAGAATGGAAGATCTCGTACCTGTTTTATCGGTATTTCTACTGGTATTTGTAAGAGTTTCAGCCTTTTTCGTCACCATGCCTTTATTCTCTTACCGAAATATACCAGCTCAGCATCGTGTTGCTTTTTCATTGGTTCTTTCATGGGTGATGTATTATACGATTGATTCAAAAGCATTTGAAATCAACGGTCAGTACTTTCTTCTGGTGATGAAAGAAGCGATGATCGGCCTATTAATCGGTTTTGCTGCGTATATGATCATTTCCGCGATCCAGATAGCCGGCGGATTCATTGATTTTCAAATGGGATTTGCCATTGCGAATGTCATTGATCCCCAGACGGGTGCTCAAAGCCCATTAATGGGACAGTACCTATACACTTTTTCCCTTTTATTACTGCTCGCGTTGAATGGGCACCATCTAATTCTTGACGGTATTTTTTACAGCTATCAGCTCATGCCGATAGACAGCCCTTGGATCCCGTTTGGCGATGGACTGTTGATGGAATATATAGTGAAAGCATTCAACTCAATGTTCATCATCGCTTTTCAAATGTCGATACCGGTTGTAGCCACTCTCTTTCTGGTTGATGTTGCATTGGGGATTGTTGCACGGACTGTGCCTCAGCTTAACGTATTTGTAGTAGGTTTCCCGATAAAAATTGCGGTTTCATTTATCGTCCTTTTTATTGTGATGGGTGTTATGTTTGCAGTCATGCAGGAATTATTTGAAATGATGTTCGTGACGATGAGAGATTTAATGAAGTTAATTGGAGGCTCGTAAAGTGCAGTGGTTAACATTAGATTTACAGTTCTTCAGCGGTGAAAAGACTGAAAAAGCGACACCCAAAAAACGGGACGATGCCAGAAAAAAAGGGCAGACAGCAAAGAGTCAGGATGTTAATACAGCCATCATCCTCCTGGCCGTTTTTTTATTTTTAACCTTTGGTGCCTCTTATATCGGAAATATTGTATTTGACTTGTTCCGTCATTCCTTTCAGGAATATATGCTGATGGAACTAACCGAAAATACTGTTCAGGTAATCACTCTTGATTTAATGAAGGAGCTTGCCTTGCTGCTTGGACCGATCATGTTAGTTGCAATGCTTGCAGGAATCGTATCCAACTATATTCAAGTAGGCGTCATGTTTACGACAAAACCGCTTGAGCCCAAGCTTGAAAAAATCGATCCGATTAAGGGCTTCAAGCGTATTTTTTCGATGAGAGCCATTGTCGAGTTATTAAAATCGATCTTAAAAATCTCTTTTATCGGTGCAATCACGTTCGTCATTCTATGGATGAATATTGAGGAAGTGCTTAGTTTATCTTTCAAATCGGTAGGGGATTCATTGGTGACGATGGCCAAACTTGCCGTTCAGATGGGAATAGCCGCTTCTTTTGCGCTGTTGTTTCTATCAGTTTTTGATTATCTTTACCAGAAATATGATTTTGAAAAGAATATCAGGATGTCAAAGCAGGATTTGAAGGATGAACATAAAAATATCGAAGGTGACCCCTTGATCAAGTCGAAAATCAAACAAAGACAGAGGGAAATGGCCATGCGCCGTATGATGCAGGAAGTCCCGCAGGCAGATGTTGTGATTACAAACCCTACTCACTTTGCGATTGCACTGAAATATGATGAAAGCAAAAGAGACGCTCCCTATGTTGTTGCGAAGGGAGTAGACTATCTGGCGCAAAAGATAAAATATATAGCGAAAGAAAATGAAGTTGTGATGGTGGAGAATCGTCCATTGGCCAGGTCCCTTTATGATGCAGCTGAAATAGGAGATACAGTCCCGGAAGAATTTTTCAAAGCAGTTGCTGAAATTCTGGCCTATGTATATCGAATCAAAAACAAATTGTAAGAATGTTAGGAGAGTATTAGTATGTCAGCAAGAGATTTATCCGTATTAGCCAGTGTCATATTGATTGTTGCAATGCTTATCATTCCTTTCCCGTCATGGATGCTGAGTGTGCTGATCATTATTAATATTTCACTTGCTCTTTTAGTGCTCCTAACCTCCATGAATATGAATGAGCCGCTCCAATTTTCTATATTTCCGTCATTATTACTGCTGCTTACACTTTTTCGTTTAGGTCTAAATGTTTCCACAACGAGATCAATTCTCAGTAAAGGAGAAGCAGGGGGCGTTGTGGAAACGTTTGGAACATTCGTGGTTGGCGGAAACGTATTAGTAGGACTCGTCGTATTCGTGATCCTGATCGTCATCCAATTCATTGTTATTACGAAAGGTTCAGAACGTGTGTCTGAAGTAGCAGCAAGGTTTACTCTTGATGCAATGCCCGGTAAACAAATGAGTATCGATGCAGACTTGAATGCAGGAATGATTTCGGAACACGATGCCAGACATCGAAGAGAAAAAATCAGCAGGGAAGCTGACTTTTATGGTGCAATGGATGGTGCTTCCAAGTTCGTAAAAGGAGACGCGATAGCAGGTATTGTCATTGTCATGATCAACCTGATCTTCGGAATCGTTATCGGTATGACCCAGCAGGGACTTCCGATCGGGGAGGCTGCGACGCGCTATTCGCTTCTCACTGTCGGTGATGGGATTGTCAGTCAGATACCAGCTTTATTGATATCAACAGCTACGGGGATTGTCGTAACCCGCGCCGCTTCGGAAGGGAATCTTGGACAGGATATCATGAATCAGCTTTTAGCTTATCCGTTCATGCTCTATGTTGCCGCGTTTACTATTTTCATGCTTGGGGTGGCAACACCCATTGATGATATATTGACAATACCTATTGCTGCGGCGATGGCATTTGGAGGTTACATGCTTTCTCGCACCCCTGCTGAAAGTGAAACGGAAATTGCAGCAATGGAAGAAGAAGTAGAAACGGATGAAATGAAGAGTCCGGAAAGTGTTGTGAATCTTCTTAATGTCGATCCGATTGAATTCGAGTTCGGCTACGGCTTAATCCCCCTTGCTGATACAAATCAGGGAGGAGATTTGCTTGATCGGATCGTGATGATCAGAAGGCAGTTGGCGATAGAGTTAGGATTGGTCATTCCTGTAGTTAGAATAAGGGATAATATCCAGCTGCAGCCAAATGAGTACCGATTGAAAATCAAAGGAAATGAAATGGCACGCGGTGAACTATTGCTGGATCATTATTTAGCCATGAGTCCTGGAGTTGAAGATGATTCAATCGAAGGGATTGACACAATCGAACCATCATTCGGTCTTCCTGCAAAATGGATTTCAGAGGAAATGAAGGAGCAGGCAGAAATATTCGGGTACACAGTGGTAGATCCCCCATCCGTCGTATCCACTCATATTACGGAAGTGATAAAGACGAATGCACACGAGCTTCTTGGGCGACAGGAGACAAAACAGTTGATCGATCATCTTCAGGAATCATATCCTATTCTGGTTGAAGAGGTCACCCCTAACCCATTGTCTGTCGGTGAAGTTCAAAAAGTACTGGCTAAACTGTTAAAAGAGAATGTATCGATTCGTAATCTGCCGATCATATTTGAAACTCTCGCAGACTTTTCGAAAATGAGTTCTGATACTGATTTACTTGCAGAATATGTAAGACAGGCGCTTGCCCGTCAAATTACGAATCAATATGTTCAGGATAACGGGTCTCTTAAAGTCGTCACCATGTCCGGAAAGTCAGAAAAACTGATTGCAGACTCCATACAGCAGACAGAGCATGGTAATTATCTATCAATGGACCCGAATGATTCTCAGCGGGTACTGGAATCCGTAGCTTCTCAGATCGAACAATTATCATTAATGGAAGAATCTCCGATTATCTTATGTTCACCTGCGGTCAGGATGTACGTTAGACAATTAACAGAGAGGTATTTCCCGCAAGTGCCGATTCTGTCTTATAACGAATTAGAAGCAAATGTAGAAGTACAAAGTGTTGGGGTGGTGAATATAGAATGAAGGTTATAAAATACGCAGCACCGACTATGAATGAAGCCATGAAAAAAGTCAGGAATGACTTGGGGGAAGATGCGGTCATATTAAATTCGAAAGTAACACATTCAGGCGGTGTTTTTGGTTTATTCAAGAAAAAAATGGTTGAAGTCATAGCTGCAGTCGATCCTGGTATAGAAAAAGAAAAAGCGGAAATGAAACGGCAGCGTTCACAGCCTGTTGTACAAAATTCCGCTCCTTTAATAAAAGGAGCATCCAGAGAAATACAGAATATAAGTGATGGATCTGTTCAACAAGAGTTGAAAGAGTTAAAAAACATGATTGCTTCATTTAAATCAAATAACCAATTCGAAAGATATGATTCTTCGATTCGTGAAATATTGATTCATCTCCAAAACCATGGGGTCAATGAGTCACTGCTATTGCAGGCAGGAGACCATTTGAAAGACCGGTTGAAATTTCTGAATGAAAGCAAACAAGGGTTGAACGATTCATTACTTATGGAGGCTAGACACTTTTTGAAAAATGCGGTAAGTGGTCTTCCAATGAGTGGTATAAGCTATGATAAAAAATATATCAATGTCATCGGACCGACAGGGGTTGGAAAAACAACGACCCTTGCAAAAATGGCCGCAGCAGCTGTGATTGAAAAAAGAATGAAAATTGGCTTCATAACGACAGATACCTATAGAATTGCAGCTATTGAACAATTAAAAACTTATGCCGGACTGCTGAATGTTCCAGTGGAAGTAGTCTATAAACTGGATGACTACAAAAAGGCCGTTGAGAAATTCAAGGATTTCGATCATGTCTTCATTGATACGGCTGGAAGGAATTTCAGGGAAAAAAAGTATGTAGAGGATCTTCAAACGGTTATAGATTTCGATCGCGAAATGGAAACATTCCTTGTATTATCTCTTACAAGTAAAGAAAGTGACATGAAAGAAATCATTAAACAGTTCTCTTCTATTGATATCAACCGCTTTATCTTCACCAAGCTTGATGAAACATCAAGCTATGGATCAATGGTAAATATCATCACCGAAACAAAGACCGGTATCGCCTATATCACAACAGGTCAGGATGTTCCGGAAGATATTACTGAAGTAGATGCTTCAAAAATTGGAGATTTACTTCTGAAAGGGTTCAATTATGAAAGATCAGGCATATAATTTAAGGCAAAAAATGCTTCTAAACTCAACAGCTCCTGCAAAGACGATCGGTGTTGTAAGTGGAAAAGGCGGAGTAGGCAAGTCTAACATCTCATCCAATCTCTCCATTTTATTAGGCGAGGCTGATAAGAAGGTTCTGTTGTTTGATATGGATATTGGGATGGGAAACATCCACATATTGTTAGGCAGTTATCACAAATACTCGATCATGGATTATATTGAGGAAAAAGAACTAGTGATTCAGGATGTGATCTGTGAAAATGTTCATGGAATTTCCTATATTAGCGGCGGTAATGGACTTAAAAATATAGTAGAGTGGAAGGAAGAGCAGAAAGAGCGTTTTTTTGATGCGCTAGACTATCTGGTTCTAAAGTATGACTATATTGTGTTTGATATGGGAGCGGGCGCGACTAAAGAAACATTAAATCTACTTTTAACGATGGAACAAATAATGGTTGTTACAACACCGGAGCCGACTTCTATCACCGATGCATACTCAATGATGAAATACATCCATCTGAGAGACGGGGAGAAAGAATTCTATCTTGTCTGTAATCGTGCTGATAACAAGCAAGAAGGGGTGTTGACCATTTCGAGATTGCAAGAAACGGTAAGGAAATTTTTGAACAAGGAAGTGATATCCTTGGGAACTTTACCGGAAGACCCTGCGGTGAGAAAAGCAGTAAGCCAGCAGACGCCCTTGATAAAATGTTTTCCGCGTGCGCCGATTACAGTCAGTTTACAATCCCTTGCAAGCAACTTTCTCTCTGAAGCTGATAAATTGGAATTTCAAAACGCGAAACCTTCGTTCTTGAAAAATATTAAGAACTTATTTTTCAGGAGGTAAGTTGATGAAGAAAAAAGTACTCGTTGTGGATGATTCTGCATTTATGAGAAAGCTGATCAGTGATTTTCTATCAACTTCAGAACAGCTGGAAGTTGTGGGAATTGCCCGTAATGGGGAAGATGCGATCGCGAAGATAAAAAAACTTTCACCTGACGTGATGACCCTTGATGTTGAAATGCCAATAATGAATGGGATTGAAGCCTTAAAGAAAATAATGGACGAGCACCCGTTGCCGGTAGTCATGCTTTCCTCCACCACCAAAGAAGGTGCAGAAGAAACATTTAAAGCTATTCAGCTCGGTGCCGTTGATTTTATTGCCAAGCCTTCCGGTACAATCTCACTTGACTTACATAAAATCCAGGACGAAATCGTGCGCAAGGTGTTGTCAGCGAGTCAAGTATCAATCACGAAACTATTTAACAAACCGGCTTCATCAGTACCTGTTCAAAACAAAGCGAGCATTGAACGACAAACCGTTTTGGGAAAAGAAGATCTTGATATAAAGAAAGGTTCTTCTTCTAATTTCAGTGACAACCATAAGCCAAGGATCATTCTGATCGGAACCTCTACAGGTGGACCAAGAGCATTGCAGCATGTGCTGACTGACTTACCTTTCTCCTTAGATGCACCTGTGGTCATCGTTCAGCATATGCCTCCAGGTTTTACTAAATCATTGGCCGGACGATTAAACTCGCTTTCAAGCATCAGGGTAAAAGAAGCTGAACATGGGGAGCTGCTCCAAAAAGGTACTGCTTATATCGCCCCCGGCGGATTTCATATGCAAGTAATGCAATCCGAGTCAGGGCTTAAGGTCGAACTAAATAAAGAAAACCCACGTAAAGGACATCGTCCTTCTGTTGATGTTTTATTTGAATCAGCGGGCAGAATCGATGATTACAATAAAATTGCTGTCATTATGACAGGCATGGGTTCAGACGGTACACAGGGGTTGAAAAGGCTAAAGGAGTCCGGCAGTGTATTGGCAATCGCAGAGTCACATGAAACTTGCATCGTATACGGAATGCCGAAATCGGTGATAAATGCAAATCTTTCAGATGAAGTTGTGACTGTCGAGGCAATTGCTCAATCAATTATGAAGTACATGGTATAGAGAGGTGTGAAGCACATGGAAATGAGTCAATATTTAGAAGTGTTTATAGAAGAAAGCAAAGAAAACTTACAAACATGTAACGAACAATTACTTGAACTTGAAAAGAATCCTCAGAATCTATCAATCGTAAATGAAATATTTCGAGCAGCTCACACATTAAAAGGGATGTCGGCCACGATGGGTTACGAAGATTTAGCAAATCTTACTCATAAAATGGAAAATGTCCTGGACGGGATCAGAAATGAAAAGATACATGTTTCCCCTGAAATCCTGGACGTTGTATTTAAATCAGTGGATGATCTCGAAGAAATGGTCCTTTCTATTTCAAATGGAGGGGACGGTAAAAAAGATGTGACTGAAGTTGTTACTATGCTGCAAGCAATCGAAAACGGAGAAACAATACCTTCTTCCCAGACGATGGCAGTTCAAGAAACAGCCGCGTCAGCTGTGGAAGACAATGCTTCTTCCATTCATTATGAAGCATATGAACAGACTGTCATTGAACAATCATTTGAACAGGGAATGCAGTGTTATGAGCTGGCAGTATCTTTGAGGGAGGATTGTCTTCTTAAAGCAGCCAGAGTTTATATGGTATTTGAAGTTTTAGAGAAAATCGGGGAAGTGATCAAATCTGACCCGACCGTCGATAGACTTGAAGAAGAACAGTTCGATCAATCTTTTATCGTTACAATCGTAACGAATGACAGCCCCCTAGACCTGGAAAAGAAAGTAATGAAGGTGTCTGAGGTTCAAAAAGTAGAGGTTAGAGAAATAACACATGAAAACTTCCAAAGCCAGAATTCAGTAGATACAAAAGCAGAAGAAGAGCAAAATCCTGAAAGTAAGACAGTGAATCCTTCTGTAAACGAAGAAAAGTCTATCAAAGACTCGAATTCTTCTAAAGAATCCCCAAAATCGAGCACTTCAAATAAAACGATTCGCGTAAATATCGAACGACTGGATATTTTGATGAATTTATTTGAAGAGCTGGTTATTGACCGCGGAAGACTGGAGCAGATTTCCAAGGACCTGGATGATCCGGAATTAAATGAAACGGTTGAAAGAATGACAAGAATTTCGGGTGATTTACAAACGATTATCCTAAATATGCGGATGGTTCCGGTCGAAACAGTGTTTAATCGTTTTCCGCGTATGGTGCGTCAGCTTGCCAGAGATTTGAATAAAAAAATCAACATAGAAATAATCGGAGCTGAAACGGAATTGGATCGTACAGTCATTGATGAGATTGGGGACCCATTGGTCCACCTGATCCGCAATGCGATTGACCACGGGATTGAAAAGCCGGATATCCGTATAAAAAATGGTAAACCGGAAGAAGGTACGGTCAAGCTTAAAGCTTACCATAGCGGAAATCATGTATTTATTGAACTTGAAGATGACGGAGCGGGCATCAATACCCAGCGGGTTTTAGAAAAAGCGATTCAAAAAGGGATTGTTAGTGAAGAAACTGCGGTCACACTGACAGACCGTCAAATCTATGAGTTGATATTAGCTTCCGGCTTTTCTACGGCAGAACAAATTTCTGATATTTCAGGAAGGGGTGTCGGACTGGATGTCGTGAAAGCAACGATCGAGTCCCTTGGCGGATCGATCACCATTGACTCTACGGAAGGACAGGGTTCACTGTTTTCCATTCAACTGCCTTTAACACTTTCTATTATTTCGGTGATGCTTATTGAAATCGGGAAAGAAAAATATGCTATCCCGCTATCGTCAATAATCGAAACGGCCATTGTGAAAAAAGATGAGATTATGAATGCACATAACCAAAGAGTGATCGATTTCAGAGGGAAAGTAGTGCCTTTAGTATTTCTTGAAGACGTTTTTGATGTGCCGAAAGAAAAAATTGAAGACGAAGAATTTTATTCCACAGTAATTGTCCGGAAAGGTGAAAAGATGGCTGGATTGGTTGTCGACTCCTTTATTGGGCAGCAGGAAATCGTCTTGAAATCGTTAGGGAATTATTTAACAGAAGTATTTGCCATTTCCGGTGCCACCATTCTTGGTGATGGACAGGTAGCGTTGATCGTTGATTGTAATGCATTAATCAAATAGGAGGTAGAGGCAATGAGTGAAATGACAGTATTAACAGAAGAACTCAAGCTGATCGTGTTTCAATTAGTGGATAAAGAATATGCCATTCCTGTTAATCAAGTGCGGTCAATCGAGAAACTGCAGTATATTACCAGGGTGCCAAAAACCCCCCCCTATGTGAAAGGGGTCATTAATTTGCGCGGAGTTGTGACTCCGATCATAGATTTGAGATCTAAGTTCGATTTAACGCCGGCTGAGCCTTCGGATGGTACCCGGGTGATTATTGCAGGACTCCAGGATAAAGAAGTAGGACTGATTGTCGATGCTGCCAATGATGTATTGGACGTATCAAGAGACAGTATTGAACCGCCGCCTGAAGTAGTTGGTGTAGTGGAGGCTGAATATATAGGCGGGGTAGTCAAGCAAGACAGAAGATTACTTATTTTACTGCAACTGGACAAGATCCTTCAGTCATTATAGGAGAAAACTTATGGGATACGAACAAAAAATCAACTCAATGCATCTCGATATTTTAAAGGAAGTTGGTAATATCGGGGCTGGTCATGCAGCCACCGCCTTATCGACATTATTAAATAGACAGATAGATATGAAAGTTCCAAGAGTGAAAATTGTTTCTTTTGATGAAATGATCGAAATGGCCGGGGGAGCCGACAAGGTCGTCGTTAGTGTCTTTCTGCGGATTGAAGGAGATGCGCCTGGCAGCATGTTTTTTATGCTTCCTCTTGAACAAGCATCGGCATTTATAAAATCCATGATCCATGATGAACATTTTTCCTTTGATGATTCTCCTCCATCCGAATTGGGTCTTTCAGCAATGCAGGAATTAGGGAATATTCTTTCCGGATCTTATTTATCATCCCTATCGGATTTTACACAACTAAACTTACTGCCGTCCGTACCATCATTATCAGTGGACATGGCAGGGGCCCTCATCGGTTTCGGCTTGATGGAGATTTCACAGGTGAGTGATTATGCAATTGTAATCGATACTGCTTTAAAAGAGGTGACGGCAGCTGACTCAGAAAGTGTAAATGGACATTTCTTTCTACTCCCTGATCCAGATTCTCTTGAAATCATTTTTCATTCATTGGGAGTTCACCTATGATCGAACTTCATACTGTCGTCAAAGTTGGTATCGCTGATATGAATACAGTGAAAGAAAATGGGTCAATTCGAACTTCCGGATTGGGATCTTGTGTGGGTGTCGTCTTATATGATGATTTTGTGAAAATAGCCGGAATGGTACATGTCATGCTTCCAAGTTCTTCGATTGCAAAAGAGAAACCGCTGAATGCAGCTAAATATGCCGATTCTGGTGTGGAATGCTTGATTCGCAGATTAAAGGATATGGGTGCGGCCACGCCCAGATTGAAGTGTAAAATGGCAGGGGGGGCTCAAATGTTTCAACTCTCATCAAAGAGTGAATTGATGAGAATAGGTCCCCGGAATATCCAAGCAGTAAGAGAAGTACTGATGAAAAATAATATTCCGGTCATCGGTGAGGATCTGGGCGGAAACAAAGGAAGGACTATTGAATTCTTTGTTTCAGATAGTACACTTCAAGTCCGTACCGTAAATGAGGGAACAAAAAGGTTATAGCTTCAACGCATAAAAATCATTAGGAGGAGGAGTCTTATGTCTCAGCAACCCGCTCGAACCGAAGAACAATACTATTGGGATAAATGGATAACCAACCGTGACACACATGCGGGTGATCTGTTAGTGAAAAAATATATGCCCTTAGTGTCCTATCATGTTCAGCGCATTTCAGTCGGACTGCCGAAGAACGTCTCGAGAGAAGATATTAAAAGTCTTGGGTTGATGGGATTGCTCGACGCCCTTCAAAAATTCGATCCTTCAAGAGATTTGAAATTTGATACATATGCTTCTTTTCGGGTAAGGGGGGCCATTCTTGACGGCTTAAGGAAAGAGGATTGGCTCCCGAGGTCGACCAGGGATAAAGCAAAAAGAATCGAAGCGAAAATTGTTGAACTTGAACAAAGACATCTTAGGCATGTTACTGCAGAAGAAGTTGCTCATGAATTGGAGATGTCGGCAGAGGATGTTTATCAAACAACAAATGAACACTTCTTTGCAAATGTCCTTTCCATGGATGATCAACTTACAGATGATGATCATGACACTCAAACTTATTCGTTAAAGGATGATAAAACAATCTCTCCCGAAGAGGAAGTTTTAAAGGGTGAGAGGATGATTGAATTGGAACAAACGATCTGTAAGCTCTCAGAAAAGGAACAGCTGGTGTTAAGTTTATTCTATAAAGAAGAATTAACCCTTACAGAAATCGGGGAAATCATGAAGCTTTCCACCTCCAGGATTTCACAAATACATTCGAAAGCCATTTTTAAATTGCGTAATCTGCTTAGCTCTTAACCTTTTCGGAATGAGGTATGAAATATGAGTTTAAAGGCAATTGAAATGCAAG
Organism: Rossellomorea oryzaecorticis; assembly: GCF_038405515.1. Lineage (GTDB taxonomy): Bacteria > Bacillota > Bacilli > Bacillales > Bacillaceae_B > Rossellomorea > Rossellomorea oryzaecorticis_A. Next base: position 102,018 of record NZ_JBBYAF010000004.1, on the reverse strand, counting down.
TCGCTCTCCCGAGAACTTTCGAGGCGGCAAAACAGGCTGATCAGCATAATGTTCACAATCATTTGGCTCAGAGCGCCGCAAGTATTGAATTGGAGAAAGAACTGAGAAAGAAAAGACATACAGCAACCGAAATTGAACACAAAGGAGAAGCTGGTCTCCACAGGGAAAAACACCAGGGGAACGATCATTTTGAAACCAAACAGCGCTCTGATTCAACAGCAGTTGAAATAAAGGTTCGTTCCCATCCTTATAAGGGAAAAAAGATTGATTACTCAGGCTAAGTACATAACAGCAATAAGACTGTTCCATTATGTATACTTAAGAGGGCGGTCTTTTTTACTGTACGCAATAAAATTCAAATAATCAGGTGATATAATGACCACATTTTTATTCATCATTTCTTTTCTGCTCAATATCATTTCCCTGCTTGCCATCATTATCCTTTATACAAGACAGAACAGATTTATCGATTTAGAAAAGCGGCAAGGGAAGATGCTTCAAGAAATGGAAGAGACAATATCAACCTATCTAATTGAAATGAAGGAGGAAAACGACGCTTTTATTTCCAGCTTGCATAAAAGTAAAGATGAACATTCAGCTTCACAAAGTAAAACAGTGATACAACAAAAGTCTGATTCAAAGCATAAGGTTGAAGAACCGGGTTCACCTGCCAATAAGCGTCTTAATGCTTATAAAGCGTATAATAAGCCGGCCGCATCAATCCAAGGGAATGAAGATGAGGGAGGATGGTCCCCGCTTGTTCCGGATGAAAGCAGTGCAAATGAGGAAAAATCATTGGTGAACAAAGTGATCACTCTGCAGCAAAAAGGGCTTTCGATTGATGAAATAGCTAAAAGCATGGGAAAAGGAAAAACAGAAATTGAACTTCTATTAAAATTTAATCAAAAATCATAAGAAGTTCTTGCTTGGGCAAAAGAGGTATGCTATAGTATTCATGGTGTGATTACACACGTTTCTCGATTGAGTGGATGGTGCTATTCACAAGAATAGTTTCTGCTGCAAGATGACAGAAACGGAGGAGAAAAATTAAAACCATTAGGAGGAAACACACATGTCAGTAATTTCTATGAAACAATTACTAGAAGCTGGTGTACATTTCGGACACCAAACTCGCCGTTGGAACCCAAAAATGAAGAGGTACATCTTCACTGAGCGTAACGGCATCTACATCATCGACCTTCAAAAAACTGTTAAGAAGGTAGAAGAAGCTTATAACTTCGTAAAAGAATTAGCTGGTAACGGTGGTAAAGTTCTTTTCGTTGGTACTAAAAAGCAAGCACAAGAATCTGTTAAAGATGAAGCAGAACGTGCAGGCATGTACTACATCAACCAACGTTGGTTAGGTGGTACGCTTACAAACTTCGAAACAATCCAAAAGCGTATTTCACGTCTTAAGCAAATCGAAAAGATGGAAGAAGACGGAACATTCGAAGTGCTTCCAAAGAAAGAAGTAGTTCAACTTAAGAAAGAACATGAACGCTTAGTTAAATTCCTAGGCGGAATTAAAGATATGAATACACTGCCAGATGCATTATTCATCATCGACCCTCGTAAAGAGCGTATTGCTGTAGCTGAAGCTCGCAAATTAAATATCCCTATCGTGGGTATTGTCGATACGAACTGTGATCCGGATGAAATCGATGTTGTCATTCCTGCGAATGACGATGCGATCCGTGCAGTTAAGCTTCTTACAGGTAAAATGGCAGATGCCATCTTAGAAGCTAAGCAAGGTGAAGAAGCAGCTGTAGCAGCTGAGTAATTTTAAGAAGGTGATAAGAGGGACTTACCCTTATCACCTTTTTTTAAAGAGTATGCCCAACTGATGTCTCTTATTCAAGGGGTATCGTTCAATGACTAATCATCTTCAATAACTGTAGAATGAACATGTATTATATCGTTTATACTGACTACTGACTGCTTGCTGAAATGATTTTAGTCTACATAGTTAAACTAAGGAGGAAACCCACTATGGCAATTACTGCACAAATGGTTAAAGAACTTCGTGAAAAAACTGGCGCTGGAATGATGGACTGTAAAAAAGCATTAACAGAAACTGACGGAGATATGGACAAAGCAATTGACTTCCTTCGTGAAAAAGGGATCGCGAAAGCAGCTAAAAAAGCTGACCGCATCGCTGCAGAAGGTACAACTTTCATTACAAGTGAAGGAAGCACTGCTATTATCCTTGAAGTAAACGCAGAAACTGACTTCGTTGCGAAAAACGAAAACTTCCAAAACCTCGTTAAGGAACTTGCAGATCACTTACTAGCTACAAAACCAGCTTCTGTAGAAGAAGCTATGGATCAAAAAATGGCTAACGGTTCTTCTGTTACTGAATTCATTAACACAGCTATCGCTAAGATCGGTGAGAAAATCACTTTACGCCGATTTGAGATCCGCACAAAAGGTGATAACGCAGCATTTGGTGAGTACCTGCACATGGGCGGCCGGATCGGTGTTCTTACTGTGGTTGAAGGTACAACTGATGCAAGTGTAGCGAAAGACGTTGCTATGCACGCTGCAGCTTTAAATCCTAAGTATGTTTCACGCGACCAAGTTTCTGCTGAAGAAGTAGAACGTGAGCGTGAAGTCCTTAAACAACAAGCCCTTAACGAAGGCAAGCCTGAAAATATCGTTGAAAAAATGGTGGAAGGCCGCCTTGGAAAATATTTTGAAGATATCTGTATCCTTGATCAAACGTTCGTTAAGAACCCTGACCAAAAGGTACGTCAATACCTTGAGTCCAACAAAGCTACTTTAACTGACTTCATCCGTTACGAAGTAGGAGAAGGTCTTGAAAAGCGTCAAGATAACTTCGCTGAAGAAGTAATGAGCCAAGTTAAGAAGTAATCGGATTAAGGAAGTTAAACATTTCTTAAGTAGGGAACACCTAGCGTGTTCCCTATTTTTCAAGAAAAATTCTACTACATATGGAGGTTCCCATGAGCGTTCCTAAATACAAACGTGTCGTTCTTAAACTGAGTGGAGAAGCTTTAGCAGGAAATGACGGTTTCGGTATCAACCCTTCAGTGATAAAAAACGTGGCAGAAGAAGTAAAAGAAATCGCAGAGCTTGGTGTGGAAATAGCCGTTGTCGTTGGCGGAGGTAACATCTGGCGTGGTAAAATAGGTAGTGAAATGGGAATGGATCGTGCATCAGCGGACTATATGGGGATGCTTGCGACCGTTATGAATTCCCTTGCGCTGCAGGACAGCCTGGAGCAAATCGGGATTGAGACAAGAGTTCAGACATCGATTGATATGCGTCAAGTTGCAGAACCTTACATCAGACGAAGAGCAATTCGTCATCTTGAGAAAAAACGGGTTGTTATTTTTGCTGCAGGTACGGGGAATCCATACTTCTCCACTGATACTACTGCAGCCCTGCGTGCAGCGGAAATAGAGGCTGAAGTAATCCTGATGGCGAAAAACAATGTAGACGGGGTTTATTCTGCAGATCCTAAAAAGGACGAAACGGCAGTTAAGTACAAAGAACTGTCTTACCTGGATGTCCTGAAGGAAGGTCTGGCTGTTATGGATTCTACTGCTTCATCACTATGTATGGACAATGATATTCCGCTTATTGTATTCTCAATAATGGAAGATGGTAATATTAAACGAGCCATTACAGGTGAAAATATCGGTACAATAGTTAGGGGGAAAGCATAATGCCAAATACGATTATTGCAAATGCCAATGAAAGAATGACGAAAGCCATCCAAACTTTTTCGCGTGAATTGGCAAGCATACGTGCGGGAAGAGCCAACGCTTCTTTACTAGATAAGATCACGGTAGATTATTATGGTGCTCCGACACCGGTGAATCAACTGGCGGGTATTTCGATACCAGAAGCGAGAATGCTTGTTATTCAGCCTTATGACAAATCTGCTTTAGGTGATATCGAGAAAGCAATTCTAAAGTCAGACTTGGGAATTACACCGACAAGTGACGGTAATATCCTTCGCATTGTTATCCCTGCTTTAACAGAAGAGCGCCGTAAAGAACTTGTTAAGCTAGTGAAGAAAGAAGCGGAAGATGCGAAAGTTGCCATTCGGAACATCCGACGTGATGCTAATGACGATTTAAAGAAGAAGGAGAAAAATGGAGATATCACTGAAGATGATCTTCGCGGATTCTCTGACGATGTACAAAAAGCTACAGATGAGAGCATCGCAAAAATCGACAGCATTACAAAGGATAAAGAAAAAGAAATCTTAGACGTATAATTCAACTATATGAATTTAAGGGGCTGGCCTATAAGTGAACTCATATTCCTTATGGGACAGCCCCTTTTTCTAATAAATAACATCAATTTTTCTATTAATATTAAAGAAATGTTCGATTAACGTGCAGCATAACTACAAATACATATATCGTTCCTTTACTAACCGGTATGGTTAATAACCGGTTCCAGCTGTTGATTGGAGTGCAAGACGAAGACTCCTGCGGGAAAAGCGAGTTAGGTGAGACCCCGCAGGAGCTTTAGCGACAGGAGGCTCACCAACCGCCCGCGGAAAGCGAAGTCTTGCACGGAAATCAACAGCGGATTTCAAAAGCGATTTTTTATAAAACTTAACCCTTTAACACTAGTGAAGAAAGAAACATAAAGGATTTTGTTAAAGATATCTTCCTTGTTTTTTGATATGATAGTAAAGGTAAATATTTTTTGGATTGTTGGTGGAGGAAATCTTATGCTAAACAAGCTTAAACAATGGAAACGACAACAAAATAATGAAAATGTTGATGAACGCTTCCAGGAATTATTAAAGCATCCCATTCCTGGCCATATTGCTATTATCATGGATGGTAATGGCCGCTGGGCACAGAAAAGAGCTCTTCCTAGAGTAGCCGGGCACCACGAAGGGATGAAATGTGTTCGCAGAATAACCAAACTGGCTAATGAGTTAGGTATAGAAGCTTTAACTTTATACGCATTTTCAACTGAAAACTGGAAACGACCGAAGATGGAAGTGGAATTTTTAATGAAGCTGCCTGAAGAGTTTCTCGGTACTTTCCTTCCTGAATTGATAGAGGAAAATGTTCAGGTGAAGATGATGGGGGCGAAAGAAGCCATTCCGCCACATACATTGAAGGCGGTAAACAAGGCAATTGAAGCGACGAAGGAGAACGATGGACTTATCTTGAATTTCGCCTTGAACTATGGGAGCCGTGCAGAAATACTGGATTCCATCAAACATGTCTTAAAAGACGTTCAAAATGGTATACTAGATGAAAAACAATTAAACGAGGAAGTATTTTCTAATTATTTGATGACAAAAGAATTGAAAGATCCAGATCTGCTGATCCGTACCAGCGGTGAGATTCGATTGAGCAATTTTATGCTTTGGCAGTTAGCTTATACTGAATTCTGGTTTACAGATTGTTTATGGCCGGATTTCGGTAAAGAACAATTAATTGAAGCAATTGAAGCATATCAAGGTCGTTCAAGAAGATTCGGCGGGTTACAAAGTGAGGAATCATAATGAAACAAAGAATCATTACTGCAATTGTTGCAGCGGCAGTTTTTTTACCTATCATCCTTTATGGTAAATCTCCTTTTATCATATTAATGTACCTGATCGCTTCAGTGAGCCTTTATGAAGCACTGAAGATGAGAGGACACAAAATCTATTCCATACCAGGATTACTATCTTTGGCAATTCTGTGGGTGTTCTTGATACCTGAAATTTACATAGGGGTTATTCACTATCTTGGTTATTCAAAGATCGAACTTTCGTTTTTTGCCGTTTTAATTTTTTTAACCTATACGGTCATAACGAAGAATCGCTTTACATTTGACGATGTAGGATATTCATTATTGAGCATACTGTATGTTGGTATTGGCTATTACTACTTTATGGAAATCCGTTTAGAAGAGGGCGTTCAGTTTGTATTTTATGCTCTGTTCATTATCTGGGCGACAGATTCAGGGGCTTACTTTATTGGTAAAGCAATTGGAAAGAAAAAGCTTTGGCCGCATATCAGTCCAAATAAAACGGTTGAAGGATTTCTGGGCGGCGTGGTTTGTGCCGTCATCGTAGGAGTGATCATGACGTTCTTCAGCGACCTGGAAATGTCCATTCCTAAGCTTATTGTTGTAACAGCAATACTATCTATATTTGGTCAAATGGGTGATTTGGTAGAGTCGGCTTTAAAACGTCATTATAAAGTTAAAGATTCAGGTCATTTATTACCCGGACATGGAGGTATGCTGGATCGGTTTGACAGTCTTTTATTTGTTTTACCCCTTCTTTATTTCCTTTTATAAAAGAACTGAGAAGGGCTGCGGGAGGAGTGTAAGTTTTGAAGAAAATTAGTTTAATGGGAGCTACCGGTTCAATTGGAACCCAGACTCTCGATGTAATTAGAGAACATCCTGACGAGTTTAATCTGACGGCTTTATCAGTTGGCAAGAATATAGATGGCGCAAGAAAGATGATCGCTGAATTCAATCCTTCCCTTGTCTCTGTTCAACGGGAAGAGGATGCAGAGATCCTTAAAAAGGACGTACCTTTGAGTGTGAAGGTTCTATACGGTGAAGAAGGATTAGTACAAGTAGCCTGTCATCAGGATGCAGATATCCTGGTGAATGCTGTGCTTGGAAGTGTGGGCCTTTATCCAACAATGCAGGCCATTGAAGCGGGAAAAACAATAGCGATCGCCAATAAAGAAACGCTTGTGACTGCCGGTCATCTTGTAATGGAGGCAGCAAGAAAAAAAGGTGTAGCATTATTACCTGTCGACAGTGAGCATTCTGCCATTTTTCAAGCACTTCAAGGGGAGCAAGAAAAGAATATCGAAAAGCTGGTCATTACTGCTTCAGGGGGAAGTTTCAGAGACCGCACAAGAGATGAACTTGTTGGGGTGACGGTAAAAGAAGCACTCAATCATCCCAACTGGTCAATGGGGGCCAAAATTACGATTGATTCAGCATCTATGATGAATAAAGGGCTTGAAGTAATAGAGGCACATTGGTTATTCGATATACCTTATGATAAAATTGATGTTTTGCAGCACAGGGAGAGCATTATTCATTCAATGATCCAATTCCATGACACTTCCGTAATGGCCCAGCTTGGTACACCGGATATGCGTGTACCCATTCAATATGCACTGACCTACCCTGACCGATTGGATCGGCCGGGTGGAAAGCGATTGGACTTAGCTGAGATAGGTCGGCTGCATTTTGAAAAAATGGATTTTGAGCGATTCAGGTGTCTTGGTTTTGCTTATGAAGCAGGACGCACAGGGGGCAGCATGACAACAGTGCTAAATGCAGCCAATGAAGCTGCGGTAGCATTATTCCTGGACAATAAAATATCATTCCTGGGAATAGAAGAGTTGATAGAGAGAGCATTGAATGAACATGAAGTGATCCGGAAACCTGATCTCGAGACGATTCGCGAGATCGATAGAAGAACTCGATTAACCGTTTCCCAGTGGATTTAAATAGCAGGCTCGTGCATGATTGCATGTACATCGACGTAGTATTATATGAGACATGTTTTTTTCACAATGCTTGTACTTATCAGGCCTGAGAATACCAGGTTATTAAAAGGTGGTTTTTTATTTGCAGACAGTAATTGCCTTTATCGTTATTTTTGGCGCTTTAGTATTTTTTCATGAACTTGGCCACTTAATATTCGCTAAGCGTGCCGGGATATTATGCCGTGAATTTGCGATTGGCTTCGGTCCTAAAGTATTTTCTTTCAAGAAAAACGAGACGACTTACACCATAAGACTCCTGCCTTTGGGAGGGTTCGTCCGGATGGCCGGGGAAGACCCGGAAATGGTAGAACTGAAGGCTGGACATAGAATAGGTCTTGTATTGGACCGGGATGAGAAGATAAAGAAAATAGTCCTGAACAATAAGGACCGCTATCCGAATATCCGCGTAATTGAAGTAGAAGATGCAGATTTAGAGCACCGTCTTTATATCCGGGGATATGAAGAGGATGACGAAGAAGTAATCAAAAAGTATGAAATTTCACGTGACGCAGTGTTTGTTGAAGATGGTGTGGAAACACAAATAGCACCGTGGGATCGCCAATTTGCTTCGAAGTCCCTTCCTAAACGTGCCATGGCCATCTTTGCCGGTCCGCTTTTCAACTTTATTCTGGCATTCTTTATCTTTTTACTAGTTGGACTACTGCAAGGTGTTCCTACTAACGATGCTGTACTTGGAAACTTGACTGAGGACGGTGCAGCCAGGGAAGCTGGTCTCAAAAAGAATGATGTTGTTCAAAGTATTGATGGGAAAGAAATCTCCACTTGGGAAGACATCGTAACCGTTATTCAGAAACATCCGGGTGATGAACTTAAGTTCACTGTTGAGCGCGGGGGCACCACACAGGAAATTTCAGTTACACCAAAACCTCAGGAAGTAGAAGGCAAGGAAATCGGAATCATAGGGGTTCACAGCCCGGTTGAAAAGTCTCCATTGAAGGTGGTGACCAACAGCGCTGAGCAAACGTATGAATGGACAAAGATGATATTTGTACTTCTAGGTAAACTTGTATCAGGGGAGTTCTCGATTGACGCGCTGTCAGGTCCTGTAGGGATTTACCAGTCTACAGATGTAGTAGCCAAATCCGGGATCTTTTATTTGATGAGATGGGCAGCCATTTTGAGTATCAATTTAGGGATTATGAATTTACTTCCAATACCTGCTCTTGATGGGGGAAGACTTCTTTTCTTCGCTATAGAAGCAGTGCGCGGAAAGCCCGTCGACCGCCAAATGGAGGGAATGGTCCACTTTGTTGGATTTGCTCTCTTGATGGTGCTGATGCTGGTCGTGACGTGGAACGATATTCAACGATTCTTTTTATAAGATATACTTTCTTTTAAAAGGATATAGAAGGATTTTCAGGCAGTTTCTACCTCATCCAACTAAAACTGAGGGTAGAACTGCCTGTTCATTTACGCTAAAATAGAGAGGAGAATGGAGAGTGTTTCTCCGTTCTTTTCTTAATTGTCTAGCTCCGGCGCCTAGCCCCTGGAGCCATTACGGCCGCCCAATGAAGTCAAAGAGCAACTTCACCGGACGGTCCTCCAACGCTTGTCGGGGCAAAACAAGCGCTTACGCTTTTTTTATGATTTACATATTATTTAAACTAACTATTATCTGGTAACTGAGGTGCTAATAAATGAAGCAACGTAATACTTTGATTCCTACCCTTAGAGAAACACCGGCAGACGCGGAAATCAAGAGCCATCAGCTTTTACTGCGTGCCGGGTATATTAGGCAAAATGCAAGCGGGATCTACAGCTTTCTCCCTTTAGGGAAAAAGGTCTTGAAAAAAGTAGAGGAGATAGTGCGGGAAGAATTGGATGCGGCCGGTGCGGCTGAACTGTTGATGCCTGCCCTCCAGCCGTCGGAATTGTGGAAAGAATCAGGCAGATGGGGCACATACGGTCCTGAGCTAATGCGCATGAACGATCGCCATGAACGTGAATTTGCACTCGGTGCCACTCATGAAGAGATGATCACAAGTATAGTGAGAGATGAAATTAAGTCTTATAAAAGACTTCCGCTCACTCTATATCAAATCCAAACGAAGTACCGTGATGAAAAACGACCTCGCTTTGGTTTGCTGCGAGGCAGGGAATTTGTGATGAAAGATGCGTACTCTTTCCATGCTTCATCAGAAAGTCTTGACGAGACTTATGAACAAATATTTCAAGCATATACGAATATCTTCACGCGCTGCGGCCTGAATTTCAGGGCAGTAATTGCCGATTCCGGAGCGATGGGCGGAAAGGATACCCATGAATTCATGGTTCTATCTGAAGTGGGTGAAGATACAATCGCCTATTCCGATCAGTCCGCATATGCAGCAAACATCGAGATGGCAGAGGTGCTGGATTCATACTCACTATCAGATGAAGAAATGAAAGAAGTGGAAAAAACATCTACTCCTGGTATCAAAATGATTGAAGAACTCGCTTCTTTCCTTGCTTTCGGTAAAGAGAATTGTATCAAGTCATTACTGTTTAAAGTAGATGAAGAGTTTGTACTGGTTCTTTCCAGAGGTGACCATGAAATAAATGATATCAAAGTTAAGAATTTCTTAAACGCAAATACAGTCGAACTTGCATCTGCAGAGGAAACCAAAGAAATAATAGGGTGCGAGGTCGGTTCGATCGGTCCTTGTTCGGTAGATGAAAAGGTAAAGGTTATAGCTGATCAGGCTGTTAAATATATCCGTAATGGAGTAACTGGTGCGAACGAGGAAGGATACCACTTAATGAATGTGAACCCTGAACGGGACTTCCAAGTTTCCCAATACGGCGACTTGCGTTTCATTCAAGAGGGAGATCCGTCACCAGATGGCGAAGGAACGATCGTCTTTGCGAAAGGTATAGAAGTAGGTCATGTGTTTAAGCTTGGTACAAGATATTCTGATGCCATGAACAGTACGTATCTTGATGAAAATGGCCGTGCTCAGTCAATCATCATGGGCTGCTATGGTATCGGGGTTTCACGTACACTTGCAGCTGTGGCAGAGCAATTCAACGATGAAAATGGCCTCGTTTGGCCATCCAACTTATCTCCTTACGACTTGCACCTGATTCCGATCAATCTTAAGGACGAACAACAATCAGCTCTGGCTCATGAACTTTATGAAGAGCTTAAAAAGAATCGCTATGATGTACTTATGGATGATCGTGCTGAACGTCCCGGGGTTAAGTTCGCTGATTCTGATTTGATTGGCCTTCCGGTACGAGTAACAGTCGGGAAAAAGGCATCTGAAGGCATCGTGGAAGTAAAAGTAAGAAAAACAGGTGAAATGCTTGAAGTCCACAAAGATGAACTTCAGTCCACATTGACCCGTTTATTTGAAACACTTTCTTAATAAAAAAGGGCTGATCCTTTAGGGAAGCAATGATCCTTATCTGACAGCCCTTTTCTTTCGTTTATTGCTAATAATGCGCGAAACATTATTTTGTAAGATATACTTTTCTAACTTAAATTATGTTTAACCGGTTCCAGCTGTTGATTGGAGTGCAAGACGAAGACTCCTGCGGGGAGAGTAGCTAATGTGAGACCCCGCAGGGAGTAACGACCGAGGAGGCTCACGGGCTACCCGCGGAAAGCGAAGTCTTGCACGGAAATCAACAGCGGATTTTAATAGAAAAAATAAATAGAAATGGGGGAAGAGACGAATGGAAGAAAAGCCCCTCGGCAAAAAAGAGAGATTTCAACTGTTATTGAAGCAATTAGGACTGACGGAAGATGCGTTTGTTAAGTATTTTAACAATGCAGAAATTGAAAAACTCTCCGTCTATCGGAGTGAGAAAAAATGGCACTTCTATTTTACGTTAGAAGAAATGATCCCTTGCAGCGTTTGGAGCCGTTTTTCCTTGGCCCTTCAAACATCCTTCAAGCATATAGCCAATGTAAGCTTCAGTCTTAAAGTTCTTAATATGAATGTTACTGAACATTCGATACTCGATTATTGGAGTGAATGTGTGAAAGAAATTCAGGGGATTTCTCCTCCCCTGTTAAAACTTCTGAATAACCAAAAGCCTGAAGTGATAGGGAACAAAATTATTGTTAAAGCTTCGAACGATACCGAAGCGACACAATTAAAGCGTAAATATGGGGAAATCATTTCTTCTGCATTTGAAAATTTTGGTTTCCCTAAATTGGTTTTCGATGCAGTAGTAGCCCAAATTGAAGAACAAAATAATGATTACGAGAAATTCCTGGAAGAAAAGTTGAAAGAAGATCAAGAAAGGGCAAAACAGGCTCTCATCGAAATGGAAAAGGCGGAAAAAGAGGAAGCATCTGATGCTCCAAGCGGACCATTCATGCTTGGCCTTACCATTAAAGACGATGCTGATTTCAGAAAGATTGAAGAGATTTACGATGAAGAGAGACGTATTGCAATTGAAGGCTATGTATTCGATTGTGAGACGCGGGAACTGAGAAGCGGCAGAACTCTACTAACCTTTAAAGTGACAGATTATACCAGCTCGATCCTCGTCAAGATGTTCTCTAGAGATAAAGAAGATGCTGCTATTATGAATAACATGAAAAAAGGAATGTGGGTCCGCTGCCGGGGGAGTATTCAGAACGATACCTTTGTCAGGGATCTAGTCATGATTGCCAATGATGTAAATGAAATTAAGCCTGTCCTTCGACTTGACACGGCACCTGCCGAAGAGAAAAGAGTGGAACTCCATATGCATTCCCCCATGAGTCAAATGGATGCAGTAAGTTCGGTCGCAAGTATTGTCGCCCAGGCTAAGAAATGGGGACATAAAGCAATAGCGATTACGGATCATGCAGTCGCTCAATCTTTCCCTGAAGCCTATAACGCCAGTAAGAAGAATGATATAAAGGTTTTATATGGACTCGAAGCCAATCTGGTAGATGATGGCGTGCCTATCGGTTACAACGAAACCGACCGGCCGTTGGAAGATGCTGTTTATGTGGTCTTCGATGTAGAAACCACAGGGCTATCGGCAGTTTATGATACCATCATCGAGCTTGCAGCCGTAAAGATAAAAGATGGAGAAGTCATTGACCGTTTTGAATCTTTTGCAAATCCGCACCATCCGTTGTCTGCCACTACAATCGATCTAACCGGCATTACGGATGATATGGTTCAGAATGCTCCTGAAATAAATGATGTTCTTCACGATTACCACAAATGGGTGGGGGATGACATATTAGTCGCTCACAATGCCTCCTTTGACATGGGATTCCTGAATGCGGGAAATCAAAAGGCAGGTCTTCCTAAAGCTGCTAATCCAGTAATCGATACATTAGAACTTGCGAGATTATTATATCCGCAGTTTAAAAATCATCGGTTGAACACGCTGGCAAAGAAATTCGATGTGGAATTAACCCAGCATCACCGGGCGATCTACGATGCAGAAGCTACCGGATATCTTCTGCTTAAGATGCTGAAAGATGCGTTCGAAAAAGGTATAACCAATCATAATCAATTAAATGATTATATGGGAAAAGGGGATGCTTATAAACGTTCAAGACCTTATCACTGTACATTGATTGCTCAAAACGAGGAAGGTCTTAAGAATTTATATAAATTGGTATCCATTTCACATATGCATTACTTCTACAGGGTCCCGAGAATACCCCGTTCCCAGCTGCAGAAGTATCGAAGCGGTATTTTGGTGGGATCAGGCTGTGATAAAGGCGAAGTCTTTGAAGGGATGATGCAAAAAGGGAAAGCCGAAGTGGAAGAGACTGCTCATTTTTATGATTATTTAGAGGTTCATCCTAAAGAGGTCTATCAGCACTTGATCGAGCTTGATCTAGTACAAAGCCAGAAGAACCTAGAAGACATCATCAAAAATATTGTTGAACTGGGGGACAAAATCAACAAGCCGGTGGTAGCTACTGGAAATGTCCACTATTTGAACGAAACGGACAAAATCTACAGGCAGATCCTTGTAGGTTCACAAGGCGGTGCAAATCCTTTAAACCGTCATACGCTCCCTGATGTACATTTCAGGACCACCAATGAAATGCTTGATTGCTTTTCCTTCTTAGGGAAGGATAAAGCGAAAGAAATTGTCGTGGAGAATTCCAATAAAATTGCAGATATGGTCGAAGTGATCAAACCGATCAAAGATGATTTATATACCCCTAAAATCGAAGGTGCAGATGAAGAAATGCGCCGAATGAGTTATGCAATGGCCAAAAGTATTTACGGAGAGAACCTGCCTGAGATTGTTGAGGCAAGATTGGAAAAGGAACTTAAGAGTATCATAGGGCACGGTTTTGCCGTAATCTATCTGATCTCACATAAACTCGTAAAAAAATCCCTTGATGATGGTTATCTGGTAGGTTCACGGGGCTCTGTCGGCTCATCCTTCGTTGCGACAATGACAGAAATAACCGAAGTGAATCCACTTCCGCCGCATTATGTATGTCCGGCATGTAAGAAATCGGAGTTCTTTGATGATGGATCTGTCGGTTCTGGCTTTGATCTCCCGAATAAAGACTGTCCTGATTGCGGACTCGCGTATAAAAAAGATGGACATGATATTCCATTCGAAACCTTCCTTGGATTTAAAGGGGATAAGGTTCCGGATATCGATTTGAACTTTTCAGGGGAATACCAGCCTAAGGCACATAATTACACGAAAGTGCTGTTCGGCGAAGACAATGTATACCGTGCAGGAACGATTGGTACGGTTGCAGAAAAAACAGCCTACGGCTATGTAAAGGGATACGCAAATGATCATGCACTCCAGATCAGGGGAGCGGAAATCGACAGGCTGGTCAGCGGATGTACAGGGGTCAAACGTACAACCGGGCAGCATCCAGGGGGAATCATCGTTGTTCCGGATTATATGGATATCTTTGATTTCTCCCCTATCCAATTTCCTGCAGATGACAAAAACTCAGAATGGAGAACGACACACTTTGACTTCCATTCGATTCATGACAATTTGTTAAAGTTGGATATCCTCGGCCATGATGATCCGACTGTTATCCGCATGCTGCAGGATTTATCGGGGATCGATCCAAAAACGATTCCGACTGATGATCCAGAAGTGATGAAGATTTTCAGCGGAACAGAATCATTGGGCGTTACCGAAGAACAAATAATGTGTAAAACAGGGACGCTGGGTATTCCAGAATTCGGTACTCGTTTTGTCCGTCAGATGCTTGAAGATACGAAGCCTACTACATTCTCGGAGCTTGTCCAAATTTCCGGACTTTCACATGGGACTGACGTGTGGCTGGGCAATGCACAGGAATTGATTCACAACAGTATATGTAACCTGAGTGAAGTAATCGGCTGTCGGGATGATATCATGGTTTATCTTATCTATCAGGGCCTAGAACCATCTCTGGCGTTTAAAATCATGGAATTTGTGCGTAAGGGGAAAGGTCTTCAGGACGAATGGGTAGAAGAGATGAAGAAAAACGGAGTACCTGATTGGTATATCGACTCCTGTCTAAAGATTAAGTACATGTTCCCTAAAGCCCACGCTGCTGCATATGTACTTATGGCTGTGAGAATCGCTTATTTCAAGGTTCATCATGCTCTCCTTTATTACGCTGCTTATTTTACAGTCAGGGCGGAAGACTTTGATATTGAAGCGATGGTGAGAGGATCTCAGGCTGTCCGAGCTAAGATCGAGGAGATAAACAGTAAGGGGCTGGATGCATCGCCAAAAGAAAAGAACACACTTACTGTGCTGGAACTGGCACTCGAGATGTGTGAGCGGGGCTACAAATTTCAAAAAGTAGACCTTTACCGTTCCCATGCTTCGGAGTTTATCATTGACGGTGATTCTTTAATCCCGCCGTTCAATTCAATCCCGGGACTGGGTACAAACGCGGCTATAAATATCGTCAAGTCACGCGGAGACGGAGAGTTCCTATCAAAAGAGGATCTTCAGCAAAGAGGGCGTGTATCCAAAACCATCATTGAGTATCTGGACAATCACGGATGTCTTGAAAGCTTGCCTGATAAAAACCAATTATCTCTCTTCTAGCCCTCTGTCATGGGAATTGTTTGCATAAAAATGTGGATTATGGTATATTTTTATTGGAAATACTAAAGATAGCTCTAAAGCAGAAGAGTGGGGTCGCACCCCACTCTTTCGTTATTACATGGAGATTTTTAACGATTATTTCTAGTCTTGGTGCAAGATTTTCATATAGACCAGGAGGTAAGTATGAGCAAAATTATTACACTAGTAGAAGAACTTGTCACACCGATTTTAGAAGATATGTCATTAGAACTTATTGACATGGAGTACGTGAAGGAAGGGTCAAATTGGTTCCTCCGCGTTTTCATCGACAAAGATTCAGGTGTGGACATAGAAGAATGCGGAATAGTCAGCGAGCGTTTAAGTGAGAAACTGGATGAACTCGATCCGATTCCTCACAATTATTTCTTGGAAGTCTCTTCACCAGGTGCTGAACGCCCTTTGAAAAATGAAAAGGACTTTCAGAAATCAATCGGAAAGAATGTATACGTGAAGACGTATGAACCGATTAATGGTGAAAAGGCTTTTGAAGGTACTTTGCTTTCCTATTCTTCAGAACAATTAGCGTTGGAAGTAACCATCAAAACAAGAAAAAAGAAGGTTGAAATTCCTACTGAAAAGATTGCAATCGCAAGGTTAGCTGTTACATTTTAATAGGGATACAACCGTATTATAAAGGGGGATGACACCACCATGAGCACTCAGTTATTAGATGCTCTAACTGTTTTAGAGAAAGAAAAGGGCATCGCGAGAGATGTTATTATTGAAGCAATTGAAGCAGCTTTGGTCTCGGCTTATAAGAGAAACTTTAATCAAGCACAGAATGTCCGTGTAGACCTTAACCTTGAAACAGGGACTATGCGGGTTTTCGCCCGTAAGGAAGTTGTTGATGAGGTCTTTGACTCCCGTCTTGAAATTTCAGTCGAGGATGCAGGCGAAATCAATCCAAGCTATGAAGTCGGCGATGTTGTAGAATTAGAGGTTACACCTAAAGACTTCGGGCGCATTGCTGCTCAAACAGCAAAACAGGTTGTTACACAACGTGTAAGAGAAGCGGAACGCGGAATCATTTATTCGGAATTTGTCGATCGTGAAGAAGATATAATGACAGGTATTGTACAGCGCCAGGACAACCGCTTCATTT
Organism: Rossellomorea oryzaecorticis; assembly: GCF_038405515.1. Classification (GTDB taxonomy): domain Bacteria; phylum Bacillota; class Bacilli; order Bacillales; family Bacillaceae_B; genus Rossellomorea; species Rossellomorea oryzaecorticis_A. Next base: position 85,371 of record NZ_JBBYAF010000004.1, on the reverse strand, counting down.
ATGTTGCTTTGGGCAAGATTGAAGCGCTCCTTCCAGTGAGTGAACAAATGCCTAATGAAACGTATAAACCGCATGATCGAATCAAAGTATTCATCACAAAGGTCGAGAAAACGACAAAAGGTCCTCAAATCTTTGTTTCCCGTACTCATCCAGGTTTATTAAAACGCTTATTTGAAATTGAAGTCCCTGAAATTTTTGATGGGACGGTAGAAATCAAATCGGTAGCTCGTGAAGCTGGCGACCGTTCAAAGATTTCGGTTCATGCTGAAAACTCCGAGATTGATCCGGTGGGGGCATGTGTAGGAACGAAAGGAGCACGTGTACAAGCGATCGTCAATGAATTAAAAGGCGAGAAAATCGATATCGTACAATGGTCCGAAGATCCGGTTACATTTGTCGCAAATGCGTTAAGCCCATCAAAAGTGTTAGATGTTCAAGTAAATGAAGAAGATAAAGCAACCAGAGTGGTTGTACCTGATTATCAGCTTTCGCTTGCGATAGGTAAACGCGGTCAGAATGCACGACTCGCAGCTAAATTGACAAACTGGAAGATTGATATCAAGAGTGAAACCGATGCACGTGAACTTGGTCTATATCCTCGTGAAGAAGCATTCCTTCCTCAAGACGAAGAAGAAGAGTATGATAATGAACCTTTAAATATTGATTTCGATGATCAAGATTAAGAGGTGACAAGCATGGGTGGCAGCAAAAAGATTCCATTGCGCAAGTGTGTAGCAACTGGAGAAATGAAACCAAAGAAAGAAATGATACGGATTGTCCGTTCAAAAGAAGGAGAAGTGTCGATTGATCCCACAGGCAAGAAGTCAGGACGCGGTGCTTATCTTTCGAAGGATAAAGATGTCATTTTACAAGCGAAAAAGAAAAATACTTTAGCCAATCAATTACAAGCAAAGATAGACGATTCTCTTTATGATGAATTGATCAGTCTTGTAGAGAAGGAGTAACGTTTAGCGTATGAAACAAGATCGTTGGATGTCACTTTTAGGGTTGGCAAATCGAGCACGAAAGATTATTTCTGGTGAAGAATTGGTCATTAAGGAAGTTCGAAGCGGAAGGGCAAAGCTGGTGCTGCTTTCAAAGGATGCTTCCACAAATACGCACAAGAAGGTTACAGACAAATGCAAGACATTTAATGTACCGGTCCGTTTTGTGGAAGACAGGTATGCGCTTGGCCATGCGATTGGAAAAGAAGCGAGAGTGGTTGTAGCCTTATCCGATACAGGATTTGCCGATAAATTATCTGAAATGCTCGATTGAATCTCAATGGGGGTGAACATATGAGCAAGATGCGTGTTTATGAATATGCAAAAAAATATAATGTTTCAAGCAAAGATGTTATTTCGAAGTTAAAGCAATTGAATATTGAGGTATCAAACCATATGGCAACAATAGAAGACGACACAGTGAAGAAGTTAGACTCAATGTTTTCAAGTAATTCTAACTCTAAAGAGCAAGGTAATAATTCAGCTCAAGGTAATACCAATCAAAAAACTAACACTGCCAAGGACGGGAATTCCCCTAATAAGGCTAAGGTGAAAACAGCACCGAAGAACCGCGAGGGGAAAAAACACGACCAGCAGTCCCAATCAAAGGAGAAAAAAGTTTTCAATAATAACAATAACAACAACAATAAAAATAACAGAAACAACAAACCAAACAAAAACTTTAAGCAGGCACCCCAGCAGCAACAGCCTGCCAAGAAAAAGGAGCTTCCATCAAAGATTACTTTCTCTGAGTCTTTGACGGTAGCTGAACTTGCCAAAAAACTTCATAAAGAGCCTTCTGAAATCATTAAGAAGTTATTTATGCTGGGTGTCATGGCAACAATCAACCAGGAACTTGATAAAGATTCAATTGAACTGATTGCCGGTGAATACGGTGTAGAGGTAGAAGAAGAGATCAAGGTTGATGCGACAGATCTTAGCGTGTACTTCACTGAAGATGCTGAAGGTCAATTAAAAGAACGACCTTCTGTTGTAACGATCATGGGTCACGTCGACCATGGTAAAACAACGCTTCTTGATTCTATCAGAAACACGAAAGTAACTGCAGGTGAAGCAGGCGGTATCACACAGCATATCGGTGCTTATCAAGTAGAAGTGGATGGAAAGAAAATTACGTTCCTTGATACTCCTGGACATGCGGCCTTCACTACTATGCGTGCACGCGGTGCTCAAGTAACGGATATTGCAATCATAGTGGTCGCTGCAGATGATGGTGTCATGCCTCAGACAGTAGAAGCGATCAACCACGCAAAGGCTGCTGAAGTGCCAATCATCATTGCTGTAAATAAAATGGACAAGGAAGCGGCTAATCCAGACCGAGTAATGCAGGAACTGACAGAATATGAACTTGTTCCTGAAGCTTGGGGCGGAGACACAATCTTTGTTCCACTATCTGCTTTATCAGGGGAAGGTATTGATAACCTTCTTGAGATGATTGTACTTGTAAGTGAAGTAGAAGAGCTGAAAGCAAACCCAGATCGACTTGCACTTGGTACAGTCATCGAGGCTCAGCTGGATAAGGGACGTGGCTCTGTAGCTACTTTATTAGTGCAAAATGGTACATTAAAAGTCGGTGATCCGATTGTAGTTGGAAATACGTTCGGACGTGTTCGTGCAATGGTCAATGATCTTGGACGCCGTGTGAAAGAAGTGGGTCCATCTGCTCCTGTAGAAATTACAGGACTGAATGATGTACCTCAAGCCGGTGATCGTTTTGTCGTGTTTGAAGACGAGAAAACGGCACGTTCCGTGGGTGAATCAAGAGCATCTGAAGCACTTCAAGCACAACGCGGTGAAAAATCCAAAGTAAGTCTTGAAACTTTATTTGAACAAATGAAACAAGGCGAAATGAAGGATTTAAACCTTGTCCTTAAAGCGGATGTTCAAGGCTCTGTAGAAGCCTTGGCTGCTTCACTGTTAAAGATTGAAGTTGAAGGGGTAAAAATTAACATCATCCACACTGGAGTCGGTGCAATCAATGAGTCTGACATCACACTGGCATCTGCTTCAAATGCGATTGTGATTGGATTCAATGTACGTCCAGATGTAAATGCGAAACGTGCTGCCGACGCTGAAGGCGTTGAAATCCGCTTGCATCGCATTATTTATAAAGTGATGGAAGAGATTGAAGCTGCGATGAAGGGAATGCTCGATCCGGAATTTGAAGAGAAAATTATCGGTCAGGCAGAAGTTCGCCAAACATTTAAAGTGTCTAAAGTTGGAACGATTGCGGGAAGCTATGTAACAGAAGGTAAAATTTCTCGTGATTCAGGCGTACGTCTGATCCGCGACGGCGTAGTGATCTTTGAAGGTGAGCTTGATGCTCTAAAACGTTTCAAGGATGATGCTAAAGAAGTTGCGAAAGGCTATGAATGTGGTATTACGATTAAGAACTTCAATGATGTTAAGGAAGGCGATGTAATCGAAGCCTATATCATGGAGGAAATCACTCGTAAATGATCACTTACGTTGAATGTGAGTGCATGATTCATGATTCTCACTCTTTAAAAGAGAAAAGAGCTGTTTTACAAAGGGTCCTTAGCCGGTTAAAGCAGAAATATAATGTAGCTGTTTCTGAAATCGATCATCAGGATGTATGGCAGAGGACAAGAATTGCCATTGTCACCGTCGCTTCTTCCAAGGCATCGAGCGAAAGAGAAATAGAAAATGCATTAAAATTTATTGATTCTTTCCCTGAATGGGAAAGGACCGAAACAATCAGGGAATTGATTTAAAATAGGATCACACTCACGATTCAATGCACACATTAATGACAGAAATATGGGGTGATATTGATGAGCCATCGAGCGAATCGAGTTGGCGAGCAAATGAAGAAAGAGCTCAGCGATATTATCGGACGAAAAATTAAAGACCCGCGTATTGGATTTGTAACAGTTACGGATGTACAGGTTTCCGGGGATCTTCAACAAGCGAAAGTATACATTACTGTTCTTGGTGGAGAAGACCAAAGAGAAAATACATTAAAGGGTCTGGCGAAAGCGAAAGGATTTATCCGTTCTGAAGTAGGCCAACGGGTCCGCCTTCGTAAAACACCGGAAATAATCTTTGAGTTTGATGAATCGATTGAATACGGCAATCATATTGAAACTTTACTTCGTAAAGTTCAAGATGAGCCGGAAGAAGATTCACAGGATAAAGACGAGTAAGATGAAAGGACTGATCCAAGCGGGAATTATTTTCGTAAGGATCAGTCTTTTGTTTTGATTTTTTGTTTAACGGATGGAGGTTCGGAAATGAACGGAATATTACCTTTGTGGAAACCAAGGGGCATGACTTCACATGATTGTGTATTTAAATTAAGGAAATTGCTGCGGACGAAGAAAGTTGGGCATACAGGTACTCTCGACCCAGAAGTTTCAGGTGTTCTTCCTATATGTATCGGCAGGGCAACGAAAATAGCTGAATATATTACTTCTGCAGGAAAAACGTACGAAGGAGAAGTAACACTCGGCTCAAGCACTACAACAGAGGATGCCTGGGGAGAAGTGGTTGAAACAAAGCCAGTTGAGAAACCGATTGACAGAGCCAGAGTACAGCAGGTTTTACACAATTTGACTGGTGAAATCACACAGACGCCACCGATGTACTCTGCGGTCAAAGTGAATGGTAAAAGACTCTATGAATATGCCCGCAAAGGGATTGAAGTTGAGAGGCCATCGAGAAAGGTCCATATTCATGAGCTGGAGCTTTTGAATGAATGGGCTGAATTGGACGGGAAGTATCCTCAGTTTAGCTTTAAGGTGTCATGCAGTAAAGGTACTTATGTAAGAACGCTTGCTGTAGAAATCGGAGAGCAGCTAGGCTATCCCGCCCATATGTCAGCCCTTACTCGAACAAAATCTGCAAGTTTTACACAAGCTGATTGTTTTACTTTTGAGCAAGTGGACGAATACGTACAAAGTGAAAGAGCAGCAGACCTTCTATGGCCTTTGGAATCGGGACTTTCTCATTTGCCGAAAATGGCAATTAGTGATACATTAGCAGAGAAAGTGAAGAATGGTGCGCGCTTACAAGAACCTGAGGACTGGCCGGAAGATTCAGAAGTGGTAATGGAGCATAACGGCCGCGCCATCGCTATTTATCAGAGTCATCCGGATAAACCTGAGGTCATTAAGCCTGTAAAAGTACTATTCAACGACTAGTGAAAAAGGTGAAATACTGTGAAATTAATAACTGTACATCATCCTCATTCGTTCAATAAAGATGAATTTCCTCCAATGGTCTTGGCGCTTGGTTATTTTGACGGCGTGCATAAAGGGCACCAGCGGGTGATCAGAACGGCTGTGGAAACAGCCAAGGAACAAAATGTACATAGTGCTGTGATGACGTTCGACCCCCATCCTTCAGTTGTCCTGGGTCATAAGCACAAACACATAAGCCACATTACCCCGCTTGAAGATAAAAAGGATATCATGAGGGACTTAGGTGTGGATTATTTATTTGTAGTGCGATTCACTTCAGAGTTCGCCAGTCTTTTACCGCAGGAATTTGTCGATCAATACATCATCGATTTAAACGTCGTGCATGTAGTCGCGGGATTTGATTACTCTTATGGCAGAATGGGCAAGGGGACGATGGAAACACTCCCTTTCCACTCAAGGGAGAGATTTACTTTCACAACCATACCAAAGCTTACGGAAGAAGAAGACAAAGTCAGTTCTACCTTAGTCCGTGAAAGTCTGAAAGAAGGAAACGTAGCAAGGGTTGCGAGGCTCCTGGGGAGACCCTACAGTATGAAAGGTACCGTTATTCATGGTGATAAACGCGGCAGGAAAATCGGTTTCCCGACTGCGAATATAGAAATGGCCCATACTTATCTGACCCCAAAGAACGGGGTGTATGCCGTACGTATGAGAATTCACGAACAATGGTATAATGGGGTGTGTAATGTCGGTTTCAAACCCACATTTAAAAATCCTGATGAATATTCTTTATCGATCGAAGTGCATTTGTTTGATTTCGATTCCTCCATATATGGGGAAGAGGTAAATATCGAATGGTATAAAAGAATAAGGGATGAACAGAAATTTTCAGGAATCGAAGAGCTGATCTCCCAAATTCATAAGGATAAAGATACCGCCGTTGGTTTCTTTTCGGGAATTTGAGGTTATCACTTGATTTTTGTAGAAAAAAGTAGTATTCTAAATATCGTATGAAATGAACCTTTTCTTGGCATCACGATTCACCAACGTATGCTGGGTAACAGGGGATTTGAAAGAAATTAATAGGAGGTGAAAAGGATGGCTATCACTAAAGAACGTAAAAACGAACTTATCAGTGAATACAAAGTACATGAGAACGATACTGGATCTCCAGAAGTTCAAATTGCTGTCCTAACAGAAGAAATTAACAATCTGAACGATCACTTACGCGTTCATAAGAAAGATCACCACTCTCGTCGCGGTCTTCTTAAAATGGTAGGTCACCGTCGTAATCTTTTATCTTACCTGCGTAAGAAAGATGTACAACGCTACCGTGAGTTAATTAACAAATTAGGTTTACGTCGATAATCAGAAACAAGGAAGCGGGAATATTTCCCGCTTTTTCTTTAGTTTTTATAAGTGGAAATCTTTGTATGAACCCCCATGATTTTTTGAGGTTTTTCACCTGAAGAACTCATTGTGGTGGTATTCTTACGGCATGTTTTTGTCTACAATACATAATAAGGAACGCTGGACTACTTACTAATATATAATGGGGCACTTTAGCTGCCCGGTTTAACGGAGACTTTATTATCCATACTTATTTGAATATAACGGCACTTAAGTGCATGATATAGATTACTGAATTTATTTATAACGGGTAAGGTAAAACCGACACCCTTTAAGTGATGTATAAAGAGAGGGGTACACTTTATGGAACAAACTAAACAAACCTTTTCCATTGATTGGGCTGGAAGAGAATTAACGGTGGAAGTCGGCCAATTGGCTAAACAAGCCAATGGCGCAGTATTGGTGCGCTACGGAGATACAGCAGTATTAAGCAGTGCAACCGCGTCTAAAGAACCAAAACCGTTGGATTTCTTTCCTTTAACAGTCAACTATGAAGAAAGATTATATGCGGTTGGTAAAATCCCTGGAGGATTCATCAAGCGTGAAGGTCGTCCGAGTGAAAAAGCAATCCTGGCCAGTCGATTAATCGACCGCCCGATCCGTCCATTATTTGCAGACGGCTTCCGTAATGAAGTTCAGGTCATCAGTATGGTGATGAGTGTAGATCAGAACTGTTCGTCAGAAATGGCTGCTATGTTTGGTTCTTCACTGGCTCTATCGGTATCTGATATTCCATTCGAAGGTCCGATTGCCGGTGTGATCGTCGGACTGATTGACGGTGAGTTCATCATTAATCCGTCAATTGAGCAGCTTGAAAAAAGTGAAATCCATCTGTCAGTGGCAGGAACGAAAGATGCTATTAATATGGTTGAAGCAGGTGCAGATGAAGTACCTGAAGAAACAATGCTTGAAGCAATCATGTTCGGTCATGAAGAAATTAAACGGTTAGTTGCATTCCAAGAAGAAATCGTAGCAAAAGTAGGTAAAGAAAAATCAGAAATAAAACTCTTCGAACTTGATCAGGAATTAGAAACTGAAGTGCGTTCACTTTGTGAACAAGAATTAATCCCTGCGATTCAAGTTCAGGAGAAGCACGCCCGTGAAGAAGCGATTTCAGCAGTTAAAAATAACGTGATCGCAGCTTTTGAAGAAAAAGAAGCAGATGAAGATACTTTAAAACAAGTGAAAAAAATCCTGGACAAGTTTGTTAAAAATGAAGTTCGCCGTCTGATCACGGAAGAAAAAGTCCGCCCTGATGGACGTAAAGTGGATGAAATCCGTCCCCTATCGTCTGAAGTCGGCATTCTGCCAAGAACACACGGATCCGGACTATTCACACGTGGACAAACTCAGGCACTGAGCATATGTACGTTAGGCGCTTTAGGAGACGTTCAAATCCTGGATGGCTTAGGAATCGAAGAATCCAAGCGTTTCATGCATCACTATAATTTCCCTCAATTCAGTGTAGGGGAAACAGGACCGATCAGGGGACCAGGACGTCGTGAAATCGGGCATGGTGCGTTGGGAGAGCGTGCTCTTGAGCCGATCATCCCAAATGAAAAGGATTTCCCTTATACAATCAGACTGGTTTCAGAAGTTCTTGAATCCAATGGTTCGACTTCACAAGCCAGCATTTGTGCGAGTACTATGGCGATGATGGATGCAGGTGTTCCTATAAAGGCTCCTGTGGCAGGTATTGCGATGGGGCTAGTGAAATCCGGTGAACATTACTCTATTCTTACTGATATTCAAGGTATGGAAGACTTCTTAGGGGATATGGACTTTAAAGTAGCCGGTACTTCTAAAGGTGTTACTGCGCTTCAAATGGATATCAAGATTGATGGTTTATCAAGAGAGATTCTTGAAGAAGCGCTTCAGCAGGCGAAAATCGGCAGAATGCAAATCCTGGACAGTATGCTTGCAACGTTGAGTGAATCAAGATCTTCCCTTTCTCAGTATGCTCCAAAGATTCTTACCATGCATATCAATCCTGACAAAATCCGTGATGTTATTGGACCAAGCGGTAAGCAAATCAATAAGATCATTGATGAAACAGGAGTTAAGATTGATATCGAACAAGATGGAACCATATTCATCTCTTCAACTGATGAAGAAATGAATAAGGTAGCTAAGAAAACAATTGAAGATATCGTTAGAGAAGTGGAAGCTGGTCAAATGTATCTTGGTAAAGTGAAGCGAATCGAAAAATTCGGTGCATTCGTAGAAATTTTTGCAGGAAAAGACGGACTGGTTCATATTTCCGAGATAGCAGAAGAGCGCATCAGAAAAGTCGAGGATGTTGTTGCGATCGGCGATGAAATCTTAGTCAAAGTTCTTGATGTAGATAATCAAGGAAGAGTGAATCTATCCAGAAAAGCCGTGCTTAAAGAACAGCGCGAAAAAGAAGAACAAAATCAAGCATAACGCTGAAGATTCACAGGCTGGCCTGTATGGAGCTCATTCTCCTCGCAGGCAGCCTTTTTTTGAGTTTAAACCGCGTTCTACCTTGTCCATTAAACACATATGTTTTATATGGAAGGAAGGTGAGCACTGGTGGTTAAAAAATACTTGATAGGAATTTGTGTAATTGCTATTCTGACACTATTAGCTGTGGAAAATCCTTTAACAGATCAATATATTCTGAGCTTAAAACAGGAGTCAGCAGTCGTCAGTGGCGGTATTAAATCAGTAGCAGTCAGTGGTAGTATTAGTAATGAAGAACTGACACTAAAAGTAAAGGAAGCAGCTAAAAACAATTCTTTTCCTGCCCAAAATGCAATGATTGATCCTGTGTGGAAGGCAACTCCAGGGTATAACGGAATAAAAATAGATATTGATAAATCGTTGCAAAATATGAAGAAGAACCGCGTTTTTTCTGAAGATAAGCTTGTTTATAAACAAATCCCTCCTGAAAAGCATTTGTCGGATTTACCTCCTTCCCCTATATACAGGGGGAATCCCGATAAGCCCATGGTATCCTTTATAATAAATGTAGCGTGGGGTAATGAACACATTCCCGATATGCTTGCTACTTTGAAAAAGCATCATGTTTATGCTACCTTTTTTCTAGAGGGCAGGTGGGTAAAGAATAATCCGGAGTTAGCGAAGATGATTGTGGATGCAGGTCATGAGATAGGAAATCATTCCTATTCGCATCCAAATATGGAAACACTCGAAACGTCCAAAGTAATCGATGAGTTGAATAAAACGAATGAAATCATTGAAGTGACTACTGGAGAAAAAGTAAAATGGTTTGCACCGCCAAGCGGCAGTTACAGGGATGAAGTAGTGAAGATTGCTCACAATCTGGATATGAGCACCATTATGTGGAGTGTTGATACAATTGATTGGCAAAAGCCTCAGCCAGATGTACTCATTAATCGTGTAATGTCCAAGCTTCATAAAGGTGCGATCATCCTTATGCATCCTACCGCTTCAACCGCAAACTCGTTAAATAGTTTAATTGTTCAAATAAAAGACAAAGAACTGAGATTAGGTACCATTTCGAGTTTATTTAAAGAAGAAAGAATCCTTGAAGAGGTTGATAATTAATCTAAATGGGGAAAAGTTAATACAAACTTATAATTTGCTGCACCATGAATAGGAGGAAGACTTTTTGATAAAGAAACATACTTGCCAAAATGGACTAAGAATCGTATTAGAAGAAATTCCTACTGTCCGATCAGTAGCAATCGGTGTTTGGATAGCTGCCGGTTCCCGAAATGAAGAACAGGATAACAATGGGATCTCACATTTTCTTGAGCACATGTTCTTTAAAGGGACAAAAACCAAATCTGCCAGGGAAATCGCAGAGTCCTTTGATAGTATCGGGGGCCAGGTGAACGCTTTTACCTCTAAAGAATATACTTGCTACTATGCCAAAGTACTTGATAATCATGCAGAATATGCTCTGCATACGTTGTCTGATATGTTTTTCAATTCCGCATTTGATGAAGAAGAAATGGACAAAGAAAAGAATGTGGTTTACGAAGAGATAAAGATGTATGAAGATACCCCCGATGACATCGTACATGATCTGCTAAGTAAGGCTATTTATGAAGAGCACTCGCTTGGTTATCCTATTCTGGGTACTGAAGACACTTTACGTACGTTTAATAAAGAAAAATTAAAGCAATACATGCATGACATGTATACTCCCGATCAAGTCGTTGTTTCGGTGGCGGGAAATGTGGACGAAACTTTCATCAAGGAAGTTGAAAAACTATTCGGCTCTTACCATGGAGGAAAAGGACCTGAAGAGAGGAATCAGCCTTCATTCCGATACAATAAACTTGCCCGTAAGAAAGATACAGAACAAGCTCATCTATGTCTCGGCTTCGACGGGCTTCAAATTGGCCACAGTGATATTTATAACCTGATTGTATTAAATAATATCGTCGGTGGCAGCATGTCATCCCGTTTATTCCAGGAAGTCAGAGAGCAAAGAGGGTTGGCATACTCTGTATTTTCTTATCACTCCGCTTATCAAGACAGCGGGATGGTGACCATTTATGGAGGAACTGGTGCGAACCAATTGGATCAATTATTTGATACGGTTCACCATACTCTTGAGGACTTAAAAGCAGAAGGCATCACTTCCAAGGAGTTGACCAACAGTAAAGAGCAACTGAAAGGAAACCTGATGTTAAGCTTGGAAAGTACGAGCAGCCGCATGAGCAGGAACGGGAAGAATGAATTGTTATTAAAACGACATCGGACACTGGATGAGATTGTAGAGGAAATTGATGGGGTGACCATGGATAAGGTGAATCAACTTGCGAAGGACATTTTCACAGATGACTACGCTGTCTCGTTGATCAGCCCTGATGGTAATTTGCCCAATAACATTAAACAATGATTTCATTGACTAAAAGCAGGCGAAAGCCTGCTTTTTATTGTATTTGGGAAAAGAAAATCCTTCTAAATGTTCTGGACAATGTATACATTGTACTACAGAGCATAATGGGAGGACTGATTTCAGTGAGATTAAGTGAGTTAAGCGGAAAAGAAATAGTGGATTATCGGAAAGCTGAAAGTCTAGGCGTTTTGGGACACACCGATTTAGAGTTTAATGACAAATCAGGCCAGATTCATGCCCTGGTGATACCAACAGGTAAATGGATGAGGAAACAAGCTGGAGAAATCAGGGTACCATGGAATCAAATCAGGACAATTGGTACGGATATGATCATATTGGAAGTTTCAAATGATTGATTGAATATAGAATTACCTTCGGAACGGGGATAATCCCCGTTCTTTTTTTATGCCACCCGCCTCTGAGCAAAGCCCCTCCGCTTTTCTTTTCACCCATTATGTACCGATAACATACACTGTTGAAGTGAAAAGGGATTTAGAATAGCGATTATGTAAAAAGAAGGTGAAAGCAGTGATGTTGACCGGAATGCAGATCGCAGTTCTAGGCGGAGATGCTCGTCAACTGGAGATCATACGCAAGCTTACTGAGCTGGATGCGAAGATTTCTCTGGTTGGTTTTGAACAGCTGGATCATGCCTTTACAGGGGCTTCGAAGGAAAAGTTAGGTGAAATAGACTTCTCCATTATGGACGCCATCATCTTACCTGTACCCGGCACGAATCTACAAGGAGAAATCGATACGATCTTTTCAAATGAAAAAATATGTCTGACTGAAGATATCGTATCGCAAACGCCGCAGCACTGTACGATCTATTCAGGAATAAGCAATAAATACTTGGATAATGTAGTCAATTCAACTAACCGGAAACTGGTTCAGTTATTTGAGAGAGATGATGTCGCCATCTATAATTCAATTCCAACGGTTGAAGGAACAATTATGATGGCTATTCAACATACGGATTTTACAATACATGGCTCTTCTATTGTCGTTTTAGGCTTGGGGCGAGTAGGCATGAGTGTAGCCAGGACATTCAGTAATTTAGGAGCGAAGGTGAAGGTAGGAGCACGGAAAAGCGAGCATCTTGCCAGAATCACGGAAATGGGTCTGGAAGCGTTCCATCTTGACCATTTACCTAAAGAGGTGGAAAGCTGTGATATTTGCATTAATACAATTCCTACTTCCATTATAAAAGCCAATGTGATTGCTAAGATGCCCCCTCATACGCTGATCATTGATTTGGCGTCAAAACCCGGAGGAACTGACTTCCGTTATGCGGAAAAAAGAGGGATAAAAGCGTTATTGGCACCAGGGCTTCCTGGCATTGTAGCACCAAAAACAGCCGGTCAAATATTAGCCAATGTATTGGCACAGCTTCTTGAGGGAGATCTTGATTCTGGAAAGGAGAGCTTATCATGAGTATTAAAGGAAAACGAATAGGTTTTGGATTAACAGGCTCACATTGTACCTACGATGCGGTATTCCCCGAAATAGAAAGACTGGTGAATAACGGTGCGGAGGTCATGCCCATTGTAACTTCTACGGTAATGAATACAGAAACAAGGTTCGGTAAAGGGGAAGACTGGATCAAGCGAATTGAGAATGTAACAGGTCATAAGGTGATTGATTCAATAGTGAAAGCAGAACCTTTAGGGCCTAAAATACCGTTGGATTGCATGGTGATTGCACCTTTAACAGGAAACTCGATGAGTAAATTTGCAAATGCCATGACCGACTCCCCGGTGCTGATGGCTGCAAAAGCGACCCTTCGTAATCATCGGCCAGTCGTATTGGGGATTTCTACAAATGATGCATTAGGTTTAAATGGCATCAATCTAATGAGATTGATTTCGACGAAAGATATTTACTTTATCCCATTCGGGCAGGATGCTCCTGAAAGTAAACCAAAGTCAATGGTTGCAAGGATGACTCTTATACAAGAAACAATCGAAGCAGCTATAGAAGGAAAACAACTGCAGCCGGTCATTATAGAAAAGTACTTGGATTAAATGATTAGAAGGCTATCATCTGCTGGTTGGATGGCCTTCTTTTCATGCAGATAAATAAATTCATTTTAAAAAACCACTATTGTCAAATAATTGTTTATGTTAAAATAACCTTTATTATAGTAAAAGACTAAATTGTTTGAAACTACTATGAAAAAACATAAATGGTTGGAAGGAGAGAAGAGTTTTGAATACAAGTGGTTTTCATGTAGCGGTTGTCGGGGCTACAGGTGCTGTAGGACAACAGATGCTTCATACATTAGATAAAAGGGATTTTCCAATAAAGAAACTGACGTTATTGTCATCAGCACGTTCAGCCGGTTCGACCGTTACTTATAGAGGAAAAGAATATACAGTTGAAGAAGCTAAACCTGAAAGCTTTAATGGTGTGGACATTGCGTTATTTAGTGCTGGTGGAAGTGTATCAAAACTTCTTGCTCCCGAAGCTGTTAAGCGAGGTGCGATCGTGGTGGATAATACGAGTGCTTATCGTATGGATCCCAATGTACCACTTGTCGTACCGGAAGTGAATGAAGAGGATATAAAACTTCATAATGGAATCATCGCCAACCCAAACTGCTCCACAATTCAGATGGTAGCTGCGCTTGAACCAGTCAGAAAAGAATATGGTTTATCGAAAGTGATCGTATCCACTTATCAGGCAGTTTCCGGCGCGGGTGCTGCTGCAATTGACGAAATGCATGAACAATCACAGGCAATATTAAATGAAGAACCCATCGAGCCTGCAGTATTGCCCGTGAAGGGGGATAAAAAGCACTATCAGATTGCTTTTAATGCCATTCCTCAAATTGACATGTTCCAAGACAATGGATTTACTTTCGAAGAAATGAAAATGATTAATGAAACGAAGAAGATCATGCACATGCCTTCTCTCAAGGTCTCCGCTACATGTGTGAGATTGCCAGTTGTAACAGGTCACTCTGAAAGTGTATATATTGAAATAGAAAAGGAATCAGTCTCAGTAAAAGAGCTTCAGTCCGTACTGAAAGATGCACCAGGCGTAACGCTTGAGGATATCCCTGAAGAACAAGTGTACCCTATGCCCGCGTACGCAGTAGGAAAGCCTGATGTATTTGTCGGGAGGGTGCGTAAGGATTTAGATGAAGATAATGGATTCCATATGTGGATTGTCTCTGACAACTTGTTGAAAGGTGCAGCGTGGAATTCCGTACAGATTGCTGAAAGTTTAGTTAAACTGGGATTAGTGAAGTAAATAAGAGGATTATACTACTATTCGTTTCCTATGATCTACTAACTCGTTCCCTTCATACCTCTTGAACAATGACAATGAGGTGTAGTCATGAAAGTGATCGTTCAAAAATTTGGTGGAACATCTGTACGTGATGAAGAAAGTCGTATAAAGGCTCTTGCTCATATTAAAGAAGCGATCGGTAAGGGGTATAAGGTGGTAGTAGTGGTCTCCGCAATGGGAAGAAAAGGAGAACCCTATGCCACCGACTCTTTATTATCCTTGATTGGGGGAACAAACGCCCTGGTCAGTA
This sequence comes from Rossellomorea oryzaecorticis, assembly GCF_038405515.1. GTDB lineage: Bacteria > Bacillota > Bacilli > Bacillales > Bacillaceae_B > Rossellomorea > Rossellomorea oryzaecorticis_A. Next base: position 70,371 of record NZ_JBBYAF010000004.1, on the reverse strand, counting down.
AAAGAGAACAGGATTTACTGTTATCGTGCGGGGAAATCATTTCAAGTCTGGTTTTCTCGAACATGCTGCTTGAAAATGATATCCATTCTACAGCATTAACTGGTGCGCAGGCAGGTTTTATCACGAACCACGATTTTAATAATGCTAAAATCATTGAGATGCGATGCGGCCGTCTTTACAAAGAGCTTCAATCTCATGATGCAGTCGTCGTTGCAGGCTTTCAAGGAGCGACGAAAGAAGGGGATATCACAACAATTGGAAGAGGGGGAAGTGATACGTCTGCTTCTGCACTTGGAGCCGCACTGAAAGCCGAGTTTATTGATATTTTTACAGATGTCGAAGGGGTAATGACTGCGGACCCGCGAATCTCAGCTAAAGCAAGGCCGATTTCCGTTGTCTCATATAATGAAGTATGCAATATGGCCTATCAGGGAGCGAAGGTGATCCACCCAAGAGCCGTCGAGATCGCGATGAATTCAAATATTCCGATCAGAATTCGATCCACCTATTCAACGGGTGAAGGCACACTTGTGACGACAGCAGAGAATACGAAGGCGCATAAAGAATTCAGAAATCACCCTGTCACAGGAATTGCGCATGTAAGTCAACTGACTCAAATAAAAGTATTCGCAAAAAAGGATCAGTATAATCTTCAGGCTGAAGTGTTTAAAGCGATGGCAAATGAAGGGATCAGTGTCGATTTCATTAACATATCACCCCGCGGAGTCATTTATACCATTGCTTCAACTCTTGCAGAAAAAGCGATAACGGTTTTAAAGAAGAAAGGTCACGAGCCAGTAATCGAAGAAAACTGTGCAAAAATTTCAGTTGTCGGGGGCGGAATGACCGGAGTGCCTGGAGTCACATCTGCGATTGTCTCTTCTCTGTCTGATAATGGTATCCGCATTCTTCAATCTGCAGACAGCCATACGACCATTTGGGTCCTTGTGAAAGAAAGTGAATTAATTCGTGCAGTGAATGCTCTTCATGATACATTTCAATTAGATAAGGCACACTGCACATTCAAAGCAGGATAGATCTATAAAAGGGGAGTGTAAATCTTGAATTTTGGCCGTGTTTCTACCGCTATGGTCACACCTTTTGATCATAAAGGTAACATAGACTTCACTAAAACAACTCAACTGATCAATTACTTGATTGATAACGGAACGGATTCCCTTGTGGTTGCAGGAACCACCGGGGAGTCACCTACATTGACAAAAGAAGAGAAGGTTGCTTTATTTCGTCACGTGGTGAAAGCCGTGAACGGCAGAATCCCTGTGGTTGCAGGAACAGGAAGCAATAATACTCATGCATCCATCGAATTGACTAAGAAAGCTGAAGAAGTGGGTGTCGATGCTATCATGCTTGTGGCGCCGTATTATAATAAGCCTAGTCAGGAAGGGTTGTTCCAGCACTTTAAGACTATTGCTCAGTCAACCTCTTTACCAGTCATGCTTTATAATATCCCTGGTCGATCTTCAGTGAACATAGCACCAGATACGATCATAAGATTATCGGAAGTCGAAAATATCGTAGCAGTCAAAGAGGCTGGCGGCGACTTGGATGGAATGACGGAAATCATCTCTAAGACCTCCGATGAGTTTGCTCTGTACAGCGGAGATGACGGTCTTACACTGCCGGTCCTTTCCATTGGCGGGAATGGAATTGTTTCTGTCGCATCTCATATCATCGGGAACGAGATGCAGGAAATGGTCAAAGAATTTGTCGAAGGCAATGCAGCTGCTGCAGCCAAGACTCATCAAAAACTATTACCGGTAATGAAAGGGTTGTTTACGAGCCCGAGTCCGACGCCTGTAAAAACGGCACTGCAATTAAGAGGCCTGGATGTAGGATCTGTGCGTCTTCCATTAATCCCCCTTTCTGAAGCTGAAAGAACAAAACTCAGCCAGTTGATCAATACCATATAAGAGTCAAAAATGTGCAGAGATTTCTGCACATTTTTTTATATAAGCTTTGAAATGATTAAGGGCCGTTAATTCATACTGAAAAAATAAATCATGAAAATAGAGGATTTACTAAACGGATATCGAAATAGTTACGTAGAAAAATGATGCATACTTCGACCTTATCCAGTAGAACATCTAAGAACCTAATCGTTCCTTTTCAGGGTAAAATTGGTTGTACTTAAAAAAAGTTATCAAGTATAATGAATCTGACTGATTATAGATCGGGGAAGCACAGCATAGGAGGACACAAATTGTGAGTAAGACAAAAAACGAGGTAATCCGTATAATCCCTTTAGGCGGGGTAGGAGAAATCGGCAAGAATATGTACGTTGTGGAAGTCGACCACGAAATCTTCATCATTGATGCAGGTCTGATGTTCCCGGAGAACGAAATGCTCGGAATAGACATCGTCATACCAGATATTCAATATCTGATCGAACACAAGGATCGGGTGAAAGGGATATTCTTGACTCATGGTCATGAAGACAGCATAGGGGCTATTTCATATGTGTTAAACAGAATCAAAGCCCCTGTATACGGAACAAAATTGACCAATGCCTTAGTGAAAGCACGTTTAAAAGACGAGCAGGTTCATGAGGATGTTAAATTTTTCAATGTTCATTCAGACAGCTTGTTGAATTTTGATGGAGTTCAAGTTTCTTTTTTCAGGACCACTCATAGTATTCCTGATTCGGTAGGTGTGTGCATCCATACTTCGGAAGGGGTAATTGTACATACCGGAGAATTTAAATTTGATCAGTCTGCCAAACATCTTTACAGACCTGATTTAGGTAAAATGGCGGCAATCGGGGATAAAGGCGTACTCTGTCTATTATCTGACAGCACTGAGGCAGAGAGGCCGGGGTACACTACCTCCGAGGCTGTCATTGCCAATCAACTTACCGATACATTCCGGACCGCTAAAGGAAGAATTATTGTCGCATGCTTTGCATCCAATTTGATCCGTTTGCAGCAGGTCTTTGATGCAGCTGAGCAAAATAATCGTAAAGTGGCGGTTGTCGGCAAAAGCTTGAAAAGAGTATATGATATAGCATTGAAGCTCGGATATTTGCATATCCGGGATGAGATCATGATTCCGCTTGATGAAATTGAAAATCATCCAAACGATGAAATAGTCATAGTTGCAACAGGAACACAAGGAGAACCTTTTGAAGCACTGCAGCGCATGGCAAAGAAATCACATCGGCTCGTTAACATCGAATCCGGGGATACAGTTCTTATTACAGCTACTCCGTCGCCTGGTATGGAAGTAATCATCGGACGGACAGTTGATATGTTATTCAGGGCTGGTGCAGAGGTACTGACTGCGAGTAAAAAAGTACATGTATCCGGACACGGCAGTCAAGAGGACTTAAAGTTCATGCTGAATGTAATGAAACCCAAACATTTCATACCGATCCAGGGAGAATATAAAATGCTGGTCGCACATTCTCAGCTGGCTCATGATATCGGACTCCCTTATAAGAAGATCTTCATCATGGATAAGGGGGATGTTCTTGAATATAAAGATGGAAAGATGAAAATGAGCGGCAGGGTTCAGGCAGGGAATGTCCTTATAGATGGAAGCGGAGTAGGCGATGTAGGAAATATCGTGCTGCGAGACCGCAAGCTTCTGTCTGAAGATGGTGTATTCACAGTAGTGGTGACCATTAACCGCAGATCTAAATCCATTGTCGCGGGTCCTGAGATTATCTCGCGCGGATTTGTTTACGTAAGGGAATCGGAGGAGTTAATTGAAGGAGCATCGGGCATTGTCACTGATGTCGTTCAAACTTATCTGCAAAAAGGGTCCTTTGAATGGTCTGCCATCAAGCAGGACATCCGTGATCAGCTGAATTACTACTTATTCAACAAAACAAGAAGAAGACCGATGATTTTACCGATCATCATGGAAGTATAACTCCTGGTAATCAAAAGTATTTTTGAAAAGAAGGCTGGGACAAACGTATTCTAGTCTAAGTGAAACCCGAACTGATTTGCATTCAATGAGGCAAATTTGTTCGGGTTTTTAGTTTGTTTAAATTTACAATGAAATTTTATTACTTTCCAGCATTTGATTGGAGTGCAAGACGAAGACTCCTGCGGGAAGAGTAGCTTGTGTGAGACTTGTCCAGCTCCAGGTCTTAGAGGGGCACATGCCATAAGTCAAACCGTCCAAGAAGGCAAAGAACGCCTTCTTGGCCGATTCGCCTTATGCCACCAGCCTCTGAATAAAGCCCTTCCGCTTTTCTTCCCGCAGGCTTGCCGAGGAGGCTCACGGGCTACCCGCGGAAAGCGAAGTCTTGCACGGAAATCAATAGCGGTGATTAGAGGCAATTTCTTTGCCTGATTTCCAATAGAGTATTGTTTTGTGAACGATTTTCCCGATGGCATTAGAATAACGATAGGTAGTATGAAAAAAGTCTCTTTTTTAAATAATAACAAGAGAAGAGGAATGAAAAGGAGATGTCTTTATGAATGAGAATAAGTTAAACATGAATCAAGAACAGCAGCCCAGTCAGCCGAATAAAGGTGAAGAGGATGGGAAAGACAAACCATCGGGGTTAATGGAAAAGATACAGCAATTGGGACAGACCAATGTTCCTCAGCTTTCTCAGGATTCAAATATCCATTGCTTGACAATTGTCGGACAGATTGAAGGTCATATGCAGCTGCCTCCGCAAAACAAAACAACTAAATATGAACATGTGATTCCTCAATTAGTTGCCATAGAGCAAAATCCGAAAATAGAAGGCTTGGTAATCATTCTTAATACGGTTGGCGGTGATGTGGAAGCGGGCCTCGCTATTTCCGAAATGCTCGCCTCTTTATCAAAACCTACTGTTTCCGTAGTATTGGGCGGGGGGCATAGTATCGGGGTGCCGATTGCCGTTTCCTGTGATTACTCACTCATCGCCAGCACTGCGACCATGACTATACACCCGGTGCGTTTAACGGGCCTGGTCATAGGCGTGCCACAGACATTTGAGTATCTTGATAAAATGCAGGACCGCGTCGTAAGTTTTGTCACAAAGCACAGTAACATTTCAGAAGAAGCGTTTAAGGACTTAATGTTTGCCAAAGGTAATCTAACACGTGATATTGGTACAAACGTAGTCGGGGATGATGCTGTTGAATATGGTTTAATTGATGGAATTGGCGGTATCGGGGCAGCCATCCGCAAAATTAATGAATTGATTGAAATCAAAAAGCAAAGTGATGGAAAAGAAGGTTTGATACAATGATTTTATATACAACCGTCCCGCAAGAACAGATTTACCCTGTGGATGCAGCAGAATTCAGCGGCCAGATGATGATGGAACATCAAGGTGTGCCGCTTCTCGTACAGAAAGTGGATGACAAATATCGAATCCTGCGTGTAATGAGTAGTGATCCCGCACATTATTTGAACAGCACGATATGCCCAGGAGAATTTATCACGAATTAAGAGAGAAAGAGGATTTTCTGAAAATATTGGATATGCTATAATAAATGTGGAAGAGAAACAATTGCTGTGTAAATCAAAATCCATTTTTAACGGGAAGGGTCTGACACCTTAGGCACATGAAATGCCCCAAGTGATCAGCCCTTTCTTCAATTACATAACAACAAAGAATTTAAAGAATTTAGGTGAAACATATTGGCAAAACGAAAAAAACGAAAGAAACGTTCTTCAACAAGTGCGTCTCTCAAACAAACGATCAAGTATGAGATTACCGGACTTGCCCTAATTGCCTTAAGTTTAATTTCCATCATCGAGCTGGGAGCAGTAGGAAAGGCATTCGTGTATTTCTTTCGGTTTTTTCTTGGTGAATGGTATATGGCTGCCTTATTATGGGTGCTCTATATTGCAGGTTACCTCATGATTAAACGGGAAGTACCTTTATTATTCAGCAGACGATTACTCGGACTTTATATTATTATCGCTAGTTTTTTACTGCTGAGCCACGTGAAATTATTTGATTTGTTATCGAATAATGGAATGTTTGAGAATCCTAGTGTCATCATGAATACATGGGATTTATACTGGATGGATGTGAATGGCGAGACCAGCACATCAGACCTTGGCGGAGGGATGATTGGCAGTATACTATTTGCCGTTTCTTATTTCCTGTTTGATTCACAGGGTGCCAGAATCGTGAGTGCTACGTTCATTTTAATTGGGATCATTCTGGTAACGGGTAAGTCACTTGGCGAGGTACTGGGAAAGATAGGTTCCCGTTTTCGTTTATTCTTGAGCGGACAATGGGCTGCATTCAAGAATGACATGAGTGATTGGAAGGAATCTAAAGGAAAGAAAAAAGCAGAAAAACAACAAAACGTAAAAGAGGCAGGCAAAAAGAAAGAAGCACATGTCCCTCAAGAGATACAGGAAGAAGAAAAGATAGAGCCCATCATTTCTAATTTCGCAGAAAGAGCCTATGGTGGAACACCTCCAGTTAAAGAGGAAGCCGCCGCTCAGAATGGTGAAACGGAAAGGGCAGCTTCTTCCGGAAAAACCAAAGGTGAAGAAGGTGAAGTCGAAGCGGACAGTTCTCCGCCTATCACTTTTACGGAAGTGGAAAATAAAGATTATAAACTTCCCTCACTCGCTTTACTGAAAAGCCCAAAACAGACGGATCAGAGCAACGAGTATCAGTTAATCCATGCAAATGCTGCTAAACTGGAGAGGACATTCCAAAGCTTCGGTGTGAAAGCAAAGGTGACTCAAGTTCATTTAGGCCCTGCTGTTACAAAGTATGAAGTCCATCCGGATGTAGGGGTAAAGGTAAGCAGAATCGTTAACTTGAGTGATGACTTAGCATTGGCACTGGCTGCTAAAGACATAAGAATAGAGGCCCCGATCCCGGGGAAATCAGCAATTGGAATCGAAGTCCCGAATTCAGAAGTGGCCATGGTCTCTTTACGAGAGGTATTAGAGTCTAAGCAGCATAATAAGCCAGACTCGAAACTGCAGATAGGTCTTGGAAGAGACATCACAGGTGAAGCAGTTTTGGCTGAGCTTAATAAGATGCCCCACTTGCTTGTAGCCGGTGCTACAGGAAGTGGTAAGAGTGTATGTATCAATGGAATCATCACAAGTATTTTAATGCGTGCGAAGCCTCATGAAGTGAAATTGATGATGATCGATCCGAAGATGGTGGAATTAAATGTGTACAACGGGGTACCGCATCTATTGGCGCCGGTCGTCACAGATGCGAAAAAAGCTTCACAGGCATTAAAAAAGGTTGTAAGTGAGATGGAACGGCGTTATGAATTGTTTTCCCATACCGGAACAAGAAACATAGAAGGCTACAATGACTATGTGAAAAGACAAAATATGGAGAATGAAGAAAAGCAGCCATTGCTTCCGTACATTGTAGTTATTGTAGATGAGCTGGCGGATTTAATGATGGTAGCCTCGAATGACGTAGAGGATGCAATCACCCGGCTTGCTCAAATGGCACGTGCAGCGGGAATCCACTTGATCATTGCAACCCAGAGACCATCCGTCGATGTCATTACTGGCGTGATTAAAGCGAATATACCTTCCCGTATCGCATTTGCTGTTTCTTCTCAGACGGATTCCAGAACCATATTGGACTCTGGCGGGGCAGAGAAGCTGTTAGGCCGGGGAGATATGTTGTTTATGCCCGTCGGCGCATCTAAGCCGACAAGGGTCCAAGGTGCTTTCTTATCCGATGACGAAGTGGAAGAAGTGGTGGATTTCGTCATTTCACAACAAAAAGCACAATATCAGGAAGAAATGATTCCTGATGATATACCGGAGGAAGCCAGCAGTGGCGAAGCCGAGGACGAATTGTATAACGACGCCGTCCAATTAATTGCAGAAATGCAAACCGCTTCAGTTTCGATGCTTCAGCGAAGATTCAGGATAGGATATACGAGGGCTGCGAGATTAATCGATGAAATGGAAGTAAGAGGAGTGGTTGGTCCTTATGAAGGGAGTAAGCCAAGAACGGTCTTGGTCGGTAAACCTTCAGAAGAACAAAATGCTTAAAACGTCAGACTGTTTTCAAAAGAATTGTGGTTAGTGAAGTAAAGCGCGAATGTTTAAATGATTTGTCCTTTAGAGTGAAGTTTTCCTTGAAAGAGGGAGCTTCACTTTTTTTAGTACTTTTACTGCATAGGAAGAAAAATATCACATTCATTAAATCTTATTAAATACTCAGAAATTATACATGTCATAGTTCTTATGGAACCGTTTTATTTTCTCGTATTCTAGTTTATCCACCAATGTGATATACTATTAAAAGCGTTTACAAAAAGAATATAATTATTTCAAATATGTAATAACAAGTTGTGCAGCATTGTATTATGTAAAAAACGGGTAAAATTTGTAATCAAAATATGAAAAAATACCGATATTTTACCTATTATTTACCATAAAAGTTTTCAGAATTGCCTCATTGGTCTTTTTTTTCGACAAAATCACATAATGCTATTTATTTATTAAAAGAAAAGTGTTATAGTATTTTCGATTAGTAGGAAAGATATACATCAGAGGTCTGATGTCTTGAGAAAATTTGGTGGTGGTTCCAGTGACGATAAAAACAGACAATCGACATTTATACTTACAAGTTATTGACCGTTTGAAAAAGGATATTGATGCAGGGGTTTATAAAGAAAAAGAAAAACTCCCGTCTGAATTTGATCTTTCCAAACAACTTGGTGTTTCAAGAGCGACTCTCAGGGAAGCGTTAAGGATCCTTGAGGAAGAAAGTGTCATTATCCGCCGGCATGGTGTAGGAACTTTTGTAAACGCTAAACCCTTATTCACTTCAGGGATTGAGCAATTGAACAGTGTTTCCAACATGATTAAACAGGCAGGCATGGAGCCAGGAACCATTTTCTTAAGCTCAACGACTCAAGAAGCAACTGAGGATGATGCAAAAAGGTTTCAAAGTGAAGAAGAGGAGAACATCCTTCTGGTTGAACGTGTTCGGACTGCTAATGGTGAACCGGTGGTGTATTGTGTGGACAAAATTCCTGAAGGGATCTTATCCCGGAACTTCACACATGAAGATAATTCAATATTCTCTGTATTGGAAAATCGTGAGAATAGAAGAATTACCCACGCCGTAGCCCAGATCGAGCCGATGGGATATCATGATAAAATTTCCCCGATTCTGAACTGTGAACCCGAGACGGCTTTACTCGTACTTAAACAAATGCACTTTGATGAGAATGATGAGCCCATCCTGTACTCAGTAAACTATTTCAGATCAGACAAATTCAGCTTCCATGTTTTAAGAAAACGTGTCTAGCAAACAATCTTTCTACTAATTTATTACAACAAATTTGGGGGGTACTCTAGGTGAAAAAGCGTAAATTCGGTTTAGCGCTGTCTTTTGTTCTTGCAGCAGGTACAATTTTAGGTGCGTGTGGATCAAGCGAGAAAGAAGAAGGTGCATCTAGTGGTGATGGCAAGAGTAAAGAAGATCAATTTACAGTAGCAATGGTTACAGATGTTGGTGGAGTAGATGATAAATCATTCAACCAATCAGCTTGGGAAGGTCTAAAGGCATTCGGTGAAGAACACGGATTAGAAAAGGGCAAAAGCGGTTACGATTACCTTCAATCTCAATCTGATGCGGACTATGCTACAAACTTAAATACATTAGCCCGTCAAGATTTTGACTTAGTATACGGAATTGGCTTCCTAATGGAAGGTGCAATCAATGATATTGCACAGCAGCAGAAGGATTCTCACTTTGCTATCGTAGATGCTGTAGTAGATCAGCCGAACGTTGCGAGTATCACGTTTAAAGAGCAAGAAGGTTCATTCCTTGCTGGTGTGGCAGCAGGATTAGCAACAAAAACGAATAAAATCGGTTTCATCGGTGGAATGGAAATCCCGGTAATCGAGCGTTTCCACTCTGGTTTCTTAGCTGGTGTCAAAGCAGTAAATCCGGAAGCAGAAGTAGTTGCCGATTATGCGGGTGCTTTTGATAAGGCAGAGCTTGGTCAAACGATCGCTTCTAAAATGTATTCTCAAAATGCAGACGTAGTTTTCCATGCGGCAGGCGGAACAGGTAACGGTTTATTCAAAGAAGCACGTGACCTGAAAGAAAAAGATCCTTCCCGTGAAATCTGGGCAATCGGGGTTGACTCCGATCAATCTGCAGAAGGTAAAGTAGGAGATCATAACATCGTTCTGACTTCTTCTTTAAAGCGTGTTGATAATGCAGTTCTGGACCTTGCAAACAAGGCAAAAGAAGGAAACTTCCCTGGTGGGGAAATGATTTCATACGGTCTTAACGAAGATGGTGTAGGACTTGCTGAACTTAACGACGAACTTTCAAACAAAGACGAAGTAATGACAAAAGTGAACGAGTGGAAAGAAAAGATTGCTAACGGAGATATCACAGTACCTGAGTCTCTTAAAGATGCAGAGGCTTTCTCAGCAAACTAAACGTCATATGATAAAAGGGGTAAGCGGGCCATGGAATGCCGGTCTCTTATCCCTTTTTCTTTAATAAGAACTGGATACATAGTACTAATAAACTTAATCATAACTGGTAGAATATAACTGAATTTATGTTTAAAACTTTAATTGAAGTATAGAAACAATACCTTCTATCTTTCATTTAGAGTTTTAATAGGGGGCCACCCTTTTTTTTCTGGCGGACCAAGGTCTGACCTCTAACTACTAAACTATTTATCCCTAGCCTAAGCAAGGAGTGAAAGCAATGGATTATGTAATCGAGATGCTGAATATCCGTAAGGAATTCCCGGGCATCGTGGCAAATGACAATATTACCCTCCAGCTGAAACAAGGTGAAATTCATGCGCTTCTTGGTGAAAACGGTGCAGGTAAGTCAACGTTAATGAATGTCTTATTTGGACTATATCAACCGGAGCAAGGTGAAATTCGTGTTAAGGGTAAGAAAGTGAATATCACTAACCCTAATATTGCAAATGATTTGGGGATCGGTATGGTCCATCAGCATTTTATGCTTGTTGACACATTCACCGTCACCGAGAATATCATTCTTGGCCGAGAACCGAAGTCCGGAGCATCTGTAGATATTAAAAAAGCTGAAAAAGATATTTTGGATATCTCCGAAAAGTATGGACTTAAGGTAGATCCTTCAGCAAAAATATCAGATATTTCTGTAGGAATGCAGCAGCGTGTAGAGATTCTTAAAACCCTTTACCGCGGGGCAGACATCCTGATTTTTGATGAGCCGACAGCAGTATTGACCCCGCAAGAAATCAAAGAACTCATTCAAATTATGAAAACGCTTATTAAAGAAGGCAAATCGATTATCCTCATCACCCATAAACTCAAAGAGATCATGGAAGTGTGTGATAATGTAACCGTTATCAGAAAAGGTAAGGGTATTGGAACCGTAAAAGTTTCTGAAACAAACCCTAATCATCTTGCCAGCCTGATGGTAGGGCGTGAAGTGACTTTTAAAACAGATAAAACGGAAGCATCTCCCGAGGGGAATGTTCTGGAGATTCGGGATTTGAATGTAAAGGATAACCGAAACGTACCGGTAGTAAAGGGGCTTAACCTTGAAGTTCGAGCGGGAGAAATCCTTGGGATTGCCGGAGTAGATGGCAATGGTCAAACAGAGCTCATCGAAGCGATCACAGGGCTCCATAAAGCTGAAAGCGGTTCGATCAAGTTGAATGGCAAGGAAATAGCGAATATGAAGCCAAGGAAGATTTATGAAAACGGAGTGGGGCATATTCCTCAGGATCGTCACAAACACGGTTTGGTATTAGATTTTCCGATAGGCGAAAATATGGTTCTTCAAACCTATTATCAAAAGCCATATTCTAAAAAAGGAATTTTAAATTACAAAAAGATCTATGATCAAGCCAGAAAACTAATTTCTGAGTTTGACGTGAGAACTCCATCCGAATTCACTCTTGCACGTGCTTTATCAGGGGGGAATCAACAAAAAGCGATCATCGGGCGTGAAATAGACCGGGATCCGGATTTATTGATTGCTGCTCAGCCGACACGGGGATTGGATGTAGGTGCGATTGAATTCATCCACAAACGTCTGATTGAACAACGGGACAATGGGAAAGCCGTATTGCTGCTTTCTTTTGAACTGGATGAAATCATGAACGTCAGTGATCGCATTGCGGTCATTTACGAGGGTCAAATTGTGGCTATCGTAGATCCGAAAGAAACGACGGAACAGGAGCTTGGTCTACTGATGGCCGGTTCAAAAGGAAAGGGAACGGGGGAAGATACAAATGTCTAATCGATTAACAAATATATTAATCCCGGTTATTTCTGTCCTTTTAGGCATTATTGTAGGAACGATCATTATGCTTGTCAGCGGTTATGATCCAGTTGCAGGGTATTCTGCATTATGGCAGGGGATATTTGGCGAGATATACTATGTAGGTGAAACGATCAGACAGGTAACACCATATATTTTAGCTGGACTGGCTGTAGCTTTTGCATTCAGGACGGGTCTTTTCAACATTGGTGTCGAAGGGCAATTAATAGTAGGCTGGATGGCAGCTGTTTGGGTGGGGGTTGCGTTTGAAGACCTGCCGAAAATCATTCACCTGCCTTTGGCGATCATCGCGGCTGCGCTTGCTGGAGCAATTTGGGGATTCATTCCCGGCTTGCTGAAAGCCAAGTACCGGGTGCACGAAGTTATCGTTACGATCATGATGAACTATATCGCGTTACACGTAACAAATTCCATCATTCGTGATGTGTTGACAGAACGTAAAGATCGTACAGACTATATAGCTGAATCTGCATCGTTGAAATCTCCTTTCTTTGAGAGTTTGACAGATTTCTCAAGGCTGCACTGGGGAATCTTCGTAGCGCTTGCATGTGTGTTTATTATGTGGTTCTTGCTCGAAAAAACAACTCGTGGATATGAGCTTCGCTCTGTAGGATTTAACCAGCATGCATCTCAATACGCTGGGATGAATGTAAATGGCAATATCATTCTTTCAATGGTCATTTCAGGTGCCTTCGCAGGTCTTGCAGGGGCAATGGAAGGACTTGGAACATTCGGTTACGCATCAATCAAAGGCGGATTCACAGGTGTAGGATTTGATGGGATCGCCGTTGCATTATTGGGTGGTAACGTTGCAATCGGTGTTGTGTTTGCAGCACTCTTATTCGGTGGACTCAAGGTAGGGGCATTGAATATGCCGCTGGAAGCAGGTATTCCAAACGAGTTGGTCGATATTATCATCGCTCTTATCATTTTCTTTGTAGCTTCAGGCTATATGATCCGTTATTTAATTCAACGATTCAGTAAAAAGGGGGTGAAATAAGTGGGTATAATGGATATTTTATTAATACTTATCCCTTCTACATTATTATGGGCTTCGCCACTTATTTTCACTGCTTTAGGCGGAGCGTTTTCAGAACGATCCGGTATTGTAAATATCGGCCTCGAAGGTTTGATGGTCATTGGTGCTTTCTCCAGTATCGTTTTTAATATTGCGTTCGCTGATACGTTCGGTTCTGCAACCCCTTGGGTAGCACTTCTAGTGGCGATGTTAATGGGCGGGCTGCTGGCTGTTCTTCATGCTGTAGCTTCCATTACATTCAGAGCAGACCAGGTAGTATCTGGTGTAGCAATCAACTTACTGGCAATTGGTTTAACATTGTTCTTGGTCAAACGCATCTATGGAAAAGGTCAAACAGATATTATTTCTGAAGGCTTTGGTAAAGTGGATGTTCCACTCTTACACAAGATTCCAGTGATTGGTGACATCTTCTTCTCAAATACGTATTGGCCTCCATTTGTAGCCATTATCGTATCTGTCATCGTCTGGTATGTCATGTTTAAAACGCCATTCGGTTTACGCCTGCGTTCTGTTGGTGAACATCCGATGGCTGCTGATACAATGGGGATTAATGTAACTAAGATGCGTTATATCGGAGTTATCATTTCAGGTGCCTTCGCAGGTGTCGGCGGTGGAGTTTATGCTCAATCCATTTCTTCTGATTTCAGCCATGCTACGATCAGTGGACAAGGATTCATGGCACTTGCAGCTTTGATCTTTGGTAAATGGCACCCGCTTGGTGCAATGGGAGCAGCGCTATTCTTCGGATTTGCACAGAGCTTAAGCATTATTGGGAGCAGCATTCCATTATTCGAAAATATTCCAAGCGTGTATTTACTAATCGCTCCGTATGTGCTGACAATCTTAGCGCTGACAGGATTCATCGGCCGTGCCGATGCACCGAAAGCATTAGGAACACCATACGTAAAAGGAAGCCGTTAAAATAAGAAAAAGAGTGTCTATGTTGAAAAATCAACACGGGCACTCTTTTTTATATATTTGTAAATGATTATCAAATTAATATACATAGCTGATTTTATTAAAATTGAATGTGTTCTAATCATGTTAAGGGAGGTTCCAGCTGTTGATTGGAGTGCAAGACGAAGACTCCTGCGGGAAAAGCGAGACAGGTGAGACCCCGCAGGAGCAGAGCGACGAGGAGGCTCACCGGCGCCCGCGGAAAGCGAAGTCTTGCGCGGAAATCAACAGCGGTGTTTAACAGCCTATCATAGATATTCTTAACCTGTTCTTCTAAACATATAATGAATATCATGTGTCAATTTTCCCAACAGAGGAAGATGCTTGAATTCTTTCTATTATAACATGTATAGTTAAAATAAAATACCGCACAATAAAGGTGTTTATATCTTTTTCAGGTCTATGTGTATGTAAAAAAGAAAGTATGGACAAGGAGGACGGTACAATGACGGACATTAACGAAGTCGTTAAGAAAAAGCAAGGCTACACATTACATATCGTGAAGACGGATAAGTATAAAACGAATAACCTTGTGATGAAAATGAAAGCCCCCTTAGATCAGGAGACTGTCACACTGCGAGGGCTTCTGCCGCACGTCATGCAAAGCAGCACAAAGACGTATCCAAATACAACAAAACTCCGTACTTATTTAGATGAATTATATGGTGCCAGCTTTTTTACCGACTTAGCAAAAAAAGGCGAATATCATATAGTCAGCTTCTCGGTTGAAATAGCGAATGAGAAATTCCTGAAGGATTCAGAGCCGCTGTTGGAAAAAGGGCTGGAATTCCTTTCAGACGTGATATTGAACCCCAATATTGAGGACGATCAATTTGATGAGCGTACAGTAGAGAAGGAAAAACGGAACCAAAAGGTGAGAATTCAGGCTGTTTATGACGATAAGATGCGTTATGCCAATTCGAGGCTTGTAGAAGAAATGTGCAAAGATGAGCGGTTTGCACTTCATGTAAATGGAATGAAAGAGAACGTCGACTCGATTAACTCAAAAGAATTATATGAATATTACCAAAATGTGATCAGTGAAGATCAAATGGATCTCTATGTTATTGGAGACGTCGACATCGATCAGGTGGAAAATTTCTGTGACAGACTGTTTTCACTGCCGGAACGGAAAGCTGTTCAGGTCGATTCTTCAGAAGTTAAGCGTAAAGAAAAGGAAAATGTAGTAAAAGAAAAGCAGGATGTCAAACAAGGAAAGCTGAATATGGGATACCGCACAAATACCCAATTCGGTGACAAAGACTACTTTGCACTTCAAGTATTCAATGGGATTTTCGGAGGTTTTTCCCACTCCAAGCTGTTTATAAATGTCAGGGAGAAGGCAAGCCTGGCTTATTATGCAGCAAGCCGGCTGGAAAGTCATAAAGGACTCATGATGGTCATGTCCGGTATTGAATTTAAAAACTATGACCAGGCTGTCGGTATCATAAACGAGCAGCTGGAAGCAATGAGAAATGGTGATTTTACCGATGGGGAAGTTGAACAGACCAAGGCTGTCATCAAAAACCAGCTTCTTGAAACGGTGGACACTTCAAGGGGGCTTATCGAAGTCTTGTATCATAATGCTGTTTCCAATAAGCAAATCGACCTCAAGACATGGCTCGGCGAAGTTGAAAGAACGACGAAAGAAGAGATCATTGCAGCAGCGAACAAAGTGGAGCTTGATACAATTTACTTCTTAACAGGAATGGAGGAATAATGATGAAGAAAATTTCCTTCGATCAGATACAAGAAAATTTATATTATGAGAAGATGTCTAACGGACTGGATGTATACATTCTTCCGAAAAAAGGATTCAATAAGACCTATGCAACCTTTACAACGAAATACGGAAGCATCGATAATCATTTTGTGCCATTAAATGAGGACGATTTTGTGAAAGTGCCGGATGGCATTGCTCACTTTCTGGAACATAAGCTATTTGAAAAAGAGGACGGTGACGTATTTCAGCAATTCAGCCGTCAAGGGGCTTCTGCTAATGCCTTTACTTCTTTCACAAGGACTGCCTATCTATTCTCAAGCACAAATAATGTAGAAAGAAACCTTGAAACATTAATCGATTTTGTTCAAGATCCTTACTTTACCGAGAAAACGGTTGAAAAAGAAAAAGGCATCATAGGCCAGGAGATTACAATGTATGACGATAATCCGGATTGGCGTTTGTACTTCGGTGTTATCCAGAACATGTACAAGAATCACCCGGTTAAAATTGATATTGCAGGAACGATTGATTCGATTACTCCAATTACGAAAGATATGCTGTATCAATGCTACAATACTTTCTACCACCCGAGTAATATGCTTCTATTTGTAGTAGGTCCGGTGGATCCAGACCAGATTATGGACCAGGTCCGTTCAAATCAGGAAAAGAAGCCCTATGAAAAAATGCCGGAGATCAAACGTCAATTTGATGAAGAGCCGGATGCTGTTGCCGAAACAAAGCAAGTGCTTAAAATGAATGTTCAATCACCTAAGTGCCTGGTAGGTTTAAAAGCACCTGAACCGACTCAGCAAGGAAAAGAAATGCTGAAACAGGAACTCTCGATGAACGTCTTCCTGGATTTATTATTCGGAAAGAGCTCCACTTATTATTTCGACCTTTATAATGAAGGGCTCATTGATGAAACATTCCATTATGATTACACTCAGGAGAACGGCTTCGGATTTGTGACCGTCGGAGGGGATACTGAAAAACCAGACCTGCTTGCCGAGAAACTGAAGGAGCTTCTGTTGAAAGCAAAAGCAGAATCTCTGTTTACAGAAGAAGGTCTTGAAAGAACGAAAAAGAAGAAAATCGGTGCTTTCCTCCGAGCGGTGAATTCACCAGAATTCATTGCCAACCAATTCACACGGTATGCATTTAATGAAATGGATTTATTTGATGTAGTGCCTACATTGGAATCCTTGTCATATGATGATATTCAAAAAGTGGCGGACTCAATCATCAGTGAAGAGCGTTTCACTGTATGTCAAGTTGTTCCAAAATCATAATTACGATAGGAACTACCCTTGCAGCGGGGTGGTTCTTATCTTTGTAAGGGAGGCAGTGTATGAAATTTGCTTTAATTACAGGCGCTTCAGGAGGCATCGGAAGAAGTACGGCTTTGATACTAGCGAAACAGGGATGGAATCTTTATCTTCATTATCATACTGATCAGAATAGTATCGATGATCTAATGCTGGAAGTTAGGGAGATCGGGGTAGAAGCGATCCCAATAAAAGCAGATTTAACCCAGCCTGGTCAGGTAAAGAAGGTCGTTGATTCCATTTTTCGTATAGATGGTATTGTTTATTCCAGTGGAGTAGCGGGCTGGGGGCTTTTTCAGGATCAGACGGAACAGGAAATGGACAGAATGATCAATATACATGTGAAAAGTCCGATGATGCTTATTCAAGGGCTTCTTCCAAAGCTTATGGAGTATAAAGGAAATATTGTAATTGTCAGTTCGATCTGGGGCCAAATCGGCGGCGCTTGTGAAGTTGTTTACTCTACGGTAAAAGGAGCTCAGCTTTCCTTCGTCAAGTCGTTGGCAAAAGAAACGGCTTTAAATGGAGTCAGGGTGAACGCAGTAGCTCCTGGTGCAGTGGCTACGAATATGATGAAATCTTTTACCGATGAAGAAACCCGGCAGGTCATGGAAGATATACCAATGGGAAGACTGGCTATAAGTGAAGAAGTTGCTTCATCCATTTATTTTCTTTTATCTGAAGACTCCTCCTACATAACCGGTCAGACCTTAGCTGTTAACGGAGGATGGCATACGTAATAATTTCATCTTAATGCGCATATTTTCTCCTCGATGATACAAACTAACATTGTATTTCAATTAAGAGGAGGTTCATTACGATGTCTGTATTAGATAATTGGTCAGAGTGGAAAAACTTTTTAGGGGATCGCCTTAATCAAGCTCAGCATACTGGAATGGAAAACGAAACGGTTTCAGATTTAGCTTATCAAATTGGAGATTATTTAGCTAACCAGGTTGAGCCTAAGAACGATCAGGAAAAAGTTTTAGCGGATTTATGGTCTGTAGCTTCTCCTGAGGAACAACACGCTATTGCAAACATGATGGTAAAGCTAGTGAACAATAACGGCACTCGTTAAGGAGAGGGAATTTTCCTCTCCTTTTCTTATTCCCGTTTTTACAAATGGTGATGAGGGCTGCTTCTTTGTAATAAATTTAATCATCGGCTCCTCCTAAAGAACTGTTTAAGGATTGGTTATGCAGAAATTGTATGAATTCTATAGGTTTTCCTTTTCTATTAGATGAAAATCATTTATTATAAAAGCTAGATGTTTCAAGTGATAATATCGAAAAATCCCCTATGTTGTCGGAATATGTGGTCACATAGAATTTCAGGAGGTAACCAATGGAACGAAAAGAATGGTATTTAGAATATGAAATTCAAAAAAATCGTCCCGGCCTCTTAGGTGATATTTCCTCCTTATTAGGGATGCTTTCTATAAATATTGTGACGATTAACGGTGTTGACGAAGGAAGAAGAGGGATGCTTCTTCTTGCTAATAATGAAGAACAAATAACGCGTCTTGAATCGATCCTGCAGACAATGGATACGATAAATGTGACGAAATTAAGGGAACCTAAACTAAGAGATAGACTTGCGGTCAGGCATGGCCGTTATATTCAGCGTGATGCAGATGATAAAAAGACATTCCGATTCGTACGGGATGAGCTTGGATTGCTTGTGGACTTCATGGCCGAGCTTTTTAAGCAGGAGGGTCATAAGCTTGTAGGAATCAGGGGGATGCCACGTGTAGGGAAAACTGAGTCAGTGGTGGCTTCAAGTGTGTGTGCAAATAAGAAATGGCTATTTGTATCATCCACATTATTAAAGCAGACGATAAGGAGCAAGCTGATTGAAGATGAATATTCTTCAGAAAACCTCTTCATTATTGATGGAATCGTGTCCACTCGCCGTGCAAGTGAAAAACATTGGCAGCTGGTACGTGAGATCATGCGGCTGTCAGCTGTGAAAGTCATCGAACATCCTGATGTATTCGTTCAAAATTCAGAGTATTCATTAGATGACTTTGACTATATCATTGAGCTGCGAAACAATCCTGAAGAAGAAATTACATACGAATTAGTGGACCAAAATAATCTTTTTCAAAATTCCGATTTTGGAGGTTTTGATTTTTAATATTGGAAGGTGTTAAATAGTGACGGAATTAGGAAAACGTCTGAAAGAAGCGCGTGAAGCCAAAGATTACAGTCTTGATGACTTACAGAGAGTAACGAAAATACAAAAACGATATCTTATCGGCATTGAAGAAGGCTCATATGATATGATGCCAGGGAAATTCTACGTCCGTGCTTTCATCAAGCAGTACTGTGAAGCAGTAGGGCTGCAGCCGGAAGTGATTTTTGAGGAATATAAAGAAGATATCCCAACAACGTATGAAGATGAGATCCCGGTCTCCCTTTCCCGTGTACAGTCACGGAAAGGAGTTTCAGGCGGTTCTTCCAAGGCCCTCGATGTAATCCCGAAGCTTTTGATTGCTATATTTGTCATAGCCGTGTTAATTGCACTGTGGGTATTCGTGCAAAATAAGGTAGCTGATAATGCCGGCACTGCAGGTACCTCTAATAAAGAGCCGGTAGCGGTCGACCAGCAGGATCTGCCTAGTGAAGAAGAACCTGTTAAAGAGGAAGACAAAGAACAAAAAGAATCGAATGAAGAAACTGAATCTGCAGAAGAGAAAGAAAACAAAGAAGAAGAGAATGCCGGGCAATCACTCGAGGCCGTCAAAACTGAAGGTACTATAACGACCTATGAGCTCAAAAACACAGACCAGTTCAAGCTGGAATTAGCTGCTAAAGGGGACGCCTGGGTAGCCGTGTACAATTCAAAAGACGAAGTATTGTTCCAGGGGATGTTGTACAATGGGGATAAGAAGGAGTTTGACCTTACAGCTGATCAGCAGGCGTATCTCGTTATCGGTAATGCCGCTAACACTGCTATCACAGTGAATGGAAAACTGCTTGAGTATAAGATTCCTACGGATACTGTCAGACAGGATATTATTATCCAATACAAACCTGCAGAATCACAACAATAAGTAGAATGGAGTAAATGACTCCATTTAACAACCCAGTATACATTTTGTTTCTAAGTATTGGAGGTAGAAAGGTGAATTTACCTAATAAGATTACAATTTCGCGGATCTTTTTGATTCCACTATTTTTAATTATCATGCTTGCGCCCTTAAATTGGGGAGAAATGGTCTTCCTCGGGGCTGAAATGCCAGTGAAGCATTTTATAGGCGCGTTGATATTTATTATCGCATCAACCACTGATTGGATAGACGGATATTATGCAAGAAAGTTTAATATGGTAACCAATTTAGGTAAGTTCCTTGACCCGTTGGCAGATAAGCTTCTCGTGTCTGCTGCACTAATCGTACTGGTCGAGCTTGGACTTGCACCTTCATGGATCGTCATCATTATCATCAGCCGTGAATTTGCAGTTACCGGTCTTCGACTGGTGCTTGCTGGAGAAGGTGAAGTAGTGGCAGCCGGTCAGCTTGGGAAGATTAAGACTTGGGCACAGATCATCGCTGTTTCTGCTTTGCTGCTCCATAATGCCATCTTTGAATTATTCAATTTCCCATTTGCGACCATCGCATTATGGGTTGCCATGTTCTTTACAATTTGGTCCGGATGGGATTATTTCAAGCATAACAAGCAAGCGTTTGTTAACTCCAAGTAATTTCTGAAGCTTGGAAACTGGACGCCTGTTCCTTACCGTTATAATCTAGAAGAGATGATCTTGAAATGGATCATCTCTTTCTTTATATTGAATTTCTACTAAAGGGGGAAAACGGAATGAATGCAGAAATCATTGCAGTGGGTTCAGAATTATTATTAGGGCAGATTGCCAATACAAATGCACAGTACATATCAGAGCAGCTTGCTGAAGCGGGTGTGAATGTATATTACCATACCAGTGTAGGGGATAATCCAGTCCGGCTGAAACAAGCAATCGAGGTTGCCCGGGGGAGAGCAGATCTGCTTATTTTCACAGGGGGACTGGGACCGACTAAAGACGATCTGACGAAGGAAACGATAGCAGCGGCCTTAGGGACCGGGTTATCGATGGATGAAGAGGCATTACGATCCATCAAAGAATACTTTAATAGAACGAATCGTGCCATGACACCTAACAACGAAAAGCAGGCTCTCATACTCAAAGGATCAGAGGTGTTAAAGAATGAACATGGAATGGCACCGGGCATGTTTTTCAAAAAGGGAGGAAGATCCTACATGCTGCTTCCCGGGCCGCCTTCTGAAATGCGTCCTATGTTCAGTAAATACGGAATACCAGCCATTTTACATACCTTAAAAAGAAAAGAAATCATTTACTCCAGGGTTCTTCGTTTCTTTGGCATCGGCGAAGCGCAGCTCGAAACAGAACTGGAAGAACTGATCGATACCCAGACGAACCCCACGATCGCTCCTCTCGCAGGAGATGGAGAGGTTACGATCCGTATGACTGCCAAGCACGGGTCAAAGGAAGTGGCGGGTGAACTGCTGGATAATTTGGAAGAAAAGATTTTAAGCATTGCGGGAGATTATTTCTACGGATACGATCATGATTCCCTGGTCGAAGTGGCAATGAGATCGATGAAAGAAAAAGGTTTTACCCTTTCTTGTGCTGAAAGCCTGACAGGGGGACTTTTTCAATCGGAAATTACAGCCCAGCCCGGTGCCTCCGAGGTACTTAAGGGAGGCGTGGTTTGCTACCAGGATGAAGTGAAAAAGAATGTGCTTTCAGTAAATGAAAACACATTGAAACTGCATTCAGCTGTAAGCGAACAATGTGCGATTGAATTGGCTGAAAATGTGCGAAGACTCTTTTCTTCCGACATCGGTATCAGTTTTACCGGTGTGGCTGGTCCAGAAGATCATTATGGAAAAAAGGCGGGCACAGTATGGATTGGTCTCTCAATAAATGGCCAAGATACGAAAGCATTCCTTTTGAATCTTGCAGGAGGCAGGAATGCGAATCGAAAGCGAACGGCAAAATACGGCTGGCATTATCTACTTAAAGAATTAACGTGATCAAAAATGAAAAACTGTCTTCAGTAGCAGCTGCGAGACAGTTTTTAAATTGTTTATCCGAGGGATGACCATTTGCAAAAAACCGAATGGATGTTCGACTTTTTTCTTGTTTTCTACTAAAACATGGTTTATAGTATAGATAGGTTGGATTTGAGACAAGCTTATAAGTTGTCTTTAAGTTCTATATTCAAAGGAGGAAGATTAGTGAGCGATCGTAAAGCAGCCTTAGATATGGCGTTGAAACAAATAGAGAAACAGTTTGGAAAAGGCTCTATCATGAAGCTTGGGGAACAAACTGATAGAAAAATAGTGACTTGTCCGAGTGGATCCCTTGCACTTGACGCGGCTCTGGGAGTCGGCGGGTATCCTCGCGGGAGAATTGTTGAGGTGTATGGTCCGGAATCCTCAGGTAAGACAACCGTTGCACTTCACGCAATCGCAGAAGTACAGGCTCAGGGCGGACAGGCAGCGTTCATTGATGCTGAGCACGCACTTGACCCTGTATATGCACAAAAGCTTGGAGTGAACATAGATGAACTATTGCTCTCTCAGCCTGATACAGGCGAGCAGGCATTGGAAATCGCTGAAGCATTGGTACGAAGCGGTGCCGTTGATGCCATCGTGATCGACTCTGTAGCAGCACTTGTACCTAAAGCCGAGATCGAAGGTGAAATGGGAGATGCACACGTGGGTCTTCAAGCCCGTTTGATGTCACAGGCCCTTCGTAAGCTGTCAGGTGCCATCAACAAATCGAAGACAATCGCGATCTTCATCAACCAGATTCGTGAAAAGGTCGGAGTCATGTTTGGAAATCCAGAGACGACCCCTGGTGGACGCGCGTTGAAATTCTATTCTTCAGTTAGACTAGAAGTGCGTCGTGCCGAAACCCTTAAGCAAGGCAATGAAATGGTTGGTAACAAAACAAAGATCAAAGTTGTGAAAAACAAAGTGGCACCTCCTTTCCGTGTAGCGGAAGTGGACATCATGTATGGACAGGGAATCTCCAAAGAAGGGGAAATCGTCGACCTTGGATCCGAGCTTGATATCGTTCAGAAGAGTGGTGCATGGTACTCTTATAACGAAGAACGTCTGGGACAAGGCCGTGAAAACGCGAAAATCTTCTTGAAAGAGAATCCTGAGATCCGTAATGAAATCATGCTGAAGATCCGTGAGCATTATGGATTGGATACAGGCGCAGCCGAAACCGAAGATCAAAGTGAGCTTAATCTATTAGAAGATTAAGGTTGATAAGAGGCTGGGACAAAGGTGTCTTAGGCTAAGTAAAACCCGACCTAATTGGATTCTAGGATTCAAATTAAGTCGGGTTTTTTATTGGATTTGTTCAAGTGTGCATTTAGTTTTAACTTGTTCCAGCGGTTGATTGGAGTGCAAGACGAAGACTCCTGCGGGAAGAGTAGCTAATGTGAGACCCCGCAGGGAGGTACGACCGAGGAGGCTCACGGGCTACCCGCGGAAAGCGAAGTCTTGCACGGAAATCAATAGCGGTAATAAGAGCCTACACTGAAATTGTTCGTCTTTTGGAAGGGTTTATAAGTTTTGTCCCAGTCTCTTTTTTTAAAACCTATCTCTATAATCAATCTGTTCAACATAATAATATTATGTTTACTAATAGACTAATTCCTATCGATTTATGTCGAATTGCAAGAAATCCTTGAGAAATCCAGCGATAGAACGGACAACCCCTTGACAATAAATTTTCTGAGATTTAAAATTAACATGTATATTTTACAAATTTTTCGAATGAATATTTGAAAGCCTAGCGCTGTATATTGAGTTCAATTGAGCAATGTACAAGCCGACATGTAAAAGACATGATGACAGTTCATAGCAAGAGGAGGTGAAATAATGCAACCCATAACAATCATCTCCATTTTGCTTGGCCTTATCGTCGGTGTAGTTGTTGGATACTTTATTCGTAAGTCCATTGCTGAAGCGAAAATTGCTGGTGCCAGAGGTTCAGCAGAGCAGATTTTAGAAGATGCTAAGCGCGAGGCAGATGCTCTGAAGAAAGAAGCACTACTGGAAGCAAAGGACGAAAATCATAGACTTCGCACTGAAATGGAAAATGAACTTCGTGAACGAAGAAATGAATTGCAAAAACAAGAAAATCGTTTAATGCAAAAAGAGGAAAACCTCGATCGTAAAGATGATACGCTTGATAAGCGTGAAGCTTTACTGGAAAGAAAAGAGGCAGCTCTTAACGAAAGACAACAACATATTGAAGAGATGGAAAGCAAAGTGGACGAGATGGTACGATCACAGCAAACTGAGCTTGAACGTATCTCGAGCTTAACTCGTGATGAAGCGAAAGGAATCATTCTCGACCGTGTGGAAAATGAGCTCTCCCATGATATTGCAATCATGGTCAGAGAACACGAAACACGCGCGAAAGAAGATGCTGACAAGAAGGCGAAAGAAGTCCTTTCACTTGCAATTCAACGTTGTGCTGCCGAACACGTGGCAGAAACAACAGTTAGTGTTGTGAACCTACCAAATGATGAGATGAAAGGTCGAATTATTGGGCGAGAAGGACGTAACATTCGTACGCTGGAAACATTAACAGGAATTGATCTCATAATTGACGATACTCCTGAAGCAGTTATTCTTTCTGGTTTCGATCCGATTCGTAGAGAAACGGCTCGAATTGCATTAGAGAAATTAGTACAGGATGGACGTATCCACCCTGCACGAATTGAAGAAATGGTAGACAAATCCCGACGTGAAGTGGATGAATATATCCGTGAAATCGGTGAGCAGACAACCTTTGAAGTTGGTGTTCATGGCCTTCACCCGGATTTAATCAAGATTCTGGGCCGTTTGAAGTATCGTACAAGTTACGGACAGAACGTATTGAAGCATTCAATGGAAGTGGCCTATCTTTCCGGATTACTGGCTGCGGAGCTTGGGGAAGACGAAAGACTTGCCAAGCGTGCCGGTCTACTGCATGACATCGGGAAAGCCATCGACCATGAAGTAGAAGGAAGCCACGTCGAAATTGGTGTGGAACTCGCAACGAAGTACAAAGAGCATCCTGTTGTCATCAACAGTATTGCTTCTCACCACGGTGATACGGAACCAACATCAATCATTGCGGTTCTCGTAGCTGCTGCCGATGCTTTATCAGCAGCGCGTCCGGGTGCAAGAAGTGAAACGCTTGAGAATTATATCCGCCGTCTTGAGAAGCTTGAAGAGATTTCTGAGTCCTATGAAGGAGTGGAGAAGTCCTTTGCGATTCAAGCGGGGCGTGAAGTGCGCATCATGGTAAGACCTGAAGCCATTGACGATTTGGAATCCCACCGTTTGGCAAGGGATATCCGTAAGAGAATCGAAGATGAACTGGATTACCCGGGTCACATTAAAGTAACGGTCATCCGTGAAACAAGAGCCGTTGAATATGCGAAATAATCAGGTTGACTCCGAAAGGTTGATTTCTTTCGGGGTCAGCTTTTTTATTAGTCCTCGTATACCCTTCCTTCATGAATAGAATAAACGATAAATGTGTTACAATATACTACGTAATAAAGGCTAACAAGTTACAAATACATATAGAGAAGGGAATTTTCATGAGAATTTTATTTGTTGGAGACGTAGTCGGCTCTATGGGCCGTGAAATGATTACAGAGTATTTATCAAAACTGAAAAAGAAACATCAACCTGACTTCACCATCGTAAATGGGGAAAATGCGGCATCAGGCAGAGGGATTACAGAAAAAATTTATAAAAAATTTATTCAGGATGGCGCTGACATGGTGACCTTGGGAAATCATACATGGGACAATAAAGATATTTTTGATTTCATTGACTCATCAAAAAAAATGGTGCGTCCTGCTAATTTTCCTGAAGGCACTCCAGGTAAAGGGTTGCTTTATGGAGAAGTTCATGGAAAGACAGTGGCTGTGATCAATGTTCAAGGGAGAACATTTATGCCGCCGCTTGACGATCCGTTTAAAATAG
This sequence comes from Rossellomorea oryzaecorticis, assembly GCF_038405515.1. GTDB lineage: Bacteria > Bacillota > Bacilli > Bacillales > Bacillaceae_B > Rossellomorea > Rossellomorea oryzaecorticis_A. The sequence goes on along the minus strand of NZ_JBBYAF010000004.1, from coordinate 44,054 downwards.
TAGATGACTTAGTGGATGAAGCCAAAAAGAAAACCTCCATCATCTTTGTTGACTTTCATGCAGAAGCGACAAGTGAAAAGCAGGCAATGGGTTGGTTTCTGGATGGCAGGGTATCAGCAGTCATCGGAACACATACTCACGTACAGACGGCGGATAATCGAGTCCTTCCTAATGGCACAGCTTTTATGTGCGATGTAGGAATGACAGGTCCCTATGATGAAGTATTGGGGATGAATAAAGAGTCAGTACTTAAGAGGTTCCAAACAAGCCTGCCGGTACGATTTGAAGTTCCGAAAGAAGGCAGGAAAATATTAAGTGCATGTCTGATCAATGTCGATCAGAAAACAGGGAAAGCTAAAAAGATAGATAGGATCCTTATTAATGAGGATCATCCATTCATAGCTGAATATTAATGTTTTTCCTCCTTTTTCAGACATACCGGAATGAATTGTCCATTTCTTGAATATAGTAGCAGTGGAATCATTTATACCAAGTTTGTTCTTTACCACGGACATACGGTATGGGGGAAATGACAAGGAGGAAAAGGAATGGAAATATTAAAAGTTTCAGCAAAATCTAATCCTAATTCTGTAGCTGGTGCACTCGCCGGTGTTCTTCGTGAGAGAGGGGGAGCTGAGATTCAGGCAATTGGAGCCGGAGCATTGAACCAGGCGGTGAAAGCAGTCGCAATTGCCAGAGGATTTGTAGCTCCCAGTGGTTTAGATTTGATTTGTATCCCGGCCTTTACAGATATACTGATTGAGGGAGAAGAACGCACGGCCATAAAGTTAATAGTAGAACCAAGATAAAGGTAAAGCTGTTCCTTACACATAAGGATGCTTATACCCAGTCTTTTTATGAAGCAGGGCTGTTCGTTAAAGATCTTTCTTTAGTGGACAGCCTTTTTATTCTGATATTATAGTATATATCTGAATAAAGGAAGGAATGAAGATATATGATTTTTGACGCTCATTGTGATGTCTTGATGAAACTTTTTGTGTACCCTGATAAACTATCGTTTCAATCAAAAGAAGATATGCACATTACATACCCACAGTTGAATGAAGGAGGCTCTAAAGTACAGTTGTTCGCGATTTATATACCTTCTTACTTAAAGCCCGGACAACGATTTCAAGCAGCTTTGCAGATGGTCAACCTTTTTCATAACAGGATTATTGATCCGCATCCTGATGTGAAATTCGTTACTTCTAAAGAAGACATTGACAAGCTTTCACCTCATGAGATAGGGGCAATGCTGACCTTAGAAGGAGCAGAAGCAATCGAAGAGGATTTGGGAAAGCTTGAAACGCTGTACCGGCTCGGTGTCCGTTCTGTGGGATTGACATGGAATTGGGCCAATGCGGCAGCGGATGGTGCACTTGAACCACGAGGAGGCGGCCTGACTGCCTTTGGCTTTGAAATGGTCCGTTTCCTAAATGAAAAGAAGATGTGGACCGATGTATCCCATCTATGTGAAAGAGCATTCTGGGATACGATAGAAGCAGCTCAATATCCGATTGCTTCCCATTCCAATGCATTTTCTATTTGTCCTAATCCACGAAATTTAAAAAATGAACAAATTGAAGCACTAATCAAGAAAGATAGTGTAATGGGCGTAACCTTTGTGCCGCCATTTTTAAATAAGAAAGGCAATGCCGAATTAACCGATATTGTAAGGCATATTGAGCATATTTGCAGCCTGGGCGGAGAAAATCATGTTGGCTTCGGTTCTGATTTCGACGGAATTGATCAGACGGTAAAAGGGCTGTCATCTTATCGGCAATATGATAATTTGATTCGGACCCTGCAGCGATACTACAGTGATAAACAAATAAGAAAATTCTTATTTGAAAATTTTCACAAACGGATCCCATTCAATAAAACACGCTGATCTTCCAATGCGAAGGTCAGTTTTTTTATGTCGAATGGTTCAGACAGTAGTGATTTCTAGTGAAAAGTGATAAACTTGTTTAGTACGTATTTAATAGAAATATATGAGTTATCTATCCATAGATTTTATCTTTTTTTGGTGAAATGATGTAAATAAGAGACCTGTAAGAAAGGGTGATATATATGAAAGAACAACTTTCATGGAAGGTTGGCGGACAGCAAGGTGAGGGGATAGAAAGCACGGGAGAGATTTTCTCCATGGCATTGAACCGCCTTGGGTATTACTTATATGGATACCGCCATTTCTCCTCGCGTATCAAGGGAGGACATACAAATAATAAGATTCGCGTCAGCACTACTCAAGTTCGTGCGATTGCAGATGACTTAGATATTTTAGTAGCTTTTGATCAGGAAACAATCGATGTGAACTATAAAGAGCTTCACAATGAAGGTGTCATTATCGCAGATGCTAAATTCAAGCCTGAGAAGCCTGAAGATACAGAGGCTTCTTTATATATTGTGCCTTTTACTGAGTTAGCTGCAGAGCTTGGGACATCACTGATGAAGAATATGGTTGCTGTCGGCTCAACATGTGCTGTTTTAAACCTGGATCCTGAAGTGTTTAAAGAAGTAGTGGAAGAGATCTTCGGACGTAAAGGTGAAACGGTAGTCGAGAAGAACATGGAAGCAATCAGACAGGGATTCGACATCATGAAAACAGAGCTTGGGAAAAAAGCAGGTTCCCTGCAGTTGAAAGAAGCAGACGGACATAAACGTATGTTTATGATTGGTAACGACGCGATCGCACTTGGTGCTTTGGCAGGCGGTGTGCGGTTGATGGCTGCTTATCCGATCACTCCAGCATCTGAAATCATGGAATACTTAATTAAGAAGCTTCCAATGGTAGGCGGTACGGTTATCCAAACCGAAGATGAAATCGCTGCGGCTACAATGGCAATTGGTGCAAATTACGGAGGAATCCGTTCATTTACTGCTTCAGCAGGTCCTGGTCTCTCTCTTATGATGGAAGCAATCGGATTATCAGGAATGACTGAGCAGCCCCTTGTTGTAGTCGATACCCAGCGCGGAGGTCCATCCACAGGATTACCTACAAAACAGGAACAATCTGATTTAATGGCTATGATTTATGGTACACACGGTGAAATACCTAAAATTGTAATGGCCCCTAGTACAGTACAGGAAGCTTTCTATGACACAGTGGAAGCATTCAATCTTGCCGAAGAATATCAATGTACGGTCATTATTCTTTCAGACCTGCAGCTTTCATTAGGAAAACAAACGGTTGAACCGCTTGATTACAGCAAAGTTGAGATACGCAGAGGCAAGCTTGTCAATGATGAAGCCCAACTTGAAGAATTGGAACCTAAAAAATACTTCAAACGTTTTGAAGTCACTAAAGACGGGGTATCTCCTCGTGTAACTCCCGGAATGAAAAATGGGATTCATCATGTCACAGGAGTGGAGCATGATGAAACTGGAAAACCATCAGAATCACCTGTAAACCGCCAAGCACAAATGGACAAGCGAATGCGCAAAATTGAAAACATCCGTTTCAATAACCCTATTCATATTGCAGCCCCTCATGAAGAAGCCGATTTGCTTCTAGTAGGCTTTAATTCTACCCGGGGTGTTATAGAAGAAGCCATGGCCCGTTTGGAAGAGGAAGGCATCAAAGTGAATCATGCACATATACGCTTGATCCATCCATTCCCTGCCGAAGATTTACAGCCGCTAATGGAAAAAGCGAAGAGGGTAGTGGTAATCGAAAACAACGCTACTGGGCAGTTATCAAATATTATCAAGATGAATGCAGGATATGGGCATAAGATCAAAAATATGACGAAGTATGACGGCACTCCATTCTTGCCTCATGAAATTTACTCTAAGTGTAAGGAGCTGAGCTGATCCATGGCTACCTTTAAAGATTTTCGTAATAATGTAAAGCCTAACTGGTGTCCTGGATGCGGTGACTTCTCGGTACAAGCATCCATACAGCGTGCGGCAGCGAACGTTGGACTTGACCCTGAGAATTTAGCAGTTGTATCAGGAATCGGATGTTCCGGGCGTATTTCAGGATATATTAATTCCTACGGTTTCCATGGGATTCATGGACGTTCCCTGCCAATCGCTCAAGGTTTAAAAATGGCAAACAAGGATTTGACGGTTATTGCCTCTGGCGGTGACGGCGATGGATTTGCAATTGGTCTTGGACATACCATACACGCAATCCGACGGAATGTTGATATCACATATATTGTCATGGATAACCAAATTTATGGGTTAACAAAAGGGCAGACATCCCCTAGATCATCATCAGGCTTTAAAACGAAATCAACACCGCAAGGATCGATCGAACCCGCACTTGCACCGATGGAAATGGCATTAACAGCCGGTGCAACATTTGTGGCACAGAGTTTCTCGTCTGATTTAAAAGAACTTACAGCATTGATTGAAGCGGGATTAAATCATAAAGGATTCTCTTTGATTAACGTTTTCAGTCCTTGTGTTACCTACAATAAGATTAATACCTATGACTGGTTCAAAGAAAACCTGACGAAACTCGGAGATGTGGAAGGGTATGACCCTTCTAACCGCGAGCAGGCAATGAATACGCTGATGGAAAAAGACGGACTCGTTACTGGTTTGATTTATCAGAACAATGAGCAGCCTTCTTATCAGGAGTTAGTCGCAGGATACTCGGAAGAACCGCTGAATACACATGATTTGAAACTTGATGATGAGACATTTGATGGATTATTAAAAGAATTTATGTAATCAATAAAGCCGGCCCGCCAAGATAATGGTGAGCCGGCTTTTCCATTAAGGCTTCTTCTTTATATTCTCAATAAGAGGTTGTTTAGGTCGATTTTGAATGATATGCGTTTGGGTTCTCTTTTGATGCTCTATAAGCCTCTTTAAATCAAATAAATTTTGAGACACCTTATCATTAGAGTCCCTGATTGATTCGATTTCACTTATAAAATCGATAAACTTCCCTTCAACATCTTCAAATCTACTTAAGATATTCTCATTTTGCTCTTTGAATTGAATTTCGTGTTCATATTCGATCAAATCTATTCGTTCTTCTTGTTTTTGGGTACGACTATCGATATCGGCAAATTGCGCAGAGAACCACCACTCGTTTTCCTCGATAGTTCTCTGATACTGAAGCAGCATATCTTTAATGAATTGCATCTTCTGCTTCTCTGCCTGAATCAGTTGTTCCTTGGCATCCTCCAAAGATTCGATCATGTGTTTACGTTCTGCTATATGTTTTTCCAGTTCTTCTGTTTTGGATAACAGATTAAAAAATACTTCCTTCTTGGATTCTTCAGAAGTTGCCAATGCCTTGCTTAAATCGTTGATATGAAACTTCTGGCTTTTGTTTTCTGATTTCAACCTTTCTGAGTTGGCAACCAGGTTTTTGTTATCTCTCAAGAGCTGATCATTTTGAAACGATAGCTTCCCATTAATGTCTTCAAGTTGAGACAAATCTCGTATTTGGTTTTTATTTTCTATTTCTAATTGAAGAAGATCTTTTTCTAATGTTTTAATATGTTGACCCTGTGTTTCAATATGTGCTTCTCTGTCATGTAGTGCACTATGAAGGAACAATACTTCTTCTTCCAGCTTTTCTTTTCCTTCTCTAAATTTGTTTCTTTCCATAATGAGTTCATGTTCAGTTGTTTGATTGATTTTTATGTGAGTATAAAGTTCCTCGATTTCCTGTTCCTTTTTCTGGATGACTCCTTTATAATAATCAGCTTCTGCATATAAATGACTTTCTTTTATTTTCCGGATTATTTTTTTCAATCGATTGATTTCCGAATGAAGATAATGTTTCTCCTGATTTTCAATATTATACATGGGGGATTTCATTGGTTTATCGATCAGAACCTCCTCCTGGGTATATGTCTTACTTTACCTTATGCATCACAATAACATCCAGTTACTGGGTGGAAGCCTATTTAGAATGGGATGTATGAAGTTTGGAACAAATTTCGACAGTTCTGCATCTCTATTGTATAAGCCTAAAAAAACCTTTATACTGTTATAATGTGCAAGTGTAATTGTCAGCCTTACTATTACGAATTTTATAATAGAAGAAATCGGTTTATTATTCGTTTGTTATAGAGTTAGAAAGGGGAATTTTCATGAACGAAGAACAACGCAAACATGGGCAGCAAGCGAAGTCAGATACTCCATCGGACAAAAAATCCGAAAAGGATTACAGTAAGTACTTCCAAAGCGTCTATATTCCGCCATCTTTGAAAGATGCGAAAAAACGGGGAAAAGAAGAAATAAAATACCATAATGATTTTACAATTGATGATCAATATAGAGGATTGGGGAACGGTAAGAAGTTCTATATCCGTACCTATGGGTGCCAGATGAATGAACATGACACTGAAGTTATGGCAGGTATCTTCATGGCACTAGGTTACGAAGCGACTCATTCAACCGAAGATGCGGATGTTATTCTTTTGAATACATGTGCCATACGTGAAAATGCTGAGAATAAGGTGTTCGGTGAGTTAGGTCATTTAAAACACTTGAAGCGCGAGAAGCCTGAACTTCTTATCGGAGTCTGCGGCTGTATGTCCCAGGAAGAAGCTGTAGTGAATAAGATTCTAAAAACCTATCAGCAGGTTGATATGATTTTCGGAACGCATAATATTCATCGTCTTCCACAAATATTATCCGATGCCTATATGTCTAAGGCAATGGTGGTGGAAGTTTGGTCAAAAGAGGGAGATGTTATCGAGAATCTTCCTAAAGTCCGCCGGGGTAATATCAAAGCTTGGGTAAACATTATGTACGGCTGCGATAAATTCTGTACGTATTGCATCGTACCTTATACCCGCGGGAAAGAGCGAAGCAGACGACCTGAAGAGATTATCGCCGAAGTGCGTCATCTAGCAGCACAAGGGTACCAGGAAATCACCCTTCTTGGACAAAACGTAAACGCGTATGGAAAAGATATTGAAGATCTTGAGAATTATGGTCTTGGTGATCTGATGGATGAGCTGCGGAAAATTGATATTCCACGCATCCGTTTTACTACAAGCCATCCAAGGGACTTTGACGATCACTTAATTGAAGTTCTTTCCAAAAAAGGGAATCTCGTAGAACATATTCACCTGCCTGTTCAATCAGGGTCTACCCCTGTATTGAAAATAATGGCGCGTAAATATTCACGTGAACAGTTCCTCGAATTAGTCCGAAAGATAAAAGCGGCTATGCCTGAAGTTGCACTGACAACTGACATCATTGTAGGATATCCTAATGAAACTGATGAGCAATTCGAAGAAACACTTTCACTTTACCGTGAAGTAGGATTCGAATCTGCATACACATACATTTACTCTCCACGAGAGGGTACTCCGGCAGCGAAGATGAAAGATAATGTACCGATGGAAGTGAAGAAAGAACGCTTAAGACGTCTGAATGAAGTCGTGCGAGAGTATTCTGCAAAAGCACTTAAGAAATATGTAGGTACTACAGTAGAGGTCCTTGTTGATGGAGAAAGCAAGAAAAATCCTGAAGTGCTGGCAGGGTATACCCGTAGAAGTAAACTGGTAAACTTTAAAGCACCAAAAACAGCAATCGGTAAAATTGTAAAAGTGAAGATTACGGATGCTAAGTCCTGGTCATTAGACGGGGAAATGATTGAAGAGGGCCGGATAGGTTCTGAATTTTTAGAAGCGGCAGAGGTGAAATAATATGGCAAAATACACAAAAGACGATATTATGAAAAGAGCAGAAGAATTAGCGGATATGATCGCTGAAACAGAAGAGGTGGATTTCTTCAAACGTGCTGAAGCGAAAATTCACGAAAATCAAAAAGTACGTGAAATGATTGCAAGTATCAAGAGCTTACAAAAGCAAGCTGTTAACTTCCAACATTACGGAAAAACAGAAGCGTTAAAAATGGTCGAAGCCAAAATAGAAAATCTTGAAAAGGAAATTGATGAAATCCCGGTTGTTCAGCAATTCAAAGAGTCTCAAACAGACGTAAATGATTTGCTGCAAATCGTAGCATCTGTTATTTCTAACAATGTCACAGATCACATCATCGAATCCACAGGCGGAGACCTGCTTCGTGGAGAAACAGGATCTCAAGTGAAAAATTCGACACCTGGCAGCTGTTCATAAGCAGGACGCTTTATAAGGAATATATTAAAAGACGAAAGCCATGAAGACAATTATCTTCAAGGCTTTCGTTTTTTTCTTCTATTTGGTTATGTTGAAATTTATGATTTCGAGACGTTACAGCTGTTGATTGGAGTGCAAGACGAAGACTCCTGCGGGAGAAGTGGCCAATGTGAGACCTGTCTAGCTGCGGGGCTTAGAGGCACAAGTCATAAGTCAACTCGTCCAAGAAGGTAAAGAGCGCGCCTTCGTGGCCGATTCGCCTTATGCCACCTGCCTCTGAGCAAACCCCCTCCGCTTTTCTGACCCGCAGGAGCTTTTGCGACGAGGAGGCTCACGGGTCACCCGCGGAAAGCGAAGTCTTGCAAGGAAATCAACAGCGGTATTAACAGAGCATTCCTTTAAGCAAAGTTCATACATTTATGAGCTCCTCAAAAAGCTTTTAGGGAACATTCACTGGGTATTCGCATACAATACATTATCTCGCAACAATCCCATTATGTAATAAAATTTTCTCGCACAAACACCTAGACAGTCGCATAAGATGAATTGAAAATGAATGAGGAGGTTCGCTCGAATGGCAGAATATAGAGAGATTATTACGAAAGCGGTCGTAGCGAAGGGACGTAAATTCACACAGTCTCATCATACGATTAGCCCGCCGCATAATCCATCGAGCATTTTAGGCTGCTGGATAATCAATCATAGGTATGAAGCACACAAAGTAGGCAAGAAGGTGGAAATACACGGTTCGTTTGAGGTAAACGTATGGTACTCTCACAGTGACAATACGAAGACGTCTGTTGTAACTGAAAGAGTCGATTACTGTGATGAAATCAAACTCAAATACCGTGATCCGGACGTCTTGGATGATATCGAAGTATGTGCGCGCGTACTCCAACAGCCAAATTGCTGCGAAGCGGTGATTTCACCAAACGGTAACAGAATCATTGTTCATGTGGAACGTGAAATCCTGGTAGAAGTTATCGGAGAAACCAAAGTATGTGTACTCGTAAATCCTGAAGGCTGCGACGATGACGACTGGGATTGCGACTTAGATGATGAAGAATTTGAAGAGCTCGACCCAGAATTCTTAGAGGGAGTAGAAGAATAGCCTGTACTAGGAAGACGGCCTCTTCCTAGTTTTTTTCTTCTGCCTATTAAGAATCAAAGAGGCTCAAATTAGAAAGCTTCAACCATACATGAGTTAACAAAGTAATGAATATCTTACAAGAGCGTCTTTTGCTGGATGCTCTTTTTTATCGTTTTCAAATATCTAAAAAGGCAGCATATATCTTATTGCTGCCTTTTTAGATATTTATGGTTAAATTATGAACAACAGACTGATGACTGCACATGTAATCGATGCGATCAATCCTGTAAGCAAGGGTTTGAAACCGAGCTTTGAGAGGTCCTTGATACTGACTTGAAGCCCCACTGCCGCCATGACCATGATAATCATAAATTTTGAAAGGGATCCAAGAATTCCTTCCATGATGTCAGGTATCACGCCAAATGTATGAAGGATTGATACTCCAAGGAACATCAGTACAAACCAAGGAAATGCCTTTCGATATGTCGAACCTTTTGAAGGAGTATCACTTTTTAACATGAAGGGTAATAAAAACATGACAGGAATCAGAAAGAGAGTGCGGGCGAGTTTTACTGTCGTGGCTGCTTCACCAGCATGATCACCATAACTGTAACCGACCGCAACCGCCGAAGAGGTATCGTGTACAGCAGTCCCTGCCCATATACCAAACGAAACCTGTGATAATCCAAGCAAGTGTCCGATAATAGGAAAAGTAATGAACGCGACGAGATTAAAGAAAACGATGGTGGACAATGCATAAGCCGTTTCATTCTCTTTTGCACCGATGATACCCTTCACAGCAGAAATGGCTGTTGCCCCACAAATGCTTGTTCCGATTCCAATCAGTAAACTCAGCCTGGGGTTGATGCCGAGTAGTTTACCGACAACATAAGTGACACTGATACCTACAACCACAGAAACAAAGATGATCCAAACTGCAGATTGTCCTATTTTCATGATTTCTAAAAGACTTAACCCCACCCCTAAAAAGACAATGGCCACTTTTAAAAGCCTTTTTAAGGTGAATTGGATGCCAGCTTGCCATGAGGCTGCGAGATTAGTTGTATTTCGAAGGGTGACCCCTATCAGAATAGCGAATAAAAGACTTCCTACCAATGGGAACCAAGTGCCCAGACCTTTTGCGATTAAGCTGATCAGTAGGATGAAAAGTAACCCGGGGGTTACCTTGGGAAGTTTAATATCTGAATGTTGATGCACGATGATGTTAGCTCCTTCTTTAAAAAATCTATTTATAAGTATAGTATATTATAAGAGTAAAGGGGACCCATTACTGATTTATATTGTATGTTAAAATAGAAAGATACTTAAAGATTATTGCGAAAGGAAATTATTATGAAAAAAACATTAGTACTGGCAGAAAAGCCTTCTGTCGGCCGAGATATTGCAAGAGTGCTTCAATGTACGAGTAAAGGAAATGGATTTTTGGAAGGAAAAGAATATATTGTGACCTGGGCCCTCGGGCATCTTGTTACATTGGCAGATCCTGAAACCTACGATGAAAAGTACAAATCATGGAAGCTTGAAGATCTCCCGATGATGCCTCCTTCACTGAGACTAGTCGTTATCAAGAAAACCGGAAAGCAGTTTAGTGCAGTGAAATCCCAGATGAACCGTCCAGATGTCGGCACCATTGTAATCGCCACTGATGCAGGGCGGGAAGGTGAACTTGTTGCTCGCTGGATCATCGAGAAGTCAAGGGTGAATAAGCCGCTCAAACGTCTATGGATTTCTTCTGTAACGGATAAAGCCATTAAAGATGGTTTCAATAATTTGAAAGACGCCAAGAAATATGTGAATTTATACGAAGCCGCACAAGCAAGGTCTGAAGCAGACTGGTATGTGGGCATGAACGCGACAAGAGCATTAACGACGAAACATAATGCCCAATTGTCATGCGGCAGAGTGCAAACTCCAACATTGAGTATAATCGCACAGAGGGAAGAAGAGATAAATCAGTTCAGACCCAAAGCTTATTATGGTTTGAAAGCAGCAACTGACAAAGGTTCCTTTCTTTGGGCAAATTCCAACGGTGATTCCAAAACCTTTTCCAGAGATGAAATCCATGGAATATTAACTACAATAAAGAATGAGAAAACCGGCATCGTTACGTCTATGAAAACGACATTAAAAAAACAATTTGCGCCGTCCCTTTATGATCTTACTGAATTACAGAGAGATGCACATAAGATTTATGGGTTCAGTGCCAAAGAAACACTTTCGATCATGCAGAAGCTATATGAGCAGCATAAGCTTGTAACGTACCCCCGCACCGACAGTAAGCACCTGTCATCTGACATTACCGATACTTTAAAAGACCGCCTAAATGCGATTAATGTACAGCCTTACCGTGCTTCTGCAAGTAAAGCCTTGAAAAGCTCTGCATCATTGTCAAATGCATATGTTGATGACCGGAAAGTCAGTGATCACCATGCGATTATCCCTACCGAGGAGACGCCCTTCCTCCAGCGTTTGAATGACAGGGAAGTAAAGATATATGACCTGATTGTAAAACGTTTTCTGGCGATTTTCTTTCCTCCTTACCAATATGAACAAACGAAGGTCGAAATGAGGATTGGGAAAGAACAATTCCATACAAAAGGGAATCGGGTTACAAATAAAGGCTGGAAAGAAGTATATGGATTCGATGATGAAGAAGATCAGTTTTTGGGAAGAATGGAGATACATGATGAACTCAACCTTCTTTCTGTAATGGAGACGGAAGGTAAAACCACTCCTCCAGGCCGCTTTAATGAAGGAACCCTTCTAGCAGCCATGGAAAATCCCGTAAAATATATGAAAGAAAGCGACAAGCAGCTTCAGGAGGCCATCGGTGAAACAGGCGGCCTTGGGACCGTTGCTACCCGGGCGGACATTATTGAGAAGCTTTTTAATTCCGGAGTCATGGAGCAGAAAGGCAAAGAAATACATCTTACTTCCAAAGGAAAACAGTTATTGGATCTTGCCCCTAGAGAATTGCGTTCGCCTTCCCTTACAGCTGAGTGGGAGCTGAAACTCGATAGTATTGCTAAGGGCTCTCTTGAAAAACAGGAATTCATAAAGGAAATTAAAGATTATACAAAAAAATCGGTTCACGAAATAAAAAATTCCGAAAAGAAATTTTCCCATGATAATCTCACCGGAACAAAATGTCCTGATTGCGGGAACCTAATGTTAGAGATAAAGAATAAAAATGGTAAGAAATTAGTTTGTCAGGACCGCGAATGCGGACACCGCAAAAATATAAGCAAGAAAACAAATGCACGATGCCCGAACTGCCATAAGCGGCTGGATTTACGTGGAGAAGGCGAAGGTCAGATGTTCGTCTGTGTGTGCGGACATAAAGAAAAACTTTCAACATTCAATGATCGCAGAAAAAAGGAGAAACACAATAAGGCAAGCAAGCGTGATGTGAATAAGTATCTGAAGACTCAAGAAAAAGACGAACCAGTAAACACAGCATTAGCAGACGCACTTGCAAAATTAAAACTGGATCAATGATAGAACAGGAAAGATAGGGACTACTTAGAAAGTCCCTATCTTTTTTGAATATATATTGATAGAATATTCTTAATAATCATATAAATGAGGTGAGAAGGATGACACCGGTTACTGTAAAAGGATTTTTCTCCGCCATACAAGATGGGAACATAGTACTCGTAGAACAGTCATTACAAGCAGATACGAATTTATGTAATGCCGAGGATGAAAACGGATTGATCGCACTGGGGGTGGCCGCACATTATGGAAAAGTCGATATCGTACGGCTTTTATTAAATTATGGTGCTGATATCAATTCGGTTTCAAATTCAAAAATAGCCTATATACCATCCAACAGTGCACTGCATGCCGCAATAGCAGGTAAAGCACCTAAAGAATTAGTAGAGTTTTTATTGTTAGAAGGTGCAGATATCCACGGGGCCGATTCAGCAGGTTATACTCCTCTTCATATTGCAGCTTTTGATGGGGATGAGGACCTTACCACCCTCCTGCTGGAATTCAGCGCCGACCCGGATTGTAAAAATCCAGCCAATCAAAAAACACCTCATGATATCGCCTTGGAGAGAGAAAATAAAGAATTTATCAGGGCGTGTGAAAGATATTCCACAAAGTTATAAGGTATTGGTATAGAAGAAGCATATTCCAGTTTTGGAGTATGCTTCTTTATTTGATTTTCCATAGACCTTAATTTATTCCTGAATGTTGAAATTCCTCTCATATCAATGTGAAAAATATAAATTTTTTTCGGGCTGTATGTAATCCCTTACATGATTGACATCATTGAATTCACTTGAAAAATTACCTCTTCTTATTATCAGAAAAAATAATCTTTTTAGAAAATTCTGTTGTTATTTGTCGTTTTACGTATTAAAATGAATCTTAATTTCATCTGAGGGGAGGACAACTAGATGCTTACATTTCTTGCATCAGTCTGTATTTTAGTAGCTGGTTATTTTATATATTCAAAGGTGGTCGAGAAGATTTTCGGCATTGATGACTCGAATATCACACCTGCATATGCGAGTAAAGACGATTTTGATTACATGCCGATGCCCTGGTGGAAAGCAAGCTTGGTTCAATTATTGAATATCGCGGGCCTTGGACCGATTTTTGGAGCGATACTAGGGGCTTTATACGGACCGGTTGCCTTCATATGGATCGTTGTCGGAACACTTTTCGCAGGGGCAGTCCATGATTATTTTTCAGGAATGCTGTCACTCCGACACAATGGAGCTCAATTTCCTTCCTTAGTAGGTAAATATCTCGGCAGACATGTCAGATCTGTCATGAATATTCTTTCTATCATTCTGATGATCCTGGTAGCGGCAGCGTTTACTTCAGGGCCAGCCCAATTGATGGCCGAAGTGACGCCCTTAACCTTCATGGCATCATTGCTGATTATTTTTACATATTTTATACTTGCCACTATTTTACCGGTAAATAAAATCATCGGGAAGATTTATCCGATTTTCGGTGCTGTGCTTGTATTTATGGCAGTCGCGATTGGGGTAGGATTGTTTTTCTTTGAACATCCCGTACCCAACTTAACGCTTTCCAACTTACATCCGCAGGAACTTCCATTGTGGCCGTTACTGATGGTGACCGTTTCATGCGGTGCGATTTCAGGATTCCATTCTACACAAAGCCCAATCCTTGCCAGAACCTTAAAGAAAGAAAGCGAAGGAAGAAAAGTGTTTTATGGAGCAATGGTTGCCGAGGGGATCATCGCACTGATCTGGGCCGCTGCGGGTATGGCATTCTTCAATGGTACAGGCGGGCTTCAGGAAGCATTGGCTGCCGGAGGTCCTGCAGGAGTGGTGAATGAAATCAGTAAAACCACCCTTGGAACTCTTGGTGGGATCCTCGCAGTACTAGGTGTCATCATCTTGCCTGTCACAACCGGAGACACTGCTTTACGTTCTTCAAGAATGATGCTTGTTGATCTATTGGCTGATTGGAGGAAAGAAGAAGAGCTGAAAGGGAAATGGCTGCCTGCGCTTTTGGTAATCCCTGTAGCATTACCGACATTTCTGCTGACTCAGATAGACTATACTTTCCTTTGGAGATACGTAGGCTGGTCCAATCAGGTAGTAGCAACTGTCATGTTGTGGACTGCTGCAGTTTATCTGCTTCAAAATCAGAAGTTTCACTGGATCTGCAGTATTCCCGCTTTATTCATGACAGCCGTGGTAAGTTCTTATATTTTCTATGCTCCTGAAGGATTTCATCTTCCATACACAGAATCCATGCTCATCGGAGCTGTCATCTGGACTGCCGTGCTAATCTGGTTCATACGCCAGCTGCTTAAATATCGCCCGGTCAAGCAGAAAACTTTTAACGTTAAATCAGTAAATTCATAAGATCATATTACGTAACTGTACGAAAGTGTTTTATAACATAAGTAAACCCGGACTAATTTGCCTCCTACCTGGCAAATTAGTCCGGGTTTTTAGTTTAAATGTCTATTTAGATGTTAGCTCTTTCCAGCGGTTGATTGGAGTGCAAGACGAAGACTCCTGCGGGAATAGTAGCTTATAAGAAAAGCGGAAGGGCTTTGCTCAGAGGCGGGGGGCATAAGACGAATCGGCCTAGAAGGCGCTCTTTGCCTTCTTGGTCGGTTTGGCTTATGACCTGTGCCTCTAAGCCCTGCAGCTGGACATGTGAGACCCCGCAGGAGCGCAGCTCCAAGGAGGCTCACGGGCTACCCGCGGAAAGCGAAGTCTTGCACGGAAATCAATAGCGGTATTTAGAGACAGTTCTTAAACGTTTGTCTTTAGACAGTGTTTTCTAGATTTGTCCCAGCCTCGTTTTTGTAGATTAGATAGAGCATATTGATAGTTTTCTGAAAATTTTGTCGATAAAAAACGAGCAGTTTTAAAGAATTACTCTAAGTATTTTACAAATTTCGCACACTCCATATGCTAACGTTAATTCAACTCCTATAAATAGTTTATTCTATTTTAGAATATACATAGTGACAAATAGTCAAAGGAGCTGATTTTACATAGTGTATAGTGCAATTTAGAATTGTACAAGTTAAAATGAGTTGAAAAGACAAAATATTCAGACATCAATAAACCTTGCGAAAAGTAGTAAGTGTCACATGAGCATCAAAATACATGAAAGCGCTTACTATTTACTTTAATCTATTAGTCTAGGAGGAATGGGGATGTCAGACAAAGTGAAGATTGGTCTAATTCAAGCTACTCATGAAGTGGATGGCAGTGAACCGGTAGAGGTCCACAAACAGCAATCCATTAAAAAACACATTGATCTAGTAAGGGATGCAGCAAAAAAAGGAGCGCAAATCATTTGTTTGCAGGAGATTTTCTACGGCCCCTATTTTTGCTCGGAACAAAATCCTAAATGGTATGATTCAGCTGAAGAAATTCCAAACGGACCTACAACGAAACGCTTTCAGGAATTAGCTAGAGAGTTGAGTGTCGTTATCGTTCTGCCAATCTATGAAAGAGAAGGTATTGCTACCTATTACAACACAGCGGCTGTGATTGATGCTGATGGATCTTATCTTGGCAAATACCGTAAACAGCATATTCCACATGTTGGGGTAGGCAGTGAAGGATATGGTTTCTGGGAGAAATATTACTTTAAACCGGGTAACCTTGGATATCCTGTATTCGACACGGCCTATGCAAAAGTGGGTGTGTATATCTGTTATGACCGGCACTTCCCTGAGGGTGCAAGATTATTAGGGTTGAAGGGAGCAGAAGTCGTATTTAACCCGTCTGCTACTGTGGCAGGGCTATCGGAATATTTATGGAAGCTAGAACAGCCGGCTCATGCTGTTGCAAACGGCTATTATTTGGGGGCGATTAACCGGGTCGGTTATGAAGGACCTTGGAACATGGGGGAATTTTACGGTCAATCTTATCTGGTAGATCCCCGCGGAGGGTTTGTGTCTATCGGGAGCAGAGACAAGGATGAAGTCATCATCGGGGAAATGGACAAGAAATTGATCCGTGAAGTGAGAGATACGTGGCAGTTCTATCGTGATCGCAGACCTGAGACATATAACGAAATGACAGCATTGCTGCCTTAAGGAATCAGGCTGATATCGAAACGCTCCCAAGAGCATTCTTTGTCAGCCCGAAACTGTTTGATTACACGAAATTATTAACAGTGGAAAAGGGGGAAGCCAGTTTGTCCAAGTCACATTCACTATCGAATCTTGAGGAGAATTTTCAGGAGGCTCATAAAGGCTTATCCAATAGAGACGCATTGGAAGAAGCGAATCGATGCTTGTATTGCTACGATGCACCTTGCATTCAAGCTTGTCCCACGGGAATTGACATCCCTTCTTTCATAAAGAAAATTGCATCGGGGAATCTGAAGGGATCCGCAAAGACGATCATGAGTTCAAATCCAGTCGGTGCCAGCTGTTCAAGAGTCTGTCCGACAGAAGAACTGTGCGAAGGTGCCTGTGTTCTCAATCATTCGACCAAACCGATTATGATCGGTGACCTTCAGCGCTATGCCACCGATTGGGCACGTCATAATGATGCGGTTTTATTTGAAGCGGGTGAACCAAACGGAAAGAAAGTAGGTATTGTGGGAGGCGGTCCTGCAGGTCTTTCCGCAGCCAGGGAATTAGCACGTATGGGTTATGAAGTAACCATTTATGAAGCGGCAGAGGAAGCTGGGGGGTTGAATACGTATGGCATTGTTTCATTCCGGCTTCCACAAAGTATTTCTTATTGGGAAGTGGATCAAGTCAAGAGACTGAACGTTGATATACGTACCAATACCAAGGTTGGAGAGGATATTTCTGCAGAAGAAATCCTGGATTCCCATGATTTTGTCATTCTTGCGGCTGGTATGTCTCAAGTGCCTCCGCTGAATATTGAAGGAGAAAATCTTGAAGGAGTTCATGATGCCATTGAATTTGTTAAGTCTACAAAAAGCGGAGGGATTTCCAAAGAGTATGTTGGGAAAAAAGTGGTTGTAATCGGAGCCGGTAATACTGCCATTGACGGTGCAACTTGTTCAGTTCGATTAGGAGCTGAAAACGTGAAGATCCTGTATCGGCGTACATTGGAAGAAATGACGGCTTATGACTTTGAATATGAATTCGCTAAACAGGACGGAGTGGAATTCCGCTGGCTTACAGCACCTAATAGGATTATCGGGAACGAAGACGGCAAGGTGATTGGAATCGAATGCTTGAAGATGGAGCTTGGTGAACCGGGAGAAGATGGAAGACGGCGTCCAGTTCCTGTAGCAGGGTCGGAATTCACCTTACCTGTAGATGCTGTTATTAAGGCGATAGGTCAAACGAGGCATCACTCTTTGATCGATCAATTCCAATTGGAACATAAAGACGGAGTTGTTCAAGTTGATAGGGAAACACTTCAAACGTCCAATCCGAAAGTGTTGGCTTGTGGAGATGTCATTTTCGGAAAAGGAATTGGAGAAGCGATGGTTGTTACGGCAGCTGAACAAGGGAAACAGGCTGCCTACCACCTTCATAGGAGATTGACTTCACTTCAAATGAATTAAGATTTGTTCAGGGGGGGAAATACATGGCAAATTTAAATATCGATTTAGCAGGAATTAAATCTCCTAATCCTTTTTGGCTGGCATCAGCACCGCCGACCAATTCGGGTTATCAAGTACAGAGAGCGTTTGAAGCCGGTTGGGGAGGCGCGGTCTGGAAGACGCTTGGGGAACCGATTATCAATGTATCGTCAAGGTTTGCTGCAGTAAGTTATAACGGTCAGCGTGTAGCGGGCTTTAATAATATCGAGCTGATTACGGATCGTCCATTAGAAGTAAATTTGAAGGAAATTTATGAAACCAAAAAGCGTTTCCCGAATCATGCAATCATTGCTTCATTAATGGTAGAACCGAAACAGGAGAAATGGCATGAGATTGTTAAAAAAGTGGAAGATGTCGGTGTCGACGGGTTAGAACTTAATTTCGGCTGTCCGCATGGAATGGCTGAAAGGGGGATGGGTGCAGCATCAGGTCAGGTACCGGAATTGGTGGAAAAACAGACGTACTGGGCTAAGGAAATGGCTAAAACCCCTGTCATCGTTAAATTGACTCCGAATATAACCGATATCACCGTTACAGCTGAATCAGCCGTAAAGGGCGGTGCTGACGCAGTTAGTATGATCAATACAATCAATAGTCTTGCAGGGGTCGATCTTGACAGCTGGAACACCATTCCACATGTAGCGGGTAAAGGTGCACACGGCGGTTATTGCGGACCTGCCGTAAAACCAATTGCACTGAACATGGTGGCTGAATGTGCACGTAATCCGCGTATAAATGTGCCGATTTCCGGAATGGGAGGGGTTTCAAATTGGCAGGACGCCGTTGAATATATGCTGATGGGTGCATCTGGCGTTCAGGTGTGTACAGCGGCCATGCATCACGGATTCAGAATTGTTGAAGACATGCTTGATGGACTTAACAATTATCTTGATGAGAAAGGCATTTCCTCTGTTCAGGATCTGGTCGGGAAATCAGTCCCGAAATATTCAGACTGGGGGAATTTAGACCTGAACTACAGTGTGGTGGCGAAAATAAACAATGATGTCTGCATTAATTGTAATAAATGTCACATCGCTTGCGAAGATACGTCTCACCAATGTATTGATATGCTTAAAGATTCTCAAGGTAACAGTTATCTTAAGGTGCGCGAGGAAGATTGTGTCGGTTGTAATCTATGTTCGATCGTCTGTCCGGTAGATGGAGCGATTGATATGGTGGAAGTGCCAAGCGGACATATGCCAATGACGTGGAATGAGCGTCAGGCTGCAGTCGGTAAATTGGCTCAATGTGCAACGGATGCAGTTAAATAATCAGGAGGGTGAGCAATGAAAAAAATAATCCAGAACGGAACAATCGTTACAGCAGCGGATATGTATAAAGCCGATATTCTTATAGAAAATGAAAAAATCATCAGTATAGGAAATGGTTTTGACACAAGTGATGCTGAAATCATTGACGCAGCAGGAAAGTATATTTTTCCTGGAGGGATCGATCCGCATACTCACTTGGAAATGCCATTTGGCGGTACTGTATCAAAAGATGATTTCGAGACCGGCACCGTGGCAGCTGCATTTGGGGGAACGACTACACTTATCGATTTTTGTTTAACCAATAAAGGTGAGCCCCTTCAAAATGCAATTGATACGTGGCATGCAAAGTCAAAGGAAAAGGCAGTGATTGATTACAGCTTTCATTTAATGATCGGTGAAATCAATCAGGAGGTATTGAATCAGCTGCCTGAAGTGATTGAAAAAGAAGGTATTACTTCTTTCAAAGTTTTCATGGCATATAAAAATGTTTTTCAGGCCGATGATGAAACCTTGTTCCGGACTCTAGTGGCAGCAAAAGAACTTGGAGCGCTGGTCATGGTGCATGCCGAAAACGGCGATGTCATCGAGTACTTAACTGAAAAAGCTCTGGCTGAAGGGAATACTGACCCCATTTACCATGCGTTGACAAGGCCGCCTGAACTTGAAGGAGAAGCAACTGGAAGAGCAGCGAAGTTAACAGGATTGGCTGACTCTCAATTATATGTTGTTCATGTATCCTGCTCGGAGGCTGTAAAGCAAATCGCTGAAGCCAGGAGCAAAGGACTTAACGTTTGGGGTGAAACTTGTCCTCAATATTTAGTGCTCGATCAAACTTACTTGGAACGGCCGAATTTTGAAGGTGCCAAGTACGTATGGTCACCTCCACTGCGTGAAAAGTGGAATCAGGAAGTGTTGTGGAATGCTTTGAAAAGCGGAGAACTCCAAACCCTGGGTTCAGATCAATGTTCTTTTGACTTTAAAGGACAGAAAGACCTTGGAAAAGGGGACTTCACCAAAATTCCGAATGGCGGACCGATCATTGAGGACCGTGTATCAATATTATTCTCAGAAGGAGTTGATAAAGGCAGAATTACCTTGAATCAATTTGTAGATATAATGTCCACACGAAGTGCGAAGCTGTTTGGTCTTTATCCTCAAAAAGGAACCATTGCGGCAGGCTCAGATGCAGACATTGTGATTTTTGATCCGGATGTTGAAAGAGTCATATCCGCAGAGAAACACCATATGGCTGCAGATTATAATCCGTTTGAGGGGATGAAGGTCAAAGGGGAACCTGTCTCTGTATTATCAAGAGGTGAATTTGTCATTAAAGATAAGCAATTCGTGGGCAAATTGGGGAAAGGAAAGTATGTTAAGAGAGCGAGATACGGTAAACATCTTTCAAGAGAAGAGAGCGAAGTCTTACAACCTTCTAAATCCTAGTATCACTCGACTTATGAATCTTGCTTAATAGTAGAATAGAACAGCTCCTGCATGCAGAGTAGAAAGAGAGATTTTTTTTGATTCTTTCTGCTCTCATGACTCTCTCTAAGATCCGTTTGGTTTTGCCATTTGAAGCAAACAAAAAGGAGTGTTCAAGTTGAAAACAAGCTATTTGAAGTCACCCGATTTACTGCCAGTAAAAGAGAATGAAAGAAAGATCACGAAATTAGGATATTCATTCATGTGGGTGGGTATGGTGGTCGTGCTTGCCACATTTGCCATAGGAGGAGCAGGAGTGATTTCTTTGCCGCTTCCTCTTGTCCTGTTGGCCACGCTGATAGGCTCGATAGCAATTGGACTTTTTATCACATTGACAGGTGATATTGGAATAGAGCACGGATTATCATTTCCTGTTTATATGAGGGCTCCATTCGGCACGTTAGGAACTCATATTCCTTCCGTGGTTCGAGGCGTGGCAGCCTCCATGTGGTTTGGTATCAATACCTATTTTGGGGCAACCGCAATGAATGGAATCTTGAATCTCTTATATGGTTTTGATAACTGGTTTGTGTGTTTCATGATTTTTGCACTCTTGCAATTAGTCAATACAGCACTGGGAATCAAAGCGGTAGAAAGATTTGCGGACCTTGCAGCTCCCGTCATTATTCTAATATCTGTATGGATGTATTCGTCTTTGTCAGATTCTGCAGCAGCAGAAGGAAGAGATATCTGGAACTGGGTGGAAAGTCCTGTTACAGGAGGGGCGGCTGTCACAGCATTTCTCGTTGTCATTTTCAGCAACATGGGATTCTGGGCTACACTGGCGGCAGATATCCCCTCGATTTCTCGATTCATAAAAGCACCTCGAAATGAAAAAAATTGGTTCAAACGCAATAAAAGCTCTTTAATCGGGAACTTAATCACTCTACCGATCACGCAGACATTTATGGTAATGATCGGTGCTGTATCCTATATTGCTGTTTTGAATTATGATCCTGTCATTGCGCTGCAGGAAGCTGCAGGCGGCTTAGTCCTTGGTATCTTGCTTCTCATGATCGTCCTTGCTCAATGGTCAACGAATATTGCGGCAAATGTTGTTCCGGCAGCGACGATTTTCTCAAACGTAGGCGGACCCAAATTCCCTTTCTGGGCAGGAGTTTTGACTGCAGGTATAGTCGGCACTCTTGTTCAGCCTTGGAACCTGTTTGGAGTCATCATTCCTGTACTGCTGTTTATCGGAGGGATATTATCGGCGATTGTCGGAATTCTTGTGGCAGATTACTATTTAATTAGAAAGAGAAGAGTGAATGTTCCGGCTCTCTATGAAGATCATGGCCAATATAAATATATGAATGGAGTGAACATGGCAGGCTTTATCGCTTGGATTATCGGTGCGGTTGCATCATATTTCGTTCCAAGCTTTTCATTCATCGTAGGATTTGGTGCAGGTGCTGTTTGTTACTACTTCCTCGCCAAGTATTGGTGGTTCCGAAAGTATGAGCAAGCGGAATTGCTCGACCCGGATGACGATAAGTATTTAGGCATATCAGTTGGACGGGATTGGGAAATAGACCGTGAATCCCAAAGATCAGTGGAAGAAGCACCAACTGGTACAAGTGCTACCATATAATGATTTGGCTCTGTATGGCTTGTTGATGATTTCACCAGTAGTTTGTTTGGAGCGGACATCAACATCCTTTTACAGAGTACTTAGTAAAGGCTTCTATGGAAGATTCTTCAAAAGAAGCCTTATATAAACCATTAAGTAGATTTGGGAGGTTGCACATGTCGGAATATCAAGAATTCTTAAATGAACGGGATAAAATTGATTTTCTTTTGCAAAAAGGATTTAAAATTGAAAAAGTGACAGAAAACCTAAGCGGTGCATTTGTACTTTTTAAGCACACAGAAAACAATCGGAGTGCAACGCTTCACATTAAAACGGCAAATGCAAGAAAGTACTTTTCAAATCTTTTGATCCATTCATAAGACGAGAGGGGGATGTAAATGGAGAACCTGCCTGAAGGGGGCGCTGAAAAGATTACTGAGATGAATAAACTTCAATTTCTTCCGGAAATTATGTACACGCCGGAGGATTTAATTGAATGGATGTTATCCTTCCTGTCTTCATCTGAAATATCGGTAGAAGAATGGATGAAGATCTATCATTCAGAGGTTCACATTTTGATCCCTGCAGAAGGGTAAAGGGTTGGTCATGCCAATCCTTTATCTATTTATTTCTGCGCTATTGAACTTATCAAGCCATAAGAAGGAGACAATGATGAAGAGTCTATATTATCACTCTGTAGAATCGATTCTTTCCAGAAAATATTTTGATCATGCAAGGATCATCGCAGGTAAAAAAGGTCTCCAGCGCCAGGTGAAATGGGTTCACGTCGTTGAAGTGATCTCAATAAAAAACTTACTTAACGGTAATGAATTGATCCTTACAACAGGATTGGCATTAAAGGAAGAATCAGCTTTCATTTGCTTGCTGGAACAACTGATTGAAAGTGAAGCTGCGGCCCTTTGTGTCGAACTTGATACGAACATCTCAGCCATTCCTCGATCAGTGATGGACATGGCTGACCTTTACGATTTTCCAGTTATCGTGTTTGAAAGAGAGGTGCCATTCGTCAGTATCACACACGATATTCATTCTGTACTCATCAACCAGCAGTATGAAATGATGAAAAAATTAGATGATTTTGCTCAAGTGCTTAACAAGAGGCTGCTGACTGTCAATCATACTCAAGAAATCCTGAATGTCTTACATAAAGAGTTGGAAGTACCAGTTATTTTTCAATTGAAAGAACAAGATCCTCAGTTTCATCCTCCTATGAAACGGACCGAAGAAATAAAAATGCTAAATCGGTATGAAAATCATTTGGGTAATCCACGGGGTGATTTCACCTCTGCAAAAGTCATCCTTTTTGATCAGGAATATGCAGAACTATTCATTTACAGGGACGAACATCCATTTAGTGAATATGAAGTTTTACTATTAGACCGAACATCCACTGCACTCGCTCAATTTTTAATGAGGGAACTTTATTTTAATGAAAAAAAGAGAATTGAAGAATCTAAGTGGATCATGTCCTGGTTAAAAGGGGAGCAGTCCAATGAAAGACTTGATACTTATCTAAGAGGTTTAAAGATGAATTTTCATGGTGGAGTCGTTTGTGTTTTTAGTGATTCGAAAGAACAAGAAGCACGTGATTACACATATTTCAATTTAGTTGCGAGAAGTATTTTCGAACAGCAGGGATTCCACGCTTTACCAGAGAAAGACGGGGATGATCTTTTATTCATACTACTGGATACCAGGAAGCGGAGTGATTGGAAGAAGCGTATCAAGACAGCGTTGGAGAAAATCCAGAAATCACATTTTCTTCAAAATGGAAAAGAGACTATCATCTCAATCGGTAAATATCAAGAAGAGATGATGGACATTCACTTGAGTTTCAAAACTGCGCGGGAGAGCTTGTTATTTCGTTCGATAATAAAAGGTCAGCAACGGGTCTTTTTCTTTGATGACTTACACCTCTATCGATTAATCTCAATCGTAAACAATAATGTAAACCTCTGGGAGATGATCGAGGAATATTTGAATCCGATCATTGAGTATGATGAAGAAAATGACGGCAGTTTATTATTGACTTTAAAAGTGTTCTTAAGCTGTCAGGGTTCTAAACAAGAAACAGCTAAGAAATTATTTATCGTAAGACAAACGCTGTATCATCGGTTGAAAAAAATTGAAGAGCTGCTGGGTGATGACTACATGAGTTCCGATAAAAGATTAGCTATCGAATTTTTATTGTCGGCTCATGATTATCTCGGTCCCTTGAAAAAAGGTTCAAGAAAATCGGCTGTTAAATGATGGCTTCCAAAAATTGCTCCACTGAACGAAGGTCTTTAAATAGGCAGCCGTAACTAACTGGACAAACGAACTGTCCAATATACTAACCTGGTTACGTTACATTATGTCTAATGAAAGCCTTTACATCATCTCTCATAATGTTCTTATACACTTCATAACGCTTATTAGCTTCCTGGTGAATATCAGATCGTTCAAAAGTAATCAAGGAGGAGATTATATGACGGTAATCAAAAAAGATGTAGCAGTATTAAAAAACTATATTAATGGGAATTGGGTGGAGTCACGAAGTTCACAGACCATGAAGGTCATCAATCCAGCAACGAATGAAGAACTTGCTAGAGTCCCTATATCGACTAAAGAAGATGTCGATCTAGCGGTAAAATCAGCTGAAGAAGCATCGAAGATCTGGAAGAAAACCCCGGTTCCAAAGAGAGCGAGAATCCTTTATAAGTACCATACGCTATTGTCAGACAATCATGAAGAGCTGGCAAAACTCGTTGTACAGGAAAATGGAAAGTCTTATAAAGAAGCTTATGGTGAAGTTCAGCGTGGACTGGAATGTGTAGAATTTGCCTGCGGAGCCCCGACCTTAATGATGGGTGAAACGCTTAGCGGGATTGCTGAGGAAATAGATTCTGAAATGTTCCGATACCCGCTGGGAGTGGTCGGGGGAATTACACCATTCAATTTCCCGATGATGGTTCCGCTGTGGATGTTCCCTCTTGCTGTTGCATGTGGAAATACGTTCGTGCTTAAACCATCGGAACGAACACCTATCCTAGCCAACAGGCTTGCCGAATTGTTTACGGAAGCCGGATTCCCCCATGGAGTACTAAATGTGGTACATGGGGCGCATGATGTAGTGAACGGGTTAATTGAACATAAGGATATATCTGCTATATCGTTTGTAGGCTCTCAGCCGGTTGCGAAATATGTATATGAAAAATCGGCATCTTACGGAAAGCGGGTCCAAGCTCTTTCCGGTGCAAAAAATCATCACGTGGTGATGCCGGATGCAGATATGGATAAAGCGGCGGACCATATCATCAGTTCAGCATTTGGAAGTGCAGGACAGCGCTGCATGGCATGCAGTGCCGTCGTTGTTGTAGGGGACAATGAACCATTCGTCCATGCACTGAAGAAGAAAGCGGATAACCTTTGTATCGGAAATGGCATGGAAGAAGAAGTGCTGCTGACCCCTGTGATCAGAAGCGAACATCGGGACAGGACCCTTAAATATATTGAGAAGGGCTTGGAGGAAGGAGCTTCCCTGATTCGTGACGGAAGAAAGGAAATGGATGAACTGAAGGAAGGAAATTTTTTGGGAGCAACTATCTTTGATTATGTGACTCCGGAGATGACAATTGCAAAAGAAGAAATGTTTGCCCCTGTATTAAGCCTCCTCAGGGCTAAAGATTTAGACGAGGGACTGGAATTTATCCGTAAATCACGTTTCGGAAACGGAGCTACATTGTATACAAAGGATGCAAAAGCAGTGAGGCAGTTCAGAGAAGAAGCAGATGCGGGGATGTTGGGAATCAATGTAGGGGTTCCGGCAACCATGGCATTCTTCCCATTCTCAGGGTGGAAGGATTCTTTTTATGGAGACATGCATGTAAACGGCAAAGACGGAGTAAATTTCTTTACAAGGAAGAAAATGATCACATCAAGGTTTGATTTCTAAAAGCAAAGTAAAAGAATAATTCCAAGAGGTCCAGCCACAGACTCCTGCGGGGGATAGCGGGGAGGAAGGCAGTCGATGAGACTCCCACAGGATTTTGAAGTAGTATCTTAATGAAATAAGGAGGGGTTTCCATTGGTGAAAACTGGTCAGGATAAATGGCTGAAGCAGGATGAACAATTTATCTGGCATTCCATGAAGCCGTATAGTCCCACGGGAACAATGGTGGTGACAGAGTCCAAGGGTTCGTGGGTGACAGATCATGACGGTAAGAAATACTTAGATGGAATGGCCGGGTTGTGGTGTGTAAATGTGGGGTATGGGAGACAGGAACTCGCGGAAGCAGCTTATGAGCAGCTGAAAAAAATGGCCTACTTCCCTCTTACACAGAGCCATCAGCCGGCGATTCAGCTGGCTGAAAAATTAAACGAGCTGCTAGGAGATGAATATGTGATATTTTTCTCTAACAGCGGCTCTGAAGCCAATGAAACTGCATTCAAAATTGCCCGCCAATATCACCAGCAAAAAGGAGAAGGGGAGCGGT
This sequence comes from Rossellomorea oryzaecorticis, assembly GCF_038405515.1. Lineage (GTDB taxonomy): Bacteria > Bacillota > Bacilli > Bacillales > Bacillaceae_B > Rossellomorea > Rossellomorea oryzaecorticis_A. The sequence goes on along the minus strand of NZ_JBBYAF010000004.1, from coordinate 17,003 downwards.
ATAAGATTGTTTCCAGGTACCGAGCATATCATGGAAACTCGATGGGAGCCCTTGCCGCTACAGGGCAGGCACAAAGAAAATATAAATACGAACCGCTGGCCCCAGGTTTCGTCCATGTTGCCCCGCCGGACTCGTATCGGGATGAAGCAGATTCAAAAGCACCGTTAGAGTTGCCGGGAGTGAAAGCAATCGATCAGGCAATGACTTGGGAGCTCAGTGAAACGATCGCTGCCCTCATTATGGAACCGATTATCACTGGCGGAGGTATATTAGTACCTCAGGAAGAATACATGAAAGCTGCTAAGGAAGTCTGCGAGAAGCACGGAGCATTAATGATCGTGGATGAAGTGATTTGCGGATTTGGCCGCACAGGAAAGCCGTTTGGCTTCATGAATTATGATGTGAAACCGGATATCATTACAATGGCAAAAGGGATCACTTCCGCATACTTGCCATTGTCTGCAACCGCAGTTAAACGGGAGATATATGATGCCTTTAAAGGAACTGAAGAATATGATTACTTCCGACATATCAATACATTCGGAGGAAATCCTGCTGCTTGTGCGCTGGCTTTGAAAAACCTCGAAATCATGGAAAACGAAGACCTGTTCACAAGGTCGGCTGAGTTAGGTGAAACGGTCCTTAATACACTGAAAAATCAGCTGCAGCAGCATAAACTTGTCGGTGACATCAGAGGCAAAGGGCTGCTGATAGGTATCGAAATGGTAAAGGATAAACAATCAAAAGAGCCATTGGAAGTGGATAAAGTAAATAAGGTTATTTCTTACTGCAAACAAAATGGCGTTATCATTGGAAAGAACGGAGCGACTGTGGCGGGATACAATAATGTCTTGACGCTTTCACCTCCGCTTACGATCGAAGTTGAAGATCTTGAATTACTAATTAATACAGTCATTGAAGGGATCAATAATGTGAAATAGTAAAAAGAGCAGCTGCAAAAATGCTGCTCTTCTTTTTTTGTAAATATCTAACTATTTATTAGAATAAGGTGATAAACTTTATCTATCAACCATTGAAAGAGGAGAGTAAACATGTCTGTAGCATTTAAAGGAATAGATCATATTCAATTGGCTGCACCAGAAAATTGTGAACATGAAGCAAGAAGGTTTTATGTAGAAATGATAGGGTTGAAAGAAATTCCGAAACCTGAAAACTTAAGAGGCAGAGGTGGCTGCTGGTTCCAGTTCGGGCCCCAGGAGATTCATGTAGGCGTTCAAAAAGATTTTGTACCAGCGACAAAAGCTCATCCCGGCTTACTTGTAGAAGGCTTAGAAGACTTCCGGAATTCATTGGCTATGAAAGGTATAAAAATAAAAGAAGACGCTCCTATAAATGGGAGAAGCCGCTTCTTTGTTTCAGACCCATTTGGAAATCGGATAGAGTTTTTGGAATATCATTGAAGGAACTGAAGAAAACAAGCATCTCCACCTTTATGAGATGCTTGTTTTTTTATAGGCTATGTTACAGATTATTGTTGATTTGGATCTCTTCTGGTAAATCCTTTGTAGCTGGAGGCACCTCTCTTTTTTTAACGTTGACCGTCTCTGATGAATGGATGGTTACAATTAGCTGTCCACCGTAGATTTTTGAACGTATCAACAGGGGTTGGTTATAGATGTTTCGAAAAGTGAAATCAGGACCATACCAGCTTACAGTTGCATCCCTTCCCTGAGGTACATAAGGCACTCTTTTACTGTGGTGATAACGTTCTACGATCTCAACGCCGGCAAGGTCGACAGCGTTGTATAAAGTGGACGAGACCTGGCAGATACCTCCTCCGATGTCTTCCGAAAGTTCTCCTCGTACAATGACGGGGGCTTTTTTGTAACCCTTCTCTTTTGTACGTTTTCCAACTGTTTTGTTGAATGAAAAGACTTCACCGGGAAACACAACCGTATTATTGATCTCGTGTGCTGCAAGTGAAATATTATGAGAGCGTTCAATATTGTGATGATTAAAATAAGTGACGTAATGTCCGATTTGATTTGTCCGGATTGAAGAAATGAGTTCACTATCTACTCTTGGATATATGATTTGCAATGGTACTTCGATTGAAACTGAACCTTTTGAGAGCAAGGCTACTAACAGTTGATCTCTGAATTTCTCCCGATGCAGTTTATATCCATTTTCATGGTGGATGATGTGATTGCTTCCGTCCAAATATGCATCCCTCGGGGGAGCTGACACTTTCTTATTGATGTCATCTAAGATCATATCACTCACCGCGGGATTAAGGAGCGGTTCATCAATTTCTTTAAAGGATAAATCGGTTTTTAAATAAGAAGAAAGGAGGTTTTCTTGAAAAATAATATCAATTCTATCATTGGGAGGTTCTTTCATAAGAGGAAACGAAAGAAGGCTGATTAAAATGATTTTTGTGAAAAGCTGCATTTGTGATCATTCCCTTCACCTGTAGTATAAGTAGGTTAAATACTTTCATGTAGAAAAAGAAGAAGATAATGATTTCCAATAATTACAGCTTATTCATTTTTCATTCAATCAAAAACTATAGAAAAAAGGTATGGTTCAGTATGTGTTATGTAAGGGCAATGATTGTTTTTGCACTTTTCTTTCTTGTAGTTGGAAAAGTTGAAGGGGAGATGATTAAAGATGAAAGGGCCATTCAAGTCCCCCTTCCTTCTTTTTCGATTGAAATTCTGCCATGGAATAGTGTGAATAAAATGATACCGAAGAAATCTTTTTTCACCATCATCGATGTGGAAACGGGTCTCAGTTTCAAGGTGCAGCGAAGGGCAGGAAGTAAACATGCTGATGTACAGCCTGTTACAAAAAAAGATACAGCTATCATGAAAAGCATTTACAGTGGTAAATGGAGCTGGGATAGAAGAGCTATTCTGATTCAATACAATGACCGTTTAATCCCTGCTTCGATGAACGGAATGCCACATGGGGCGGGTGCCCTCCAAAACGGATTTCCGGGTCACTTTTGTGTCCACTTTTATGGCAGTACCACACACAAGACTCCGACACCCGATTTAGCCCATAAATTAATGATTCTTAAAGCTGGTGGTGAACTCCATAAGTATTTATACAATATGGACCCGTATGAAAGCCTTCATGTGATGGAAATAGCAATCAATCAGCATGATGACAAACTTCTTTCACTTGTTTTAGTGGAAGGTGAAAAAGGAACAGCCAAAAAATTGATAAAGGAGATTGAACACATCGATATTACGGAACTTTCCCTGCTGCCATCAGAGGATTTACATCCGTTCTTTGCACTGGAAGTGAAATTGAAACTGAAATGGATATCAGGTGATCAAACACAATCGGTTAAAAGAGGTGAATTGATCATCCGAAAAGCGGGTCCGGAAGATCAATGGGGCATAGACGTCGAGGCACTCAAGGAATTGATACACTAGGTTCTGGGGGATTTACAGTTATTTCATTTAATGTATGTAAAAATCGAAGCGGGGGAGTTTTTTATCCTTAAAAGAGGGAAATGGTTAATTAAACAAATCGTGGAGGGAAGGAACTCATGTTAGAGTTTATTATAAATATAATTAAAGAAATGGGGATGTGGGGACTATTTGCAGGGAATGCAATTGAAGCTTCGTCTTTACCTTTTCCCGGGGTATTAGTCACACTTACCTATGGATATCTCCTTGATCCTTCATGGGGTAAGCTGATCACTCTTGCTGTTTTCAGCAGCGTGATCTATACCGTTTTCAGCTATATACCATATGTGATCGGTTTTAAAATCAAGCATACAATCAAAGATAAAACGAATGAAAAAAACACAAGAAAAGTGGAGAGAGCACAGAAGTGGTTCAGAAAATATGGGGTTTGGAGCATAGCTCTTTCACGACCACTCGGAATAGGGAATTATATTTCATATGCGTCCGGTATTAGTAAAGTAAACAAGTTTAAGTTTGGTGTTCTTACGTTTATGGGGATTTTCCCCGTTACATTTATCATGCTCATAGTGGGAAAAAACGGGCATTTGGAGTCTGTTCAGGCATTAATGAGTAGTGTACAGAACTATATCTTCATCGGCGGAGCTGTTTTGCTCATCCTTTACATTGGATATAAATTTCTATATTCAACAAGAAAGAAGAAAAAAGAAGAATCATCTCAAAATAAGGTTGCGCCCAAAGTGGCAAAGCAAGGTGATTCATAAATCAGTGCAGGCTGGTTATTCTATACTTTCATGATTCGTCCCTTAATAGAAGGGGCGTTTTTTGTATGTGTGTAAGCCGATCCGTCTTATGCCAGCCGCCTCCGCTTTTGAGGTGCTCGCTTTTCCATTGTTGTGATATAATGAATAGTCGAGATTAGTAGAATTAGCATGAAAGGTTTGATTCGAACCATGACTCAATATACGCCGATGATCAGGCAGTATTTACAGGTGAAGGCAGATTATCAGGATGCCTTTTTATTTTTTCGATTAGGTGATTTTTATGAAATGTTCTTTGATGACGCGATTTCGGCATCACAAGAACTCGAAATAACGTTAACAAGCCGGGATGGGGGCGGCGAGGAAAGAATTCCTATGTGCGGGGTCCCATATCATTCTGCTCCCAATTACATAGAACAATTGATTGACAAAGGCTACAAAGTCGCCATATGCGAACAGACAGAGGATCCGAAGCAGGCAAAGGGAGTCGTACGCAGGGAAGTGGTGCAGCTGATTACACCTGGTACCGTGATGGACGGCAAGAGATTGAATGACAAGGAAAACAATTATATTGCTTCTGTAACTGCTTTTGACGATCACACTTTTGGCCTTTCGTACAGTGACCTCACAACTGGTGAATCTAAAGTGACCCTCGTGACAGAAGGGATTCAAACATTATTAAATGAACTATCGACCATTGGCGCAAAAGAAGTCGTGCTTCCACCCGATATTGAGGAAGAAACGCAAAAAAGGATTAACGAAAGAAATGAGATTACGCTTTCATTTGAACAGGAAAGTCAAATTGATTCATCCTTTTCCCATCTTCTTGCAGCCCTTGAACAAGATAAACTGAAAGAGGCTTCCGCGAGACTTTTTCAGTATCTTTTCCGTACTCAGAAAAGAAGTCTTGATCATTTACAGGAAGTAGAGACGTATCAGATTTCTCAATACATGAAGATGGATTACTATTCCAAAAGAAATCTAGAATTAACCGAAACGATCCGTTCCAAAGGGAAGAAGGGTTCACTGCTCTGGCTGCTTGATGAAACGATGACGGCCATGGGAGCCCGCCTCCTTAAACAGTGGATTGACCGTCCCCTTATCCAACAAAAAGAAATTCAAAAACGGCAAACGGTGGTAGAAGTACTGTTAGAAAGATTCTTTGAGAGACAGGATCTGAGGGAACGGCTCAAAGAAGTGTATGATTTAGAGCGTTTAGCAGGAAGGGTTGCCTTCGGAAACGTAAATGCACGTGATCTCATCCAACTGAAAAAATCACTTCAGCAGATCCCTGTACTCAGGCACCTTGTAGAGTCTATGGAAAATGAAGCGACAGATGAACTCGTTGCAGAACTGGATCCATGTGAAGACCTGACGGATTTATTGGAGCAGGCACTTGTGGACAACCCTCCCCTTTCAATCAAAGAAGGCAGCATTATCAGGGATGGTTACCATGATGAATTGGATCAATACCGGGATGCAAGTAAAAACGGTAAAAGCTGGATTGCAGAACTTGAACGTAAAGAGCGTGAACGAACAGGAATCAGGTCACTGAAAGTCGGTTTTAATCGTGTATTCGGTTACTATATCGAGGTGACAAAAGCCAATCTTCAACACTTAGAAGAGAACCGCTATGAAAGAAAGCAAACATTAACAAATGCAGAACGATTCATTACACCCGAATTGAAGGAGAAAGAATCTCTCATTCTTCAAGCTGATGAGAAGTCAGTGGATTTAGAGTATGAACTATTTACAGCGATACGTGAAACTGTAAAAGAGTATATTCCCCGACTTCAGAAATTGGCCAGGCTCGTGAGTGAACTTGACGTTCTTCAATGTTTCGCAACGATAAGCGAAAAAAGGCATTACAACAAGCCTTCTTTTAATAGTGAACGTAAAATCATTCTTAAAGACGGTCGTCATCCGGTCGTTGAAAAAGTCATGGGTGCACAGGAATATGTACCAAACGATTGCTACATGGATGCAGAACGGGAAATGCTGCTAATCACTGGGCCAAACATGTCCGGTAAAAGTACGTACATGCGCCAAATTGCCTTGACATCGATCCTTGCGCAGATTGGTTGTTATGTACCTGCACATAAAGCAGACCTGCCGATTTTTGATCAAGTATTTACCCGTATCGGAGCTGCAGATGATCTTATTTCAGGACAGAGTACATTCATGGTTGAAATGCTTGAAGCAAAGAATGCAATCGTCAATGCGACGCAGCAGAGTCTGATTCTATTCGATGAAATAGGACGTGGAACTTCGACTTATGATGGGATGGCACTTGCACAGGCGATTATAGAATACATTCATGAAAATATCGGCGCAAAAACTCTGTTCTCCACGCATTACCACGAACTGACCATCCTGGAAGATGATTTATATAAGGTGAAAAATGTGCATGTCAGTGCGATGGAGCAGAATGGAAAGCTTGTCTTCCTTCATAAAATAAAAGAAGGAGCAGCCGATAAGAGTTATGGTATTCATGTAGCTGAACTTGCAGATCTGCCGCAAGCACTTATCTTGCGAGCGAATGAAATATTATCACAGCTGGAGCAAAAAGAAGACCAGCTATCCATATCCAATCAAGAAGCAGCTGTCACTAAACAGAAAGAGTCCGAAGCCTTGGAGATCAATGAGGAAATCTCTCAGCTATCCTTCTTTCAAGCAGAAAAGAAGCAAACAAAGGAAACAACCATTTCATCTAAAGAAAAGAAATTATTGGATGAACTTAAAAAACTCGATATTCTTGAAATGACTCCATTGGATGCCATGAACACTTTATATGGTATTCAAAAAAAGTTAAAAAACTAAAGGCGGTGTAAACGTGGCAAAAATCTTTCAACTAGATGACTCGCTTTCAAACAAAATTGCCGCAGGCGAGGTTGTTGAAAGGCCCGCTTCAGTCGTAAAAGAACTCTTGGAAAATAGTATTGATGCCAATGGAAACGTAATAGAAATTCATATAGAAGAAGCGGGTCTCAACTCAATCCGCATCATCGATAATGGGGATGGGATCGAAGAAGAAGATGTTAAGACGGCTTTTAGGCGCCACGCCACCAGTAAGATAAAAGATGAAAATGATCTATTCCGCATCCGGACCCTTGGTTTTAGAGGAGAAGCCCTGCCCAGTATTGCCTCAGTTTCCCATTTTACATTGAGTACAAGTACAGGTGAAGGGCCGGGCACGTTTATTGAGCTGCAGGGCGGAGTGATTAAAAAGCTTGAAAAGACATCATCAAGAAAGGGCACCGATATCACGGTTTCCCAGATTTTCTTTAACACACCAGCCCGTTTGAAATACTTAAAGACCATTCATACAGAACTTGGAAACATCACTGATGTAGTAAATCGCATAGCGCTTGCTCATCCTGATGTCTCTATTAAACTTCTTCATAATGGCAAATCACTTCTTCACACAAATGGAAATGGTGATGTTCTTCAAGTATTGGCGGCTATATATGGTGTAGGTATCGCAAAAAAAATGGTTCCCATCGATGTAAGTACGCTTGATTTCCGTGTAAACGGGTATATTTCTCTTCCCGAGGTCACTCGTGCATCCAGAAATTATATTTCCACAATGATAAACGGGCGGTTCATTAAAAATTACGCCCTGGCAAAAGCGATAGGTGAGGGGTATCATACGTTACTGCCGATCGGCAGGCACCCCATTGTATTATTGAACATCGATATGGATCCCGTGCTCGTGGATGTAAATGTACATCCTTCCAAAATGGAAGTGCGGATCAGTAAGGAGAATGAATTAAATGCTCTTGTGACAGAGGGGATAAAGCGTGTCTTTAAGCAAAAGGAGCTCATCCCTTCCGGAGCCCCGGTTCCAAAACCAGCAAAAGCAAAGTCTGAACAAACCTTCATGGACCTGGAACCTGGATCTGGATCCGTTAAGAAGGAGGTACGTCCATCTTCCTGGTCAGTAAGGGAACAAGGTCTTGGACAAGAGGTCAAGAATGATCTTTATGATGTACGTGAAGAGAAAGAAGATATAAATCCTCCATCTCCAGAGTTAAAGCCATCCAAAACAGATGAAATGGATGAAGGGACGCAAGAAGAGCCATTTGGGGAAACGGTCGAAGTTTTTGAGCAGGAAGTTACTGACTCACCACGGGTGCCGCCGCTCTATCCTGTAGGCCAGATGCACGGTACTTACATTTTTGCCCAAAATGATCAAGGGCTGTATATTATCGATCAGCATGCCGCCCAGGAGCGCATAAAATATGAATTTTTTAAAGAAAAAGTAGGACAAGTGGCGAAGGAACTTCAAGAACTGTTAGTGCCGCTGACTTTGGAGTATTCTACGGATGAATGTATTAAAATCAATGAAAACCGGTCAGCGCTTGAAGAAGTGGGGGTCTTCCTTGAAGAGTTTGGGCAAAACAGCTATATAGTCAGGGCCCATCCCCAATGGTTTCCGCCAGGGGAAGAAAAAGATACCATCGAAGATATGATTCAACAAGTACTTAAGATGAACCGTGTGGATATCTGGAAGCTTCGGGAGGAGGCGGCAATCATGATGAGCTGCAAAGGCTCCATCAAGGCGAATCATCATCTTCGTAATGATGAAATTCTTGCATTACTGGACGAATTGAGAAGAACCACCGACCCTTTCACATGTCCTCACGGTCGTCCTATCATCATCCATTACTCTACCTATGAAATGGAAAAAATGTTCAAACGAATCATGTAATTAAAAAGAGACTGACTGGGACATATGTGTGTTGGTTAAATATAAATCCGAACTAAAATTCAAATTCTTTTTTTTAGAATTCGAATTAGTTCGGGTTTTTTGTTTTGTTAGAACAAACACGTACTTATTAGCTTGTTCCAGCGGTTGATTGGAGTGCAAGACGAAGACTCCTGCGGGAAGAGTAGCTAATGTGAGACCTGTCCAGCTGCAGGGCTTAGTAGCACATGTCATAAGTCAAATCGACCAAGAAGGCATAGAACGCCTTCGTGGCTGATTCGCCTTATGCCACCCGCCGCTGTGCAAAGCCCCTCCGCTTTTCTTTCCGCAGGCAAAGCCGAGGAGGCTCACGGGCTACCCGCGGAAAGCGAAGTCTTGCACGGAAATCATTAGCGGTATTTAGAGCCGGCTCTAAAATGTTCGTCCTCAGACAGTGGTTTTATAGATTTGTCCAAACCTCATTTTTTCACTAGATACAATAATAATATTATGGAAACTAAACGAAATAGATATTTTTCCAACTCCATATTGAATTATTTCTTTTTTAGTGTAAAATTACACTAAAAGGAATTAGTTAGGAGAGTTGGAAATGTTTATAAATCTCATAAAGAAAAAAAGATTCATTTTTATACTTAGTCTCTTACTCATTTACTCTTCAGTTTTTACTTTTATGGCTGCAGACAAAACAGAAGATGTCATTACCGATGTGGGGCGGTTAATGCCAACTAAAATCAAGAAAATAGTTAAGGGAAAAGAAGAGGACAGTATGATAGAAACAGTCAACGAGGCGAATGAAAATGATTTAAAAATTTCGATTGCCGGAAAACGACACAGTCAGGGGGGACATACCTACTATCCTGATGCAGTGGTTATGGATATGACAGATTATAATGAAATTCTTCACGTTGATCCTGACAATAAGACGATACACGTACAGAGCGGGGCAACCTGGGATGATATTCAACGCGCGGTCAACCCCTATGGTTTAGCGGTGAAAGTGATGCAATCACAGAATATATTTACCATCGGAGGTTCGCTTTCTGTAAATGTTCATGGCAGGGATATTCGTAACGGCTCCTTAATCGAGACAGTTAACTGGTTCAGATTATTGAAACCGGACGGAAAGGTCATCAAAGTATCCAGGAGTGAAAACAGTGAATACTTCCCTTTGGTAATAGGAGGGTATGGCCTGTTCGGAGTCATTTTGGATGTGGAACTTCAATTAACAGAAGATGAATTATATGCGATGAGAATAGAAGAAATGTCATTCGAAGAATACCCAGGCTATTTTAAGGAGCATGTATTAGAAGATAATGAGGTGAAGATGCATCTCGCGAGGATTTCGACAGCTCCGGATTCCTTTTTGAAAGAGATGTATGTAACTGACTATTATTCTAGTGAAAATCAAAAGGAATACAGCCAATACAGAAAACTTAAAGAGGAGAGATTCACTTTTTTAACGAAGTTCCTGCTCGGGGTATCACGTGACTTTGATTGGGGAAAAGATGCATTTTGGGATATGCAGAAAGCATTCTTTCATAACAGGAATGAGAAATTGGTGACGAGAAATAACGTCATGAGATCTGAATCTGAATTCCTTGAATATGAGGCTGAGAATGATACTGATATTTTGCAGGAGTACTTTGTCCCTGTAGATGAGTATGAGAAATATATCAATGACTTAAGGACCTATCTTCAGGACAGAGAATTAAATCTGATCAATATTACTGTCAGGTATGTTGGCCGTAACAATGATGCGCTCATGTCATTTGCAAATGAGGATATGTTTGCGCTCGTGCTCCTCATTAATCAAGGTATGAGTGAAGAGGATATTTTAAAGACAGGGGAAACAGTAAGGGGGATGATTGATATTACATTAGACCATGGAGGCAGTTATTATTTACCTTATTATGAGTATCCAACAAGAGATCAGCTGAAGGAAGCTTATCCAAACAGTGACGAATTCTTTCGAAAGAAGAGAAAGCTGGATCCTGAAGAAAGATTCATGAATCAATTTTATCAGGAGTATGGTCTATGAAGTGGTTCATATTATCACAAAGTTTCGCAATGACAGCGGCTAGTGTATCATTTCCGTTCTATTTGCTGTTTATTCAGAATATAGGCAGGTCCTTTTCTTCCTTTGGGTTTGCGTATGGATTGTTCACCTTGAGTGCAGCGCTCAGTCATCGCCTGATTGGGAGATTAGCAGATAAGTCAGGTGGGATGAGACTTCTGATCTTATACGCTATTGGAATGAGTTTTCTCTTTCTCCTCATACCATCTGTTACCACAATCGAGATTGTCTATATCATTCAGATTGTTCTCGGTGTGCTGGGAGCCGTACAGAAGACGAGTGAAAAGCTGGTACTCAGTGAATTCTCTTATGATGGCAGCAGGGGAAAGATGATAGGAAACTACCACTTTTGGACGTCGTTATGCTCAAGTTTTGCCGTCATGGGGACCGGCCTATTATTGAATTACTTTACAATCCATTATATTTTTTACGGGTGCTCCATCTTCTTTCTGGCAAGCGGTATAAGCCTCATTATAAGTCATACAGATTACTTACCATCCTACAAACAGCGGGTGAAAAGAACGAAAGCGAATTGAATCCATTTTGATCTTTTGCTCTTCCATATTTTGAAAATAAGAAGGAAATTACTAATAAAAAGCTAATATGTAAACAAGGACGGATATTTCTGAATTTTCCATAAAATATACAGGGGGAGTAAGATGAATGGTGGAGTAGAGCTTCAACCGATAAAAAAGAAGAAACGGTCTGTAATTTTACTATGGACGCTTGGGATATTGGTTTTTCTTTTGGCAGGAGGGATCATAGGGGTAAACTTCTATGTTGAGAGATCATTACCTTTGACTTCTGGAACCGTTTCATTAAACGCTTTGTCTCAAAATGTAGAGATTATCAGAGATAATCAAGGCGTTGCTCATATATCGGCAAAGAATGAAAAGGATTTGTTTATAGCCCAGGGTTATGTCCAGGCTCAAGACCGATTATTTCAAATGGACTTAAGCCGAAGGCAGGCATCAGGCCGATTAAGTGAAGTCATAGGTGAAAAAACAGTAGAACGTGATAAATTTTTCCGCACTTTGGGACTGCGCAGGGCTGCTGAAGTTTCTTATACAGCCTATCCTGATGAAACAAAACAAATCCTTGAATGGTTTGCAGAAGGAGTCAATGCATACATAAAGGAAGCGAAAGAGGATGGCAGGATGCCGGTCGAATTTACACTTCTGGGGTACAAGCCGGAAAAGTGGACGCCCATAGATTCATTAACCATAGGTAAATATATGGCATTTGATTTAGGGGGGCACTGGCAGGGGCAGGCTTTCAGGTACTGGGCCTTGAAGAATCTATCTGAGGATAAGGCATATGACCTATTCCCTTCGTACCCTGAAGGTGCTCCAGAGATCCTTTCTTCCATCGGGGACCTTTCAATCAACATTGAAGAATCTTTTGCTGGAGCCGTGATTCCTCCTGAATTTAATGGGAGCAACAACTGGGTGGTCAGCGGGGAAAAAACGGCAAACGGAAAACCATTGCTTGCTGATGATCCGCATTTATCACTGGGGACACCTTCCATTTGGTATCAGATGCATTTAAAATCACCCGAAGTGAATGTAAGCGGAGTGATCTTCGCCGGAATTCCAGGAATCATCTTAGGTCATAATGAAAAAATCGCCTGGGGAGTAACTAATACTGGCCCTGATGTACAGGATTTATATATAGAAAAAAGACACAAAAAGGATTCTTCACTTTTTCTATATGATAACCGGTGGGAGGAAGCAACTTTCATTCAGGAACCCATTCTCGTGAAAGGGAAGGATGAGATCCCATATGAAGTGATTATTACAAGACATGGACCTATCATTTCCGATTTTGCCGGGCAATCAGATGAAGAACATGCGCTCTCCCTAAGATGGACCGCTTTAGATCCGAGTTTAGAACTTCAGGCCATCATCAACATTAATAAAGCAGGTAACTGGGAAGAGTTCGAGAAAGCACTGGAAGACTTTCATACGCCTACCCAAAACTTTGTCTTTGCCTCACAAGACGGGACCATTGCTTATAAAGCAAATGGTAAAATACCGATTCGTAATAAAGGGGACGGAATGCTGCCGGTTCCGGGATGGGACAAGGAATACGAATGGAAAGGATTTATACCATTCGACAAACTTCCTACTGTCGTAAACCCTGAGAAAGGGTTTGTAGCTACTGCAAATAACAGAGTCATTGACGAAAGCTATCCTTATCATATCAGTCATCATTGGGCACAGCCTTACCGATACATGAGAATCGCTCGGTATCTGGAAGGGAAAGATGATTTAACGGTACAGAATATGAAAGAGCTCCAAATGGACCAAGTCAATTTACACGCCGCTGAATTTGTGCCGATTTTTTTAAGAGATTTAAGAGACCAAGAATTAACTTCCAAACAAGAACAAGCTATTGAAATCCTGGCAAAGTGGGACTATAAAGATGAAAAATCTAAATCAGCACCATTGCTGTTTCACTCATGGATGAACATCCTATCCAAGGAGATGTTTAAGAAAGAGGTACCACCAGAATTGATGGAACTTTTTGAAGGCCGTCAAAGTATTGTAGATGAAATGCTGCGGAAAGCTCATGAAGGGGAAGTATCTTCCTGGTTTGAACCTTACGGTGGATATCATGAGTATCTGCAGAGTTCCTTAAACAAGGCCTTACTCGAATTGGAGGAGTCTTATGGTACCGACATGGGTAAGTGGAAATGGGGGGATTTCCATAAAGTTTATTTTGAGCACCCTATATCTGGAGCTTCACCAATATTGGAATGGTTCTTTAACAGAAAAGATCCCATCCCTGTCGGAGGAAGCAGGGTCACGGTCCAGGCAGCGAGTTATAATCAGGAAGGAATTGTTAACCACGGTGCTTCCTGGAGGTTTGTAATTGACGCTGCAAACATGTCTGAAGGGTATCATATTGTAGGGCCGGGCCAGGCTGGCCACTTCAAGAGTGATTGGTATGATAATCAAATAGATGCCTGGGTGAAGGGGGAGTATCACAAAACGTCTATAACTGATGTTGAAGCTAAAAATAAATTAGTATTAAAGGCTGAATAAACTGGCGTCTTATCCCCTTTATACAAACTCAGTTATAAGGGTATAAGACGACTTCTTTAATCAAGATACAAGAAACCGAATAAAAAAATAGAAAAAGGGTATACTAACAAGATGTGATTTTATAAACTATTATGGTACGATAATATGTAAGGGAAGATTTACATAGAAAGCAGTGAAAGTATGCCTCACACTACCAAACCAAAACTGATCGTGCTCATCGGCCCGACCGCCGTAGGGAAAACCAGAACAAGCATTCAGCTTGCCAAAACGTTTGATGCAGAAATCATCAGCGGGGACTCCATGCAAATATACAAAGGAATGGACATCGGTACTGCGAAAATAACCGAGGAAGAAATGGAAGGGATTCCGCACCATCTCATTGATATTAAGGACCCTCACGAATCGTTTTCGGCAGCAGAATTTCAACAGCTTGTCAGAGAAAAAATCGCAGAAATCGATTCACGCGGTAAGATGCCTATGATTGTTGGTGGAACAGGACTGTATATTCAATCCGTCATTTTTGATTATCAGTTTACGGATGCACCAGGCGATCCTGAATATCGTTCAAGATTGGAAGAAAAAGTCGAGGAAAAAGGTATTGCCCCTCTTTTTGATCACCTCCAGCGCGTTGATCCGGAAGCAGCAAAAAATATCCATCCTAACAATATAAGAAGGGTGATCCGGGCTTTGGAAATCTTTCATTGTACCGGAAATACAATGACCGGCTATCAGCAAAGTCAATCAGATGAACTGCTTTATGACACAGCGTTGATTGGCCTGACCATGGATCGGGAGAAACTTTATAACCGAATTAATATGAGGGTTGATTTAATGATAGATGAAGGGCTCATCAAAGAGGTGAAAACTTTATTTGACCTTGGAGTGCGTGATGTCCAATCCGTTCAAGCTATCGGTTATAAAGAGATTTATGAATACCTCGATGGAAGCATAAGTTTAGATCGTGCCATCGAGAACTTAAAGCAGAATTCACGAAGATATGCAAAGAGGCAGTTAACGTGGTTCCGTAATAAGATGGATGTAACCTGGTTTGATGTGACCGATGAATCACACCAAAAAATTATTAAAGAGATTTCCAAATTTATTGCAGGAAAGATTGAACTAAAGTCGAATAAGTAAGTAGAGATAGAGGAGGAGGACTAAACATGAAACAATCCATTAATATCCAAGATCAATTCCTGAACCAATTGCGAAAAGACAGTTCACTATGTACGGTATTCCTTTTAAATGGCTTCCAAATCCGCGGCCAGGTAAAGGGATTTGACAATTTTACCGTTCTATTTGAATGTGAAGGGAAACAGCAGCTTGTCTATAAGCATGCCATTTCGACATTCGCTCCTCAGCGAAATGTTCAAATAAATTTTGAAGAAAGTAACTAAACGTTTAGTTCTGGTTTTAATCATTTGATACTGATAAAGCTGCCTTTATGCATCGGGCAGCTTTTTTATTTTGAAGATGAACCGGGAGCTGAAATTCATTCTCGAGTTAAGGAATTCAGCTTTCTCCGTTTAACTCTGACTTTATTTTAAAACAAATAATCTTTAAAAAAATATACTTTTAATTAATGAATTAGATAAAGGTTGAATAGAATGATATGAGAATCCATCTGTATATTTTCTAGATTAAATAACATGAAGATATAGCAGGGATTGTTTTCATTGTATAGTTGTTCATGAACGTTCAGTATTCTGTATATTTCTCGGGAAAGCGCATGATATGACAGAATTCTGCGTTTTTTTCATTTCGTTTTCTTTCGTTTATCGCTGCCTGTCGAAATAAAGGAGAGAATATAGGCATTTGTCACCCAAAAGGCCTCTAAGCGTATACTGTCTGTAGAATAGTGAGGTGAAATTTTTGGATCAGCAACCAATGAGAATGAAAAATAATGGACAAATCAGCATTGTACTTAATTCACAAAAGCGTAATTCAGTTAAAGATACACTTAAGCCGGATTCCCTGCACCAATCATTCCCTCAGGAGCATGTTGCGTTAAAGGAGATTGAAGAAGAGTTAGGATCTCTTGTCGGGATGGAAGAAATGAAAAAGATGGTTAAAGAGATCTATGCATGGATATATGTGAACAAGAAGCGTGAGGCAATGGGGCTGAAAGCTGGGAAGCAAGCACTTCACATGATGTTTAAAGGCAATCCGGGTACAGGGAAAACGACTGTGGCAAGAATCATCGGCAAACTATTTTTGAAGATGAATGTTTTATCGAAAGGTCATTTAATCGAAGCTGAAAGAGCGGATTTGGTTGGGGAATATATTGGCCATACTGCCCAAAAAACAAGGGATTTGATCAAAAAATCTTTAGGCGGGATCTTATTCGTTGATGAAGCGTATTCTTTGGGAAGAGGGGGAGAAAAGGATTTCGGGAAGGAAGCGATCGATACCCTGGTCAAGCATATGGAAGATAAGCAGCATGAGTTCATCCTGATCCTTGCTGGATATTCAAAAGAGATGGATCATTTTCTCACGTTGAATCCAGGGTTGCAATCAAGGTTTCCTCTCGTATTTCACTTTCCAGATTATTCTGTCGATCAATTGATGGAAATCGTAAAAAGGATGCTGGATGAAAAACAATACTTATTAAGTTCTGATGCCGAACGGAAAATCCGGGACCATTTATACTCAGCAAAGAATAATCTATCCCCGATGGCATTTTCAAATGGAAGGTACGTTAGGAACATACTCGAAAAATCGATCCGGGCACAGGCAATGAGACTTCTCTTGGAGAATTGTTATAGTAGAAATGATTTAATCACCATCAGGAGCAATGACTTAATTTTCACCAAGGGGACGTTAGATTAACTGTTCTAAAAGGTAGCTGGTATGAAAGAGGCGGGGACTAAACATATAACACATACCAAAAGACGAATAATTTCAGTGGAGGTTCTTATTACCGCTAATGATTTCCGTGCAAGACTTCGCTTTCCGCGGGCGGTTGGTGAGCCTATTTAAATTCAAAGGGGTCACCTGTCCAGCTACAGGGCTTAG